>NZ_WBVT01000024.1 GCF_009193355.1 Bifidobacterium leontopitheci
ATCAGGTCCGCGACCTTCCTCATGAAACCGTCGTCGTAATGACGCCTGCGATCCCCACACATGAGAAACCGCACCTCCAATCATCGAATCTGCATTATCGCAGTCCAACAATCGGGGTGCAGTTCAGGATGCGGGGGCTTTCCGTTCAGTCGACCGGGCCGTCAGTTCACGGCCGGGTCAACCATGTCACGCGCGGCGACGACGGCTCAGGGCGATGCCTGCGCCGGCCGCGAGCATGAGGCCGGCGGCGACGGCGACGGTGGTCACCGCGGCGCCGGTGGAGCTCAGGCCGCCGGACTTCTCCGTCAGACCCTTGCGGGCGGCGTCGAGCGCGGAGAGCGCGGCGTCGACCTGCGTCTGGGTGGCGGAGGCGTTCGCCGAGACGGCCTTGGCCTGGGCGAGCGCGGCCTCGAACACCTTCCAGGAGGCGTCCGTGTACTTGGACGAGTCAAGCTTCTCGGCCTCGACCTTCTTGATCGCGGCGTCGAGCTTGGTCTTGTCCACGCGCTCCGGCTTCGGCGTGGGCTCGGGTTCCGGCTCCGGCGTCTCGCCCTTCTCGATCAGGCCGTCGAACGCGGTCTGCAGCGAGATCGTCGCGTTCTTGACCTCGGTCTCGGTGGCGTCGGCCTTGGCGCTGATCTGCTTGGCGTACTCGAGCGCGGCGGCGTAGGTGTTCCACGAGTCCTCGGTGTACTTGGACTCGTCGAGCTTCTTGCCTTCGACGTCCTTGATCAGCTTGTCGAGCGCGGTCTTGTCGACCTGTTCAGGCTCCGGCTCGGGCTGCTTCTCCTCGAGCGCGGCGCGGGCGTCGGTCAGCGTCTTGAGCGCGGCGTCGACCTCGTCCTGCGTGGCGTCGGCCTTGGCGCTGACGGCCTGCGCGGCCTTGAGCGCGTCGGCGAGGGCGGTCCAGCTGTCCTGCGTGTACTTGGACTCGTCGAGCTTCTCGTCCTCGATGGCCTTGATGGCCTTGTTGAGGGCGGTCTTGTCGACGGTGGGCGCGGGCTTGCTCACGGTGATGTCGATCGTGGCGGTCTTGCCCTGGTAGGTGACGGTCACGGTCTTGTCGGCTTCGGTGAGCTTCGCGTCGAGCGCCGGCTTGAACGTGAAGTCCTTGGCGGTCGCGTCGCCGTAGGTCACGTCCTTGGTGGTGCCGTCGCTGTAGTGCTCGGTGACCACGAGTCCGGCCGGGTCGAAGGACTCGCCGACCAGGTAGGTGCGCTTGGTCGGCTGCGTCTTGACGCTGATGGACTCGAGGGTCGGGGCCGGCGGCTCCGGGGTCTCGCCGTTCACCTTGATGGTGAACGTCTTGGTCACGCTGCCGCTGTAGTTCACGATGCCCTTGACGGTGACCTTCGCCTCGCCGGCCGCGGTGTTGTCCGCGTACTCGAGCACGTAGTCGACGCCGTAGGTGAGCGTCTTGCCGTCGACCTTGACCACGACGTCCTTCGTGTCGAAGACGGCCGGGTTGTCGGCGTCGACCTTATCGACGGTCAGCTCGGCGGGCACGGTGACCTCGGCCTTGCTGATGTCGGTGGTCTCGACGGCCTTGCGCAGGCGGATCTCGGCGGCGGACATGAAGCGGTCGTTGCCGGAGTCGGCGTACGTGTGGACGGCCTTGAGGCGCACGTACTTGGTGGTCACCGGCTGGTCGAACTTCGCGATCTTCCATTCGTAGTCGGTGGTCCAGGTGCCGGTGCCGGCGTCGGTCCAGTCGGTGCCGTTGTCGGAGACCTGCAGCTTGTACTCGGTCACGTTGCCGTTCTTGCTGGAGGCCGGGCGCGGCAGGTAGCGCAGCGCGTCGAGCTTGGTGGCTTCCTTGAGCTCGAAGGCGATCCACAGGTCGTCCAGCGTGGTGGGCGTCCAGTTGGAGTGCCAGTACGTGTTGACGTTGCCGTCCTTGACGTAATCCTTCGGGCCTTCGGTGGAGCCGCCGCCGGTGGTCTGCTCGCTGCCGGCGGTGACGGTCATGTCGGCGGCCGGGTAGTCGCGGGCGTCGGAGTCGGCGGTGTCGGGCTGCTCCTTGCCGAGGTTGATGGTGAAGGTCTCGCGGGTGGCGTGGTCCTCGGACTCGGTGATCACGCGGATCACGTTGTCGTGCGCGGGCAGCACGGTCACGGACGCGTTGTCCTTGCCGGTGGCCTCGACGTCGGCCACGAGGGCCGGCGTGTTGTAGGAGCCGGACGCGAGCGCGGACTCGGAGACCGCGGTGCCGTTGACCTTGAGGGAGGCGAGGCCTGCCGCCGTGTTCGTGGTGAACGTGGTGGTGGCGACCTTGAGCTCGATCTCGGTCAGGCCGGTGCTCACCACGCCGCTGGACGTGGTGGTGTCGGCGTTGGTGATGGTGAAGCGGACGAACGTCGCGCCGGTGGGTGCGAAGTCGTAGGTGTACGGCTTGACGCGGTCGGAGGACTCGGCCGTGGCGATGGTCTCCTTGGCGTTGAGCTGGGTCCAGTCGGTGCCGTTGTCGGAGACTTCGATCTTCGTGGTGCCGGCGTCCGGGAAGGTCACGGACGACGTGTCACGGAAGAAGTACATGACGATCTGGCCGAGCGTCTGCTGGGTCGCGTACTCGAACGTGATCTGCGCCGTGTTGTGACCGGCCTTCGACCATGCCCAGTTGGTCCATGCGGACGGGTTGGGGCCGCCGGAGAGGTTCGGGTCGACGGTGGTGGAGCCGTTCTTGATGGCGTCCAGCGTGTCGGACTGCGAGCCTTCGGGGATGTCCTGCGTCAGCTTCATCGCGTTGCCGGAGACGCTGTCGCCGATGGTGACGGTCGCCTTCTGCACGCGGATGGTGGCGGTGACGGCGATGTCCTTGCCGAAGACGGTCGCCTTGCCGGGCACCACCACGGTGCCGGCCTCGTCGTACTTGCTGTCGGCGGGCTTGGTCCAGGTCACGGCGAAGTTGGCGCTGGTCACGGTGCCGTCGGAGAGCACGAGCGGGCGGGACTCGGGCAGCACGGCGGGCGTGCCGACCTGGGTCGTGGCCGAGTAGTTGAGCAGCGCGCCGCCCTCGTCGATCATCGTGACGCGCACGCTGATCGTCTGGTCGGCGACGGTGCCGGTCACGGTGAACGTGCCGGCCTTGGCGACCTGCTCGTCGGTGACCTCGCCCCACGTGACGTTCTGGCGGTCCTTGGTGCCGTCGGAGTAGCGCACCTCGACGTCGGTCGGCAGCGTGGGCTTGTTGCCGGTCTTCACGTAGTAGTTGCGCGCGTAGTAGAAGCCGTCGATGGTCTTGGCGGTGGTGGAGCCGGGCACGGCGGTCGTGGTGATCGTCGTGGTCGCGGCCTTGAGGCCCTCGGCCGTGGCGGTCACCTTGATGGTGCCGGCGGTCTTGGTGGACTGGACGATGGCGACCAGCTTACCGCTGAACGCCTTGCGGTTGTCCTCCTGATAGGACTGGTGGTCCGTGGTCTTGCCGTTGTCGACGGCGAGGAGCTTGCCGGCGCCCTCGACCTTGAACGTGACGCGGTCGGCGGCGTTCGGCACGGTGTTGCCGTTCGCGTCGGTCACGTCGACGGTGACGTAGCTGAGGGACTTGCCGTCGGCGGAGATCTCGGTCTTGTCGGCCTCGGCCTTGAGCTGGGAGGCGGCACCCGTGGTGGTCACGGAGGAGCGGCCCTCGGCGTCGGTGATCTGCTTGCCGTCCTTGTCGAACGCCTCGGCGGTGATGGTGCCTTCGGCCCACTTGACGTTCCAGGTCAGGTACATGTTCTTGTCGGCGGTCGAGTTCTTGCCCTCGCCGTCATAGGTCTGGTACGTGTACCCGGCCGCGGTGGTGTGGGTGGTGAAGCTCTTCTCGCCGATCAGCTGCTTCTCGGTGCTGCCCTTCGGGGTGAAGTACAGCTTGACCTTGGCGGCGTCGGTGTAGACGACGACCGGCACGTTGCCGTTGGAGTCCTTGGCGACGACGTCGCCGTTCCAGGCCGGCAGGATGTGCAGCGTGTGGGACTTCGTGTTCCACTGGGAGCGGTAGAAGTAGTAGCTGTCCTTGGGCAGGCCGGCGGTGTCGACGATGCCGAAGTAGGAGTTCTTCGGCGACGGCCAGGTGCCCTTGGCGCCCGCGTCGGTGCCGTTCCACGGGGTCGGCTCGCCGAGGTAGTCGAAGCCGGTCCACACGTACTCGCCGGCGACGAAGTCGCGCTGGATCACGTCGTACCATGCGGAGCTGGCGGTCGCGCCCCAGCCGACGGCGTAGTTGTCGTAGCTGGTGAGCTGCTGGTCGCTGGTCGAGCCGGTGGTGACGTTGTAGATGCCGCGGCTGTTGATCGCCGAGGCGGTCTCGGAGCCGTACAGCTTCCAGGTCGGGTGGGCCTGGTGCGTGGAGTCGTAGAGCGAGCCGTTCTCGTAGTTGGCGCCCACGACGCCGCCCGCGGCGGTCAGCGCGTCGCCCATCGTGTTGGACTCGTTCCAGTTGGCCTTGATCTTGTTGTCGCCGTAGGTGGCCGGGCGGGTGGCGTCGGCCGCGGTGGTCCAGCGGGTGAGCTTGGCGGAAATCTGCGGGAAGTCGGAGACGCCGCCGGAGATGCCCTCCATCATTTCGTTGCCGGTCGACCACATGATGATGGACGGGTCGTTACGGTCGCGGTTGATGGTCGAGGTCAGGTCGAACTTGGCCCAGGACTCGTCCTTGTCGCCGCCGAGGATCTGGTTGTCCGCAGCGATGGTCTGGTCGAAGTACTTGGCGTAGTCCTCGGTGTTGCCGTTCTTGGCGCGGTTCCAGCCGTCGAAGATCTCCTCGATGACGAGGATGCCCTCCTCGTTGCAGATGTCGATGAGGGCCTTGGCGGCGGTGTTGTGCGTGGTGCGGATCGAGTTGACGCCCATGTCCTTGAGGATGCGGACCTGGCGGGCGATGGCGCTGTGGTTGGCGACCGAGCCGAGCGAACCCTGGTCATGGTGCATGGAGACGCCCTTGAGCTTGACCTTGACGCCGTTGAGCGAGAAGCCGGTGTTCGCGTCGAAGCTGGTCCAGCGGAAGCCGTACGTGGTGTCGTAGGTGTCGACGGTCTTGCCGGCCACCTGCACCTCGGTGCGCACCGTGTACAGGTTCGGGTTCTCGACGCTCCACAGCTTCGGCTTGGCGGCGGTGATGGTGGACGCGACGTCCGCGCTCTTGCCGGCCGCGACGGACTTGGCGTCGGTGGTGACGGTGCCGATCGCGGCGGAGGTCTCGCCGCCCTTGGGGAACACGGTCTGCTTAAGGGTGACGTCCGCGGCCGCGTCGGTGTTGTTGGAGACGGTCGTGGTGAGGTTCATCGTCACGTCGCCGCCGTTCTGCTCGGCGAGCTTCGGCGTGGTGACGGCGACGCCGTCGCCGGCGACGTGCACGCCGTCGGTGACGGTAAGGGTGACGTCACGATAGATGCCGGAGCCGGAGTAGAAGCGCGAGGACGGGGTCTTGTGGTCGACCTTGACGACGATCGTGTTCTCGGCGCCGAACCTGGCGTTCTTGGTCAGGTCGAACGAGAACGGCGAGTAGCCGTAGGGATGCTCGCCGAGCTTGACGCCGTTGAGCCAGACGGTCGCGTTCATGTACACGCCGTCGAAGTTGATGCTCACCTGCTTGCCGGCAAGGCCCTTGTCAAGGGTGAAGGTCTTGCGGTACCAGCCGGTGCCGCCCGGCAGATAGGCGCTTTCGGCCTCGCCGGACTGCGTGTACTTCTGCGTGATGCTGTAGTCGTGCGGCAGGGAGATCTGCTGCCAGGCGGAGTCATCGAAATCGGGATCCTGCGCGGCGATGGCGTCCGACATCTTGAACTTCCAGTTCGCGTCGAAGTCGGTGGTGCGCGCCTGATCGGCCTCCACGCGGTTGGCGTAGACCACCTCGGGGGTGGAGCTCATCTGCGTGGTGGAGTCGGCACGGGTCGCGGTGTCGGCCGCCGACGCGCCGATCGCCCCCATGCCCAGTGGAATGGATAGAGCCACGGCTGCGGCGAAAGCCACCACGCGGCCACCAAATCTGTGCACTGTCATCCAGTTTCCTTCTTCATTGAATTAACGAGCGTCCGCTGTGGCGCTCCTTGCTGCGGTCGACATACCTGCGCCGGCGCATGGCCGGAGACGGTACCTTTCCCGTATTCTCCCCTATTCTACCGAACTGGACGACATTTATGTAAAGAAACTTAACAATTAAACGGCCCGGCGCGTCGCGGGCGGACTGCGCGAGAGCCCGGCTGCCGCCCGTCTGCCGGTCCGGATGTGGCCTTTACCACACGCACCCTTGAAACGCAAGACCTATGTCCATATTGGGCCATACGTTTGGTTACGTAATGCAGGGGAACCCGCGCCACGCGAGTTGAGAAAGGCCGAAGCCTGACCCTTAGAACCTGTTGGTCAAGACCATCGTAGGGAGCAATGGATATGAGCATCGAACACATCGAAGTACCGGCGAACGCCCCGGCAGGCGACACGCGCGACGCCGCGCCTGACATCCGCCGGCGCATCGCGCGGGCCGTGGGCGACGTGCGCGGACGCACCCCGCTCGCCCAGTCGTTCACCAACTTCGTCACCATCAACCTCGTCGCCAACGCGCAGCTCGCCGCCGGCGGCACCGCCGCGATGAGCTTCCTGCCGGACGACATCATCGACACCGCCGCCATCTCGGGCGCTGACTACATCAACGTGGGCACGCTACTGCCGTTCTATAAGGACGCCCTGCCGCAGGTGGCGCGCGCGTTCCACACGGCCTCGCACCCGTGGGTGCTCGATCCGGTCGCGGCCGGCATCGGCGCCACGCGCACCGCTATCCTGACCTCCTTCAAGCGCTGGCCGCCGACCATCGTGCGCGGCAACGCCTCCGAGATCATCGCGCTCGACGCGATGTGGGGGCTCGGCGACGCGGACACCGCCTCACGGCCTGCCGGCGTGGAATCCGTGGACGCAGTGGACAGCGCCGTCGCGGCGGCCCTGCGGCTCGCCCGGTTCATGGCCGCGCACAACGGCATCGGCAAGGCGGCGGTCGCCGTAAGCGGCGCCGTCGATCTGGTCACCGACGGCGAGGACGTGTACCGGCTGCCCGGCGGCAGCGCGATGATGACGAAGATCACCGGCGCCGGCTGCTCGCTCGGCGGCGTGACCGCCGTGTACCTTGCCGTGGCCGACCCGCTGACCGCGGCGCTGGCCTCCACGGCGCTGTACAACCGCGCCGGCGAGATCGCCGAACGCCACAGCGCCGGCCCCGGCTCGTTCCAGACGGCGTTGCTGGACGCCCTGTGGAACCTGACCGCCGAACAGGTCGCCGAAAGCGAAATCCTGCGCGACTGAACCATCACAGACTTGCCCCCGCTGGCGGGGGCGGCCGGCCGCAAGCCGGCCGGGGCGGCACGCCAGAGCAGTACCAAGCCGCCTTCCGTCGCCTCGCGACGTCTCCCGCCAGCGGGAGGAAGAGTGGAAACCACAACAATTAAAGGAACACCACATGAGCAATGAATATCCCTACGCGTCGATGCGCGACAGCTTCGACCTGTCCGCGTATTTCGTCGTCGGCCCGGACGACTGCAAGGGCCGCCCGCTGACCGACGTGATCGACCAGGCGCTGCACGGCGGCGCCACGTTCATCCAGCTGCGCGCCAAGGGCGCCGACGCCTCCGAGCTGACCGAAATGGCCCGCGACATCGCGCAGATCATCGAGGACAACGAGAAGTCCGACTCCGTCGCCTTCGTCATCGACGACCGCGCCGACGTGGTCTGGCAGGCCCGCCGCAAGGGCATCAAGGTCGACGGCGTGCACATCGGCCAGACCGACATGGAGCCGCGCGAGGCCCGCGCCCTGCTCGGCGACGAGGCCATCGTCGGCCTTTCCGCCGAAACCGAGTCGCTGGTCAAGGTCATCAACGAGCTGCCCGACGGCTGCATCGACTACATCGGCGCCGGCCCCCTGCACGTCTCCACCACCAAGCCCGAGGCGTCCGTCGGCGGCAACGACGGCTCCGGCCGCACGCTTGACGCCAAGCAGATCGACACCATCTGCGCCGCGTCCGAGTTCCCGGTCGTCGTCGGCGGCGGCGTGACCGCTGCCGACATGGCCATGCTCGCCGGCACCAAGGCAGCCGGCTGGTTCGCCGTCTCCGCCATTGCCGGCGCTGAGAACCCGGAGGAGGCCACCCGCGAGATGGTCGCCGGCTGGAAGGCCGTGCGCGGCGACAAGCGCCACGGCTACGCGCCGCGCATCGTGACCCACAACCCGGCCACCGACACGCAGGCCGCGCAGGAGGGCACCGCGCAGCCCGGCTCCGAAGCCACCGAGAAGAAGTTCACCAACGCCAAGGAGGCCAAGGAGGCGCAGAAGCTCGCCAAGCAGCAGCGCGTCGACATCGCCGCCCGCGGCTCCAAGCAGCGTGACAAGGCGCATATCCGCAAGACGAAGTCCGTGCCGTTCTCCTACGAGTACGGCTCGTACGACCTCGAGGTGCCGTACACCGAGATCAAGCTCTCCGACACGCCCGGCGTCGGCCCGAACCCGCCGTTCCACGACTACAACACCGAAGGCCCCAAGTGCGACCCGAAGGAAGGCCTCAAGCCGCTTCGTCTCGACTGGATCCGCGACCGCGGCGACGTCGAAGAGTACGAGGGCCGTGCCCGCAACCTCGAGGATGACGGCAAGCGCGCCATCAAGCGCGGCCGCGCGACGAAGGAATGGCGTGGCCGCTCGCACAAGCCGATGCGCGCCAAGGACCACCCGATCACCCAGATGTGGTACGCCCGCCACGGCATCATCACCCCGGAGATGCAGTACGTGGCGACCCGCGAGAACTGCGACGTGGAGCTCGTGCGCTCCGAGCTGGCCGCAGGCCGCGCCGTCATGCCGTGCAACATCAACCACCCGGAGGCCGAGCCGATGATCATCGGTTCGAAGTTCCTCACCAAGCTCAACGCGAACATGGGCAACTCGGCCGTCACCTCGTCCATCGACGAGGAGGTGGAGAAGCTCACGTGGGCCACCAAGTGGGGCGCCGACACCGTCATGGACCTGTCGACCGGCAACGACATCCACACCACCCGCGAGTGGATCCTGCGCAACTCCCCTGTGCCGATCGGCACCGTGCCGATGTACCAGGCGCTCGAGAAGGTCGAGGACGACGCGAGCAAGCTGTCGTGGGAGCTGTTCCGCGACACCGTCATCGAGCAGTGCGAGCAGGGCGTCGACTACATGACCATCCACGCCGGCGTGCTGCTGCGCTACGTGCCGCTCACGGCGAACCGCGTCACCGGCATCGTCTCGCGCGGCGGCTCCATCATGGCCGACTGGTGCCTGCGCCATCATCAGGAGAGCTTCCTGTACACGCATTTCGACGAGCTGTGCGACATCTTCGCCAAGTACGACGTCGCGTTCTCGCTCGGCGACGGCCTGCGCCCCGGCTCGCTGGCGGACGCCAACGACGCGGCCCAGCTGTCCGAGCTCATGACGCTGGGCGAGCTCACCCAGCGTGCATGGGACAAGGACGTGCAGGTCATGATCGAAGGCCCGGGCCACGTGCCGTTCGACACCGTGCGCATGAACATCGAGCTGGAGAAGGCCGTGTGCAAGGGCGCCCCGTTCTACACGCTGGGACCGCTGACGACCGACACCGCCCCCGGCTACGACCACATCACCTCCGCGATCGGCGCCACCGAGATCGGCCGTTACGGCACCGCCATGCTGTGCTACGTGACGCCGAAGGAGCACCTCGGCCTGCCGAACAAGGATGACGTCAAGCAGGGCGTGATCGCCTACAAGATCGCCTGCCACGCGGCCGACATCGCCAAGCACCACCCGCACGCGCAGGACCGTGACGACGCGATCTCGAAGGCCCGCTTCGAGTTCCGCTGGCTCGACCAGTTCAACCTGAGCTACGACCCGGACACCGCCATCGCCTTCCACGACGACACGCTGCCCGCCGAGCCGGCCAAGATGGCGCACTTCTGCTCGATGTGCGGCCCGAAGTTCTGCTCGATGGCCATCTCGCAGAACATCCGCAAGGCCTTCGGCGGCGCCGCCGCGCAGGAGCAGATCGTCAAGGACTCGATCGCCGGCAAGATCCCGGCCACGGGCGAGACCGCCCCGGCCGCCGCGGATGGCGTCGTGTCCGCCAACGTGCTCAGCCCCGAGGAGATTCGCGCCGGCCTTGACGCGATGAGCGCGAAGTACACCGCCCAGGGCGGCAAGCTGTACTCCACCGCCACGGAGTAAATGACAGGCTGCTAGACAATGCCCCCGCTGGCGGGGGCTGTCGGCGGAGCCGACTGGGGGTGGTCATTGACTGGTGTCTGTGACACCACCGATACCACCCCCAGTCAGGCATTCGCCTGACAGCCCCCGCCAGCGGGGGCATTGTCGTATCAACCAACACTCTCGCCCCCGCTGGCGGGGGCTGTCTCGCGCAGCGAGACTGGGGGTGGATCACACCACGCCGCCGCCGTCCGGAGCTACTCCATGCGCTGGCGCAGTTCCGGGCGTCGTTCCACGCGTTCGAACGCGGTCATCAGGTCGCTCGCGCGGATCGCACCGCGCTTGTCCTTGGCCGCCACGAGCGCGGCCTCCGTCCAGATGGCGCACACTTCGGCGCCACTCCAGCCTTCGGTGCGGGCGGCGACATCGGCGAGCGGAAGAACCCCCTCGGTGGTCAGCGCACGCTCCTGCACCTCGAGGATGCGCAGACGGTCGTGCTCGCTGGGCATGGGGAACGGAATCTGCCAGTCGAAACGCCCCGGACGCAGCAACGCCGGGTCCACATCCTCGATGCGGTTCGTGGCGGCGACCACCACGACGTTGCCTTTCGAGGCGAAACCGTCCATCAGCGTGAGCAGCTGGGCGACGAGCCGCTTGCCGACGCCGTTCGTGTCGTTGTCGCGCGAGGAGGCGATCGAGTCGATCTCGTCGAAGAAGATGATCGCGCGCTTGTCGGCCTGCGCGGCGGCGAAGATCATGCGCAACGTCTCCTCGCTGTCGCCCACGTACTTGCTGACGATCGTCGGGCCGGAGACCAGGTAGAACTGCGCGTCGGCCACGTTCGCGATGATGCGCGCCAGATGCGTCTTGCCGGTGCCGGGCGCGCCGGTGAAAATCACGCCTTTGATCGGCTTGGCGCCGATGGCGCGCATCTGCTCGCTGTTGCCCAGCTGCGTCTCGATGAGCTCCTGGGCGCGGGCGACGACACGCTCGTAACCGCCGAACGAGGCGAACGTGAGACTCGGGTCGTCGCCGGGCATGATCCGGTACTGTTTGATGTCGTCGTCATGGTCGGACTCGCCAGGCCGGATCGCGGTCGGCCACAGCACCCGTTCGATGCCGAACAGGTCGGTGAACTCCACTGTGTTGCCGGGCATGATGTTGGCCGGATACTCCCCCTCCAGCAGTTCCAGGCCGTCCGACGTCTCGATGACCACGCAGTCGTCGAGCGCTCGCCTGACCACGCCGACGCGCGGCTTGACCGGCCACACGTCTGCCGGCACCTTCGTGTAGAAGTCGGTGCCGATGAGCAGCACGTCGCCCACGTCGAACACCTCTTGCCGCGGAAACGTCAGCCGCGTGGTGCGGCCGTTCTGCATGACCGCGTAATAGGCGGTCCGGCCGTCGTCGAAGCCGGTGATGCGCGCCAGCACGCCGTCGTGTCGTCCCACCATGTCGGCGGTGTCCGTCATGTCGCCCATCGTCTCGCCGTCCCTTTCCTCAAGCCGGTGCTGTTCCTCGCCGCGTCCGCTGTACCACGCACGCCATGCCGCACGATTCCGCGAACCTCACCATACCATCACACATTCGCGCGAACCGCAAGAGCCGCCTGTGCGTCACGCTGCTCGCCCTCACCACGTGACGCGCGGCCCGAACCCCAGTATTTGCAACGCTTCTCACTACCGCGTCACCGTGCTCGGGAGAACAGCGTGACGCAAAGGCTCGTGCGGTCGGACGGTGTGACGCGGATAACCTATGCCGGCGATGATACGGCCGCTAGAATGGCCGGTATGACAGTTTCAACACCCATGCAAGACCATGCAGGCCGCACGACGCTGCCCGCAGTGCTCACCGTCGCCGGCAGCGACTCGTCGGGCGGCGCCGGCATCCAGGCCGACCTCAAGACCATGCTCGCCAACGGCGTGTTCGGCATGAGCGCGATCACCGCTCTCACCGCGCAGAACACGATGGGCGTGACCGGCGTGGAGAACGTGTCGCCCGAGATGGTGGCCGCGCAGATCGACGCCGTGTTCGCCGACATTCCGCCGCAGGCCGTCAAGATCGGCATGGTCTCCTCGGCGCCGCTCATCGAGGCCATCGCGGACCGTCTTGCCGCCCACCACGCGACGAACGTGGTGCTCGACCCGGTCATGGTCGCCACGTCGGGCGCGCGGCTCATCGACAACGACGCGATCGACGCGCTCACGTCACGGCTGTTCCCGCTGGCGACGGTCATCACGCCGAACATTCCGGAGACCGAGGTGCTGCTGGAGTTGGGCGGCGGTCAGGCAGCGGCCGACGACGCCGTCGCGCAGCATGCCGCCGAGTGGACCGGGGATGCGGCAAGCGAAACCGGTAGCGCCACGATCGCCGGTCCGGCGGCCATGGAGACGGCCGGACGCGCGATCGAGCGGCGATACGGCTGCGCGGTGCTCGTCAAGGGCGGTCACGGTGTCGCCGACGCCAGCGACCTGCTGGTGAGCGGCGGCGCGACGACGTGGTTCCATGGCACGCGCGTGGACAATCCGAACACGCACGGCACCGGCTGCACGCTGTCGTCGGCGATCGCCTCGAACCTGGCCAAGGGCGAGACGCTGGAGGGCGCGATCCGGCTGGCGAAGGTATACCTGACCGGTGCGCTCGAGGCGCAGCTCGACCTCGGCCACGGCTCCGGCCCGATGGACCACGCGTGGCGCTGGCGTTAGCCGCAACCACCTTTCCCGCTCGCGCTGGCAGGGTCTGTGTCTGACGGGGTGGACGACGGCGGATACGCCGGTGACCACCCACGGCTTCGTCGACAGCGTCCGCCAGCGGGGGCGTCATACACCGCTATATGTTGTACGAGCGGCCGTCCACGGTCGTCCGTTGTTTGAAAGGACCATATCATGACATTCGACCGCAATGCGGTAAGGCAGGAAGTCCCGATCGACCCGAAGACCGGCAAGCCGTATCTCAACACCGTCGCCGCAATCCAGGTGTCGGCGAACGGCGTCGGCTCCGAGGTCTCCCCGTACGTCTCGCAGGCAATCGAGGTGATTCGCGAGTCCGGATTGCCGCAGGAGACGAACGCCCTGTTCACCAACGTGGAGGGCGATCTTGACGAGGTGCTGCGCGTCGCCGGCGACGCGGCGAAGAAGCTCGCCGAGCAGGGGTATCGCACGAGCCTCGTGCTGCATATGGACATCCGCCCCGGATTCACCGGCCAGCTGACCGAAAAGCCGAAGCTGGTCGACGAGATCCTCGCGGCGAAGCACCGGCAGGATGAGAAAGCTGACGCTGAATAGCTGGCAGACCACTAGACATCGTCCCATCGTCACAGCGGGTAGCTACCCGCTGTGACAGACTTGCACCGCGCATGCGAAAAACCGCGGGAAATCACGAAAACCGCGGAAAACTAGAGGAAACCGCCTTCGCAAACACCCGTCACTTGGATGCGTCACAGCGGGTAGCTACCCGCTGTGACATTATGAGGACACAAGAGGGCGGAGATGGAGGGAGGAGCGACCGGCTGAAGATGACGGCGGCGGCTCCCCAGTCGTCGCCCGCGTGACGCTCCCCCAGTCAGCTCCGCTGACAGCGTCCTGCAATCAAGGACTGCCTTCGGCAGGCTCAATACCGGTTCGCTGTCGCTCGCACCTCGCCTATAAACAGCTCCGCTGTCTGCTTCACGGCTCGGCCCTCCACCGAGGGGATCAAGGGAGGGGAGGCCGATCAGCGGCCCTTGCCGAAGGCGCGCAGGCGGATGCCGTTCCAGTCGGGGCTGACGGTGAGCGGCGTCGCGGCGTTCATGCCGGCGGTCTTCGCCGCGGACTGGACGGTGCTGGAGCTTGCCGCGCCCGGACGTCCCGGCTTCGGCGTGAGCACCCAGAAGGGGCCGTCATCGCCGACGACCGAATAGGCATCGACGATGGTGTCGGACAGCTCGTCCTCATCATCGCCGTCGCGCCACCATACGATTGCGCCGTCTACGGCCGAATCGTAGTCCTCGTCGACAAGATCCTCGCCCGTCAGATTCTCGATCTTGGCGCGGATCGAATCATCGACGTCATCATCCCACAGCCATTCCTGCACGATGTCGCCGGAGCGGAACCCAAATTCTTCACCATTCTGTGATGCCGTTTCATTCACGAAAGACACCTTACCAAAACACGGGGAACACACGCGTTACGATATCGAAAATCGTTCAACATCCGGGAAACCGCCGTCAGCCGCTCACGACGCCGAACAACCCTCAAGTGCCCCCGTCTGCCCTTTGCCGATGGCGACGAGCGCCTTGTACGCCTCGTCGAGCGTGGACACCTTGACGACCGTCAGGCCTTGCGGCACATGGCCGACGACCTCATCACAGTTCGACTCCGGGGCGAGGAACCACGTGGCCCCGTCGCGTTTCGCGCCGATCATCTTGAGTCGGATGCCGCCGATCGCGCCCACCGTGCCTTTGGCGTCGATGGTGCCGGTGCCGGCGATGGTCTTGCCGCCGGTCTCGTTCTCCCCGGTCAGCTTGTCGATGACGCCGAGCGTGTACATCATGCCGGCCGAGGGGCCGCCGATGCCGTCGATGTGCATGGAGACCTTGACGCCGGAGACGTCCTTGCCCATGTGCTTGAGGTAGGCGAGCGCGGCCTTCGTGGCGGCGCTCTGCGAGGAGTCCATCTGCTGCGAGGTCTCCTTGGCGTACTCCTCGCTCGTCTGACCGACCGGGAAGACGACCTCCTGCGGCAGCACGGTCTGGTTCTTGTCAAGCCAGCCGACAAGCGCCTCGCCGTTGGTGACCGGATAGCCGGGCACGCCGGACGCGTTGACGGTGACGAGCAGCAGCTTGCCGGAATCCTTGTGCGTCGTGGCGCCGGTGACGGCGATGACCTGTTCGCCCGACGCCTTGCCGAGGACGTCCTGCGTGGGTCCGGGGCCTTCCACCGTGTAGGCGGACGGCAGCAGCAGGATCACGATGCCCAGCGCCACGGCCAGCGTGCCCGCATAGTAGCGCAACGGTCGGCGGCTTTCGGGGATGAGGCCCACATAGGCGAGGGCGCGGCGCAGCATCGTTTGTGCGCTGTGCGCGTGAAGTCGGCGTTTTGACTGCATGTTCGGCATACCTCCCATATTATGGAATCAACTGACAGTACCACGTAAGGCGGGGAACACCATGGATGAGAACGCTATGCGGCAGTGGTTCATCGACTGCTTCGGCCCGGTTCAGGGCGAGATGGCCTGGAATCAGCTGTCCCAGCTGCCGGAGGAGATTCGCGAGCAGCTCATGAGCCAGGACGCCAGCAAGTTGCCGAAGCCCGCCGAGGTGCAAGCGCTCATGCAGGCGTTCACCTCGGGCGGCCTGAACACGTTCGGCGACATGAAGCGCACGGTCGAATCCGGTCCGATCAACGTGAGCCTCGCGAAGACGATCGCCCTGCAGCGCGCGAACGCCGACGGCTCGCAGGCCACAGTGAGCGCGCAGGCCGCCGACGAGACGCGCCGGGCGGTCAGCGAGGCGAACCTGTGGCTGGACACCGCGTGCGAGTTCGACCCCGCGCCGGGCGACATGGAGATGCTCACCCGCGCCGGATGGGTGGAGAACACGCTGGAATCGTGGGCGAAGTTCGCCGCGCCGGTCGCCCAGTCGATGAACGACGCGCTCGCCTCGGTCATCTCCGAACGTCTCGGCGACGCGTTCGGCGGCGAGATCGCCGGCGTGTTTGCAGGCCCTGTGCCCATCCCCATGCCGGACAACATGAAGGACCCCGCCCAGCTCATCAAACTGCTCGGCAACACGTCGTTCGCCATGCAGCTCGGCCAGGCGGCCGGCAAGCTCTCGCATGAGGTCAACGGCAGCTTCGACCAGGGCATCGCGCTGCTCAAGAGCCCCGCCGGCGGCCTGATCGTGCAGAACATCAGCGAATACGCCACGTCACTGAACATTCCGGTGGGCGAGGTGACGTCGTTCCTCGCGTTGCGTGAAATCGCCCACGCCCGCCTGTTCGCCGGCGTGCCGTGGCTCATGCCGCGTTTCGAGGCGCTGATCGGCAAGTATGCGCGCGGCATCACCATCGACCTCGACGCCATGGAGGAGCAGCTGCGCGACGCGACCTCGATGGACCCCGAGTCCATTTCGGGCGCGGTGAACCTGACGAAGGTCGGCATTCCCGACACGCCGGAGCAGAAGGAGGCGCTGGCCTCGCTGGAGACGCTCATGGCGCTGGTCGAAGGCTGGGTCGACTGCGTGACGTGGCGCGCCGGCATGGCGCACATCCCGCATATCGAACAGTTGCGTGAGATGATGCGGCGCAAGCGCGCGGTCGGCGGCCCTGCCGAGCGCACGTTCGAATCGCTGCTGGGCATGCAGCTGCGCCCGAAGCGGATGCGCGAGGCCGCGGTCATCTGGGAGCGCATCACCGCGGCCGAGGGCGCCGAGGTGCGCGACGCCAAGTGGTCGCACCCGGACCTGCTGCCGCAACTGCCGGCGGATGACGGTGCGCCTGCGGCAGGCGGCGAGGCGGCCGGCAATCAGACGTCCGGCACGACGTCCGCGCTCGAGCAGACGGCCGACGCCGCTATCGGCAACGGTGACGCCACGCCGGCAGGCGGTGGCGCTGCGACTGGCGACGGCATCGACTGGGACGCCGAGCTGACCAAGCTCCTCGACGAAGAGCAAGGCAGCGACGGCAGCGGTGACGCTGACAGCGCCGATAACGGCGACACTGACACTGGCAACGACACCCCCGACAGCAACGCCCCCGGCGACAATCGACACTGACCGAACCGCCGAACTACCGAACCGCCGAACTACCGGTCCCAAACCATCCCCGCAATCATCCTGCGTCACGCGGGCCGCCCGGCCCACGTGACGCACCCGCAAAAACCGTTGCAAACACTACGTTTTACAACTCACGTCACACGGGCCGGACGGCCCACTTGACGTGAGCGACGCATCAGCTGAGGAAGCGGCTGGGCGAGCGGCCCTGATAGGCGCCCTCGTTCTTGGCGCGCGCGAACGACATGTGCAGGCCGCGCTCCGCACGCGTCACTCCCACGTACAGCAGCCGCCGCTCCTCCTCAAGCCCCTCCCCCGGCCCCGGGGAGCCGTACGGCAGCAGGCCTTCCGAGCATCCGATGATGAACACGTACGGGAACTCGAGGCCCTTTGATGCGTGGATCGTCGAGACGGTCACCGACGACGCGGCCACGCTCAGCCCCTTGGCCTCGAGCAACGCCAGCTTCTCCTGCGCATCGTCGGCGAGCGCCGAATTCTGCCATCCCGAGTCCCTGCGCACCCGGTAGTGCAGCCCTTGCGCCCGCAACGCCGCGCACAGGGCGGGCTGCTGGGCGTTGATGCGAGTGAGGATTGCACAGTCGGACGGTTTGACGCCGCCTTTGACCAGTCGTGCGATGCGGGCGGCCACGCCGTGCGCCTCCTCAGTGTCATCGGCGTAGACGGTGTGGCCGACGCGCGGCCCGGTCTCACGGCCCGAGTGCAGGATCAGGTAGTCGTCGCGGTTCGGCGCGGCGGCGAGCACGCGGTTCGCGTACGAGACGACCTGCGGCGTGGATCGATAGTCGGTGTTGAGCGTGATGTCGGCGGCGAGCGGGCGGAATTCGTCGGCGAAGTGCAGCAGGTCGTAGCTGCTGGCGCCGGCGAACGAGTAGATGGTCTGCGCGGGGTCTCCGACCACGCACACGTTGCGGTTGCCGCCCGCCCCTGCACGCGCCGACCGTCCGTCGCCGCCGAGCCACAGCCGCATGAGCCGGTGCTGCAGCGGCGAGACGTCCTGGTATTCGTCGACGGTCAGCCAGCCGATGGATGAGCGGATAGAGGCGGCGGCCTCCTCGAAGTCGTCGAGCACATGGCAGGTGAGCAGCAGGATGTCGTCGAAGTCGATCTGCCCGCGCGCGGTCTTCTCCTGCTCGTAGGCGCGGATCACGTCAGCGAAGCGTTCGGCGTCGAGGTCGGCGGGCGGCGTGCGGTGGGTCGCCGAGCAGACGCGGCCGTAGTCCTCGGGCGCGATGAGCGACACCTTCGTCCAGTTGATCTCCGCCTGCACGTCGCGGATGGTCTGCGGCGACGTGTCGGATGCGTTGGTGACGCGCCGTATGGCACGGTCGATGGCGTCGCGCTGGTCGTCGCTCACGTGCGGGAACGGGGCCTCGCAGATGTCGTTCCATACGCGGCGCAACTGGTGGAGCGCGGCCGAGTGGAACGTGGCCGCGGTGACGTCGTCGCCGATGCCCAGCGCCGTGAACCGGGCGCGCATCTCCATGGCCGCCTTGACCGAGAACGTCACGGCGAGCACACGCCGCGGATCCCAGTCGCCGCGCGCGCACGCGTAGGCGATGCGCCGCGTCACGGTGCGCGTCTTGCCGGCGCCGGCGCCCGCGATGATGCGCACCGGCCCGTCGAGCGCGGTGACGGCGGCCATCTGGGACTCGTCAAGCCCTTCGAGAATCGCATCGGTCGGTGAGGTCATGGTATCCATTGTGCGCCATGGACGGCCGTAGCCACGCATCCGGAGGCCGCCGGTACGCTGCCAGCGTATCGGAGTGCGCACTTTCCGCACGTCATGCGGCCAGTCGGGCGACGACACGCCCTGTGATGTACTAGTGTGGGAATGTGACTCAACGAAGCAAGCTTATGTTGGCGGCGCTCGCCTCGGCATCCATGCCCGACATCGTCGTGGCCGGCGTCCGCAGCAGTGAACAGGCCAACGACACCGACGCGGCGGCGGGCATCGACCAGGCCGTGGTGCAGGATTCCGCCGGCAGGCTGTACGACGTGTACGCCTGCGAGAGCGAGGACGGTCGCAAGCGTCTCGCCGGCCGTGTGCGCGCCGCGCGCACGCTCGCGGACGCGAAGGACCCCAACGGGCTTGGGTTCGCGCTGGACCGTGTGCTTGCGTTCGTCGACGGCGAGGCCGACAAGGATACGGCTGACGGCACGACGGTGATGATGGCCGCGCATACCGTGGGCGTCGCCCGGCAGCTGGACCTGCTCACGTTGGATGACTGTGCGGCGATGGGTACGGCGATCGGCGCGATTCACCGGCTGCGGCCGAACTTTCTGCAGGCGGCGCAGTATCCGGTGTTCACCACCGGCCAGATCAGGGCGCAGCTGACCGCGTGGATCAAGCGGCTGCAGCAGGCGGGCCACGTGCCCTCGGAGATCACTTCGAGCTGGAGCCGGATCATGGAGACGGAAGGGCTGTGGTCGTTCGCCACATGCCCGGTGCACGGCGGGTTCGCCGACGGCGACGTGCTGTTCTCCGGCGCGACGATCACCGCGGTCACGAACTGGCAGAACATGCAGGTCAACGATCCGGCGCGTGACCTCGCCTGGATCTTCGGCAAGCTTGATGAAAGCCATCGCAACGCGGTGCTTGCCGCCTATGGGCGCATGATGGGCTCGCGGCTGGACGACCTGATCATGCTGCGCGCGAACCTGTGGCTGCAGATGGAGCAGGTGGGCGATTTCATCTCCGCGCTGTCGCGCGCGGACAGCCAGAAGATCATGCAGTTCAAGGCGCAGGTGGAGCGTCTCGCCCACCAGCTGAGCGCGTTCACCGCGAAGGCGGGCGCGTCCGGCACGTCGCGCGGCGCCGGCGCGAACGGTTCGAAGCCGCCGTCGACCATCACCGTGGGCACGTTGCTTGACGAGGGCGACCGTCGTCGCGAGGCCGCCGAGCGGCGTCGTCAGGCCGACGAGATGGCCGACCCCGGCGACCGCACCGACGAGACGGACCGTACCGGCTCGGCGGACATCCAGGCGGCGGGCGACCTCGACCCGCGCACTATGGGCGTCAGCTACGGCAGCGGATTCTCCACGGCACGTTCCGGCTCGTGGGACGAGGCGGCTGGCGTGGCGCGCACGAAGACGCACGACCAGCATCAGCCGGTCGGCTCCCAGTCGGCGACCATCACGCTCGGCCAGCTGGACAGCGCGACGGTCGAACCGGCGCTGGATGACGAACTGTCTGACGAGACCGACGATCATGAGCCGGTCGCCGCCGGCGCCGGTTCCGCGCGCTCCTCACAGGACGACATCGCGACCGTGACCGCCTCGCAGGCGTACGGCGACCGCTACGGCAAGTACGACGGCGCCGCGAAACGCAGCAACTACGATACGCCGACCATCTCGATACCGCTGCTCGAACGCGAGGAGCAGGCGATGCGTGACGCGCAGTCCGGACTGTCCGGCCATGCGACGTCCGAACATGCAACATCCGGCAACGCGGCAGCCGCCGGCGACTGACCGCCGCGTTCGTCACCCAGGTTTTGGCCGCCTATACTGAAACGCAACGCAACGAAAGGAACCATCATGGATATCGAACTCGGCATCACCAACGTCGCCCGTCCGGTGAGCTTCAGCACGAACGACGATGCGGACACCGTCACCGCGGCCATCGAATCCGCGCTGGCCGACGGCACCCCGATCAAGCTGACCGACGACAAGGGCCGTCGCGTACTGGTCCCCGCGCAGGCCCTCGGCTACGCGCTCATCGGCTCCGAAACCAAGCACGCCGTCGGCTTCGGCGCGCTGTGACGGCAGCTCGCCGCATGGCCGACGCCATCCGGTGACGACACGTTGGTGACGTCGCGGCCGGTGACGACACCGTCGATACCGTCGCCAACGTCACCATCCCATGCATACACGTCACGCTGCCCGCCCTCGCACAGTGACGCACTGCCGAAATCCCTTGTCGCGCAAGGGTTTTGCCGTTTGCGTCACTGTGCGAGGGCGGGCAGCGTGACGTTGTTTTTGTCAGCGGGTCATATCAGTTCGATGGCGCCGCGACGCACGATCTCGGCGACCGTCTCGTCGTCGGTGAGGTTCTCGCCGAGCCGGTTCGGCTTGCCGGCGCCATGCCAGTCGGAGCCGCCGGTGACCAGCAGGCCGTGCTCACGCGCGAGGACGAGCAGCCGTTCGCGCTGCTCGGGCGGATTATCGCGATGCCAGACCTCCAGTCCGTCGAGCCCTTCGGCGGCGAGCGAGGAGATCTGGTCGTCGGACAGCAGCGTCCGGTTGCGGCTGGTCGCGCCCGGGTGCGCGATGATGACGACGCCGCCCGCCGCGCGCACGGCGGCCAGCACCTCGTGCGTGGTGGGCGAGGGCGTGGGGATGTAGTATTTCGAGCCGGCGCTCACCGCGTCGGCGAACGCTTCGGACCGCGTGCGGTACACGCCTGCGGCGACGAGCGCGTCGGCGATGTGGGGGCGGCCTACGGTGGTCTTCTCCCCCTCGCGCACCTGGTCGAGCACCGACTGCCAGCTGATGGGGAAGTCCTCGCTCAACCGGGCGACCATGGCCTTGGTGCGCTTGAGCCGCGCCTGCCGCGTCATGGCGAACAGGTCGGCCGTATGATGGTCGGCGGGGTCGTATTGGAAGGCGAGCATGTGCACCGAGACGTCGCCGTCGCAGGCGGTGATCTCCGTGCCGCGCAGCAGGTGCATACCGGCGGCGCGGGCGGCGGCCGTGGCGTCATCCCAGCCGCTGGTCGTGTCATGGTCGCTGATGGAGGCCCCGTGCAATCCCAGTTCACGGCTCATCGAGACGAGCGTCTGCGGAGTCTCGGTGCCGTCCGAGTATGCGGTATGGCAGTGGATGTCCCACCCGGCCGTCGGCGGCTTGGTGGCGAGTGCTAAACGAGTCATGTATCCATCGTAAGCTGAGGCATGGCTACAGACGGCATGACTGCATGCGACGTGTCGGACCGGCAGGCAGGCCGGGTTCCCGCGACGTGCCGGATGCGACCAGAACCCACGGAAAGGACGGTCAACAACATGGCACAGGACATCGAAACGAACACGGACGGCACGGCGGCGGCCACGGGCAAGGGCCTGGCCGGCTGGCGTCACGGGGCGGTCTGGACGTATCTCATCATGCTCGTCGCGTCCGCGGCGGCGTTGTTCGTCTCGCTGATGCTCGCCGCCGAAACGCTGCAACTGGCCCGTCACCCCGGCGAGAAGCTCGGCTGCGACGTGAACGGCATCATCTCGTGCACGGATGTGGCGCAGTCGTGGCAGGCGGAGTTCATCAAGTTCGCCGGACTGAGCTTCCCGAACGCGTTCTTCGGCATCGCCGCCGAATCGGTGTTCGTCACGGTCGCGGTGATCGGCCTGGCGAAGGTCGTGGTGCCGCGCTGGTTCGCCATCTGCACGTGGCTGGGCGGTCTCGCCGCGCTGCTGTACGCCTACTGGCTGTTCACCCAGTCGATGTTCGTCATCCGCGCGCTGTGCCCGTGGTGCCTTGGTCTGATGTTCGCCACGACGATCCAGTTCATGGCGTTGTCGCATGCGACGGTCGCCGTGCAGGGTCTGCCGCGCCGCTCGCAGGGGCTGCGCAAGTACTACCGTCTGAACTTCGACCTGATGGTCGATTTCGTCTGGGTCATCGCGCTGGTCGTGCTCATCATCGTCGTGGAGGGACCGGCCCTGTTCGCGTGACGTTGTTGCGTGACGGAAGCGTGACTGTCGTCACGTGGGCCGCACATTGTGTCACGTCACGCTCGTCACCACCGTTGCGGCTTCTACCGCAGCTCGACGGTGGCGACGAGCGTGGCCGAACCGGTCAGACTCACCGATTCATCGTCGACGTCGACGCGCAGCGTGCCGCCGCGTACGGTGATGTCCCAATGGTCGATGCCGGTCTTGGCGCGCAGCGTGACACCGGTGGCGCACAGGCCGGTGCCGCAGGAGAGCGTCTCACCGCAGCCCCGCTCGTTGACGCGCATCGTCGCCTCGCCCAGTCCTGCCGCCTCGTCGATGTCGTCGATGCGCACGAACTCCACGTTCTGGTCGGACTCCAGCACAGGCGAGACGACCGGCTTGACCGCCAAATCAAGGTCCTCGACGCGCGGCAACGTGGACATGGCGTCCTCGATCACGGCGACCACATGCGGGTTTCCCATGTCGACGAACGTGCCGCGCGCGCTGCCCGGCGTACCGGGGATGGTGACCTCGAAGGCGTCCAGGTCGCCGCGCTTCCACTCCCCCATCTCGACGCGGAACACGTCACGGCCGTACGGTTCAACGTCGCCGAGAGACCGCAGCGTCTTCACGCCGGCGCGGGTGCCGAGCGCGAACGCCCCGCCGTCGCCTCCGGGGGCGGCATGGACCACGTCGATATGGGCCACGTCACGGGCGAACAGGGTGATGGCACGGGTGCCGTTGCCGCACATCTCGGCCAGCGAGCCGTCCGCGTTGCGGTAGTCCATGAACCATTCGGCGCCGCCCTCACGGCAGGCGTCACGCTGTTCTTCGGTCAGGTCCGAGACGTACTGCGGCCGTGTCAGCCGCAGCAGTCCGTCGGCGCCGATGCCGAAATGACGGTCGCACAGGCCGCTCACCTCGTCGGCGGTCGGCTCATAGAGGCCGTCCGGGTCGAAATACACGATGAAATCATTGCCGGTCGCGTGCGCCTTGACCATGGTGTTCGGAATGCTCATGGCGTACAAGCCTACTCCGACCGCGGAATGTGGGTAGAGTAGGGCGAGCAGCCGACGTGTGGACGGGCGCGGCGGCAGGCGGCAGTGTGCCGCAGCAGACACGGCGCGCGTTCGTCTTGTGGAGAACCGGCCGGGAGGTGCGATGTCGGGGCGCGCGGTGCGGTATGGTGGGTTCCGCGTGTGTTTCGCCGTCGGCCTGCCTGCGTCGTGAGGCGAGGTTTCGGTCTGCGGCGGTCGATTGGAGGGTGAGCATAATGACTTCAACGGCACCTATCGGGGTTTTCGATTCCGGTCTGGGCGGCATTTCGGTGGTGCGGCAGCTCGTGCATGACATGCCGCACGAGCGTGTGCTGTACTTCGGCGACTCCGCGAACGCGCCGTACGGCACGAAGACCCCTGACGAGGTGCAGCGGCTGAGCTTCGCCATCATGGAGCGGTTCATGAAGGAACGGGTCAAGGCCGTGGTCATCGCCTGCAACACGGCAACGTCGGCGGCGGTCAACGCGCTGCGCGACACCTACGACATCCCGATCATCGGCATGGAGCCGGCGTTGAAGGTGGCCTGCGACCGCGGCGACACCCACGCCGGAGCGGACGGTTCCGGTCCGGTCGTCGCGCATACACCGCAGCATGTGATCGTCGCCGCGACGCCGTTGACGTTGCGCGAACACAAGTTCGCGGCGCTGATGGACCGGTTCAAAGCGGACAATCAGATCCTGCCGCAGCCGTGCCCCGACCTAGTGGAGATCGTGGAGCAGGGGCGGCTTGACAACCGCGATCTGGTCATGGACACGCTGCACCGGTATTTTGACGGGTACGACCTCAACGGCATCGACGCGGTGGTGCTCGGCTGCACGCATTTCGTGTTCTACCGCGAGTACTTCCGCGAGCTGCTGCCCGAATCGACCGCGATCATCGACGGAAACGAGGGCACGGTGCGTCATCTGGGCGTCGTGCTCGAATCGCTGGGCAAGCTCGCCCCGGCCACGCAGGATGGCGGCGTGGAGCTGTCCAACTCGGACAGCGGCGAGCGCATCGCCAAGCTCGCCGCCGACCTGTTGCACCGCTGACGCAACTGTCGCTTGCACCGCCGCCCCCGCGCCGCTTGCGCTGCCGCCCCGCGCTGTATCCTCCCTCCTCTATCACTCTGCTCTCTGTCACAGCGGGTAGGTACCCGCTGTGATACCACTCATGAAATCGTTGGAAACTAGCCGCTGTCGCCCTCTCTGTCACAGCGGGTAGGTACACGCTGTGATAGAGAGGGCGTGCGTGTGCGCGAGGCTGTCCGCAAGTGGGGCGTAAGCTCGGACGAAACGTATGAAAGGGGATCAGCATGACGGCAACGGATACGGCAACGCCGACGAACGACACGGCGACAGCGAACGACACGACAGTGAACGCGACGGCGAACAACACGACAGCGAACGCGACGACGACGGCCAAACCGGCGAGCGACACGGCGACGACGGCAACGAACGCGGCGACGGCACAGGGTGCGCACCGCACGGCGATCATCGACGTCGGCGGCGGCTTCCGCGCGATCTTCGGCGCGGGCGTGCTGGACCGCTGCTCGGCCGACGGCATCACGTTCGACCACGGGTACGGCGTCTCGGCCGGGGCGGCGAACCTGACGTCATTCATCGCCCGCCAGCCCGGCCGCAACCACACGTTCTACACGCAGTACGCCTTCCGCAAGGAGTACGCGAGCACGGAAAGCTTCTTCAAGAACCACAATTTCGCGAACCTCGACTACATCTACGGCACGCTGAGCAACCATGACGGTGAGAATCCGGTGGATTTCGCGGCATTCGAGGAGAACCCGATGGGCTTCACCGTGGTGGCGTGCAACGCCGAAGACGGGTCGACCAAATACTTCGACAAGTCACGCATCCGGTTCGACGACTTCGACGCGGTCAAGGCGTCGTCGGCGGTGCCGGTCGCCTGCGAACCGTACGTGGTGGACGGCGTACCCTACTACGACGGCGGCATCGCCGACCCGGTCCCGGTGCAGAAGGCCCTCGATGACGGCTACGACCGCGTGGTCGTGGTGCTCACCCGACTCAGAGACGTGCTGCGCGAGCAGAAGAAGGACCTTGGCCCGGCGCGCATCCTGCAGCATCGTTACCCGGCCGCCGCCGAACGGCTGCGCGAGCGCTACCGCACGTACAACGACGAGGTGGCGTTGGCGAAGGAATACGAGAAGGACGGTCGGGTGCTCATCCTCGCGCCCGACGACCTGTGCGGCCTGTCGACGTTGTCGAAGACGTTCGAAGGTCTGGAGATGATGTACCGTAAGGGGTATGCGGCCGCCGGCGCGATCGCCGACTTCCTCGCCGACTGACGTGTGCGCGGAGGGATGCTCGCGTTACCGCATCCGTCTTCCGCATATTTCATGAGTCGCGTCACGCGGTCCGCCCAATCCGCGTGACGCGGCCGGCGCAAACCACTGAAGGACAACGGGTCTCGCATCGCCCGTCACGCGGACCGGGCGGCCCGCGTGACGGGATTATGTGTCAGCGAACACGCAACACGGTCCGCAATACGGTCAGTAGGCGGCGGCGATGGCTTGGTCGAGGTCGGCGATGAGGTCATTCACGTCCTCGAGGCCGATGGACAGGCGGATCAGGTTGGGGGTCACGCCGTCGGCCAGCTTGTAGCGTTCCGGCACCTCGCGGTGGGTGATGTTCACCGGGTCGACGATCAGCGAGCGCGCGTCGCCGATGTTCGGCACGTAGGCGAACAGTTTCGTGCCGTCGAGGATGCGGCGCACGTTGCTGACGTCGCCGTCGACGAGGAACGAGAGGATCTGGCCGACGCCGCGCGGGAAGTACTTGGCGACCAGATCGTACTGCGGGGTGCTGCCGAGTCCGGAATAGTTGACCTTGATGACGTGCGGCGTGTGCGTGAGATGCTCGGCTATCGTCCGCGCGGAGGCGACCTGCTGGCTGACGCGCTGCGGCAGCGTCTCCAGGCCTATGAGCTGCAGGTAGGCGTTGAACGCGCTTTGCACGGCGCCGAACGTGCGCAGGTACTTGATGCGGATGCGCCGGATGAACGCTTCGGCGCCGTACTTGTCGGCGAAGCTGCGCAACGTGCCGTCAGGGTCGGCGATGACCTGCTGCTCCTGCGTGAACTGGGGGAACCGGCCGTTCGCCCAGTCGAAGCGGCCGGCGTCGACGATGACGCCGCCGATGGCGTTGCCGTGGCCGGTGATGCCCTTGGTGGTGGAGTGCACGACGATGTCGGCGCCGAATTCGATGGGGCGCAGCAGATACGGGGTGGGGACCGTGTTGTCGACGATGAGCGCGATGCCATGACGGTGCGCGAGCTCGGCGATCGGTTCGATGTCGGTGATCTCGGTGCTCGGGTTGGCGACGGTCTCCGCGAAGATGGCCCTCGTCTCGGGGCGAATCGCGGCTTCGATGGCGTCAAGGTCGTTGATGTCGTCCACGAAGTCGGCTTCGATGCCGAACTGCGGCAGGAAATCGCCAAGCGCGTCCACGCTGGCGCCATACAGGTTCGTGGGAGCGATAATGCGCCCGCCGCGCTCCCCCGCGCACATCAGCGCGTAGGAGACCGCCGCCATGCCGGACGAGACGGCCACCGCGCCGATGCCGCCCTCCAATGCGGCGATGCGCCGTTCGAGCGCGTCGACCGTGGGGTTGGCGACGCGCGAGTATTCGAATCCTTGCGTCACGCCGGCGGCAAGGTCACGTCCCCTGAGCGAGTTCTCCAGGTCGAACGCCGCGGAGGCGTAGATCGGCACGCTCACCGCATCATCGTGCCCGGTCGCCGTATAGCCGGCGTGAATCGCATCAGTCCTGAAATCCGTCATCATCCTTCACTTTCGTTTGCCTTGCCTGTCAACACACGCGAAAAGGCCGCGCGCCCGAAACGGCGTACGGCCTTCACGAAGCTCTCATGCGGCCACGGTCGTCAGCCGGCTGAAATCAACCAGCGCAGAGCCTTCCCTCTCCAGCGCGTCGTAAGCCTTGTCGAACGCCTGACCGAGGTCCTCAATCAAATCGGTCGCATCCTCGATGCCGATGGACAGCCGGATCAGCTCGTCGGTGATGCCGACCTTGAGCCGCTCCTCGCGCGGCAGTTCGAAATGCGTCATCCGGCACGGCAGTTCGGCGAGGCTTTCCACGGCGCCCAGGCTGACCGCAAGACGGAACACATGCAGGTTGTCGAGCACGATGGCCGGGTCTGCGCCGGGCACGACCTCGAACGAGAGCACGCCGCCGAAGCCGCGCAGCCCGTTCTCGGAGAGCAGCCGGTTGCGGTCGCCGTGCAGTCCTGGATAGTGGACGGTCCTGACCAGCGGGTGGGCGAGCAGGTAGGCGGCCACCGATTCGGCGTTGGACTGCTGCCGGTCCATGCGCAGCGCGAGCGTCTGGATGCCGCGGCGCACGTCGTTGCATTCGGCCGGTGCGAGCACGCCGCCGAACCGGTTCTGTGCAAAGTAGATCTTGCGGCCGATCTCTTCGTCGAGCACGACGACGAGTCCGGCGTTGACTTCGGAATGGCCGGCGAGGTACTTGGTGGCCGAATGGATGACCACGTCGGCGCCAAGGTCGAGCGGCTGCTGCAGGTACGGGGTGACGAACGTGTTGTCGACGATGGAGATCGCGCCGTACCGGTGCGCGATGGCGGAGATGCGGTTGACGTTGTTGACCTGCAGGAGCGGGTTCGTCAGCGTCTCGAAGTACACGGCCGCGGCCGGGCGCCGACATCGGCCGTCGCCGTCCGCACCGGCGTTCCTGCCGCTGATGGCGGCGTCGAGCGCCTCATAGTCGGCGGTGTCCACCGATTCGAATTCGATGCCGCGTTCGGCGAAGTACTCGTTGAACAGCGAATAGGTGCCGCCGTAGATGTTGCGTCCAACGACGATGCGGTCTCCTGGCTTGAAGATGCTGAGCACCGCGTGGATTGCGGCGAGGCCGGATGCGAAGGCGAAGCCGCGCGTACCGTGCTCCAGCTGGGCGATCTGACGTTCCAGGAAGTCGCGGGTCGGGTTGCCGCTGCGCGCGTAGTCCCAGCGGGGCATGGCGCTGACCGATTCGAAAGCATAGGTCGATGAGTTGTAGATCGGCGGGTTCACGGCTCCGGTGTTGTTGTCGTTGACCGGCAGTCCGTGGACCAGCTGGGTATTGAACCTCGTCATAAGCACCCCCTGAGATACTTCTTGCGGGATCCCCTGTGAATCCCGCGGACGTCTCGACGGTACCGCGGCGTTGGCGGCTTTCGCAAGCCGCGCGGCATATCCGTTAGTTATAGGGGGCTGTAAAACGTTGCAACGACTGGGTTCTCGACATCGCCTGCGCTTTGTTCCGAAAGGCGGCGGCCACAAGACGACACGCCCGGAAGCGGACGGGGCGCACTCCGCTCGCGCGACACGATAGGCTTGATGCTGATGTCGCCCGGGCAGCACCGGGCGCGACGGGTCCGGCCGGCTTGGGCGAACCCGTCGGTTTCGCATAGTGACAGGCCCACGAGCAAAGGAGCTTTTATGACCACTGTAGCCATCGTCGGATGCACGCACGCCGGCACGTTCGCCGCGACCTCCATTCTCAAGAACCATCCCGATTGGACGGTTCACGTGTTCGAACGCAATGATTCGCTCTCGTTCCTCTCCTGCGGCATCGCGCTGTGGGTGGGCGATCACGTCTCGGATCCGAAGCGCATGTTCTACTCCTCCCCTGAGGCGTTGGGCGAGGCGGGCGCGACGATGCACATGCGGCACGACGTGCTGGACGTGGACGTGAAGGGCAAGGTGCTGCACGCCAAGGACCTTGCCTCCGGCGAGGTGAGCGAGTACCGGTTCGACAAGCTGGTGGTGACGACCGGTTCGGCGCCGGTGGTGCCGCCGATCGACGGCCTGGACGAAGGTCTGGAGTCCGGCCGCGTGCTGCTGTGCAAGAACTGGGGGCACGCGCTGGCGATCAAGGAGCGTGCGAAGAGCGCCAAGTCGGCGGTGGTGATCGGCGCCGGCTACATCGGCGCGGAGATCGCGGAGCAGTTCAGCGAGATCGGCGTGAAGACGACGCTGGTGGATGCCCTGCCGCGTGTGCTGGCCAACAATTTCGACGCGAACATCACCGATGAGGTGGAGCGGGCGTTCGAGGACCATGGTGTGACGTTGGCGCTGGGTCAGAAGGTGGTCGCGTTCCGGCCGGCCGCCGGCTCGGACGGCGTTGAGGGTTCCGGTGTGACGGTCGTCACGGAGAAGGGCGAGTATACGGCCGACGTGGCGATCCTGGGCGCCGGCTTCCGTCCGAACACGGAGCTGTTCAAGGACCAGCTGCGGATGCTGCGCAACGGTGCGATCGTCATCGACGATTACATGCGCGCCTCGCTGCCGGACAACACGGTCCTGGAGGACGTGTTCGCGGCCGGCGACAGCGCGACCGTGCGGTACAACCCGACGGGGGCGGACGATTATATTCCGCTGGCCACCAATGCGGTGCGTCAGGGCCTGCTCATCGGCGAGAACATCGTCTCCGCGACGAAGCGGTATCCGGGCACGCAGGCGACGAGCGCCGTCCAGCTGTATGATCTGGCGATGTCGGCGACCGGTCTGACGGCCGGTGGCGCCGAGCGACGGGGGCTGGCGGCGAAGTCGACGACGCTGGTGCAGGATTACCGTCCGGACTTCATGCTCACCACGACGCCGGTGACCGCCACGATCGTGTGGAATCCGGTGACGCGGCGCATCCTCGGTGCACAGTTCCTCTCGAAGCATGACATCTCGCAGGCGGCGAACGTCGTGTCCGTGGCCATTCAGGCCGGGTTCACCATCGACCAGCTGGCCGGCGCCGACCTGTTCTTCCAGCCGAACTTCAGCCAGCCGATCAACTTCGTCGGCGCGGTCGCCATTCAGGCGGTCGCCGAAAGCTGAGCGGGCGAGCAAAGCGAGACTGGGGGGTGACAGCACGACACGTTGAACACCACCCCCACCCGCTACGCGGGAGCCCCCGCCAGCGTGGGCAACGCTCCCCCAGTCAGCTCCGCTGACAGCCCCCTCCACCGAGGGGGCTAAGGGAGACGGGCCAATCGTCACCACAGCCAACGGGCCAGCCCACTCCGCCAAGGGGCCAAGGTGGCGGGGCGGCCGTTGCCATAGCTGAGCGGGTGACGCTCCCCCAGTCTTCGCTCCGCTCAGCCAGCCCCCCTCCACCGAGGGGGCCAAGGTGACGGGTTGACCTTCGCCACAGCTGGACGGGGGCGGCGCTCCCCCAGTCAGCTCCGCTGACAGCCCCCTCCACCGAGGGGGCCAAGGGAGGCGGGCCAATCGTCACCACAGTCAACGGGCCAGCCCCGTCCGACGAGGGGCCAAGGTGGCGGGGCGGCTGAGGAGCGACGCCGATGGCAGATGTGGGTGTTATTCGGTGCGCAAGGCGGTGGCGGGGTCCTGTTTGGCGGCCTTGCGTGAGGGGATGATGCCGCCGACCAGCGTGAGCGCCACACTGAGCAGCACCAGAATCACCGCGGCGAGCGGCGGCAGTACGGCATTGACGTCATTATTGCCAATGGCATGATGCAGCAGCTGGTTGCCCGGGATGAGCAGCAGCAGCGTGACGCCGATGCCGATGAGACCCGCACACAGGCCTATGATGCCGGTCTCCGCGTTGAACACTTGCGACACGTTGCGCTTGGATGCGCCCATGGCGCGCAGGATGCCGATCTCCTTGGTGCGTTCAAGCACCGAAATGTAGGTGATGATGCCGATCATGATCGAGGAGACGACCAGCGACACCGATACGAAGGCGATGAGCACGTAGGAGATCACGTTGATGATCGTGGTGACGGAGCTCATCATCAGTCCCACGTAATCGGTGTAGACGATGCGGTCGTCCTTGCCGACGGTGGCGTTGTAGTTGCTGATCGCGTCGGAGATATGGTCCTTGTTCTCGAAGCTGTCGGCGTAGATGTTGATCGTCGACGGGGCGTCGCGGCTGATGACGCCGAATGCGGCGAGGTTGTCGTCGTAGCTGCCGCCGGAGACGTAGGCGTCGTAGATCTTCACCAGCTGGTCCTGCGTGGCGGAGGCCACATAGGCGTCAAGGCTGTCGGCCAGCTGCTGTTCGCTCGCTGCGCCGGTGGACTGGCCGGCGGCAGCGGATCCGTTCTGCGTCGCGCCGTACATCTGCTGCCCAGCCGTCTGCTGTCCCGCTGCCTGCCCAGCCGCCGACTGCCCAGCCGCTTGCGAGCTCGTCAGCAGCGTCTTGGCCATGGCGGCCTTGTCGCTTACGCCGAGCGTCGACACGTAGGTCTTCGCGTCCGCCGCCTTCTCGGCATCGTCCTTCGGTGAGAACGTCAGGCCGTTGAGCACGTTGCGCTCCTTGTCGGCCTTCTGGTCGGCGACGATGGCGCTTGAGTCGGCATGGTCGATCAGGTCGTTCGTCAGCGCCCTCGTGTAACCGACACCGGCGGCGAGCGGCGTGGCGGAGGCGTCCTTGACCGGCTTGACCACGCCGACGACCTTGAGCTGTGTGGCCGTGGACAGCCGTTTCGCGATCTCGTCGGCGTTGTCGCCGATGTACGTGTAGCGCCCGTCATCGCCTTTGACGTACTGGTCCGCCGCGGGGATGAGGTACAGCTTCTGGTCGAGCGCCTTCGAGTAGTCGATGCGGCCGGTCGGCGTGTTGATCTTCTTGCCTGCGTCGATCCGGCTCATCATCTCGTCGTAGTCGGCGGCCTTGAGCAGGCCGAGCTCGTACAGCGTGGTGAGCGGCACCTTGTTGTCGTCGTCGAGCACGAGCACGACCTCATCCTTGGTCGTCGGCCATGCGCCACGCACGACCCGGTAGTTGTCCTTGACGACCTTGCTGATCAGCTGGCTGTCCTTCGTGCCGGGCATGATCTCGTGGAACGAGTCGGGGGCCGCGTTCGTGTCGGTCTTGCCGGTGAGCATAGACATCTGCATGCCGGTGACGTCGGACATGCTGGCGGACGGTCCCATCGACGTCATCTTCGAAGCCACCGACGAGGATCCGGTGCCGCCGATGTCCACGCCGTCGGCGTTCACCAGCGTACCGTCCGGGTCGTGGTCGAACACGGAGAACTTCACGTCGTACGAGTATTGGATGCCGGTAGAGCCGACGTACTTGCGCACCTCACTGTTCGGATTGTCGAGGTATTTCTTGAAGTCGGTGAGGTTGTTCTTCGTGATGCTGTTCGTCAGGTTCGCCGTCTGCTTGACGCTGCGGTCGTCGGGGTAGATGCCGTCGGTCTTCGCCGACTTCTCCTCGTCGGTGCGGCCGCCGGCCTGCGCGCCCATGATGCTGGTCATGTCGAAGGTCTGCGAGTCGATGGTGATGGGGTAGGCGGTCATCGTGTCGCGCTGGATGCCGTCGATGTAGGCGTTCACGCCGGTGGAGACGGAGAGGATCAGCGCGATGCCGATGATGCCGATCGACCCGGCGAACGAGGTGAGCAGGGTCCGCGCCTTCTTGGTGCGCAGGTTGTTGAAGCTCAGCGCGACCGATGTGGCGAACGACATCGACGCCCTGCCGAGCCTCCGGTGCACGGCCGGCTTCTCCTGGGATTGTTCGGGCACCTCATACGGGTCGGAGTCGCTGCGCAGCACGCCGTCCCTGAGCTCGATGATGCGGGTGGCGTATTCGCGGGCGAGCTCGGGATTGTGCGTGACCATGACGACCAGACGGTCCTTGGCGACCTCCTTGAGCAGGTCCATGATCTGCACGGACGTGTCCGAGTCGAGCGCGCCGGTCGGCTCGTCGGCGAGCACGATGTCCGGGTCGTTGACGAGCGCACGCGCGATGGCGACGCGCTGCATCTGACCGCCGGACAACTGGTTCGGTCGTTTGTTCGCATGTTCGGCCAGCCCGACCTGCTCGAGCGCGTGCAGGGCGCGCGCCCGGCGTTCGGACCGCGGAACCCCTGATATGGTCAGGGCCAGTTCCACATTGGAGACGATGCTCTGGTGGGGGATCAGGTTGTAGCTTTGGAACACGAACCCGATGGTGTGGTTGCGGTAGGCGTCCCAGTCGCGGTCCTTGTACCGTTTCGTGGAGACGCCGTTGATGATGAGGTCGCCGCTGTCATAGCGGTCGAGCCCGCCGATGATGTTGAGCAGCGTGGTCTTGCCCGACCCGGAGGGGCCGAGGATCGCGACGAACTCGCTGTCGCGCAGGCTGACGCTCACGTCGTCGAGCGCCTTGCATACGAAGTCGCCGGTCTTGTACTGCTTCGAGATCGACTGTATCTGCAGCATGGTCCCCTCCCGTCCTGCACGGTCGGCCGACAACCACCACCCGGCTGCCGGCCGACCATCCGCGACGTCCGCACCCCGCGGACGTCATTGAATCATATGTTCTATATTCCATGAAGCCGCGGACGAACGCCACACCGATGCCGCCGTAGGCCGACCGTCAGAACACAACGGCCGAGACTACTGTCAGGGAGAGCAGCGAGAACAGCGTCGTGACCAGGACCATGCCGACCGCGTAATCCGGCATGTTGTCGCGACGCCCGCAGAACATCGCGATCGTCGTCATCGTCGGCAGGCCGGCGACCAGCGTGATCGTCTCGATCATGTCATGCGTGACCGGCAGCCACGGCAGCGCACCGACCAGCCAGACCAGCAACGCGAACAGACACAACGGAAACGCAATCATCTTGAGCACCATGCCGACGTACAGTTCGTACCGCCGCAGCACGTGCCACCACTTGGTGAGCGCGAACAGGCCGCCGAGGTAGATCAGCGACATCGGCGTGGCCATGGAGCCGATCGTGTGCAACGGCTTGAGCACGACGCCGGGCACGTGCACGCCGGCCACAATCAGCGCGAGCGCGATCATCACGCCGATGAACGCCGGATTGACGAACCGTCCCAGCAGCGAACGCACGCGGACGGCCAGCGGCGCACGACGCCGCACGACGTCTGCTCCCCCGACGTCCGATCCCCCGGCAACCGGCTCGCACAGCCACACGCCATACGTCCACAGCAGCGACTGGTCCACGATCGACATCAGCGCCACGAATATCGCGCCCGAACGCGGGAACAACGCCATGATCAGCGGAATGCCGATGAACCCGGCGTTGCCGAACACCATGGACGCCTGAAAGATACGCCCCCGTGAGCCACGCAATCGCAGCAGACGGGCCACAGCGAAGAACACCGCCGCCAGCAGCGCGTACATGACGGCCGTCACCAGCATCACGCCCCAGTTGGCGGCAAGCTGCGCACGGTCGGTGCCGTCGACCGCGTTGGAGAACACCAGCACCGGGATGAGCACGTTGATGAGCAGCGAACACATGCCGTTCAGCGCCGTGATGCCGTAGAACTTCAGCCGCACGCACAGATAGCCCACCGCCAGCATGATGCCGAATCCCACCAGCTGGCCGAGCACGATGCCGAACTGTCCCACGAAAACACTCCTTCCTTCACCGGCGGTCGCATGGGACCGCCGCGTACGGCCGCGCCGCGACGGACACCGCCGCGGTCGCGCGCAGCAGAACACTGCCGTCGCCGGATGTCAGCCGTCGTCAGTCGTCGAACGTCGCGTTGCGATAGTCCGCCCAGACCGGCATCGGACCGCCGTCGCGCAGCCGCTCGCGGATGTCGCCGTAATAGTGCAGCTTGCGCAGCACATGGCCGTACGCCTCGTCCAACGCGCGCCGCTGGTCCTCAAGCGCCTCGCGCCGGCCCTGCAACAATGTCATGATGTCGTCGATATGACCCGGCTCATCGTCCTCGAACGAGAAGAACCGCCGCAGGTCCTCGATGGACATGCCGGCGCGTTTGAAACAGCAGATAGTCCGCAGACGATGGATGTGGCATTGCCGGTAGACGCGCCTGCCCGCCGCGTCACGCCCGACGCCGGTCAGCAGGCCGACCTCCTCATAGTAGCGCAACGTGGACGGTTCCATGCGGAACATGGCCGCCACGTCGCGGATGCCGTACACGCGGCCGTCAGCGTCCGCCTTATGCTCGTCGCGAACCGACATGACCCCTCCCTTGCCTGTTGTCCGCCGCCGGCGTCCCGCTGCCACGGGACACGCCGGGAACAGCGATTTGCGTTCAAGCCGGCTTGAAGAGTCATCATACTGGAAGACGTCGCCGCACAGCCCGGCAGGACGCCCGGCGACGGCATCGCGACGACCACGACACACACAAGGAGACCTCATGTTCGAACCGACGAACGACTACAGCCCGGCGACGGACCGCTATGACACGATGCTGTACAAACGCTGCGGCAAAAGCGGACTGAAGCTGCCCGCGATCTCGCTGGGATTCTGGCACAACTTCGGCGACATCACGCCATGGGAGCAGATGAAATCGCTCGCGTTCACCGCGTTCGACCACGGCATCACCCACTTCGACCTGGCGAACAACTACGGCCCCGAGCCGGGCGCCGCCGAACGCAACGCCGGCAGGCTGATCCACCGGTACTTCGCCGCCCACCGCGACGAGCTCGTCGTCAGCACGAAGGCCGGCTACGAGATGTGGGCCGGACCGTACGGCGACTGGGGCAGCCGCAAGTACCTGCTCGCTTCGCTCGACCAGAGCCTGACGCGCCTCGGCCTCGACTACGTGGACATCTTCTACCATCACCGCCCTGACCCCGAGACCCCGCTGGAGGAGACCATGGGCGCGCTCGCGCAGGCGGTGACCAGCGGCAAGGCGCTGTACGTGGGCCTGTCCAACTATGACGGACCGCATCTCGAGCGCGCGGCCGCGATCCTCGACGAGATGCATGTGCCGTTCATCATCAACCAGAACAAGTACAACATCCTCGACCGCACGGTGGAGGTGAACGGGCTCAAAGAGACCGCGAAGCGGCTCGGCAAGGGGCTGATCACGTTCTGCCCGCTCGCGCAGGGCCTGCTGACCGACCGCTACCTCGACGGCATCCCCGCCGACTCGCGCGTCGTCCACGACCCGCGGTTCCTGCACAAGGAGGACGTCGAGCGGGTGCACGGCAAGATCGTGGCGCTCAACGAGATCGCGCAGCAGCGCGGCCAGACGCTCGCCGAGATGAGCCTCGCGTGGCTGCTGCATGACGATGCGGTGACCAGCGTGCTCGCCGGCGCCTCGAAGCCGCAGCAGATCATCGACAACATCGGCGCGCTGAAGAACCTCGAGTTCAGCGACGAGGAGCTGCGCCGCATCGACGAGATCGCGCTGCAGTAGCAGGCGGGGACGGTCCACTCCCGGGTGGCGCTCCCCCAGTCACGGCCCGCGGCCGCGACAGCCCCCTCCACCGAGGGGGCCAAGAAATCAACCGACCGTACTCGTAGCGACTCGTCCGGGTACGGTCGGTTGATTTTTCCTGACCGACCGTACCGCGGTGTACCGCGGTGTATCGCGGCGGTACGGTACAGTGTTGCCCTACGCAAGCGCGGCCGGCGGACCGCGCGGTCACGTCCGCAACCGCATGAACGAGGAGGACCCATGCTGCCCGAAGACCTGCCTGAGAACTACGTCGTGCTCGATCTTGAGACGACCGGCGTCAGCTGGTACCGAGACACGATCATCGAAATCGGCGCGGTCCGTGTGCGCGGCCGCGAGCAGACCGACACGTTCCAGCAACTGGTCAACCCGGAGCGCGATCTCAACCCGTTCATCACGAAGCTGACCGGCATCACGCCGGACATGCTGGCTCCGGCGCCGGACCTTGCCGCCGTCCTGCCGGATTTTCTGGACTGGTGCGGCGACGACCCGCTGGTCGGCCACAACATCATCCGCTTCGACATGAAGTTCATCGATCTTGCGGCGACGCGGCTGCTGCACCGCAGTGTGCCGAACCGGGTGATCGACACGCTGGGCATGAGCCGCACGCTCTTCCCCGAGCATCACCGCCATCGTCTCGTCGACCTGATCCAGCGGTTCGACATCGCCGACGTGGAGGAGCACCGCGCCCTCTCGGATGCCGAGCAAACGCAGATGTGCTTCGAATGGATGCGCCGCTGGGCCGCCGACAACGGCCGCGAACTGTAACGGCATCGCCGCCAGCACGCCCGCTTACCGCTGATCGAACGGCACGTAGTCGCGTTCCGTCTCGCCCGTGTACACCTGACGCGGACGTCCGATCTTCGTGTTCGGGTCGGCGAGCATCTCGCGGTACTGCGCGATCCAGCCGGGGATGCGGCCGAGCGCGAACAGCGTGGTGAACATGGCGGGGTCGAATCCGATCGCACGGTAGATGAGCCCCGTATAGAAGTCGACGTTCGGATACAGATGGCGTGAGACGAAGTAGTCGTCGTGCCGCGCGATGTCCTCCAGCTCCACGGCCACGTCGAAGAGCGCGCGCTCGTCGGCGGGCAGCTTGCGCGTGTCCTCGCGGTCGATGATCTTCTCCAGGTACTTGCGTGCGATGGCCGCGCGCGGATCGTACGACTTGTAGACGCGGTGGCCGAGGCCGGAGATGCGATGGCCGTTCGCCTTCGCATCGTCGACGAACTCCTTGACGGTCTTGCCGGAGTCGCGGATCGCCTTGAGCTGGCGGAGCACCTCCTCGTTCGCGCCGCCGTGCAACGGCCCGGACAGCGCGTTGATGCCTGCCGCGACCGCCGAATACAGGTTCGCGTGGGCGCTGCCGGCGATGCGCACGACGGACGTGGAGCAGTTCTGCTCGTGGTCGGCGTGGATGATGAGCAGGCGGCCGAGCGCGTGCACGTACAGCGGGTCGGATTCGAACGGCTCGTACGGCACGGCGAAGCACATGCGCAGGAAGTCGTCCACGTAGCCGCGCGCGTAGTCCGGGTAGAGCATCGGCTCGTCACGGCGACGGCGGAAGATGTAGCTGACGATGGTGCGCACCTTCGCCATGATGACCTTGGCGGCCTCGTCCAGCTGGTCTGAGTCGGTGATGTCGGTGGTGTCCGGGTAGAAGGCGGCGAGCGCGTTGACCGCCGAGGCGAGCACGCTCATCGGGTGCGCCGACCGCGGGAACGAGCCCATGAACGTGCGGAAGTCCTCGCCGACCATGGTCTTGTGGTTGATATCGGAGCAGAACTGGTCGTATTCGGCCTTCGTGGGCAGTTCGCCGTGGCGCAGCAGCCAGGCGACCTCGAGGAAGTCCGACTGATCGCACAGTTGCTCGATCGGATAGCCGCGGTAGCGCAGGATGGAATGCTGGCCGTCGATGTAGGTGATTTTGGATTCGCACTGCGCGGTGGTGAGGAATCCGGGGTCGAGCGTCACCCAGCCGTCGTTGCGCAGCTTGGAGACGACGATGCCGTCCGGACCGGCGGAGGCTTTGACGACCGGCAGCGTGTACTGATTCGAATCGACGTGAAGTTCAGCGGTTGCCATGCACGTGCTCCTTCTGATGTCCGGATGACGGCCGGGTTCACGGTCCGTCTGCCGCTTGTGTTGCTGGGATTCCACACTATATTGCGCGCATGTTTCCCGGCAAAGACGACGCCCGGCACGTGGACATGCCACATGCCGGGCGTCGGATGATGTGCTGGTCGGCTGGTGCTTCGGCGAGCGTGCCGCGGCCGCCATGTTGTTGTACGAGCGGAAACGCTGTGCCGTTTGCGTGGGTGAGAACCACCCTCAGTCTTGCTTCGCAAGCCAGCTCCCGCCGGCGGGAGCAATCAGGATTGCGCCCCCGCTGGCGGGGGCTGTCAGCGTGAGCTGACTGGGGGTGGTCATGCTAGGTGCCGGCCCACGACGTACTAGTCGCGGACGGTGAGGATCTGCGGACCGTCCTCGGTGATGGCGATCGTGTGCTCGCTGTGCGCGCCGCGCGAACCGTCGGAGGAGCGCAGCGTCCAGCCGTCCTTCTGGTCCTGGTAGATCTCGTCGGTGGACTTGAGGAACCAGGGCTCGATGGCGATGACCAGGCCCGGGCGCAGACGGTAGCCGTGGCCGGCCTTGCCGTCGTTGGCGACGTGCGGGTCGCCGTGCATGATGTGGCCGACGCCGTGGCCGCCGAACTCGAGGTTGATCGGGTAGCCGTATTCGCGGGCGATGTCGCCGATGGTGGACGACACGTCGCCGAGGCGGTTGCCGGGGCGGGCCGCGTCGATGCCGGCGGCGAGCGCCTCTTCGGTGCACTTGATGAGGCGCAGGTCGCTGGGGTCGGGGTCCTTGCCGACGACGAAGCTGATGGCGGAGTCGCCGACCCAGCCGTTGACGCTGACGGCCAGGTCGAGGCTGATGAGGTCGCCGTCCTTGAGGTTGTAGTCGTAGGGCACGCCGTGCAGCACGGCGTCGTTGACGGACGTGCAGATGTAGTGCGCGAACGGGCCGGTGCCGAAGTCGGGGGCGTAGTCCACGTAGCAGGATTCGGCGCCCTTGCGGTCGACGATCTTCTTGTGCACGTACTCGTCGATCTCGAGCAGGTTGGTGCCGACCTTGGTCATGGCCTTGAGCTCTTTGAGGATCTCGCCGACGAAACGTCCAGCCGGCTTCATTTCTTCGATTTCCTGAGGTGTTTTCAGTTCGATCATGGTCTCCAGCCTACTGTGCAGGGCAGTCAGCGCGTCACTTGCGGCGCGGGCGGCCGAAGGCGAACGCGCGCACGATGGCGGAAACGCCCATGACGAGCAGCGAGCAGCCGGTGAAGATGACGAGGAACACCATCGAGGCGAGCGGCGAGAACAGCACGACGACGCCGGCGATGATCGAGATGATCGCGTAGGCTACGGCCCATCCGGAGCTTGGCAGCCGCCAGGATTCGGCGAGCGCCATCACGCCTTCCATGATCCAGCCGATGCCGACGACCAGCGTGACGAACACGGCGAGCGTCTGGCCGGTGAGCATGGCGTTCCTGAGCATCGCGATGCCGCCGATGGCGAGCAGTGCGCCGAGGCATACGTCGAGCACGCGCCAACCGGCGGGCAGTCCGAGCGTGACGACGGCGCTGACGATGCGCACCGCGCCGGAGACGATGAAGTAGATGCCGAGCGCTATGGCGAGCAGGCCGAGCGTCTTGCCGGGCCATACGAGCAGTGCGATGCCGAGGATGACGGCGGCCGCGCCGACGACGCCGTAGAGCGCGCGGATGGTGTTCTTGGCGCGCTGCGGCAGCAGTTCCTCGATGAGCCGGAACAGGTTGAAGGACTGCCAGTCGGCTCCGCCCGGCGCGGCGCCGAACGGGCCGCCGGCCTGACCGCCGTCGCCGCCGGGTACGTTCTGGCCGTAGGGCGGCTGGTAGGCGTAGGGCTGGCCGTATGGAATCTGGCCGGTCTGCTGTGATTGGCCGTTCGGCTGGTACTGGCCTGCGCTCGGCTGCCCCTGCTGGCCGGCCTGTCCCTGCTGCGGCTGGCCCTGCGGGGCGTATGCGCCGTATTCCGGCTGCGGACGGCCGTTGTTCCGGCCGTCATCCATCGTGTCGCTCATGATGGCTCCTTTCGTCGCGCCGCACGCCGTCCCGGCCGTCCGTCCGCCCATCCGACGGAACCACGCAGGAACGGCGGCTGCTGCGTCTTTCGTTTCCGGTTTCTATTTTAGACATCTTGTCTAATTCTCGCCCATGGCGTAAAACAGACACTTCAGCAACCGAAAATCAGGCAGACGGCCGACCTCCGACGAAAACCGAATGTCACGCGCGCCGGGGACGTCAGCCAACGCGGATACCATGAAAGCCATGACTACACCTCAGATCTCCGGCCTCGATCCGGCAGCCTTCTCCTCCGTCATCAAACCTTCCGACGACCTGTTCCGTTTCGTGAACGGACCGTGGATCGACACGTACCGTCTGCCCGACGACAAGGCGCGCTACGGATCGTTCGACAAGCTCGCCGAAGACTCCGAAAACCAGATTCGCGACATCCTCGAGGACGACGACTGCCCGGCAGTCAAATCGCAGGCGCTGTACCGTTCCTTCACCGATGTCGACGCCATCGAGGCCGCCGGCATCACGCCGATCCGCCCGGCCCTCGACGCGATCGACCAGGCAGGCGACAAGGCTGCGCTCGTGCGCACGCTCGGCTCGCTCAAGCCCACCGACGAAAGCCCCGACGCCTTCGGCATCGCCGTGTACGGCGACCCGAAGGACCCCGACACCAACGTGGTGCACATCGAGCAGTCCGGCATCGCGCTGCCCGACGAGGCGTACTACCGCGAGGACCATTACGAGCCGATCCGCGAAGCCTACGTGCGGATGGTCGCGAAGCTGCTCACGCTCGCCGGCTACGGCAGCGCGGAACGCGGCAACACCGGCGACGACGGCGTGCAGGACGACTCCGACTCCTCCGCCGAACGCGACGCGCGCCGCTTCCTGGACGTCGAGACGCGCATCGCCGCCAACCATTGGGACAACGTCGCCACCCGAGACTCGCAGAAGACCTACAACCCCACCGACTGGCAGACGCTGTCCGCCGACCTCGCCCACTTCGACCTCGCCGCATGGGTGGACGCCTGGCAGCAGGCGTACGACGCCACCACTGCCGCGAAGGCGCAGCCGGTCGACCTGCGAGGCGCGCTGAACCACGTGATCGTGCACGAGCCGAGCTTCCTCAAGGGCTTCGACGACTTCTGGCAGTCCGCCTCGCTGGACGACCTCAAGCTGTGGGCGCGCGTCCAGGTGCTCATCGGCGCCGCGTCCATGCTCAGCCACGACTTCGACGTCACCCAGTTCGAGTTCTTCGGGCGCACGCTGTCCGGCACCGTCAAGCAGCGTGACCGCTGGCGCCGCGGCGTCGCGCTGGTCAACGGCATCTGCGGCGAGGATGTGGGCCGCGAGTACGTGCGCCGTCACTTCCCCGAAAGCGCCAAGGCGCGCATGGAGCAGCTCGTCGCCAACCTGATCGACGCCTACCGCGTCTCGATCACCAACAGCGACTGGCTGGGCGAGGCGACCAAGGCCAAGGCGCTCGAGAAGCTCGGCAAGTTCACGCCGATGATCGGCTACACGGAGCACTGGCGCGACTACACGGCGCTCGACGTGCGCGCCGACGCCGGACTGGTCGCCAACATGAAGGCCGCCGCCCTCTACGAGTGGGGCTACCAGCTGGCCAAGGCCGGCAAGCCGGTCGACAAGGGCGAATGGCTGATGAACCCGCAGACCGTGAACGCGTACTACGAGCCGGGCATGAACGTGATCGTGTTCCCCGCGGCCATCCTGCAGCCCCCGTTCTTCAACCCGGACGCCGAGGACGCCGCCAACTACGGCGGCATCGGCGCGGTGATCGGCCATGAGATCGGCCACGGCTTCGACGACCAGGGCAGCCAGTACGACGGCGACGGCACGCTGAACAACTGGTGGACCGACGCCGACCGCGAGGCCTTCGAGCAACGCACGAAGGCGCTCATCGAACAGTACAACGCCTTCGTGCCCGTGCAGCTGGCCGAGAAGTACGCCGACGAGCCCGGCAAGGCCCCGCACGTCAACGGCGCGCTGACCATCGGCGAGAACATCGGCGACCTCGGCGGCGTGAACATCGCGCTCAAGGCGTACGCGTTCGCGCTCGACGAGGCCGCCGGCCGTCCCAAGGACGGCTCGCCCGCCGCGATCGAGGCGTCGCTCGACTCCGCGCCCGTGATGGACGGCTACACCGGCCTGCAGCGGTTCTTCCTCAGCTACGCATCGATCTGGCGTTCGAAGAACCGTGACGAGCTCGCCGAGAAGTTCCTCGCCATCGACCCGCACTCCCCCGCCGAATGCCGCACGAACGGCATCGCGCGCAACGTCGACCTGTTCTATAAGGCGTTCGACGTCAAGCCCGGCGACGGCATGTGGCTCGACCCGGACCAGCGCGTGCGCATCTGGTGACGTGCTTCGCGGGCGGCGGCCGACAGCAGAAGCCGACAGCAGAAGCCTCAGCTGAATTCGTCGTCGCCCGCGAAATCGTCCATGGACCCGTCCAACGGCTCATCCAATGGCGCCTCGGCATACCCGTCCGACGCGGATGCCGAGGCGTCCGCATATCCGCCCGGCTGTCCGCCATCCGGCTGTCCGGCATCCGACTGTCCACCATCCGATTGCGCGCCGGGCGGCGACAGGACGTCCACCGGCGTGACGACCTGGCCGTTGCCCGGTGGGACGTGCGGGTCGAAACCGGCGCCGGCAGGCGGTATGCCCGTCCCGTCGGCGTTCGCCGCGGCGTTCGCAGCGCCGGCGGCCTGCTGAGCCTCCTGTTCGGTCGCGTTGCGGTTCGCCTTCATCACCCGCTTCAGCTCGGTGATGCCGTAGTTGAGGTCATGGCCGATGTTCGACGCCTCCAGCACGGTGCGCGAACGCTTCTCGCCTTTCTGCGTCACCCACTCGTCGGTGGCGAGCACGCCGGTCACGATCACGGCGTCGCCCCTGTGCAGCGAATGCCGCACGTTCACGGCGAGCGTGCGGAACGCCTTCACCGTCAGCCATGTGGTCGGCAGGCTGCGCCATTGACCGGTCTTGAGCTCCCGATAGCCCCGCGTGCTGCCGACCCGGAACGAGCAGACGTCCTTGGCGCCCGCCTTGCTGTACGATTCCGGCTCCGCCCCGATGAAGCCGGTGATGGTCACCATCCCCTGTTGTATCGCCATGTCGGTCTCCTTTGCTTGCTTGAAGTGCCACCGCCGGCCCTTCTCATCCGGCGGTGGCTCCACTATGGCAGATTTCCCGACTGCGGCACAGGAATTCCGACCCATGTGGTCGGAGGTCCACTGTTTGGCGTGTCGTGGATAACTTGTGGACGGATTTCCGGTTATCCACATCGACCGGCATCGTCGCCCGATCGACCCGCATATACGAACAGTCCCCCGGCATGTACCGGGGGACTGTCCCATGCGCTACGCGTACGGCGTATCAGATGGCATCCGTCGGGATGCCTTAACCGAATGTCACTCGCCGAGCAGCGTCTTCAGCCGCGCCTCGAGCACGTCGGCAGCCTCGGCCGCAGGCACGGCGGCGGAGTCGGAGCCGTCACGGTTGCGGATCTCGATGGTGCCGTTGTTCACGGTGTCGCGGCCGGCGACGGCGATCAGCGGCACGCCGATGAGCTCGGCGTCCTTGAACTTGACGCCCGGGGAGACCTTCTTGCGGTCGTCGTAGATGACCTCGACGCCGCGGGACTCGAGCTCCTCGACCAGCTTCTCGGCGGCGTCGAAGGCCGCCTGGTCCTTGCCGGTGGCGACGACGTGCACCTGCGCGGGCGCGATGACGGCCGGCCATGCCAGGCCGCGCTCGTCGTGATGCGTCTCGGCGACGCAGGCGAGCACGCGGGAGACGCCGATGCCGTAGCAGCCCATCCACACGGGCACGGTCTTGCCGTTCTGGTCGAGCACCTTGAGGTCCAGCGCCTTCGAGTACTTGAGGCCCAGCTGGAACACCTGGCCGATCTCCACGCCGCGCTCGAAGCTCAGCGGGCCGGAACCGTCGGGGCTCATGTCGCCGTGACGCACCTCGACCGCCTCGACGGTGCCGTCGGCCTCGAAGTCGCGGCCGTAGACCAGATCGTAATAGTCGACCTCGTTCTCGTCGGCGCCCGTGAACCATGCGGACCCCTTGACCACGTGCGCGTCGAGCAGGTAGCGCAGCGGCTTCTTGAGACCGGCCGCCTCACGCTGGGGGCCAAGCACCATGGGTCCGATGTAGCCGTGCACGAGCTCCGGGTATGTCTTGAGGTCCTCGGGCGTGGCCTCTTCGATCTCGAAGGGCGCGAACTGCGCCTCGAGACGCTTCATGTCGACCTGACGGTCGCCGGGCACGCCGATGGCCACGATCTCGCGCCACGGGCTGTCATGCTCCTCGTCCTCCACATGCTTGACCGCGATGATCACGTTCTTCAGCGTGTCGGACGCCTGCCATTCGCGGCCGTCCTCGCGCGGGTACTTCGCGTTGGCGAGCGCGATCATGCCGTCGATGGTCTTCGCATCCGGGGTGGGGCGCTTGGACGCGGCCGGCGTGGCCGAGCAGTCGACTTCGGGCAGTTCGGGCGTGTGCAGTGCCTCGACGTTCCACGCCTTGCCGGAGGGGGCGAGCGCGAACGTGTCCTCGCCGATCGGCATCGGCGCGAGGAACTCCTCGGACGCGGAACCGCCCATCGGGCCGGACATGGCGAACACCGGCACGTACTTGAGGCCGATGCGCTGGAACACGCGCTCGTACGCGCCACGCTCGTCGTAGTATGCCTTGCGCATGCCCTCCTCGTCGATGTTGAACGAGTAGGCGTCCTTCATGACGAACTCGCGGCCGCGGATCAGGCCTGCGCGCGGACGGAACTCGTCACGGTACTTGGTCTGGATCTGGTAGAGCACCACCGGCAGGTCCTTGTAGGACGAGTACATGTCCTTGACCAGCAGGGTGAACATCTCCTCGTGCGTCGGCGCGAGCAGATAGTCGGCCTCGTGACGGTCCTTGAGGCGGAACAGGTTCTCGCCGTACTCCTCCCAGCGGTGGGTCTTCTCGTACGGCTCGCGCGGCAGCAGCGCGGGGAAGTGCACCTCCTGGGCGCCGATGCCGTCCATCTCCTCGCGGATGATGGTCTCAATCTTGTTGAGGACGCGCAGGCCGAGCGGCAGCCAAGTCCAGATGCCGGGCGCCGCCTTGCGGATGTAGCCGGCACGGATAAGCAGTTTCGCGGAATCGACGTCAGCGTCCGCGGGGTCCTCGCGCAGCGTGCGCAGGAACATGGTAGACATACGAAGTGCTGTGGAACTCATGGGCTCCACGGTATTAGCGTTTGGGGACATTGGCCGGCTACAATAGGGGACAACCGACATGACATGGGGGGTGTCTCATGAACGATGGGGTCCAGCCGGATGGGCGGCAGCCGAACTTTCCTTACACGCCGCTGCAACAGCCGACGCAGCCAGCGCAACCGAAACCGTACCCGCAAACTGACGCAGCGCGGCCGCAGCAGACCGAACCGGTCACGCAGCCGCAACCCCGACCTTGCGGAACGCAGCGGCGTTACGGAGCACAGCCGCCTTACGGAACGTCGATGCCGCCACAGCCGGGAAGGCCGCCGCAGCGTTCCGGCGCGCAGGTGCTGCTGCTGGCGACCGGCGTGGCGCTGATCGCCATCGCGCTGATCACCTTCGCCTCGATCGGCTACACCACGTTCGGCAAGGTCGGCCGCATCGTGGCCATCGGCGTGCTGGGAGCCGTCGCGATCGCCCTGTCGTTGCCGCTGTCCGGCAGGTTCCGTATTTCCGCCGAGGGTGTGGCATGGGTCGGACTGATCGCGTTGACCGTCGACTCGTGGCTGATCGGCGACCTTCCCGCGTTCGCCGGCGACCGCACGGGGTCGGGCGCGGCGGCCACCGGCGGGTCGCTGCTGGTCTGCGCGGCGGTTTCGTTGGCGGCAAGCATGATGCACGGACGCACGGCGCGCCCGTTGCGCACGTTCGGCCTGTATGCGGTCGGCGCGTCGCTGTTCGGCGTCATACTGCTGATGTCGCTGCCGGCACTGCCGCGAGCACTGGGCGACGGCATCGACGTGGCGGTCGCGGCGGCGGCCGTAGCGATTGCGGTTCTGGCGCGAACGACGCCGGCTGTCGGCGGTTTCGGCACTTCCGCCGGACAGTCAGGACGGCGGCCGGCTTCCCCGGCAACCCGCGCGCCCCAGCCAAACGTGCCGTTCCAGCAAGACGCCGCGTTCCAGCCGCAGCCGGCACCCGGGCAACAGCCGACGCCTCAACCGGCGCCTTGCCTCGCCCCGGAATCGCAGCCTGCGCTCATGTCCGGCTCGCAGCCGAACGTTCCGTTCCCGCAAACACCCCAGCCGCAGCCGGCAGAACCATGGCAGTCCCGGATGGAGCAGTTCGTGCAGCCGCCGACGCTGCCTATCACGCCGCGGCTCCCCGCGCCTGCGCACGGTGCCGAACGGGTCGTCGCGGCGACGATCGGCGCACTCGCGCTCATGCTCATCACGCTGGGCGACTACCAGTCAAGCAAACCCGGCGTCAGCATCGTCGCGGTCGTGGCGTACGTGCTGCTGCTGGCGCTCGTCGGCATGACCTGGGCGTGCGCGGCGACCGTGCAGCCGACAACACCGGAAGGAACGCCGCTTCCGGCACCGTTGCAGGCCATGTCCATGGAGAGCATGCGATGGATCGTCTCGCTGGCGGCGGCCGTGGCCTGCATCGGTCTGACGGCCGTCATCAACGACGGACCGCTCCAGGCCGACGGCGCGACGATGCTGCTCGGCGTGACGGCGCTCGCCATCGGAATGTATTGGATGCGGCGCCGGCCGATGCTGCGCAGCTGGGCGGCGTTGTGGCCGGGCTTGTTGACGCTGTTCGTGCCCACGTATGTGACCGCGATGGGGCATTTCGACGTGCTGTGGCGGTTCGTGGCGTTGCTGGTCGCGGCGACGGCATGCATGGTGGCGGGCGCGCTGCTGCGGTGGAAGGCGCCGCTGACCATGGGCGCGGTCATGCTCGTCGTGGTCGCGGTGTCGCGGCTGTGGCCGTGGATCGCCGTGTTCTCCCGGGATTTCTGGTGGGTGTGGCTGCTGGCGTGCGGCATCGTGCTGGTCATTGCGGCGATCCGGTATGAGGCGAGCATGGCGTCAGTGCGCTCGCTGCGCCGGCGCCTTGCCGACATGCGGTAGCGTCACGCCGACGCAACCGGCTTGGCGAGCGAAGGACGCCCGGCATCATGCTGCCTATACCGCATTTCGGATTCAGCAGGACGGGAGGTTCTCAATTGCGTGGCAGCCTTGCGGACTCCGGGTTTTCTCCCATTCTGGCCCCTCGAAATGGGAGAAAATCAGGAGTCACAGGCCGAACCGCAGCCAAACTCCCGGCTTTCTCCCATTCCGGACCCTCGAAATGGGAGAAAACCCGGAGTCTCGGATGCTGCAGCGGGCGTTTCCTATCAGGACAGCAGACAAGTTAGCCGCGAACGGACGCAAACCGGCCTTGTTCAGTCCTCTTCCCGTGGCAACGGCTGCCGTCCTAGTCGCAAACGGACGCAAATCAGCCCAACAGAGGCAGTTTCCGGCCAAAATCGCCAATGTCCTGGTCGCAAACGGACGCAATCCGACCCCGCAACGGTACTGTGATACAACGGAACCAGCAACCGACAGGAGGCTCATCATGGCAACATCACCGCAGAACAACGCAACAGAGACAACATCGGCATCAGCAGCAGCAACACCGGTAGCAACACCGCGCTTGACCGCCGGCCAGACGGCGCCCGGCTTCTCCCTGCAGGCCGTCAATCCGGACGGCAGCGAGACGACCGTCTCCCTGACCGGGCTGACCGCCGCGGGCAAGTCGGTGCTGCTGTACTTCTATCCGGCGGCGATGACGCCCGGCTGCACCACCGAGGCGTGCGACTTCCGCGACAACATCGCACGGCTGGGCACGCTGGGGTACACGGTGCTCGGCGTCTCCAAGGATCCGCTCGACAAGCTGCAGCGGTTCCGCGAGAAGGAGCACCTCTCGTTCCCGCTGATGAGCGACCCCGATCTGACCGTGCACCGGGCGTACGGCGCGTACGGCGAGAAGAAACTGTACGGCAAGGTGCATGTGGGCGTCATCCGCTCCACGTTCGCCATCGACGCGCACGGCGTCATCACGCTCGCCCGCTACAACGTGCGCGCGAAGGGTCATGTCGAGTCGCTGCTGAAGACGCTCGGCAAGGCCGCGGAACGGTAGTCCTGCCGATAGCCGCCGTACGCGGCACCGTGTGCATGGCGCAGACGACTGCAGCACGCCCCTCCGCATGGCCGTGACATAATCCAGCCGACGGCTCCATACGGAACGCGGTTGTCCAGCTCGCCGCCGACGGCAAGTCATGTGGCTATGCCATCCGGCGCCCCGGCGATTTCGTCCGTTACGCCAACGCATCCGTCAGCGTAACGGACGGAACCATCATCCGGCGTCGTCAGCGGCGAACGTTGACGAGCGGCTCGCCGGCGGCGTACCGGCGCACGTTGTCGAGCGCGATGTCGATGATTCGGCGTTCCGTGACCGCCAGATGGTTGCCGCCGGCGACGTGCGGGGTGATCAGACAGTGCGGCTCGTCCCACAGCGGACTGTCGGCGGGCAGCGGCTCGGGTTCGGTGACGTCGAGGCCGGCACCGTGCAGCTGGTCTTCGGCGAGCGCCCGGGCGAGCGCGATCAAGTCGACGGCGGTGCCACGGCCTGCGTTGATGAGGACGGCAGTGGATTTGAGTAGGGTGAGCCGGCGTCCGTCGATGAGATGGTAGGTGTCGGCGGAGGCGGGTACGGCGAGCGCGATGACGTCGGCTTGGGGCAGCAGCGCGTCGAGCTCGTCGAAGCCGTGAATCTCGTCGAAGCCGGCGGCCGGCTTGGTCGGATCGCGACGTACGCCGACCGTGTGCGAGCCGACGGACCGGCATAGCGTGGCGAAGTGCGAGCCGATGTCGCCGGTGCCGATGACCAGCACCGTGGCACCGTCCGGCGTGAGCGCGGGGCCGAGGTCGTGCCAACGGTGTTCGCTTTGCTGTCGTGCGTAGGTGGGCAGGTTCTTCATCAGCGACCACATCATCGCGAACATGTGCTCGGATACGGTCTGGCCGTAAGCGCCGGTGGCGTTGGTGACGTGGGTGTCTTCGGGTAGTACGCCGGGTGCGAGGTACGGGTCGACGCCGGCGCTCCACGTCTGCAGCCAATCGAGGTTCGGGTATTGTGCGCAGTCGGCGGGTGGGATGTTGCCGATGACCGCGGTCGCCTGCGACTTGAGGTCGTCCGGCACGACCGCCTTCCAGCCCATCATGCCGCGCTGGCGCGGCTCCCCCACGAATTCCTGCGGCGTATCGCCTGCGGCTTCGGCGAACGCACGACGCTCGTCATCGGTCAGCGGCAGGCAGTTGATGATCAGTTTGCTCACGCCACTCATTATAGGTTTTTCATGACGGACCGTACTCGTGGCGGACCGTTCGGGTACGGTCGGTCATTTTTTCTTGACGGACCGTACTCGGAAGGCTGCGTACGGGTACGGTCGGTTGAGTTTTCCTGACGTTGATAATGGTTATGCCGGTTAATCCGATCGGCGATAATGGGAGTGGCGGCCTGGCGGTGACCCTGATTCTGACTGACGGCCTCGGTGATCGTGGCCTGTCCTTGTTCCGATTTGTCCC
>NZ_WBVT01000025.1 GCF_009193355.1 Bifidobacterium leontopitheci
CGCCGGCCTGTGATGATGCGTGAGTGTCCATACACCATTGTCACCACGCACGACCGTCAACCATGCCCCAGGACATACCGTCAACCATCCGCTGACACATGCGTCAACTATCCGCTGAAGCTAAACATCCCAAAACAAAACACCCACATCTCGTCAATGCACCTCAATCGGACCGATTTTCGGGCACGTTCCATCGCAAAATGTCAGAACATGCTGACCAAGTACATCTCCAGCAAGGTCGTTTCTCGGATTGCCCGCTCCTTCTCCTCCCGAGTCGTCTGGAGTGCCGCTATCTGCTCCAACGCATACCGCCGCTCCGCCCTAGGAAAATGCTGGTCGTCTTCGCTGGGTGCGGTGAGTTCGAGTTCATCAAGCTTTTTCTCGATTGCGTCATCGATGTCGTCAATCATTGCGATTCCTCTCGTAAAGGACTTGCTTCGTCGGCAGCGCAACAGCCTTTCAGAACATGCTGGCCTGGAACAGCGCGCCCAAATTCGCTTGAGCCACCCGTTCCACCCTCTCTTCAGGACTGTTGCCGAGTTCCGCGATCGTCTCCAACGCCTCCCTGCGGGTCTGGCGGTCAAGATAATCCCCGTCCGAAGGTTGAACGGCTTCCAGCTCGTCAAGCTTCCGTTCAATCAGTTCGCTGAGGTCGTCATCCATCGGTCTCTCCTTTGTCATTATCACCTCCTGCGCTTTAGCTTGATAGGAATCATCCCCGCTTACGCGGAGCCGAACCTGCGTTCCCACGGTCGGCGGCAATGGCCGCAGCGAGCCCCATGAGCCCCGCTGCGAGACCGAAGCCTCCGGCAGTGACAACGTTTCCCGAGATGGCCCCGCCGAGCGAAACGAGTCCGAACAGCGTCGAGACGACGCCGATGATGAATGGCCTGTTCATGGTGGTTCCTCCAATAAGCGAGATGAGGTTTTTAAGGGCTCCGGTCACCTGCTTTGACATAATACCCGCTTATGCGAAGCGGACTTCTCCAAGTAGGCGGCGCACCCGCTGCCGCCGGGATCATCCCCGCTTGCGCGGGGAACACGATGCTTGCACATGCGCGGAATCGCCCGCCTTGGGATCATCCCCACGTATGCGGGGAACACCCCTCGCTTATCGAGACATGCACGCCGGAGCAGGGATCATCCCCGCGTATGCGGGGAACACTGGTCGCTCTTGTCGGGCGTGAAGTCCGGCGGGGGATCATCCCCGCGTATGCGGGGAACACGTCGCGTTCGTCGCCGCCGTCATTGCAAGCGTGGGATCATCCCCGCGTATGCGGGGAACACTCGATGTCTCTGAGGGTCCATTCGGCGTCGCCGGGATCATCCCCGCGTATGCGGGGAACACCCGTTTCGGCGCGACTCGTACCGGCCGGCGTGGGGATCATCCCCGCGTATGCGGGGAACACCGTCTTCCGGTCGGCCATCATCAGGGCGACGAGGGATCATCCCCGCGTATGCGGGAACACGTCGGCAAGATCGTCGGCAATGGGCAAGGTCCGGGATCATCCCCGCGTATGCGGGGAACACGGTGGACTGGTAGCCGGTGGCTTTTGCGTATCGGGATCATCCCCGCGTATGCGGGGAACACTCGAGGAACACGTGGTCGTCCATGCCGGTGTTTTTGTTCAATTAGAAGTTGAGGTTTTAGTCACGTAGTTTTTTCGGGTCTGGGCGGAAAGGCATGCCGACCACCCGTGGGCCTTAGCCTGATGGTGCTTCGATTCCATTCGGGAAAGGTCCGGAAAGGCAAATGATCAGCATGCCCAAAATACAGTCTATCCGCACGCGTCGCAGGAACGGCGAGCCCATCGCGTCGATAGCGCGCAACGAGAACGTCAGCGAGCCGACCGTGCGCAAGTACCTGAAGGTCGACGACCTGTCGGCCAAACCCCCGGTGAGGAAGCGCCGCGGGTCGGTGATCGACGAGTGGACGCCCGTGATCGAGGGTATGCTCGCCGAGGACCGGGAGACATGGCATAAGCAGCGGCACACGGCGACGCGCATCCATGAGCGCCTGCGCGACGAGTACGGCGCGGACGTGTCCCTGTCGACCGTCACCCGCGAGGTCGCCCGGCTCAAACGCGAGTCCGCTTTGGAACGGGAGACGGGCTTCCTGGACCTGTCGTGGCATCCGGGCGAATGCCAGGCGGATTTCGGCCAGGTCGACGTGCGCTGGCGGGGCTCGACGGTGCGGATGCGGCATTTCGTGCTGGATTTCCCGCATTCGAACATCAGCCCGTGCCAGCTGATGCCCGGGGAGAACGCGGAGTGCACGTGCCAGGCGCTGGAGAACCTGTTCGAGTGGCTGGGCGGGGTGCCCCGGCGGATCGTGTACGACAACGCGGCCGGAGTGGGGCGCAGGACGTCCGACGCAATCCGCCTGTCCCGCCTGTTCCAGGCGTTCCAGGCGCACTACGGGTTCGAGTACGCGTTCTGCAACCCGTACTCGGGCCATGAGAAGGGCGCGGTCGAGGCGCGTGTGGGCGCGGTGCGCCGCCGCCTGTTCGTGCCGGTGCCCAGCGTCTGGAACCTCGACAACTTCAACCGGCGCCTGCCCGACAGGTGCCTCGAGATCGGCGACAAGGAGCACTATCGCAAGGGCGAGAGCCAGACTGGCCTGTTCGCCGAGGACCGCAAGGCGCTGCTGCCCCTGCCCGCCAAACGGTTCGACGTGGTCACGTGGAAGCGCATGAAGGCCGACAAGCACGGCAACGTCATCCTGGAGGGACGCCACCGGTACGCGGCCGGCCCCGAACACGCCGGCCGGGAGATGATCGTCGGCATGCGCGCCCTGGAGGTGGAGATCCTCGACGCCGGCGGCGCGCACGTGACCGCGCATCCCAGGGCCTACGGCGACAAGCCGACCGACAGCGGTGACCCCTCAAGCCAGCTCGGGCTGCTGTGCGACCGGCCTGCGGCCTGGCCCAACAGCCGGGTGCGCGACGCGCTGCCCGACCCGTTGCGCGAATGGATCGACGCGCAGGACGAGGCCACGCGACGCGACAGCCTGCGCGCCTTGCTGCACGCGGACCGCGAGAGCGGCTGGCAGGCCGCCGTGGCGGGCATGCCCGAGATCCTCGAGGCCACCGGCGGCACGGACCGGGCCGGCGTATGCCTTGCGGCGGCACGACGCGCATCGGGAATGACGCCGGTGGCCTACGACGATCCCATAGACCCGGGCGAATACGACATCGCCTACACCAAGGAGGACGCATGAACCAGAAAACCGAGAGGGCCGACACCGGCCTGCTGCGGGAGAGGGCACGCAGCCTGTTCATCTCCCAGGCCACCATCGACGACACGCTCGAATGGGCCACCCCGCGCCAGATCGACGCGATAGACCGCATGCTCGCCACGGAACTGGCCAACCGGGAGACGTCCAAACGCGCCAGGCTCATGCGCCAGGCTAGGTTCCCGGTGCCCAAAAGCCTCGACGGCTACGACTTCACGAACGTGCGCCTGCCCGACGGCTACACCAGGGAACAATTGACGGATCTTGACTTCACGGCCAGGGCGCAGGACCTCGTGTTCTACGGCAAGACCGGACGCGGCAAGACCCACCTTGCCACCGCGCTCGGCATGAAGGCCGTCGAGACGGGCAGGAGCGTGCGCTTCCGCCAGACCGCCGAACTCGTCCTCCAGCTCGGCAAGGCCAAACGCGACGGCACCCTCGACAGCCTGCTCAAGGACCTCGCCAGAGCCGACCTGACCGTCATCGACGAGTCCGGCCACGCGCCCGCGCGCCTCGACGGCGCCAGGCTCCTCTACCAGACCGTCGCCGGAAGCTACGAGCGGCGCAGCATCATCTCCGCCACGAACATCGAATCCGGCAAATGGGGCACGGTCTTCGCCGACGACAAACTCGCCGCCGCGATCATCGACCGCATCGTCCACCACGGACGCCTCATCGAGTTCACCGGCCCCAGCCGACGAGCCGGCCAGGCCCTCATGTTCGGCAAGGAAACCAACGACCGATAACCACAACCAACCACCGGCCGGCACCCTTCATGCCGAAACCCGAAAAAAAACAGTGACGAAAACCGAAACACCAACTTGACAAAATACAGCCGGTCTTGGGATCATCCCCGCGTATGCGGGGAACACCAAGCGTCGGGCCACGTCCCGTGTCCTTGTTGGGGATCATCCCCGCGTATGCGGGGAACACCGGGTCGGTGAGCGTGGCGGCGATCCGTTTCAGGGATCATCCCCGCGTATGCGGGGAACACTCGGCCGATCTCATGTCGTGCGTCCACGCGCAGGGATCATCCCCGCGTATGCGGGGAACACACGTGTACATCCGACTGTTCGCGTTCGAGTCGGGGATCATCCCCGCGTATGCGGGGAACACTAGTCGGCGAACTCTATCCATGACTGTTCGATGGGATCATCCCCGCGTATGCGGGGAACACTCGGCCGATCTCATGTCGTGCGTCCACGCGCAGGGATCATCCCCGCGTATGCGGGGAACACTAGTCGGCGAACTCTATCCATGACTGTTCGATGGGATCATCCCCGCGTATGCGGGGAACACATAAGTGGCCGAATCCCGTGTTCGACAAGCCGGGGATCATCCCCGCGTATGCGGGGAACACTCCGCGAGACTGAAGGTCGCCGGGGTCGCACGGGGATCATCCCCGCGTATGCGGGGAACACGCGCATGGCGTCCGGCGGCGGCGCCACGTACCGGGATCATCCCCGCGTATGCGGGGAACACAACCAGGGGCACGGGCCGCTCGCACCCACCATGGGATCATCCCCGCGTATGCGGGGAACACGCCGTTCCGCCGTTGTAGGAGAGCATAGACCCGGGATCATCCCCGCGTATGCGGGGAACACCCACGTTCTACCGTTTCGAGTTCGGCATGTGGGGGATCATCCCCGCGTATGCGGGGAACACCCACGTTCTACCGTTTCGAGTTCGGCATGTGGGGGATCATCCCCGCGTATGCGGGGAACACGCGGCGGCACCGGCCTTCTTCACCGTGTCCCAGGGATCATCCCCGCGTATGCGAGGAACACATGGCGAAACGTCCCGGCCACGCGGCTAGGTGGGGATCATCCCCGCGTATGCGGGGAACACGGGTATATCGGCCGTGTGGGGAGACCCCCCGCGGGATCATCCCCGCGTATGCGGGGAACACCCGCGTATCCCATCTAATCCGCCTTGATGATCGGGATCATCCCCGCGTATGCGGGGAACACGAGGTCACCGGCGCGAACGTGACCCGCAAACCGGGATCATCCCCGCGTATGCGGGGAACACTGCCCCGCACACAACGATTCGACCAGCTGCGCGGGATCATCCCCGCGTATGCGGGGAACACCGTTTCCATGCCGTGCACGGTTTTGCCGTGCGGGGATCATCCCCGCGTATGCGGGGAACACAGGAATCGGCACTGGCCCATCACCCTAAGACGGGGATCATCCCCGCGTATGCGGGGAACACGGTATATCGGCCGTGTGGGGTGGGTGCCCCGCGGGATCATCCCCGCGTATGCGGGGAACACCCATCGAATGCGCCCCGTTGACACTATTGGAGGGGATCATCCCCGCGTATGCGGGGAACACCTGTTTGCAGAGTTGACCGCGCGGGAATGGACGGGATCATCCCCGCGTATGCGGGGAACACTCCGGCAGGTTCGGATACCAGAAGTCCGTCTGGGGATCATCCCCGCGTATGCGGGGAACACGCGGTCACGATACCCTGCGGGATACGGATATCGGGATCATCCCCGCGTATGCGGGGAACACCGAGAGACAGTATTGCTTGCGGCGGGTCGTCAGGGATCATCCCCGCGTATGCGGGGAACACCGCAGCTCGTCGATGACGCTGACCGCAGACAGGGGATCATCCCCGCGTATGCGGGGAACACACTACTCCTATGGCACCGTCAACCGTTAACCCGGGATCATCCCCGCGTATGCGGGGAACACGTCCTGTCTGCCATAAAAGGCGTTTTCGACACGGGATCATCCCCGCGTATGCGGGGAACACAGAACCTCATTTCGCACGCCTCGCACAATGTGGGGATCATCCCCGCGTATGCGGGGAACACCATCCAAGGCGCGTTCCAGGCTCTTGGCTGGGGGGATCATCCCCGCGTATGCGGGGAACACAAAGCCGGAGTAGCCGGCCGGAGGCCCTGTTGGGGATCATCCCCGCGTATGCGGGGAACACGTCGAGAGGTGGAGCTTCGCACGCTTGACCTGGGGATCATCCCCGCGTATGCGGGGAACACCTCCAGCATGCGCCATTCCGGCCCACGACCCTGGGATCATCCCCGCGTATGCGGGGAACACGATGTCGTCGACGACCCATTTGGTGCTGTAGCGGGATCATCCCCGCGTATGCGGGGAACACTCAAATCCATGCCCCGCTACCAATTGACCGCCGGGATCATCCCCGCGTATGCGGGGAACACACGATACCCACGTGATCGAGCGACCCGTTACCGGGATCATCCCCGCGTATGCGGGGAACACCATGTGACGCGCGGCAAACGACGGGAATCACGGGGATCATCCCCGCGTATGCGGGGAACACTACGGACAGGAGCGCGATAACCGACGCGTCCAGGGATCATCCCCGCGTATGCGGGGAACACTTGGAGCATCGCAGTGCCAGCGAGTCGGTGCGGGGATCATCCCCGCGTATGCGGGGAACACGGTGCTGAAATGCACGCCCACGGGAGGCGGCAGGGATCATCCCCGCGTATGCGGGGAACACTGCACGGCGTACGGGTAGGCTCGCGCCCATAGGGGATCATCCCCGCGTATGCGGGGAACACACATGGGCTTCAAGCGACCCGACCGTGGCCGCGGGATCATCCCCGCGTATGCGGGGAACACCCGCATGATCGGCGGCGCGTGTATATATACGTGGGATCATCCCCGCGTATGCGGGGAACACCCCGAGGGCGTGACCGTCGCCCTGACGCTCGCGGGATCATCCCCGCGTATGCGGGGAACACAAGCAATCATTGCGCGTCGCGCACATTTTCGCGGGATCATCCCCGCGTATGCGGGGAACACTATCACACGAAAGACCGTCAGTAGTCTCACCCGGGATCATCCCCGCGTATGCGGGGAACACCGCCTCGAAGATGGTCCGGCGCGTCCTGGTTGGGGATCATCCCCGCGTATGCGGGGAACACGCGTTGACGTCCATCATGCCGTTGATTACGCAGGGATCATCCCCGCGTATGCGGGGAACACAACAGCGTACGGAGCGCGTTATCGACTAGCGCGGGATCATCCCCGCGTATGCGGGGAACACGAAGCGTGACACAAGCGCGCCGTCGGTCGGCCGGGATCATCCCCGCGTATGCGGGGAACACGTCCTTCATGTTCAGCCTTCGGGCCTGTAGGCGGGATCATCCCCGCGTATGCGGGGAACACTGCCCCTGTGCGGTGTCGGCCTCTTTGGCGAAGGGATCATCCCCGCGTATGCGGGGAACACCCGTCTTGCTCATTATCGCGCTCGGTGCCCTTGGGATCATCCCCGCGTATGCGGGGAACACGTATCGGCGTGTGACTGTTTTCGGCCGAGGCAGGGATCATCCCCGCGTATGCGGGGAACACGACTGCTCTCGGCTCTGCCTTGATGGTGTTGTGGGATCATCCCCGCGTATGCGGGGAACACCTCGCTGATCGTCGGCACTGATACGCCGAATAGGGATCATCCCCGCGTATGCGGGGAACACGCAGGCCGGCCCATGCGATCATGTTGGCGAGCGGGGGATCATCCCCGCGTATGCGGGGAACACTCACGTCGGTAACGCAGGTGATTCAAGGCATCGGGATCATCCCCGCGTATGCGGGGAACACAACCGGTATACGACTCAGACACGCGCCATATTGGGATCATCCCCGCGTATGCGGGGAACACCTCGTAATTCCAACGTCTGCCTATCATCTCCAGGGATCATCCCCGCGTATGCGGGGAACACAGAGCACGACGGCGGGTCAATACACTGTCACGGGGATCATCCCCGCGTATGCGGGGAACACGCGTCCGACTCCGCGCAAAAATTCGCGTCCACGGGATCATCCCCGCGTATGCGGGGAACACGTTTCGACGCAGTAGATGACGAAGGCCGATACGGGATCATCCCCGCGTATGCGGGGAACACCTCACCGAAAACGATTCCAGCGACTCCGTGCCGGGATCATCCCCGCGTATGCGGGGAACACGGGGTATCTGCCGGTTGGCGTTGCCGGTTTTGGGGATCATCCCCGCGTATGCGGGGAACACCGCGCCGGGCTGGAAACGCCACAGATACAGACGGGATCATCCCCGCGTATGCGGGGAACACCACTTCAGAATCGGCAGCGTGCCACGCGACTGGGGATCATCCCCGCGTATGCGGGGAACACGCCGCCGGCGCCGCCCATGGCCTTGCCGAGCGGGGATCATCCCCGCGTATGCGGGGAACACCTGATGTCGATGACGATGGACAGTTCCGGCAGGGGATCATCCCCGCGTATGCGGGGAACACTTGCGTCGGGTGACGCGCGTCATCGCATAGGTGGGATCATCCCCGCGTATGCGGGGAACACGCCGATGACGGTGCACTGCTCGCCAGTTGGGCGGGATCATCCCCGCGTATGCGGGGAACACAGATGCCACATGGAGGACAGCAAAGTGTCACTGGGATCATCCCCGCGTATGCGGGGAACACGAGACGCCACGCTTGGCGGACCTCATCGGCCAGGGATCATCCCCGCGTATGCGGGGAACACTGCGCGGCTGACTGTTCGGACCCGTCTGGATGGGGATCATCCCCGCGTATGCGGGGAACACTTCCGGGCGCGCGCCCGCGGCTGGCACCTGAAGGGATCATCCCCGCGTATGCGGGGAACACCTGCTGATCCCGTTGCAGGGGGTCGTGGGCCAGGGATCATCCCCGCGTATGCGGGGAACACAAAATAAGCAAGATACAAAACCGAATCGTCCCGGGATCATCCCCGCGTATGCGGGGAACACCGGGTCTCCATCTGCATCACCTGGGTCAGCGAGGGATCATCCCCGCGTATGCGGGGAACACGCCACCTGCGGCCAGGTCAGGCCGAAGATCACGGGATCATCCCCGCGTATGCGGGGAACACGCCTGCGCCTTGTACCACATCCAATCCGACGTGGGATCATCCCCGCGTATGCGGGGAACACCAACCGCATCGGCGCTCGGACCCATGCCCACCGGGATCATCCCCGCGTATGCGGGGAACACGCCCACGCATGGCGTGAATGGAGGTCGGCCCCGGGATCATCCCCGCGTATGCGGGGAACACACTTCGTCATCATAGAGATTCCAGGGGATATCGAAAGTGAACCGTCTCATTTTCATTCACTTTGCTAACACCAATCAAGACGGAGCGGGACACATTATCACGAAAGCCACAACCGTCATCGACGTTTATTCGCCATCCGCCATTTGCTGGCATTGCTCCAGCCCGGATGACGAGAATCGGATTCGGAATCCTTCTTTGCTTTAAAACCTTTAGGACGTTTGATAAGCTCCAGACCATCACAATCCACTGGCACCCAATCAGCATGGTGTATCCGGAACGCGAGATGCTGTTCATTACGTGCGGAATACACCATAATTGCTCGACCGTCCCGAACTAACTCAATGACTCGTTTCCACAGCCGGTCACGAACCCTGGCACTGACATGGCCGACGAAGACACCCGCCGATATTTCAAGCAGCCACCGCGTCAAATCGCCACGAAGTCCGACAGGGCAGGCGGTCAGCACTATCACTACCATCGCATACGACCTTTCTTGCAGTTCCTCAGCTATTCCCCGTCTTCGGAGTCATCGCCATAGGAAACGCCTGCGTCTACTTCGCCTGCTTTCTCATCCCACAAGCCCACATGATCGGCATTCGAATCATCATCAACGTCCGGATTGCCGAGCAACCCACGGATATCCCGCGTCATCCGCTTCATGATAGACAGGTCGTACACGGCGTCGCGCATCCGATGCCGCGTTGCAGAGCCGATGTCATCAGGTTTCGCCGCAGCGGATTCGAACGCCACGGGGATGGACAATTCAGCTTTGTAAAGATCCGCGATGTCGTATACGAACGATCTTTCATGCCCCACATGGACAAATCCCAGTCCCGGCGAACAGCCGAGCGCGACGATGACCGAATGGGCCAAACCGTACAAACAGGTGTGCGCGGCGGACAGGGCCTTGTTGATTTCATTGCCAGCTTCAAAATCCTCATGGTCATAAGTCCGCTTATCCCATGCGACGCCGGTGCGCTCCGAACATTCCCTATAGATACGGCGTACGCGGGCGCCTTCGCGTCCGCGCAGTTGCTGCATCGTCAGATGGCTGACATCCTCATCGGGGAATCTCATCTGATACATCGCTCGGGCCACAGACAGCCTCATTCTGGTATTGGAGACCAATCTCGCCTGGGCTTGCAGCAAAGTCGAGGAATGAGTTAACGGCTTGCCGAACGCATACATACGAACTCCGCGTTCCCCTACCCAAATTACCGTTGCGCCATTATCGCCAATCACTGTCATGGCCTGGTGGGTGACCGACGTACCGGGGCCGAGCATCAGCACACCCAGCGACGCGGCCGGAACATGCACAGTCCCCGTTCCGTCGATGACCGTAATGGCATTGTCCGAGCGATTGATTACGCAATGCTCAAAGTATGCGAATGACATGCGGTCCTCCGCCCGGACCAGCTCATTGAGTTCGGGCGGAGGCGTCCCGGGAACCTTATTGCCGCCGCTCATGATTGCGCCGACTGCGTCCGGGTCGGAGCCACGGTCATCAGACCACAGCCGAAACCTTTGGCCCTGCCGAGACCATGACACAGCGTCCGACGAAACAGATCGGCGTCCGTCACTTGCAGCCGCCCGTCGAACATGGCAGTGGTCAACGTGACGGTTTTCCCTTCTCGGCCGAACCGTTCCTGATGCCGTTGGCTGACCGTCACCGAGGGATCACCGTTATCGTCGAGCAGGATTTCGAAACCATGGGCATCCGCCCGCGCGATCAGCCAGTCACGTTGCTGCGTAGCCGTGACATGTCCTTGGATTTTGCCCACGATGCCTTCACCGTTCTCCCTAGGGCGCCGGCCCTTATCCGCGAGCGCCTTGCGCACGGGGTTGGCCAGCAACCGGAATTGCCATTGCTGACCGACCGCGATTCGCGAAAGCAATGGCGAATAGTCCTTGCTCTCCCATTCCATATGTGTGGGCCATCCGGCCTGCTCGATGATATGCGTAAAATCCGGCGCATCTGGACTGACCACATACAGCCAGACGCCGTGATCCTGCGTCAGCGCATCCAACCGCCATAGGATGCGCCCGTCATCGCTGCTGCGCACACCGTCCGGTGGGAACGCGCTTTCCACCGCCGCATGCATGCGATACGGGGACGCCACCAGCTGCTGCGCACTGACTCTGGCCATATTGAGCGGCACTCGTGAAATGAACATAGTCGTATACTCCTAGGCAAAGTTCATGGGATCGGCGTCGCCGGTGGAATCAAACGTCGGCGGTTCGTCGACCGCCGACGGTTGCCGATGCATGGCGTCCGAACCGACGTCACCAAGATTGTCGATACGATACCTATGCACTGCGCGGCCGGCGTAGCGTCGATCCTTTTGGCTGAATGTCACAGGCATATCAGGCTGCGTCATGAACGATTCGCCATCCGCCGCATCGCAGACGATTTCCAGCTGCTGGTCCGGATACCGCCGCTTGTACCATTTCGAGGCACGCCACGGCTCCCGTTCCAATGCCTGGCGGACATCGTCATATTCGTCGTGGACGCCCAAGGTGACCGGAAACTCGGGCGGGCAGGATCGTCGACCCAAGTACAACGGCCATCGCGGCGAACGCAGAGCGTGATCCAAGTTCTCAAGCACCGTTTTCTCAGCTTCCAAGGCCACAAGGAAACGTGCGTCAGCCAGATAATACCGGTATGTCAACGGCATCACCTTGTCGAACTCACGCGAGTTGCGTTTGCGGGACAGTGATTTTTCCGTTTGGAAATCCTGCATGATCCGACCGCGCTGTTCGACCCGCACACCGAACCGCAGGCCAAGCAGATCCTCGATGGGATCCTCCCGCGTACGTCCCTGGGCGGAGGCCAGCAAACCGATCACCGCGCTTTTCGTCGGTTCGGCGCGTGTCTCGCGTCGCACGAACCGTGACGAATCACCCCACGATTGCATCGGCCCTGCAAGTTGCAATAACAATACGCTCATGGTCACTCCCCGGTCAACGCCTGAGTCAAAGCGGCCTTCAGCTCGGCTTTCAGCTCGGGGAACGATACATGCGCGCTCACGGCATCCAATTCGGGCACCGGTTCATCAGCGGTGATGTTCCATGCCTGTCGCGGCCGCTCTCCGTACGCCGACTGCACATAGGCCAGCTTGCGCCCCAGTCGGACAGCCGCCTGCCGGGAGACCGACGTTCCTTCCTGCGGACGCACGGGATCTTCAAACGCATCGACCACGTTGATCGGCTGATCGTTCCGGAGCATCACCACGCATGCATTGGGCAGCGTGCGGTTGGCGAATGTATTCTGCTTGCCTGTCGGCATGGATCGGATGAACGCCTCCACAAACGCCGCAGCGCCTTCGACAGCGGCCGCCGCATCCTGCAACTGATCCTGAAGGGCATCGACGTTCAATGTTGCGTACCGATACAGCGTGGACGAATTGAAACCGACGGTATCCAGCATGGCAGCGCCCGCATTGTCGTCCGAAGCGCAGTCATCCACAGCGGTGAAATAATCGTATTCCGGCGTGATTTGATCGACGGAGATCGCGTGCGCGACTTGGGCCGAGGCATCGGTGTTGAGATCAGGGGCATCGGCCAGCATACGGCCGAACAGCGCGATGTCCACGGCCTGAACGCCATGGAACACGGCGTCGATCTCCTTTTTCATCGCAGCCGTCGGTTTGGACGCCGTATTGACACCGGCATCCTGCCAGGCGATTGCGACATCGGCCAACTGGTCGATTTCACGATGCGCAATGAAAATCAGATAATCCGTGGCCAACGTGCCCTTGTCTTTGCCCGCGCGATCCGATTCCTTGACATTGACGCCGGTGGCGGACAATGCGCATTTGGCTAGCGTCTCCGCATCCTCGACGAAATCAGGCCGCTTCGCGACGATTGAGTCACGAATCAGGGATACGGCGTTTTTGGTCCGTACCCCAAGACGACTGGAGTCCAGCAGAGAGGGGAACATCTCCCGCATCGCGCGTTTCCACGCCTGTGAGGAGACGCGGGAGCGCAGCACGCCGCCATAACGGGCAACCTTCGGGCTGCCGGTGTCATCGCGGTTGATGTTGCTCGGCGGCACATTCTGCAAATCGTACAGGTCGATGAACATGATCTTGTCCTTTCGTGTTTATGGTGGATCGTTCGCATGTGTTGGTTTACTGGGTGATTGCGGACTTGGAGTAGTAGTCCATGCTCCAGCGCTGGAACACGTCCTCGCGGACGTCCGGGAACTGGACCTGATACAAATCCTGAGCTAGGGAACGGTAGTCGAGCACGATCGCCCCATCACCAGCTCCACGCATCAGCATGATCAACGCCCGCACACTGCGTACCACGCCTTCAAAATCCGGCGCGGCTTCCGCGGAGGAGAGTCTGCGTTTCACCCCGTCCGCATGTTCCAAGTCCGGTTCGATGAGACGACACGCACGACCAAAGGTCATGCGCCGCGTACGGGCGCTCTCGACACTTTGGGCGACTCCGCGACTGCGGGACTGCTGATGCAACGCATAGAGTTCCAACGTGGTTTTCACCGCACGAAGCGCAGCGGGATCCTCATCCGGAGCGGGCAGGGTTTCCGGCCATTCCCCGAACAGGTCTCCGCCAATCATCATCCACGCCGGAGCGCCACCGTCCAGATCACGCCTGAGCCGCGCCAATGCAGCTCTGGAATGTGGAGTGCCACCATCGCGTTTGGTGTACTCGTTTTGCAACCGAAACACCTGCTTGTTGACGAAGAACCCCAGTTCCTTCGCCGTATCGCGAGAGAAGAATCGTCGCATCGTTACTCTCCTTCCTTGTTGTTTGTGTTGACACCCAAGTACTTATTCAGACCGCCCCAAAACAGCTGTGTGGCACGTGCGACGCTCATTGTGCCCATTTTGCCGCTGTCACGTTCAACGAACATCGGCGCATCGAAATCGGCCAGATATTCCCGACCAATATCAATCAAAATCCGGCGAGTATCGGTCCGCCAGAGATTTCCATAGGACTCGTAGTCCTTATCGGCGGTGAAACCAGCTAAACGATCGCGGAATAGGGCGTCAAGCTGCGCATAAGCGTTCTCACGTACATGATCGGATGCGGCTTGAGCCCGGCTGCCGGATGCATGGTCTCCCGCAGCGGCCGACAAATTGCGCACATAATTCGTGAGCACGAGATCCACCGCCATACGTGTGTCGTCAATGATCTTCACCACGGCGTTGATCGCCGGATAATCCGCCCGGGAGAAGACCAACGGCAACGTCAGCACGTCGTCAATGCCGGTCTCGTACACACTGCTTTGGGTTCCGTACGTCATGCCCTGCGTGTGAATTGAGAACGAGGCAAGGATGTGCTCATCCGGATCCAGACATCCCGCGTTTTGCAGCTCCTCAACCCACCGAATCACCCCAGGACGCAAATCCCTGTCACCGACCGCGATCATCGGCCCCAAACCACGCCACAGCGCCTTGCCGGCGTCATGGGTGACCGGCATCAGGGGCGGAGTCGACAGTCCGAGCTTTTTCTGCTGGGTCGGGCTTACACGCCATGCCGTCATCTTTTCATAGCTGTCGGTGTTATATGGGGCGATGACGTCGCCATAGCAATTTACGATGCCGATAACTCGTGAATCGTCCTCGTTCGACGCTAAACGCAGACGCCGGGTTTGGAAGGTCAACGCATCCACCGGACCGGTGAATGATGTGCGAATGGTCAGATCGGCGCCGGACGGCTCGTCCAGTTCCCAGGGCGGCACGTCATCCTCGTTGCCAAACAACCGATTCTCACCATCATTGGCGTCATATAGACACCAGTTCAGCATCAGCGTGTGGAACAATGTCGCACCCTCAACCATGACCGGTCCGAGCGCTCCCAGCCAACCAGTGCCGGCCATCCCCTTGGGGGCATATACCTTGCCCTTGTTGACGTGGGTATTGCCGACTACGGGCGTCTTGATTCCCGCCGTGTCATACGCCTGCAGGAATATCAGCCAGCGCGCGGCTTCGGCAAGGCCAATGGACGTCAAGGCCTTTGAGGAGCGCATGGAGAACAGGTATTTGTCGGGCTTGGGTACGTCGGCAATCATCTCGCCGATCGGGTCATATTCTTTTTTGCCTTCATACGCCAGACCTGGGACCTGATAGAACGGACGCTCAGGATCCAGCAAATAAAAACGATCGTGAAATTCATCAAGATACTCGTCAATCGTATTCATGCTGAACGTTCCGGCGTCCCAAAAAAACTTCCATGTTTTCCGCATATCATCCTGGGAAGCGTCCGCGTCGCAATATACGCAGTACAGAATCGCTAGCAACAGGCGGACCATCGGCATGCTTTGTTGCGGCAAATCACCAGAGACCGAGCGAATGTGCGGCGCCTCCCGGAACGCCTCCCGCACAGACAGCTCTCTGAAACTGCCATCAGAGAATACACACGGCATCCACGCCTCGTCAAGGAGGTTGAATCGTCTTGGAGAAGCAGCACCACTCAATTTAACCGCCGACCTTTCCCTCCGTCATCTATGACGGTCCTCGGTTTGTCTATTGGTTTTATCATAGCAGCCATAAGCGAATCTGTCAATGTGGAAAAGGCAAGGTGAGAAAAATGCAAACCGAGCACAATCCCCGCATACGCGGGGAACACTTCACACCTTGCCTTATCCACAGGGTCATCCCTCAGCAAAGGGACACTCCCATCATGAGTGAAAGCCGAGACTCGCCATCCGGTACTATTCGGCCTTCGCCACGTTCAACCCTCCGACCCTGCTATAACGCACATCGAACCCGTTGACGCAAGCATGCAGCGAGCCGTCCCCGCTTTCTTCCAAAAACAAAGCCAGCCGACCAGACAGCCAAGGCGAATCCGACCACAGCAGAGTTTCGTCACCGCAACCCTGTTCCAGGTCATGGATCAGCGCATCCATCTTTTCATAGCTGCTCATCTTCGCCGGCAGCCGTACGGAGCATTGCGATATGAGCAGCGCCAAGCGGTCATCCGGCGCCGAACCCGTAGGCACTTCGGCACCCGGCTCAATGCCGTGCACGGGATCACCGATCCACGGCAGCAGCCGGATGGTCTCTCCGCATCGTCTCAACAGCATGACTTCGACCGTCTCCTGCGTATCACGGACAGCACGCTGCCCCTTATCGTCATCGGCGTCGTCAAGTGGGCTGTTCTTGAACCAATCGGTCAGGGTGTCCTGATTGTCATCCATGCCGCGCAACGATTTGATCCGGTAGGACTGCGCGCGCAAACGCTTCTTCTCCCATTCGTCGGAGCGGTGATCGACCGCCGCCGTATATGATTCCCGCCATGATTGGGGAATCGCGTCAATAGCCCGATCGCCATAGGCCCGTCTCACAAACACCGCGATATCCTCCGGCAGATGCGCGATCATCGTCGAGGATGGTGATGTCAGGCCCATGACGCCCAGCGTCTCCATCAGTGACGCCTCCTCATATACCGTCTTGACACCGCCGTCGTATCGAGGTTCGGCCCCATCATCCCAAGCCTCAATACCCCGGATATAGCAGGACGCCTCCCGCAGTCGAGGCGGCCGGTCACATTGCTCATCACCACGGACATGACGATGTACGCGACCAAGACGCTGCATGAGCAAATCCACCGGCGCAATGTCCGTAACCAGTGCATCGAAATCAATATCCAGCGACTGTTCCAGCACCTGCGTGCCTACAACAATCAGGCGTTCCGGACGCCGACCATTCGCACGAGTGCTGTGGGGACCAAGAAGGTCACGCAATTCGCGCTCATTGTCCATGCGATCCATGTCCACGAATCGGGAATGCGTCAGCCGAACCGCGTCGGAACCATAGCGCTCGGACAGCAAGTTCGCCGCATGCTGTGCGCGTCCGACCGTATCGCATATGACGCCAATGCAACCGCCGCCGTCAAGAAGGGCATCAAGCAAGCCGATCAACGACTCGTCGTCATCCGAAAGCAAACGGCACGCCACTTGCAGAGACCGGCCAGACGGGGCAACGGATTCCGAATGCAGTTTCGAGCCGGAGGAATAGGTGATCATCGGATACGCCGATGTCTCTTCACCATGTTCCCGGCTCACTGATGCAGGTGAAGCAGCAGCAGTTCCGCGTCTCCTGCGCCGACGGGGATGAATCGGCAATCCGTTCACGTCAGCCTTCGATTCTTCCAACACAGCGGGCCGATGTTGCCGTTCCCCGACGGACCACCCGCGCAGATACGCTTCCGCCATCTCCCGCCTTTGCCGTTCCGGCAATGTGGCGGACAGCAACACCACCGGCGTGCGGAACCCGCCCAGCCATTCAAGGATGCGCTTCAAATACTCCTGCATATAGGCGTCGTACGCATGGCACTCATCGATGACGACGACCTTGTTGGCGAGCGCCAGTTGCCGGAGCACGACATGCTTCATCTGCAAGGCCCCCATAAGCACCTGGTCCACGGTGCAAACCAGAAAGTTGGCCAAGACGCCTTTCTTCCGGCCCCACATCCATTCGGACACCGTGGTTTCGGGCTTGCTGGTCCTCCTTCGCGTTCCACTTCCCACGGGATCCGCATCCGCATCAATCGATGACATCGCACGACGAGATGCCGCAATGATGCCGCGGAATTCCTCGTTCAGCTGGGCCTTGCCATGGGCAAGCCAAACCGTTTTGTCATCCTCGCCTTCAGGCGCAGGCAACGCGTCGAGCCATGCACGTACACGGCCGAACATGGCATCGGTGGTCGCCATCGTGGGCAGCGCCACACAGACACCTCCGCGGCCGGTACGTTGGGCCAGCAATTCCGCAGCGGCGAGCGCGGCCTCGGTTTTGCCTTCGCCCATCGGAGCTTCGATGATCATCAGACCAGGCTGCTCCACCGTCCCCGCCAGCTTCGCGGCCTCACGTTGCACCGGGCGTGGCCGGGCGCCTTCGGGGAGTTTGAACCGGGAACGGAACCACCGTTCCACATCATCGGGCCGATCGGGATCCACGCCAAGAGCGTCGGAGACGGGACGCCAAGGTGTACATAGATGCAGACTACGCCATGCGCGTTCGGCTCGGACGTTCAGCCCTTCCCAGGAGCGCACATCGTCGTAATCGCAGCCAGCGCCGCCGTCAGCACAGGAGAGCGCGGCCAACGTTCCCGGAACGGGAACCAGTGGGAACAGCCCCTCGTCACTGTTGCTGGCCATCCAGTCGGCCATGACGACCAACCCCGTCAGCAACGACTCACTTTCGGCGCTTAGCCGGCCAGCACCAAGCATTTCCAAGTCCGTCTTGGACAATCCGGCCCGCCGGATGACGAATTCCAGAAGCTCGCTTTGGACGGGTCGCCACGAATCCCGCGCCTTCTCATCCCATCCCATGCGGATCGGTTCGCCAAGTCTGGCATCCTTCACCTTCTGATCTTCGGATGGCGTTCCATGATGTCCACCGATCACGCTCGCATACGACCGTGTCACGCCGCTTCCCCACCCATATGCTTCGCGCATATGCCATTCGAAGATGGCCTGCCCGGCTATCGGGTGGGACGGCTTGTTGGGGTCGGCGAAATCCCGTCTGATCGGCAGCCCGGCATGTTCGGGCAGCCACGCCAGCGATTCCGGCGATCCGCTGTCCGACGGGTCGAAACGAATCGGCTTGGCCTGAAAAATCGGCGTGGCCTTGCCGATGTCATGTGCACCGGCGAGCAGCAGATACACGGCACGGACGTAATCCGGGGCAGCCGCATCATCCGCGCCGCCCGCACCACGCGCGATCACCCGCTTCGTGCCATCCGGCACCCAGTAGTCCCAAATGCGTTCGGCCATGGCAATCGAATCGGCCATATGCACGTACAACGGCAGCCACCAATCACCGTCAAGACGATTCGTCTTACCCCACAGAAACTTGGCCTGTTCGGAAAGGTCTACGTCGACCATACTGATTTCCCCTTCCCCGCAATAACTCATTCGGCAAGACGCCATTCGCCAAGCACACATTGTTGTGCGCTCGGTGTCACGCCCGCTGACGCAGGTTCTTCTCATAGTAGCAACAAGGGCCCGCATCTGGCTCCCGGGGAATCGGGAGTCGGCTGCGGGCCCTTGGCGTCTTGTCGGCCGCCAGTCACACGCTGCCACGCGCCTATCGTGCATCGAGTGCTACTGGCAACTACCGGCAACGGCGGCTATCAACGGCATCCGGCGAGAGACCTCAGTCCTCGAACGGGTCGAAGTCGCGGCGCACGCGGCGGCGCGGGCGCTCGGTGCGCTCCACGCGGTCCGCATGGTACTCGTCGTAGTTCTCGTCGGTCGCGTAACGCGGGTTGCGATCGTAGCCGCCACGGCCACGGCCGCCGCCGCGACGCTCGCCGCGGCCGCCACGACGGTCGTCGTCGCGGTCGTCATAGTCGCGGTCGGAACGACGGGAGGAACGACGCGGACGATCATCGAAATCATCGTCACGGTCATCACGACGAGACGAACGACGCGGACGATCATCATAATCACGATCGTCACGGTCGTCACGGTCCGAACGACGAGACGAACGACGCGGACGATCATCGAAATCGTCATCACGGTCATCACGACGAGACGAACGACGCGGACGATCATCATAATCACGATCATCACGATCATCACGGTCCGAACGACGGCGCAGCGGACGACGGTCGCCGCGGTCGCCACCACGGTCGCCACGGTCGTCGCGACGGCCACGACTGGCGTTGTTCTCCTGGTCCTCGAAGCCGGGGATGGCCAGCGAGATCTTGCCGCGGTCGTCCACGCCCTGCACGACCACCTCAACGGTGTCGCCTTCCTTGAGCACGTCCTCGACCGCGTCGATGCGCTCGCCGTTGGCGAGGTTGCGGATCTGCGAGATGTGCAGCAGGCCGTCGGTGCCCGGCGTGAGGTTCACGAACGCGCCGAAGCTCGTGGTCTTGACGACCTTGCCGTTGTAGGTCTCGCCGGCCTGCGGCACGTGCGGGTTGGCGATCTGGTCGATGATCTGCTTCGCCTTCTCAGCGGCCTCGCCGCCTTCGGAGGAGATGTAGACGGTGCCGTCGTCCTCGATCGCGATCTCGGCGCCGGTGTCCTCCTGAATCTGGTTGATCATCTTGCCCTTGGGGCCGATGATCTCGCCGATCTTCTCGACCGGAACGGTGGTGGTGATGATGCGCGGCGCGTACTCACTCATCTCGGCCGGGCCGTCGATGCACTCGTTGATGAGCTCGAGGATCGTGGCGCGGGCCTCGTGGGCCTGCTGCAGGGCGGCGGCCAGGATGTCGGCCGGAATGCCGTCGAGCTTGGTGTCGAGCTGCAGGGCGGTGATGAACTCGGCGGTGCCGGCGACCTTGAAGTCCATGTCGCCGAACGCGTCCTCGGCGCCCAGGATGTCGGTCAGCGTCTTGTAGACGTGCTGGCCGTCCACATCGCCGGACACGAGGCCCATGGCGATGCCCGCGACCGGGGCCTTCAGCGGCACGCCGGCGGCAAGCAGCGACAGGGTGGAGGCGCACACGGAGCCCATGGAGGTGGAGCCGTTGGAGCCGATGGCCTCGGAGACCTGACGAATCGCGTACGGGAACTCCTCACGGCTGGGCAGCACGGGCACGATGGCCTTCTCGGCGAGGGCGCCGTGGCCGATCTCGCGGCGCTTCGGGGAGCCGACGCGGCCGGTCTCGCCGGTGGAGTACGGCGGCATCTCGTAGTTGTGCATGTAGCGCTTGGTCTGCGGGCCGGAAAGCGCGTCGACCTGCTGCTCCATCTTGAGCATGTTCAGCGTGGTGACGCCCAGGATCTGGGTTTCGCCGCGCTGGAAGAGGGCGGAGCCGTGCACGCGGGGCACGATGTCGACTTCGGCGGACAGGGTGCGGATGTCCTTGAGGCCGCGGCCGTCGATGCGGTAGTCCTGCGTGAGGATGCGGCGGCGCACGATCTGGCGCTGCAGCTCCTTGAACGCGTTGGACAGCTCCTTGTCCTTCTCGAGGTCGTCCATGTCGGTGAACTCGTTGGCGAGGATCTCGCGCACGTGCTCCTTGATCTCGTGGATGCGGTCCTGACGCGGCAGCTTCTCGGCGATGGAGAGCGCCTCGTCGAGATCCTTGTGCGCGATCTCGTCGATGCGGTTGTACAGGTCCTCGGTGTACTCGGGGAACAGCGGGAACTCGCGGGTAGCCTTGGCGGCCTTCTCCTTGAGCTCGTTCTGCGCCTCGCAGATGACCTTGATGAACGGCTTGGCGGCTTCGAGGCCTTCGGCCACGACGGCCTCGTCCGGCTTGGTCTGGCCCTCGTCGTAGATGAGGTGCCAGGCGTTCTTGCCGGCGCCCGCCTCGATCATGGCGATGGCGACGTCGCCGTTCTCGACGACGCGGCCGGCGACGACGATCTCGAACACAGCGCGCTCGCGCTCGCTCCACTTCGGGAACGCGACCCACTGGCCGTCGATGAGCGCCAGGCGCACGCCGGAGACCGGGCCGGAGAACGGCAGGCCGGAGATCATCGTGGAGGCGGACGCGGCGTTCAGCGCGATGACGTCATAGGCGTCGTCCGGGTTGATGGCGAGCACGGTCTCGACGATCTGGACCTCGTTGCGCAGCGTGTGCGGGAACAGCGGGCGCAACGGACGGTCGATGATGCGGCAGGCGAGGATCGCGTCGTTGGACGGGCGGCCTTCGCGGCGGAAGAAGGAGCCGGGGATGCGGCCCGCGGCGTACATCTTCTCCTCCACGTCGACGGTCAGCGGAAAGAAGTCGTAGTTCTCCTTCGGGCTGGAGCCGGCGGTGGTGGTGGACAGGATCATCGAATCGTCGTCCAGGTAGGCGGCCACTGCACCGTCGGCCTGCTGGGCGAGACGTCCCGTCTCGAAGCGCAGCGTGCGCTTGCCGAATGAACCATTGTCGATTATGGCCTCTGCGGCCTTGATTTCGGGACCCTCCATAGGGTTCCTCCTTTGTTTCTTCTTGTTCTGTTATCAGGTTGTGTTCTGACAGGTCGTTCCTGACAGATTGTGTTTCTGAAAATCTTCCGCAATCCGCTGGTTTGCCGCTGTCTGCCGTCAGTCCGTCATCATCAGTTCGTCATCATCAGATCATCGTCAGCCGGATTGTCAGATCCATCATTGCCGATTGTATTCCCGTATACGGATTCTTCATTTCGCCCGTGCCGTCAATCGTCCGGCCGGGCCGTCTCCCCCGTGAACCTGCAACACCATCATTCGTGACATGCGTATCGCGCACGGGCGGACCCGTACGCGATATGCAAAACGCCCGAGCGTGAAGCCCGGGCGAAAAAGTGTTATCGACGAATGCCGAGACGCTCGATCAGGGCACGATAACGGTTGATGTCGACGCGCTTGAGGTAGTCAAGCAGACGACGACGGTCACCGACCATCAGCAGCAGGCCACGACGGGAGTGGTGGTCGTGCTTGTGCTCCTTGAGGTGCTCGGTCAGGTCGGCGATGCGCTTGCTCAGCAGAGCGACCTGGACCTCGGGGGAACCCGTGTCGCCTTCGTGCGTCGCATACTTGGTGATGATTTCCTGCTTTTCCTCAGCCGTAAGTGCCACGGCATCCTCCTTATGTTGCTGCGCGGTGCACCCGGCACTGTGCCGGTGCGCTCTCTATCCGCGGGCGAAACACGCCAACATGACAGTATACGAGCGGGCGCGGACGAGAATGCGGTCGCGACGGTCCGGCCGCCGCGCCGACTGTCCGCTCACACGGTGGTCAGCAGGCCGCCGAACATGACGATGAGCAGCGCGGCCGTCTCGATCACGAAAAACAGGATGAACGACGCCCAGCTGCGCGTGAGCACGTTGAGCGGCGACTCCTTGCGGATCGTCACCAGCAGGCCGACCCACAGCACCGCGTACACGGCGATGCCGAAACCGGCCGCGATGATGCCCAGGTTGGCCGCGTTCGCCATGCGCGCGGCGTCGCCGTACACCACGTACGTCGAATACCAGAAGTCCCATTTCAGCAGACTGACGCCGCCGATGAACTGCTCGGCGGCGAGTCCCACGCAGAACACGATGCGCCACAGCCAGCTGCGCGACTCGACCACGGCCAGACCGAGTCCGGTGAACGTGGCGACGGTCACGATCCATGTCATGAACGCGACGCCGCGCGGCGTGAACATGTCCATGTGGGCGACGACCCACTGCGTGTGGTCGACGGCGAGCGTGCGGCCGAACCAGTACGGCACCACGACGGCGAACAGCAGCGCGACCAGATACACGATCCACTGCGCGGGGTGCGAGCGCCGGCGTTCGATGTCGGCCAGCGACAGGTCGGTGTCGGGGATGGAAGGGTCGGGATGATGGGACACGTCGACTGTCTCGACATGCCCGTCCACCAGTTCGACCGCCTCGTTGTTGCTGGTCTCGTCCGCCATGTGCACCTCTTGCCGTTGTCCTCCGCGCGTGCGCCGCACAGTCCGCCGCCGCTGCGGCAGCGTGGTCCGACGCCGCGATTCCTGCTCTGCCATCACTGTACCTCAGGACCTTCGCGCACGAAAAACGGGCCGAAATGCCCGCAACCGGGAGTTGATGGTGCCGTTTGCCCGTTTTCACGCGGAAAAGCGGGCGATTGGCATCATCAATCGTCGGTTGCGGGCGTTTCGGCCCGTGAAATGGTTGCCACCTGTAGGATTACCGCCCGGTTTCAGCGAGCTTCAGCGGCTTACCGCCGGGTTTCAGCCGTCTCAGCTGTCTCAACCTCCCCGGCCGCTGCCAGCCGACTCAGCCCCCGCTACCGTCACAGCGGGTACCTACCCGCTGTGACATGCACCCGGAAACCGGCCTGCGTCCACGGTTTCCCCCACCTCTGTCACAGCGGGTAGGTACCCGCTGTGACAGAGGTGGAGCGAGCGGAAAATCCGCTGTGACGGAGCGACCCAGGTCAGGCGCGCTTGCGCAGCGCGGTGGCCGCGATGCCGGCGGCGGCGAGCGCCACGACGGCGAACGCGATGCCGGTCACGCTGGCGCCGGTGGCGGACAGCTTGCCGCCCTGCTGGCTGCCGGACTGGTTCGGCTTGGCCGCAGGCTTGGTCGGCTTGGTGGTCGGCTTGCCGTTGTTGCCGCCGCCTCCCTGGCCGGGCTTGTTCGGCTCCGGCTTGTTCGGGTTCTCGCCCGGCTTGTTGTTGTCGTCCTTCTTGGTCAGGCCGGCGATGGCGTCGGCGAGCGCGGTGCGCAGCTTGGCGTACTCGGCCGGGTTGACCGTGCCGTTCGGGTCGGCCTTGAGCTGGTCGGCGAGCGCCGTGAGCGCCTTCTGGAACGCTTCCCACGACTTGTCCGTGTACTGGGCGCCGTCGTACCGGGCGGCGTCGTTGAGCGCGAGCTGCGCGTAGTCGCGTTCGGTCTGGTCGTAGGTGAGGCCGGACTTGGCGGCGGCGTACGCCGCTTCGAGGGCCTCGCCGTCGGCCTTGGCGAGGTTGCCGGCGTCGGCGAGCGCGGCGGCGAAGTCGTCGTACGCGGTCTGGTAGGCGTCGTAGCTGGCGGCGGTGTAGAGCGCGTCGGTGTTGGCGACGTGCTCGCCCTTGAGCTGGTCGAGCGTCTTGCCGGTGTAGCGTTCAACGCCCTTGACGGCGGCGTTGAGGGCCTTGACGGCGGCGTCGATCTGGGCCTGGGTGGCTTCGGCGTCCGTCTTGGCGAGGGCCTCGGCGGTCTTGAGCGCGTCGGCGAGCGCGGTCTTGGAGGCGTCGGTCCACGTGGTGGTGTCGACCTTCTTGGCGGCCGCGATGGCCTCGTTCAGGGCGGTCTTGTCAAGGGTGCCGGCGTCCTCGATCGCGGTGGCGGAGAGGTCGTAGATCTTCCACCACTTGGAGACCTCGGTGAGGTTGGTGACGCGCACGGCCTTGACGGTCACGGCCTTGTCGAGGGTGACGATCTTCTTCTGGTCGTCGGCGGTGATGTCGCCGAGCTTGACCCAGTTGCCGTCGCCGTCCTGGTAGTCGAGACGGCCGTTGACGATGGCGTCGCCGCCCTTCTCGGCCTGGATGAAGCGGAACTCCTTGGCCTTGCGTTCGGTCTTGTAGGTGACAGTCACGGTGGCGTTGGCGTTGATGTGGTCGCCGCCGGTGGACTGCAGCCAGAAGAACGTGCTGTCGTCGTTGTCGTAGACGGCCTTCGGGTCGACGTTCTCGCTCCAGGCGGCCGCGCCGACGTTCTCCATGGTGAGGGTGGCGTCGTCCGGCTTCGGGGTCGGCGTGGTGCCGTCAAGCTTCGCCTTGACGAACGAGCCGAGCGAGATGATGGTCGGTCGCACGATCACGAGGCCGCCGCGAGCCGGCTTGTTGCGCTGGTAGTAGTCGGCGATGGTGTGCGTGTCGGACTTGGTGAACGCGGCCTTGCCGGCCTCGTACGCGGTCTTCGCGGCGTCGGTGTCGCCGGCGAGCGCGGACTTGGCGGCGGCGATGTAGTCGAGCGCCGCTTCGGTGGCGTCATCCCAGAAGCTGATCCACGGCTCGACCTGTGCGAACAGGTTCTTGTCGCCGTAGCCGGCGCGGTAGCGCTTGGCGGCGGTCTGCAGCGTCGTGTAGATCTTGGTCGCCTGATCGAGGTCGGCCGCGGTGGCGGAGCCGTCGTCGAGCTTTGCCTTGAGCGCGGTGAGGATGCCTTTGACGTCGAGCTTGCCGGTGTAGTCGACGGACTCCTGGTTGATCCACCACTTGTTGGTGGCGTCGTAGTCGGGGTCGCTGTGGCGGCCGTCGATGCCGCCGTCGTTGAGGATGCGCATGTTCATCGCGAGGTCGCGCAGCGCACGCGAGCCGCTCGTCGCGATCGGCGAGTTGTGGTCGACGTAGCTGAACGAATCCTCCCAGGCCTCCTGGCCGTCCTTCTCGGACTCCCAGGCGTTCCAGCTGTAGTCGGACGCCATGAAGATGCCGACCTTGCTGGGCTCGGACTGCTGCATCGGGTTGAGCATGATGCCGTCATACGTGTTGTAGCCGGCGCCGGGCTTGAGGAAGTTGTTCTGGCCGCCCATGACCAGGTACTGGTAGGCGGTGTTGCGGTTCATGTCGGAGCACGGCCAGTTCACCCACATGAACGGGGAGCGGTCGGTGTTGGACTTGAACTTGGCGGCGAACTCGGGGGTCGCGGCGCCGAACGTGCGCTGACCGGTCATCACGATCTGCACGTTGGACGGGAACTCCTTGTACCAGGCCTCGCCGGCGCCGGTGTACGTGTACAGTGCCGGGCAGTAGAGGATGGTGTCCTTGAGGCCCTCGTACTTGAGGGTGCCGTCGGCGTTCTTCTCCTGCTGCAGCTCGTGCAGCCAGCTGGTCAGGTCCTTGAGCAGCTTGAGGTACGTGTTCTCGTTGCCGTACTTGTCGCCCCAGTTGGTGGAGTCGTCGGCGAGCACCGCGATCTGGCGCACGCCGGCGTCGATGGTCTGCAGGTACTTGGCCTTGAGGACCTTGAGGTCCTCCTGGTAGTGCTCCTCGGTGTCGAAGCGGAAGTACTTGCCGGCGGCCTCGCCCTCGTTGTGGAACGGGGCGAGCGCGTAGACGAAGCGGACCTTGGACTTGTTGCCGGCTTCGGCCTGCGGCTTGATCTCGTTGTCAATCTGCTCCTGCGTGTACAGGCCGCGCCAGTTGTTGCGGTGCAGCGGGTCGTCCTTCGGGGCGTACACGTAGGTGTTCATCTTGTAGTAGCCGCCCCAGGTCATGAGGTTGACGCGGTCGGCGGTGCTCCACGGGCTGCCGTAGTAGCCTTCGATGAAGCCGCGGGACTTGGTGTCGGACCAGTCGCTCACGGTCAGATGGTCGACGGCGCGGCCGGGCAGCTGCTGGAAGATCTGGTAGAGGGTGGTCAGCCCGTAGAACGCGGAGTCGGTGTCACGGCCGAGCACGAGGATCGTGTCCGGGGTCTTCGCGTCGCCCGGCAGGACGGCGAGCACGTAGGCGTCGTTCTTGTCGAACGTGCCGTCGGCGATCTTGAGGGTGCCGTCGGCGATGAGCTTCTTCGCGTAGGCGTCGACCACGCCGTTGGAACCGTTGATGCCGACCAGCACGTTGAGCTGGTACGCGGTCTCGGGGATGGTCTCGCCGGGCTTGGCGGTGATCTTCTTGAGCTTGAGGGTCTCGTCGAGGCGGCTCTTGGTCGCGGAGTCGATGCCGGATTCGACGACGGTGTTCGCCGTGTCGCGCAGGATGAGGCTTCCCTTGCCGTACTGTGCGTCCTGCGGCTGCGGGTAGATCTTGTACTGCTGGGCGGCCTGGCTGCCGGACTGCGAGGCGTCGTCGGCGGCCATCGCCGGCGCCGCGAACGTCGCCGTCATCGCAAGCGCTGCGACGGCGGTCACTGCACGGTATGCGACACCGTGCTTCATGGTGGTAATCCGCATTGATGGATTTCCTTACTTTCTCTGTGTATTCCTGTGACGGCCGGCTTGTCGGCGGGCACGGCCTGCTGCGTGTGTTGCGTCCTTGCGCACGGTTTACGAAATTCTCGCCCCCTGCGCTGGGATGAGGCACGCATGGTTGTGAGCGTCTATCAACGATGCCGTCATATGCCGGGTTCTCCATCCCGGCCGATGACCACTATAGTTTTCGGTGATTTCCCATGCAATCCGCGGTGGAGACGACCACAAGCGCGCTCTGCGGAATCGATAGGGGCCTGTGAGCGGTAACTATGCCGAGTTGACGCCGGAAATCCGCTCTTGAATCGATGTCATATGCCGGAATTTTTTAGGTAAAATCAGATAATTTCTGATAATGGGCCGTCAGGCTCGGCCGGGCATGTCGGGCGGGGCGACTCCCGTCTTTCTCCCATCCACGACCCTTCAAATGGGAGAAACCCGGGAGTCACCGATACAGACTCCCGACATCCTCCCATCCGCACGTCCCGAAATGGGAGAAATCCGGGAGTTCGGTCGCCCGCAGCCGGCCCGCGAACGGTGTCAGGGGCACACGCGACGGATGAACGCGCCGACCGCGGCCCAATACCGGTCCGGATCGGCGCTGGCGCTCATCGCATGGCCGGCGCCGTCAATGACGAGCCGGGTCTTGTCCGGGCTCGCACAGGCGGCGAAGTTGCGGTCGAGGAATGTCGGCGCGACGAACGTGTCCGCCGATCCATGAATGAACAGCATCGGCACATGCGAACGCCGCAGCTGCCGCACGCTCGACGCCTGCCGGAACCCGTATCCGGCACGAAGCCGGCAGCACAGGCTCATGCAGGCCAGCACGGGAACGGCCAAGCATCGGGCGGGCAGATGGTACATCGAGACCGCATTCTCCATGAACTGGTCCCACACCGAGCTGTAGCCGCAGTCCTCGATCGCGGCGACCACATTATCGGGCAGGTCGGTTTCGCCGACCGTCATCATCACTGCCGCCGCGCCCATCGAAACCCCGTACAGCATGATGCGCGCCTGCGGGTCGTGCCGTACGACGAAACGCACCCATTGCATGAGGTCACGCCGGTCAAGCCATCCCATGCCGACGTATCGTCCTTCGCTCAGCTCATGGCCGCGCGCGGCGGGCGCGATTGCGGTAAAGCCCATGTCGGCGAATCGCCTCGCGTATTTCGCCATCTCGCGCGGCCGGCCGGTGTAGCCGTGCTGGAGGATCACGTACCGGTGGGTGGGCGCATAGGGGAATCGTTCGTCGACTGTAACGCCTTGCGCGCCCGCGTGCGCGGCGGCGTCCCGCGTACCCGCGTGCGTCGCTCCGCCCGCCACCGCAGCGTGACGCACTGCTGGAATCCCTTGATTTTCAACGGTTTTCAAAGATGCGTCACGCTGCAGGGGCGAGCAGAGCGACGATGTTGCCACCGGCGACTGCGACGGTGGCAACATCCAGGCGTGGAGGCGCAGTCCGTCCTCGCTGACCGTCCATGTCGGCTCCTTGACGCGCTCGAACCAGCGGGCGGCGCGGACTTCCTCGTCGGCGTCGCGATGCTCGCCTTCCAGCGCGGCGCCTTTGATCTTGCCGGCCTTGACCAGTTTCATCATCGAAATCGGCGCCCGATCATCGAGCGTGAAATGGAACATGAACGCGGAGCCGGCCGCGATCAGCAGACCGAGCGCGCCGGCGGCGACTCCCGTAGTCCGCACCGCCACTCGCCTGGCATGCGCGAATCGCGAGACCGTCATCGGCCCCTTGGCGGATGGCCGTCCGCCATTCGACCCATGGCACTCGATAGGCATTTCCGCACCTCCATATCGTCATCCGCCCATATCGTATGCCGCTCCCATGCCGTCATGCGGTAATGCGGCCGATCGGCATGCGCAAGCCGCCTCCGACGGCGCGACATGCCGAAGCCGTCACGGTGACTCCGGGGTTTGTCCCATTTCCGAGGCTCAGAATGGGAGAAACCCGGGAGTCCCGACCCCCAAACTCCCGACATCCTCCCATCCACGACCCTTCAGATGGGAGAAACCCGGGAGTCACCGATACAGACTCCCGACATCCTCCCATCCGCACGTCCCGAAATGGGAGAAACCAAGGAGTCCCGACCCCCAAACTCCCGACATTCTCCCATTCCCGGCCTCAGAAATGGGAGAAACCAAGGAGTCCGAGCATGAACCTCATCACATCCCCTAGCCAACAGCCGCATTGGTTGTTACTGTGGGGAGTCCAAGGGAAATTCGCACACGACCGCGCGGCCGCCGAGAAGCCGATGACGGTCCTGACGGGGGAAGATTCGATGATCGACAAACGACTGTTCCGGCTGGCTCCTGGCATCGGGCGGCTGACCGCAGGAAAGGTGCTGATGCTGTGGGTCGGCCTGCTGACCAGCGTCGCATTCGTGGTGACGCTGGTCGGTCTGCTGCGCACGCTGTTGGCGACGGCAAGCGGAATGTCGGGCACCACAGCCGCATCCACACCGCTCATCCCCCGGCTCACCGTGCCGCAGTCGCTCGCCGCGCTCGCCGTCATCGCGCTGGTGCGCTACCTCACCACGCTCGGCGCGAACCGGCTTGGCTTCGAGGCGGCGGAACGGGTGAAGCTCTCCCTGCGCGAGCGCCTGTACCGCAAGATGCTGGCGTTGGGACCGGCGTACAGCAACCGTGTGAAGACCGCGGACGTGGTGCAGTCGTCCGGCGAGGGCATCGAGCAGATTCAGAGCTTCTTCGAGCTGTTCCTGCCGCAGCTGTTCTATTCGGTGCTCGCGCCGCTCACCCTGTTCGTGGTGCTGCTGCCGGTGAACTGGCCGGCCGCGCTGGTGCTGCTCGTGTGCGCGCCGCTGATCGTGGTGATCGTGGGCCTGGTGGCGATGCGCGCGGCCCGCGTGTTCAAGAAATACTGGGGAAAGTACACGGATTTGGGTGCCGCGTTCCTTGACGACGTGCAGGGATTGGAGACGTTGAAGGCGTTCGACGCCGACGAGCGCGCGGCCCGCAGCATGGACGCCAAGGCCGAGGAGTTCCGTGTGATGACCATGCGCGTGCTGCAGATCCAGCTGCGTTCGCTCACCGCCATGGACGTGGTCGCGTACGGTGGCGCCGCGGCCGGCATCGGCATGGCGGTCTGGCAGTGCCTTGCCGGTTCGCTCGACCTGGCAGGCGGCCTGGTCATCGTGCTGCTGTCCGCCGACTTCTTCATTCCGCTGCGGCAGTTGGGATCGTTCTTCCACGTGGCGATGAACGGCATGACGTCGACCAAGCGGATCTTCGCGCTGCTCGACGCGCCGGAACCGCAGTACGGCGACGTCGACCTGGACGTCGCCACCGACGGCCGCGGCGGACGGCTGACGGTCCGTTTTGACCATGTCGGGTACGCGTACGAACCACAGCCGGGCAACGCGACGGCCGGAGCGGCGACGACCGACGCGTTGCCGACCGACGCGGCATCGGCCGGGACGCCAACCAATGGAACGACCGAAGCCGGCGAGACGACCACGGAAGCCACGGCTTCGACCGTCATAACCACCGCAGAAACAGCAACGGCCGGCACGGCAACGGCCGAAACAACGACGGCGAGTCCGCCGACCGCTCAATCCGACGGCACGGCAGTCAAGACGGCGGCACCGGCGCTCGCGGATGTGTCGTTCGTCGCGCGGCCGGGCAGTCTCACCGCGATCGTGGGCGTGAGCGGTTCGGGCAAGTCCACGGCGGCCGCGGTGCTCGCCGGCATGGTCACCGGGTACACCGGCTCCGTTACGTTGTCGCGCGCGGATGATGACGGCGATAACGTCACCAGCGGCGGCACTGTCGACGGCAGAGTCACCGGCACAATCAGCAACGACACTGCCGGTGACCGCGTTGTCGTCAACCGCGCCGTCGAGTTGCGTGACCTGAGCGGCGAGTGCCTGTCGCGTACGGTGACGCTGGTCGGCGCACGCGCGCACCTGTTCGCCGGCACCTTGCGCGACAACCTGCTCATGGCCAGCCCTGACGCCGACGACGAACAGCTCTGGTCGGCGTTGCGCGACGCGCGCATCGACGATTTCGTGCATGACCAGCCGGGCGGACTCGACATGACGATCGAGCCGGATGCGGCCAACCTGTCGGGCGGGCAGCGTCAGCGGATCGCCATCGCGCGGGCACTGCTGCATGACAGCGCGGTCTACGTGTTCGACGAGGCGACCAGCAGCGTCGACGCGGAAAGCGAGGAGCGGATTCTCTCGACGATCCGTGAACTTGCCGCCGACCACACGGTGCTCATGATCACGCACCGCATGGCGAACGCGGTCGGCGCCGGCAACATCGTCGTGTTCGAGCGCGGCTCGGTCGTCGAAACCGGCAGCCACAACGAGCTGATGGCTGCCGACGGTACGTATGCGCGGCTGTTCCGCGCCCAGCAGACGATCGAGCAGGTCGGACGCGCGACGGAAGCGGACGGTCCGGCCGGGCGCGACGCCGCACGGTCTGCGGAGTCTGCGCAAGCCGCGTCGACCATGCAGGCAACGCAAACTGCACAGGCGCAGACCACGCAGGCCAGCACTGTGCAGGCACGAATCAACACCGCGAACGACGCACAGCATGGACAGTCCGCGAAAGATGATGCACAGACCGTCCATGTCGCAGACGCTGGGCACGCCGCTGTCGCAGAGGGCGCGCCTTCTGCACACGCCGCACACGCCGATTCCGCACAGTCCGCATCCCCCGCGCCCAGCGACCACGGCCCACGCGGCACGATCCGGCTGATCTGGCGGCTGCTGCACGTGGCCGCGCCGCTGTCGCGGTTCATGGTCGCCGCATGCGTTGCCGGGTCAATCGGGCATCTGGCGGCCACGTTCCTGCCGGTGTTCGGCGTGATGGCGCTGCTCGCGCTCGTCGGCACGCCGGTGTGGGGCATGGGCGTGAGCGCGTCGGTCACGGCGATGGCGGTGTGCGCGCTGATCCGCGGACTCATGCGGTACGTGGAGCAGTTCATGAACCATAACGTGGCGTTCCGTCTGCTCGCGCTGTTCCGTCACCGAGCGTTCGCCGCGCTGCGACGGCTCGCGCCCGCCAAGCTTGACAGCAAAGGCAAGGGTGACCTGATCGCGCTGGTCACCACCGACGTGGAGATGCTGGAGATCTTCTTCGCGCACACGATTTCGCCGACCGTCATCGCGCTCGTGACGACGGTGGCATACGCGGCCGCGCTGTGCACGTTGAACCCGTGGATGGCGCTGCTGCTCATCGCCGCGCATCTGACGGTCGGCGTGACGCTGCCACTGCTGTTCGCCCGTTCGGTGCGCGGCATCGGACCGGCGTTGCGCCGCGAATCCGCCGCGTTGGACGACCGGGTGCTCGACGGCATGCGCGGCATCGGCGAGATCATCCGGTTCGGCGCCGGCGAGGTGCGGGTCGCGGATATCGTGACGCGCACGCGCGGCCTGTGGGCGCGGCGCGCGCGGCTGAACCGCGTCAATGGACGGTTCGCTGGGCTGGGCGGCGTGCTGGTGCTGGTGTTCACGGCCGCGGCGGCTTTCTTGGCGGCTGCAGTGTCCGGGGCTACGCTGTCGGGTGGCGTTGCCAGCGTTGCGGTTGCCAGCGTTGCGGTTGCCGGCGTTGCGGTTGCCGGCGTTGCGGTTGCCGGACCGTCCGCCGCGTTGGTGGCGGCCGTCGTGCTCGTGTCCGGTTCGTTCGGGCCGACGCTTGCGCTGAGTGCACTGCCGGCGAACCTGACGAACACGTTCGCCGCTGCCCGCCGCCTGTTCGCGCTGATGGACGAGGCTCCCGCGGTGGTGGAACACGGCACCGCCACGCCGGAATACACGGGCATGACGCTGGACAGGGTGACGTTCGCATATCCGGAGGCGATGGCGGACGGTTCGGCAGTAGGCATCAACTCGCCTGATGATGGCACGGTCTTGTCTGGTGCCGGCACGGTCTTGATGAATGATGACGCTGCTCGCGCCGGCGTCGGGACGATGCACGATGCCGCTACAACCCCTGCCGACACCGGATCCGCCGGATCTGCGGCCGCCGCAACTGATGCTGAGTCTGTTGATTCCGCGACCGCCGCCGGGCCCGCTCCGGTGCTGGCCGACCTCTCGCTGGACGTGCCGCGAACCGGCATCCTCGGTGTGCAGGGTCCGTCGGGACGCGGCAAGTCGACGGTGCTCAAGCTGCTCATGCGATATTGGGACCCGCAGTCCGGGCGTGTGATGATCGCCGATACGCCGCTGCCGGACGTCGACGCGCAGTACCGGCGTCGCGTGCAGACGCTGATGAGTCAGGAGACCGCGCTGTTCGACGGCACGATCCGCGACAATCTGATGATCGCCCTGCCGCAGTCGGATGGCACGGACGGCACCGCGACGGTCACCACCGACCAGCAAGCCCTCACGCCCCCGCCTACGGAGGCCGTCAGCCGGATTCGCACTTCGGCAACGCTCACGCCCCCGCCGGCGGGGGCTGTCAGCGAAGCTGACTGGGGGTGGTCCTCGCGTCAGCAGCGCCGCAACTCGTCGGAACACGACCTCGACGCGCGGCTGCGCGAAGCGTGCCGCAAAGCGTCGGTACTGGACCTCATCGACTCGCTGCCGCAAGGCTTGGATACACCGGTCGGCGAGCTGGGCGACAGGCTGTCGGAAGGCGAACGCCAGCGCATCGGCCTGGCGCGCGTGTTCCTGCGCGAAGCCGACCTCGTGCTCTTCGATGAGCCGACGAGCCGTCTGGACGCGCTGAACGAGGCGGTGATTTTGCAGTCGATCCTCGCGCTCACACAGGATGGCAACACTGCGGCAGTGCTGGTCTCGCACCGCGAGTCGGCGATGCGCATCGCCGACCGCGTGGTCGCACTGTAGGAGGAGCTGGGGGCGCTGCCGGTGGAGCGGGAACCACCCCCAGTCAGCTACGCTGACAGCCCCCGCCAGCGGGGGCCAAGGCCCCGGGAGAACGCGCTCCACAGCTACCAATTCGGTGGACACTGTCCCGGACTTGGCCCCCTCGGTGGAGGGCCGAACCGAACGGGTCTGTGACATGTGAAGCGATGTCGGCTGGCCCGGACTCGGCCCCCTCGGTGGAGGGGGCTGTCGCGGCCGCAGGACGCGACTGGGGGAGCGTCACCCGCTAGGCACATGCCGCATGACACGGCCTGGCGGGCTACGCTCCCCCAGTCTTCGCTACGCTCAGCCAGCCCCCTCCACCGAGGGGGCCAAGGATGGCGGGCCGGCCAACTCGACGGGTGACGCTCCCCCAGTCAGCCTCCACCGAGGGGGCCAAGGTACCGAGACAGCCGATATCGCCGCAGACACGGCCGGCCCGGTTCTTCACCGAGGGGGCCGAGTCCCGGGACAGTCAGCAACGCTTCACATGTCACAGACAGCCCGGCCTTTATGTCACTTGTCTTCGGTGACGTTCTCGACTTTCACATCCGTGTCCAGGTCCGGGTCTTCGGGCATGGCGGACAGGTCCAGATGCTCGCCGCCGGTCTGGTCGACGAGCACCGTGTCGCCGTCGTGCACCTTGCCGGCAAGCAGCATGCGGGCCAGCTGGTCGCCGACCTCGGTCTGCACGAGGCGACGCAGCGGACGGGCGCCGTACGCCGGGTCGTAGCCGGTGTTGGCGAGCCATTCGCGGGCCGCGGCCGTCACGTCGAGCTTGATGCGACGGTCGGTCAGACGCTGCGCGACGCTGTGGACCTGGATGTCCACGATGCCGCCCAGCTCCTCGCGGGTGAGCGGGTGGAACATCACGATGTCGTCCAGACGGTTCAGGAACTCCGGCTTGAAGTTCATGTGCACGGCGTCCATCACGGCCTTCTTCTTGGCGTCGGCGTCCATGTCCTCGTTGACGAGGAACTGGGAGCCGAGGTTGGAAGTCATGATCAGGATCGTGTTCTTGAAGTCCACGGTCCGGCCCTGACCGTCGGTCAGACGGCCATCGTCGAGCACCTGCAGCAGCACGTCGAAGATCTCCGGGTTCGCCTTCTCGACCTCATCGAACAGCACCACCGAGTACGGACGACGACGCACGGCCTCGGTCAGCTGACCGCCCTGCTCGTAGCCCACGTAACCCGGCGCCGCGCCGATCAGCCGCGAGACGCTCGCCTTCTCCATGTACTCGGACATGTCGATGCGCACCATGGCCTTCTCGTCGTCGAACAGGAAGTCGGCGAGCGCCTTGGCCAGCTCGGTCTTGCCCACGCCGGTGGGGCCGAGGAACAGGAACGAGCCGGTCGGGCGGTTCGGGTCGCTGATGCCGGCACGCGAGCGGCGCACCGCGTCGGAGACGGCCTGAATGGCTTCCTTCTGGCCGATCACGCGCTTGCCGAGGTACTCCTCCATGTGCAGCAGCTTCTCGTTCTCGCCCTGCATGAGGCGGCCGACGGGGATGCCGGTCCATTCGGAGACGATGCCGGCCACGGAGTCGGCGTCCACATGGTCGGGAACCATCGGCTCGGGCTTGGTGGAGCCGGCCGTGCGTTCTTCGGCGTCGGCGGCTTCGGCGGCATCCAGCTGCTTCTGGATGGCCGGGATCTCGCCGTACAGGATACGGCTGGCTTCCGCGAGGTTGCCCTCACGGGTGAACTTGTCGGCTTCCACGCGCTTGGCGTCAAGCTGGGCGCGCAGGTCGCCGACCTTGTTGTGGCCGGCCTTCTCGGCGTCCCAACGGGCCTTGAGGCCGCTCAGCTTCTCGCGGGCGTCGGCCATTTCGGCCTGCAGCTTCTCGAGACGCTCCTTGGATGCCGGGTCCTCGGCCTTCTTGAGCTGCATCTCCTCCATCTCGTAGCGGGTCACCTTGCGCTGCAGCTCGTCGATCTCCTCAGGCGAGGAGTCGAGCTCCATGCGCAGGTGCGCGGCCGCCTCGTCGACCAGATCGATGGCCTTGTCGGGCAGCTGACGGCCGGAAATGTAGCGGTTCGAGAGCGTCGCGGCGGCCACGAGCGCGTCGTCGCCGATCGTCACCTTGTGGTGCGCCTCGTACCGCTGCTTGAGGCCGCGCAGGATCGCGATCGTGTCCTCCACGCTCGGCTCGCCGACGAACACCTGCTGGAAGCGGCGTTCGAGCGCCGGGTCCTTTTCGATGTTCTCGCGGTACTCGTCCAGCGTGGTCGCGCCGATCAGGCGCAGTTCGCCGCGGGCGAGCATCGGCTTGAGCATGTTGCCGGCGTCCATCGAGCCTTCGGCCGCGCCGGCGCCGACGATCGTGTGGATTTCGTCGATGAACGTGATGATCTGGCCGTTCGCGCTCTTGATCTCGTTGAGGACCGCTTTCAGGCGCTCCTCGAACTCGCCACGGTACTTGGAGCCGGCCACCATGGAGCCGAGGTCGAGCGAGATCAGCTTCTTGTTCTGCAGCGTGGTCGGCACATCGCCGGCGACGATGCGCTGGGCGAGGCCTTCGACGACGGCGGTCTTGCCGACGCCCGGCTCGCCGATCAGCACCGGGTTGTTCTTGGTGCGGCGGCTCAGAATCTGGATGACGCGGCGGATCTCCTGGTCGCGGCCGATTACCGGGTCGAGCTTGCCTTCCTTCGCGGCGGCGGTCAGGTCGGTGGAGTACTTCTCCAGCGCCTTGTAGCTGCCTTCCGCATCCGGACTGGTCACCTTGGCACCGCCGCGGATGGACGGCACCGCCTTGCGCAGCGCCTCCGGGGTGACGCCGTACTTCTTGAGGATGTCGGCCGTCTGGTTCGGCGCGCTTGCGGCGATGCCGATGAGCAGATGCTCGGTGGAGACGTACTCGTCGCCCATCTGCTGCATCTCCTTCTCGGCCTGCGCGAGCGCGGCGGTCAGCTGGCGGCTGGCCTGCGGCTGCGACGTGGTGGAGCCGGATGCGCTGGGCAGGGCGACCAGCGCGTTGCGTACGGCCGCGCCGATGCGCTGAACGTCGCCTCCCGCGGCCTGGATCAGGCCCTGAATCACACCGTTCTCCTGACGCAGCAACGCGTCCATCACATGCAACGTCTCAACCTGGGCGTTCCCAGCGGCGGACGCGCTCTGAATGGCGTCACCGATGACCTCCTGGGCCATGGTGGTGAACTTCTGTTCCATATTCAACCTCCGTCTGTCTTGTCGCCGCGGCCGGCGTCGCGTTCGCGCGGCCGGCTGCGGCATGTTTCGTCAATGTCTGATATGCACAACCGTCTTGTCAATCAGTTTATTCCCAAAAGTTGAGTGAACGTGACTCAAGTTTTGTGCGTGTCGCGACGACAGCGATGCTGCAGATGACGTCGCGGACGACGGCACAGCGGACAACCACCCCAGCCGCGCCGCGCATGTTACGACCCGCGTGCCGCCGCGCGCGATTCATGCTCCTATACTGCTTGCTGGCGTCGTATGGGCTTGCCAAGACAGACACATGACGCTCCCCCAGTCAACAACGTTGACGGTCTCCTCCATCGAGAGGGACGAGGAGATGCCCAACGCCTCGGCAAGCACGGCGAGCAAGAGAAGTCGAGAAATCGAGAAATCGGGAAGTGTCATGATCTTTCAATCCGGGTCGCTGCTGCTGGTCATCATCGGCGCGTATCTGCTCAAACACCTGCATATCTTCGGCGACCACGACTACCACGTGCTGCAGGGACTGGTCTTCAACCTGACGCTGCCGTGCGCGATCATGCTGTCGTTCGCCACCAACAAACACGACATGAAGATGCTGTGGATCGTGCTGTTCGGCTTCTTCGCCTGCGCGATACCGCTGTTCATCGTCTACGTGGGCTCTCGCGGAGACGAGCGCAACTACCGCGCGTTCCAGATGCTCAACGCTTCCGGGCTGAATCTCGGCGCGTTCTGTCTGCCGGTCGTGCAGACGTTCATGGGACCGTCCGCCGGTCTGCCGATCATCATGCTCGACATCGGCAACGCGACGGTCGCCACGGCCGGCTCGCTCACCATCACGCGCACGCTGCTGCACATGGACGGCAACTTCCGTTCGCTGCCGCTGGTACTGCGCGTACGCGGCATCCTGCATGACTTCTTCAGCTCGATCTCGTTCGACATGTACATGCTGATGTTGATCTTCGTGTTCGCGCATGTGACGATCCCGCAGCCGATCATCACGTTGATCACGCCGTTCGCCAACGCGAACGCGTTCTGCACGATGGCGATGATCGGCCTCATGATGGAGGTGCCCGACAGCCGCAAGGACCGGATGGAGCTGCTCAAGGTGATCTGCTGGCGGCTCGTGTTCGCGTGCGTCATCGCAGTGGCGGCGTGGTTCCTGCTGCCGTTCGACGAGCGGATCCGCGAAATCATGGTGCTCGGCTCGTTCGCGCCGATCACGATCTTCTCGACCAAGTTCACCGATTCGCTCACCGGCAACGCGAAGCTCGCCGGGTTCTCGATGACCGTCACCGCCGTGCTCAGCCTGATCCTCATGACCGCTCTGCATGCCGCCCTGCCGGTGGCGTGAGCGGGTGGCGACGGACAGCCGGCGGCGCTCCCCCAGTCTTCGCTACGCTCAGCCAGCCCCCTCCACCGAGGGGGCAAGTGACGGGCCGGCACCTCCGGCGAAGGGCGATTGTCCCGCACCCTCGGCCCCCTCGGTGGAGGGGGCTGTCAGCGAAGCTGACTGGGGGAGCGACACCCGCTGCCGCAACGTGTGCTATGCGCGCACGATCACGTTGCGCAGGTCGCCCACGCCTTCGACGTGGACGATGGTCTCATCGCCCGGGTCGAGATGGCCGGACGCGTTCGGCGTGCCGGTCATGATGACGTCGCCGGGCAGCAGCGTGGAGAAGCTGGAAATCGCGGCGATCTGCTCCGGGATGCCGTGAATGAGGTTCGCGGTGGTGCCGGACGCCATCGGCACATCCTCGCCGTTGAGCGTGAACGAGATGTGCGCGTCCTTCCAGTTCACGTCGTCACGCGTGACGATCCACGGGCCGAGCGGGCAGGACGTGTCGAAGCCCTTCGCGCGCGTCCACGTCGGGTCGACGCCCTGCAGGTCGCGCAGGGTCACGTCGTTGACGCACGTGAAGCCGAGCACGTAGTCCATGGCCTTCTCGACGGGCACATTCTTGGCGACGCGGCCCATCACCACGGCCAGTTCCGGCTCGAAGTTCATGTCCTTCGAGCACGGCGGGTACACGATCGGGTCGTCGGGGCCGATCACGGACGTGGACGGCTTGGTGAAGATGACCATGTTCTCCGGCGCGTGCGCGATCTCGGAGTGGCCGGCTTCGTGCATGAACTGGGCGTGCGCCTCGTAGTTCTTGGCCAGGCCGTACACCTTGGACGGGATGACTGGCGCGAGCAGGCGGATGCCGTCCGCATCGACCGCGTAGCGCTCGCCGGTCGGCTTGACCGGCTGGGCGCCGAACGGGTAGCCGTCGAGCTCCACGAGGTAATCCTTGCCGTCCGCCGCGTCCTGCTGGACGAAGGCGTAGCGCGGCGTGTCATTGAGTGAAAAACGTGCGATTCTCATACCCACCAGTGTACGACGGGCGGGGCCGGGATGCGGTTCGATGCGTGGCCAGGCGGCCCGCACCCGCGTCAGGCGCGGCGAATAGCGGGACCGGCTGCATGATGACGCCGGGAACCACCCTCAGTCTCGCTGCGCGAGCCAGCTCCCGCCAGCGGGAGCCCCGAGACGGGCCAGCCAACACCCGCCGCGCCCCGCACGCCGAACACCACGCTCCCGCACGCTGAACGCCCGCCACGCCCCCCGCTGGCGGGGGCTGTCAGCGAAGCTGACTGGGGGTGGTCACCCAACAACCACCGCGCCAAATCACCCCTGACGCTACGTCGTGCAGCCGGCTGCTGCTCACTCGGAGAAGCTCTTGTTGTACAGCGTCTTGCCGCCGGTCGTATGCACGTAGATGCGGACCTGCGCGTTGCCGCCCGTGTCACACGTCTGGTTCAGCGTCGCCGCCACCTGCTTGTACGAGCTGCTGGAGGAGTCAAGCTGGGAGACCATGCCTTCGGCCTGCGTCGCGTACTGGTCGGGGACCAGGTAATCGTAGACCAGCGTGTTGCCCTCGCCGCGGATCGAAATCTGGATGCCGGCGCCCGCGAACTGCGAGGACAGGTTCTTGATCTGCGACTGGACGGCGGACGAGTTCGCGAATTCCTCGACGGTCGGCTTGCCGCTTGTGCTGCTGCCGGAGCTTTCGCTGCCGTTAAGGTCCTGCTCGAGGTCGCTGTCCCCCTGCTGCAGCGAGTTGTCCAGGCTGTTGGAGTCGGAACCATTGCTGTTGGAGTCAGAGCCGTTGGAATCGTTGGAGTCACCTGAGCCGTTGGAATTATTGGAATCCGAGCCGTTGGAGTCCGTGTTCCCGTCGGACTGGTCGGAGGAGTCGGACCCGCTCTTGCCTTCGGCGGTCGTGGACTGGCTGGTCGTGGCCTGCGGCGTGATGAGCTTGCCGTTCTCGATCTTGTATCCGGCGAATCCGGTGGTGAACAGCGCGACGGTCAGCAGCACGCTGAGCACCATCTCGATGACGCTCACCACGATGCCGCCGATGGCGAGCCCCTTGCCCTTCTCGCCGGACTTCTTGATCTGCGACAGGCCGACGATGCTCACAATCAGGCCGGGGAGCGCCACGAAGAACGAGAGGATCAGGCCGACGAGCGCACACGTGTTCGTGCGGTCGGCGTGCGGCGGAACCGGCTCGTATTCCGGCTGAATCACCGGCGGCTGGCCGTACGGGGCACCGCCCTGCGGACCATAGCCGACTCCCGGCTGTCCGTTGCCATAACCATAACCGGACTGCGGCGCAAGCGGAGAGCCGTACGCCTGGGTCGGAGCCTCCTGAGCGGCAAGCGGGGCGCCGTACGCCGCCGTCGGGGCCTCCTGTGGATTCAGCGGATTGCCATACGACTGCGTGGGCGCGCCCTGTGCGGCGAGAGGCTGTCCGTATGCGGCGGTCGGGGCGTCCTGCGAGGGCGAGCCGGCAAGCGGAGCGCCGTACGCCTGTGTCGGGGCCTCCTGCCCATACGGCTGCTGAGCGCCCTGACCATAGGGCGCCGCCGTGTTCCGCTCGTAGCCCGAACCCGCGGGCATGGGCGCAGTCGGAGCGCCAGCAGGATTGCCATAGGGAGGCTGCGGCGCTCCCGGAACCATGTCGTTCATGTTTCTCCTCGATTCACATCATTGCTGCAGTTGTTCGCCGGCGCGTCCACCCACCGCCGACGCACGGCAATCGGACGGTCACCGCAGACCGGTTTCCCATCTCACTGTCAGCCTACTCCCACTATCGAGGAGGGGGAACATATGGTTCCGATATCCATGCCTACCCCACAATTGGCCGCAACTACCGCACAATCGACCACAATCGCCACCCAGCCGGCCATCCCCCAGCCATCCGTCATCCAGCCGCCGCTCCGTCCACCCCACACTCCCCCTTGCGTCACAGCGGGTACCTACCCGCTGTGACGACATCGCGCAAACCCTTGCAAACACTGGAATCCCAACGTCGCGTCACAGCGGGCAGCTACCCGCTGTGACGCAAGTAGGGAAAACGCTCGCGCGCAACGTCAACCACGCAAACGTCACGAGAACGTCACCAACACAGCGACATCACGCAACGCAACACAACATCACACCCCCACGCCAGCGTCACCCCGCGCAACGCAACATCACTCCACGCCCACGTCATCCACGCAGTGCGCGCGGCCAGAACGCGGCGTGCCGCATCGGCCGCCACGAACCGTGACGCAGCCGGCCCACCGCCCCCACAAGCAGCCACCCGCCTGCGAGGCCGCACACGACGGTCGTCGTCACCAACGACCTCGTATCATGCAGGTCGCCCGGCTCCGGCGCAGGCACCGGAATCGCCACACGGTGGCCGGACACCAGCAGACGATGCGTGTTGACGCCGTACGGCGTGCACGTCATCAGCGTGACGCGGTCCTCGCCGGGCGTGATCTTCAGCTGGGACGTGTCGTCCGGCAGGATCACCGAAATACGGTCCACCTTGTAGCCGAGCGTCTCCCCCATCACCTCGATGTAGAAGAAATCGCCCTTCACCATCTCGTCAAGCCGCGTGAACATCAGCGCGTTGACCAACCCACGATGCCCGGTGATCACCGCATGCGTGCCCTTGCCGCCCACCGGCAGCGACGAGCCGTACAAGTGGCCGGACCCCGCGGCGAGCGCCTCCTCGGACGTGCCGTGATAGATCGGCAGGTCGACCGAGATCTTGGGGATGCGGATGGTGCCCATTACCCCGTCGCCGGCGTCCAGCAGCGACTGGTACTCCTTGTCTTTGGCGGCGGCAGAGTCCTCGCCTTTCGCCTTCGAGCCGCCCTGCGCCGCCGAAAACGGGTCGACCGCCTCGCCCAGAACCGGCTGGCCGGACGCGGCGAGACGCCTGTTGTACGCGCGCGCGGCCGCCAGCGCGTTCTTCGCCTGCGGATACGGCCAGCCGGCGACGGTGCTGGCGGCCGTGTCGGACACTTGCGACAGGCGGCGTGAACTCTGGTATTGCAAGGCAAGCGGATAACCGACCACGCAGACGGCGGCGAGCAGCAGCACCAGCGTCACGATGCGCATGACCAGCAGCTGGCGGCGCAGACGACGGCGGGTCGCGACCATATCCGCGATGTCCGTCGCCTCGGCGAACGTGGGGGACGCCGGGGATGCGGAGGCGGCGGGGGACGACGCTGGATCCTGCTTGGTGGTCTGCGCGGCCGGCTGCTTGGCGGCGGCGCGGTCCGATGGCTGCGTCGAGCCGCGCGCCACGCCCGCCGCGGCCGGGGTGCTCTCGGTTCCGGAATCGCGTTCGGCCTGCCGCATGTCGCCGTTTCGCTGCGTCATTGTCATCACCGCATCCGTTCCGTCGTCATCGTTGCTGATTGCCATGGTCCGCCACGCGCTGCACCGTCTCGGTCAGCGTTCGTAGAACACACCGAACGTCGGGAAGCCGTGACGCGCCGGCTTGACCTCCTGCGTGGGGATTTCGGTCACGTCGACCTGCTCGACCTGCGCGTAACGGGGGCCTTGCTTCAGCGCGGAAATCAGCTGCGCCACCCTGGCGCGCGGACCCTGCGCCTCGACCTCGACCGAACCGTCATACTGGTTGCGCACCCAGCCGGCGAGCTTGAGGCCGCCGGCCTTCATCACGGTGAAATAGCGGAATCCGACGCCCTGCACGAGACCGGTCACAAGGATATGGACGCGGATGTCGGCGGAGACGGAGGTGGAGGCGGGAGCGGACGCAGAGGATCCCCTTGCGGCGTCATCTTCGCCCGTTGCGCGCGCAGTAGCGTGATTGACCATCCCAGCCCCCATGTCCCGGCAAACGATTCGCCACCATTGTACTAGGGTTCCATCGGAGGGGACGCCGGACGGGTGGGACGCCACCGGCTGGACGCCACCGGGTAGAATGCCGCTCACCATCCAACGCTCCGCTCCTCCCCCCACAACCGACCGTACTCATTGAACGGCGTTCCAGTACGGTCGGTTCAACATGCACAACGGAACGTACGCGGACATCAGGTTCCGAGTACGGTCCGTTGATTTTTCACAACGGAACGTACCCGAAGCCCGCCGTCCGAGTACGGTCGGTTGTGAAAGCCCGGAATCAGATGAAGGCGCGGGCGCCGAAGATCGCCGTGCCGACGCGCACGATGGTGGAGCCTTCGGCGATGGCGAGCTTCATGTCGTGCGTCATGCCCATCGACAGTTCCGTGCAATGCTCGGTGCCGGCGGCCTTCGACGCGAGGATGGCATCGCGCGTCTCGCGCAGGTGGGCGAAGCAGGCGCGAATCGTGGGCTCATCGTCCACATGGGCGCCGATGGTCATCAGGCCTTCAAGCCGAAGCCCGTCCAGCGTGGCGATCTGCTGGGCAAGGTCGACGGCGGCCGCCGGGTCACAGCCGGACTTCGACTCCTCGCCGGACTCGTTCACCTCGAGCAGCACGCCGACCGTGATGCCGTGTGCGACCGCGCGGCGGGAGATGCGCACGGCCAGTTCCAGGCCGTCCACGGATTCGATGGTGCCGACGTACGGCAGGACCTTGCTGATCTTGTTGGCCTGCAGCTGGCCGATGAGATGGAAGGGGATGGTATCGGCGGTCGCAGCGGCTGCTGCGGCATCGGCGGAGCCATCCACGCCGAGCGTCAGCCCACGCTGCGCGCACAGCCGGCGCATGCCGTCGGCCTTCGCAAGCACCTCCTGCGGGCGGTTCTCGCCGATCATGCGCACGCCGGCGTCGATGGCCGCCATGATCTCCCCCACGTCCCGGGTCTTCGTCGCCGCCAGCAGCCGCACCGAGCCCGCAGCTCGACCAGCCGCAGACTCCGCCTGCGCGATGTCGTCAAGCACGCGGTGCACGCCGTCGCGAATCTCGGTGCTCCGCGTTTCATCGATGATCTCATTGGCGAGATCCTTGTGATCCATATAAGCCGTCATGGCTCCCCATCCTAGTACCTCGACAAACTGAATCCGACCGATGGGACGCCCCTGCCGTCCCCTCTCCGGCAATCTCATGTGAGAAATCGGCCCGCTACGGACGGCATTCCCGAGTAGACGGGCATCGTCGCCGGTAGACGCGGCATATCGCATTGCGCATTCGTTGGAAAATGGCGGAAATGATGTGCGGAATTCCGCTCTATACTCACACCAATGCCCGCCTATTGGGGAATAGGCCTGTAATCATGCGGAAACGGAATACGCCGCCAGTCAGGCCGATTTCCGCCACCGACAGGACCTACAGCACGCCGAACGGGTCGTCGGGGACCCTACGGTCGGCGGTGTCCGTGGCGACCTGATCCCACGAGAACACACGGAGCAGGTCGGCTGCGGAGCATGGCTCCGGATCCGGCTGCAACCCCAGCAGCCATCCGCAGTAGCCGACCACCTGATGCGCGGTGACGCCACGTGCCCGCAAGGCACCCATGTCCAGCGACCGTTCCCGCTTGGCCAGGCGACGCCCCTGCGCATTGTCGATCAGCGGCAAATGCGCGAACGACGGGATTGGCGCCGTCGCATTCCGCGCCGCCCCAATCGCAGCTGTTTGTCTGCGAGCTTTGGCAACCGTTTCGACGTGCGAGGCATCCGTGGCACCGATGGCGTTCACGCCGTCGAAGCCCGCCGACAACAGCGACTCGCGGATGTACAGCTGCAATGCGGTCGAGCGCAGCAGATCGCGGCCGCGCACCACGTCGTTCACGCCCATGAGCAGGTCATCGACCGTGACCACCAGCTGATAGGCGAACAGCCCGTCGGCCCGGCGTACCACCGTGTCGCCGAGGTCGCGGGCGAGGTCGAACCGTTGCGGCCCGAACACGCGGTCATGGAACGTCATAAGATTGCGCGGGTCGCCGGCAGCCGGCATGGCGATGCGCAGCGAGTGGCGGTCTCCGCGCTTCAGCCGGTCGCGCACCTGCTGCGGGTCGTCGGCGAGCGTCCGACGGCATGTGCCAGGGTAGATGATGAACCGGTCGCCCTCTTGCGGGGCCGAGGCGGCGCGGATGTCGGCGCGCGAGCAGAAACACGGGTAGATGAGCGGGGTTGTGGGATTACGATGCGCACCGTTGTCCGCACCGCCATCGCCCGCAGAGTTATGGCTTCCTGCCGCGGACGCCGTATTCCGCCAGCCGAGTGCATCCAGCGCCTGCTCGTAGAGGTCGAGCCGCTGCGACTGGTAGGCGGGCTCGCCGTCCCAGTCGAGGCCGAGCCAAGTCAGATCGTCCATGATCCAGCGGTCGGCGTCCGTCATGACGCGCGGGGTGTCGATGTCTTCGATGCGCAGCAACATGCGGCCGCGGCCGGCGCCGCTGTCGCTGCTATGCGCCGATAGCCATGCGGCCAGCATCGCGGTGATGTTGCCGAGATGCATGCGGCCGGACGGCGTGGGCGCGAACCGGCCGACCACCGAGTCCCTCACGCCGCCGGGTGCCATAGTGTTCACATCGTCCATATTGACCTTCCCTCACACCGCCGTTTCATCGTCGCCCGCGACCCCATCTCACCAGTGCGCCCACAATTCGGAATCAAGCGGCCATGGGTTGATCGTGCAGCCGCGCAGCGACATCGACTGCTCCTGCATGAGCGGCGCCGGTTTGCCGGGAGCCGTGCAGACGCTCTCGTTGTCGCGGTGGTCCAGCTTGTGACCGGTCTCATGGTTGATGACCATTGTCCGGTAGTTGGCGAGCGTGCCGCCGCCGTTCAGCCAGCTTTCGGTCGGTTGCCGCCAGCGGTCGTAGTTGACGATGACGTGGTCGCCGGCGCGGCAGCTGTACTTCGGCGAGCAGATCGGCGAGAACGTGCGCATGTATTGCGCCTGCGACAGCGTGTAGGTCATGTCGCATCGGCCGCTGTCGCTTTGCACGAACGTGAGGCCTGCCCGCGGCCAGCCGCGCGGATTGTTGAGCGTCATATAGACGGTCTGGGCGAATTCGGTGGTGTCGCCGACATCGCCTCTCGTCGAAACACAGTACTGGTACCGGTGTTGCGGCTTGCCGCTGGAGGTCGCCTTGCGCTCCGCAGCGGCAAGGATTGCGCGGCGCTGCGCCGCGGTGAACGGCTTGTCCGGGTCGTATGACGGGACGGCGGATTTATGGAGCGCGGCGGAATCGCCGGCATGTTTCCTGCCGTCGGCGGGTTTCGCAGCCGCTTGCGGCGCCGACTGCATTGACGGTCGGACGCCCGACATCCCCGGCACCCGCATGACGGCCGCGTGAACCATCAGCGCGAACAGCGTGACCGCCATCACGAACAGAACGATTCGCCTCACCCGACGGCTCCGAAGCGCTCGGAGCACATCCTCACCATTCAACCGCTGCAACTCTCATCCCATCTTGCGGCGCAAACCGCACGCGCCGCATCCAACGTAAGGATTGTACCCGACCTTCCGACGGCTTTCGGCCTGTTATGAACGCCATTCCGGAGTAGACGGGCATGGGCGCCAGTAGAGCCGAAGCACACGTTGTACAAAACCGCGGAATTCCAACGGTGAGGATTAGCCGAAACGGCCGTTTACCTGCACCGATGCCCGTCTACTCCGGAATAGGCCCGAAAACAGGCCGATTTCCGGTGCAGGCGCGGCCTGGTCGGGCTTTCCAAGGTCTGTCAGCCCCGCTGGCAGACCCTTTGCCGGGAATTCGAGGACCGTCAGCCGCCGAGGAGTCCGAGAGCATGGCCCGCCGATCATTCCTGACCAACCGTACTGGAAACCGGCCTTACGAGTACGGTCGGTCAACACTGTTTGACGAACCGTACTCGGGTAAACGGCACGAGTACGGTCCGTCGTGATGATGCGGCGGGGACGGCGCTCCCGGCCAGGATTCGACGGCAGCCCCATTCCGCCAAGAGGCAGGTGAACCCGCCGTCCGAGCCATCGCACGACTCGCGCTTCTCCGCCGAAGTGCCGAAGACGTGTCAGCGGGCTGACGACTCCGGCTGCGGTATGACGCCCATCATCCGGAACCGACCGGCCGGCTGTGGCTATGGCTCACCGGTATCCGAAGACATGCCGATCGGCCGCGCGACCGGCCAGCATGCGGAGGCCCCGCATATGACGCAGGGGGTGTGGGCCGCGGAATCATCCGCAATCCCACACCCCCTGCATGGAGTCATCCGCCGTACGTGCAGCAGCGGCCGGCTATCCGCTCACGGGGCCGGCACGCAGTCATGCGTGACGTACGGTCACGGTCAGGCGAAGAAGGCGACGAACAGCCAAGCGCCGATGACCGCGCCCACGATCGGGGCGACGACCGGAATCCAGGCCTCGCCCCAACGGGACGTGCCCTTGTGCGGGATCGGCAGGATGGCGTGCAGCAGACGCGGCATGAGGTCGCGGGCAGGGTTCAGGCCAGGGCCGGTCGGGCCGCCCATGGAGGTGACAAGGCCCCACACGATGAAGCCGACGACGATCGCGGCGGCGGCCGGATCCTTCTCGCCCCACGGGTCCATCAGGCAGCACAGCGCACCGAAGACGAGCACGAGGGTGCCGAACATCTCGTTGAGGAAGTAGTTGATCTTCTGGTTGTCCGCGTCGGTGGTGCAGAAGGTGGCAAGGATGGCTTCCGGATCCTCGGTGTCCTTGTAGTGCGGGTAGTAGGTCAGGTACACGATGAACTGGCCGAGCGCGGCGCCGAGCAGCTGTGCGATGATGTACGGCAGCACGTTGGCCCACGGGAACATGCCCATGATGGCCTGCGCGAGGGTCATGGCCGGGTTGATGTGGGCGCCGGAGACCGCGCCGAACATGAGCACCGGGAACATGACGCCGAAGCCGTAGCCCATGGCGATGTTCAGCCAGCCGGCATGGTGGCCCTTCGTGTTCTTAAGCTCGACGTTGGCCACGGAGCCGTTGCCGAAGATCATCAGGATGGCGGTGCCGAAGAACTCGGCCGCCAGCTTGGTAAAGAGAGAATATTCCACTGCTGCTTCTTTTCCCTGTTGGTTTCTCTTGGTTGTTTCTCTATAGTCGACGGTCCGCGACGATTCGCCATGTTTTCGTGATTCGCGCAGAGCAGACAAACAGTAGCATTGTACGCCGAGGGGTGACTGCGCGAAGTGGCGGCAGACCGTGTTTGTTGTTTTGATGGGTGGGTTGATATGACGAGAGGCTTCTAGGCAGAATGGGTGGTGCCTTAAACCTATCCGTTCTAGCGAAGGAGCCTCCATGGTCAAGGGTAGCAGTGCCAGTG
>NZ_WBVT01000026.1 GCF_009193355.1 Bifidobacterium leontopitheci
TCGAATTCTTGCGGCGGCCATGGCCCAGGTGAGACGCCCGGTCCCTTTCCGAACCCGGAAGCTAAGGCCTGGCACGGCGATGGTACTGCACTTGTGAGGGTGTGGGAGAGTAGCACGCCGCCGCATTCACCGTTGGATTGAGGCCTTCCGGTCGAGCAAAGCTCCCGGAAGGCCTCAACCATATCCAAACCCAGAACGGCCTCGCTCATGCCGGCACGGCCCGCGTGACACACCCAATACGATGGATACGGTACTCGACCGGCAGCGCAACTGCAGAGGTTGATTTCGCCATGCAAATGGAGGTCGACGCCGTCGAAGTGCCGGTCGAGTTGAAACCATCTGACAACACCCAATCGCGTAGCCTGTCAGCATATCGGAGCAAGTACGCTCCGGAACAGGCCGTACGCTTGTCCACCAAGCATTTCGGCATCGACAACGGCATCCGCAGCGTACCGTTGCACGCGGCGTACTGCATGGGAGATACCGATTGCTGAGCAGACGAAATCGTCGCCGGTCATCGGTGCATGATAAAGCCGTGTTGCCTGCCAAAGCATTGACGCAAATGGTCTTCGCAAACGGTTTCATGTGTCGGGTGATGATATGCCAGCATACGGTTTCCTGAAACGTGACGGTGTCATTGGGGGTTTAGAATCGCCGGTAATTGCTAACCGACAGCGATGGGGGTCCGATGAGACTGACACCACGAGAGATCGACAAGCTGCTGCTGCATCAGGCGGGGGAGCTTGCCAAGGAGCGGAAGAACCGCGGCGTGAAACTCAACTATCCGGAGGCGGTGGCGCTCATCAGCTCCGAATGCGTCGAGCGCGCACGTGAAGGCGCGACGGTCGCCGAACTCATGCAGTACGGTCGCACGCTGCTCAAACCCGAGGACGTGATGGACGGCGTGGCCGAGATGATCGACGTCGTCGAAGTCGAAGCAACGTTCCCCGACGGCACCAAGCTCGTCTCCGTCCACAATCCCATCGAATCGACCGAGAAACTCAAGCCGGGCGAATACTTCTTCGCCGACGGCGACCTCACCATCAACGCAGGCCGCGACAGCATCGAACTCGACGTGGTCAACACCGCCGACCGGCCCATCCAGATCGGCTCCCACTTCCACTTCTTCGAAGTCAACAAATACTTGAAATTCGACCGCAAGGCCGCCTATGGCAAGCGGCTCGACATCCCCGCCGGAACCGCCGTGCGCTTCGAACCGGGCGAATCGCACCGCGTCCACCTCATCGATATCGCCGGCACGCGCGAGATCCACGGGTTCAGCGGTCTCGTCGACGGACAGCTCGACGACCCGGTCGTCAAAGAGGCGGCGTTCGTCAAAGCCAAAGAACAAGGATTCCTGGGGATGTGAGGGCTGAGCAATGAGCAGAACGATTACACGCAAGGATTACGCGGGCATGTTCGGCCCGACGACGGGCGACCGCGTGCGCCTCGGCGACACCGACCTCATCATCGAAGTCGAACGGGACTGCACGCACTACGGTGACGAACTCAAGTTCGGCGGAGGCAAGTCATTCCGCGACGGCATGGGGCAAAGCTCCGTGCAGCTCGACGCCGAATCACCCGACACGGTCATCACCAACGCGCTCATCGTCGACTGGACAGGCATCTACAAAGCCGACATCGGCATCAAGAACGGCAAGATCTCGGCCATCGGCAAAGCCGGCAACCCGCAGACCATGGATGGCGTCACTCCCGGACTCGCGGTCGGCTCAGGCACGGAGGCCATCGCCGGCGAAGGCCTCATCGTCACGGCAGGCGGACTCGACACGCACATCCACTTCATCTCGCCGCAGCAGGTGCGCACCGCGCTCGCCGGCGGCGTGACCACCATGGTCGGCGGCGGCACCGGACCGGCCGACGGCACCAACGCCACCACCTGCAACCCGGGCGCGTTCCACCTCGCACGCATGATTGAGGCGGCCGAAGCGCTGCCGGTCAACATCGCGTACCTCGGCAAGGGCAACGACTCCAGCCCCGAGCCGCTGCGCGAGCAGATCCGCGCCGGCGCCGCGGGCCTGAAGATCCACGAGGACTGGGGATCCACCCCGGCCGTCATCGACACCTGCCTCGGCGTGGCCGACGAGATGGACGTGCAGGTGGCCATCCACACGGATACGCTCAACGAGGGCGGCTGCGTGGAGGACACGATCGCCGCGTTCAAAGGGCGCGCGATCCACACGTACCACACCGAAGGCGCGGGCGGCGGTCACGCGCCCGACATCATCCGCGCGGCCGGCTTCCCGAACGTGCTGCCGAGCTCTACGAACCCGACCATGCCGTTCACGCGCAACACGGTCGACGAGCATCTCGACATGATGATGGTCTGCCACCACCTCGACCGCAATGTTCCCGAGGACATTTCGTTCGCCGACTCGCGCATCCGCCCCGAGACGATCGGCGCGGAGGACGTGCTGCACGACATGGGCATCATCTCGATGATGAGCTCCGACTCGCAGGCCATGGGCCGCGTGGGCGAGGTCATCACGAGGACCATCCAGACCGCCGACAAGATGAAGAAGCAGCGCGGGCCCCTGCCGGAGGACGCTCACGACGGCAACCGCAACGACAACTTCAGGGTCAAGCGGTACGTGAGCAAGTTCACCATCAACCCGGCCATCACGCACGGCATCGCGGATTACGTCGGCTCCGTCGAGGTCGGCAAGATGGCGGACCTCGTGCTGTGGCAGCCGGCCATGTTCGGCGCCAAGCCGGAGATGGTCATCAAGGGCGGCTCCATCGCCTACTCGCGCATGGGCGACGCGAACGCGTCGATTCCGACGCCGGAGCCCGTGTACTATCGCGACATGTTCGGCGCGCTCGGACGGGCGCTCGGCTCGAGCTGCGCGACGTTCGTCTCGCAGGCCGCCATCGACGACGATATCAAAGGCAAGCTTGGGCTGCAGCGTCAGGTGCTGCCGGTGCACGGCTGCCGCACGGTGGGCAAGAAGGATCTCAAGTTCAACGACGTGCTCGCCGATATCCAGGTGAATCCGGAGACGTTCCAGGTGACGGTCGACGGGGAGCTGGTGCATTCGGAGCCGGCGTACGAGCTGCCGCTGACGCAGCGGTACTTCCTGTTCTAACGCGGGTGTGCTCGCTCCAGTCACGTCCTGTGGCCGTGCCGGCGCCTGCGATTATTGACGGAACGTACTCGAAGCACCCCCTACGAGTACGTTCCGTTGCGTTCTGCCAACCGACCGTACTCGGGACAGGCGGTCCGAGTACGGTCGGTCGTTTTATCCGTGCCGGAACGTACTCGGGATGGGTAATCCGAGTACGGTCGGTCGTTTTATCCGTGCCGGAACGTACTCGAAATGGATGTGCGAGTACGTTCCGTTGTGAAGCGGGTGGCGCTCCCCCACCCGCTACGCGGGAGCCCCTCCACCGAGGGGGCCAAGGAGCGGGACGGTCGTTGACGGCTCGGCCCTCCACCGAGGGGGCGAGAGAGGCGGGATAGTGCTCGCTTGGCTCCCCTTGTGAGAGGAGCTGTCAACGGGGCTGACTGAGGGGTAGCCGCGTGCTCAGTTGGTGAGTTTGCTGTTGGTGGCGTCCATCCAGGCGATGATCGCCTGCGCCTCGGGGCCGCCCTTGGCGTTGCCGTTGGCGCCGAACTTGGTCTGGGCGTCGGCGATGCGGCGCGACACCTCGGCGGTCAGTCCCGGATACGACTGCTCCGCCTGCGCGGTCACGATCAGCGGCAGCGCCTCAAGCCCCTCGCGCAGGTAGGCGTTGACGCCGAGCATGTTGTACAGCAGTGAGCTGTTCTTGCCGTCGTCGCCGGCGAACACGGTCCCGAAGCCCACGGCGATGGGTTTCGCGAGCAGCGCCACCCACGGCATGCGCGGCGTCGTGCCGTCCGCAAGCCGGAACTCGACGCCGTAGTCCTGCACGCTCACGTCGAAGCCGACGCGCAGCGACGCCAGCGGCTCGCGTCCGGTCACCGGCGCGCCGAACAGCGCGAAGAACTGGTACACCTCGCCCTTGCGCGAGCCGAACGAGGTGAACGGGTGCACGGTCATCGCGATGCCGAACGCGAGCAGCGCCACGCCGGTGACGAGCACGTACCAGGATTCCTTGTCCGACGCCGAGCTGATGGTCATCGCAACGCCGCCGGCCGTCATCAGGGCGCCGACTACCGCCGCGCCGATGCCGGTCTTGCGCATGTACCGTGCGTTCTGCGCAAGATAGATGTTCTTGAACCTGTCGAAGTCGAGGTCGACATGATAGGAAACGTCCGACATGGGTGCCTCCTTGGCTGATGGAACGTTCACTTTCAGACTACGTTCCTCGCGCGGCCGGGCCACGGCCATAGGGTGAATTCTCGGCGAATTCCGCCGCGGCAAGTGCGGCGTGTGCGGCAAGTGTGCGGCGCGTGGTGTGCGATACGACCGCGGTGGCCGACCGCGGTGGCCGAGCGCACGTGGCCGAGCGCACGTGGCCGAGCGCACGTGGCCGAGCGCGCAATGGCGTGCGTGGGGCTGCGTACGGCTGCGGTCGTTCGTCGGCCGAGCGCCCCGCAACCCCACTGCCGCATGGGAAAAGTTCCGACGCGCGGCGGAACGGGACCGCGAAAACCTGAAAGAATTCCGAAGAAAAACGCAAGAGAACGTTCACATAGTGACGCGAAACAGTGAAAACGCTGATTGACTCGTTACCGTTAAGCATGAATTTCGAGGGCACGTGGCCGTGACGTTTGAACGGCCACGTGCCCTCGTTGTTTGCCGGCGGCCATGCCTGGCAATCGGGCTGGCCGCCGGCGTCAAGGAAAGACAGACAAAAGGAAGAGAATGTCAACCCACTTCTCCAAGGGGGTCCGTTCGGTCGCCGCGATGATCGCCGCCGGCAGCATGCTGGTGCCGATGAACATCGCCATGGCCGATGACGCCGCCCAGGGCGCACAGAACGCGCCTGCGGCCGGCCAGACCCAATCCTCCAAGGCTCCCGGTGCCATCAACGCCGCCAAGAACGGCGTGAAGGCGACCGCGTCCGACGACGCCGACACCGACGCGCTGCTCAAGCCGCTCAACGGCAAGGCGAGCAGCACCGACAACAAGAAGAAAGTCACCCTGGGCACGTCGACGCTGCCCAAGGGCAACAAGACCATCATCGTCCAGCTGGACGGCAGCAATCCGGGCATCCCGTGGTACCGTTCGCTGTTCGGCGTCTCGCAGGGCGACCGCCACGACTATGTGAAGAACCAGATCCGCAACCTCGTCGCCTCGATGCCGGCGACGACCGCGGAGAACGGCGAGAAGGCCGCGCAGCCGACCTTCAAGTCCGAATACGACTACTGGCACGCGATCGACGGCTTCGCCGTGAAGGCGCCCGCCTCGCTGCTGCCGCAGATCCAGAAGATGGCCGGCGTCAAGCGCGCGTTCATCGCGCAGAGCCACGCCATCCCGAAGGACGACACCGACCAGGACATCCCGAAGAACCAGTCCTCGCTCGACATGACCAAGGCCGACCAGGTGTCCGAGAAAGGCGCGGGCCAGGTCGTCGCGGTCATCGACACCGGTCTCGACACCGACCATGAGGCCTTCCAGGGCAAGCTTGACGAGAAGACCGTCAAGGAGACCAAGGCCGACGCCGAAGCGCTCATCAAGCAGGTGGGCCACGGCAAGTACATCAGCGACAAGATCCCCTACGTCTACGACTACGCCGACAACGACAACGACGTGAACCCGAGCTCGCTGTCCGGCATGGAGCACGGCACGCACGTGGCCGGCATCGCGACCGCCAACTCCGGCCAGATCCGCGGCACCGCGCCCGACGCGCAGCTCATGATGTTCAAGATCGGCCGCGACAAGACCGGCGAACTGCCCGATCCGGCCATCCTGGCCGCCATCGACGACGCCGCCGTGCTCAAGCCCGACACCGTGAACATGTCGTTCGGCTCCGACTCCGGCTTCACCGACGAGTCCTCCCAGGTGTTCGGCGACGCGATGAAGACGCTGCGCGACGAGGGCATCACCCTCAACGTGGCCGCCGGCAACGCGTTCAGCGCCGGCTACTACAACGCCACCGGCATCAACCTGCCGTACGCCTCCGACGCCGACATCAGCACCATCAGCACGCCGAGCACGTTCGCCGACTCGTTCTCCGTGGCCAGCATCGACAACGCGCAGGGCGACCCCGCCTTCTACGCGCCCGACAACTCGGTCGTCCCCTACATGAACGCGCAGTCCAGCGCCGGCATCGAGCTGCCGCAGTTCTCCGACCTCAAGAGCGGCAAGTACCAGTACGTCGACGGCGGCATCGGCACCGCCGACGACATCGCCAAGCTCAAGGCCGACAACCCGAACGGCCTCGAAGGCAAGTTCGTGCTGTTCAAGCGCGGCGGCGCCAACGGCGAGACCATCACCTTCGACAGCAAGGTGACCGCCGTGGCCCCGCTCAAGCCGGCCGCCGTGATCTTCTACGACAACCAGGACGAGGACCTCGGCGCACCCGCCGTCGAGAACACCACCATCCCGGCCGTCATGATCAGCCAGGCCGATGGCAAGAAGCTCGTCGCCGCGACCGACAAGACCATCACCATCAAGAACGGCCTGACCACTGCGGCCGCGACCGACTACACGATGAGCAGCTTCTCCAGCTGGGGTTCGACCTCCGACCTGCAGCTCAAGCCCGAGGTGACCGCCCCCGGCGGCGACATCTGGTCGTCCATCCCCGGCAACAAGTACGAGTACATGTCCGGCACGTCGATGGCCACCCCGCAGATGGCCGGCATCACCGCGCAGCTGCACGAGTACATCCAGGCCGACAAGAAGTTCTCCGGCCTGAACGCCAAGCAGCAGGGCGACATGACCACCACGATGCTCATGAGCACCGCCAAGCCGGTCGCCGACCCGTCCGTCAAGGGCAGCTATTACTCGCCGCGCAAGCAGGGCTCCGGCCTCGCCGACGTCAAGGCGGCGACCACGAGCGACGTGTACCTGACCTCCGACAAGACGTCCGACGCCGCCCGTCCGAAGGGCGAGCTCGGCGCCAACACGGACGGCACGTGGTCCTACACGCTGACCCTGCACAACCTCGGCTCCAAGGCGCATGAGTTCACGCCCGATGCCGTGGCCCTCAGCGGCAACGTCAGCCAGGGCATGTACACGCTCACCGAGAAGAACTGGACCGGCAACGGCATCGACGTCGCCTACTCCGGCGACGTGAAGGACGGCAAGGTGACCGTGCCCGCAGGCGGCACCGCCAAGGTGACCGTCACCGTGACCGCCGGCAAGGCGTTCAAGGACTTCGTCTCCGCGAACACCCCGAACGGCACGTTCGTCGACGGCTTCACCATGTTCAAGGCCGCCGACGGCGGCGTGGACCTGAGCGCCCCCTACGTCGGCTTCTACGGCGACTGGGGCAAGTCCCCGATCTTCGACGCGCCCGTGTGGAAGACCGGCGACGAGGCGTCGCACATCTTCGCGTCCGGCGTCGTCAACGGCACCACCGGCACCTACCTGGGCCTCAACCCGCTCGACGACGGCTCGTCCGACCCCGAAGGCGACGTGCAGTACCCCGACCCGAGCAAGCTCGTCGTGTCCAACTCCGAGGAGAGCGGCGCGCCCAACAGCCTGCTGCCCGTCACCGGCCTGCTGCGCAACGCCAAGACGCTCGACTACGCGTACAAGGACTCCGCGGGCAAGACTGTGAAGACGTACAAGACCAAGTACATGTCGAAGTCCACGTACCTCGCGTCCGCCGGCATGATCACCTACGCCGAGCTGCAGATGAATGACAAGCCGAAGTTTGACGGCACCGACGCGGACGGCAAGCAGCTGCCCGAAGGCCAGTACACGGTCGAGGAGACGGCCGCCAGCGACGGTCCCGACTCCAGGACCAGCAGCCAGCAGTACACGTTCACGTACGACACCACCGCGCCGAAGATCACCGACTTCAAGCTCAACGGCGAAGGCGACGCGAAGACGTTCACGTTCTCCGTCACCGACAACACGTGGCTGGCCGGCATCGACTTCCACGACCCGGCGTCCAAGCAGTACTTCTACCGTGTGCTCGCCAAGGACCCCGCCCGCACCAACGCGGACGGCACCCGCACGTGGGACTTCACGGTGAGCGTCGCCGACCTTGAGCAGGCTTGGCAGAGCGCCGGCATGACCGGCGAGCTGCCGAACAAGCTGCCGCTGTACGCCTGGGACTACGGTCTGACCGCCAGCCCCGAGACCGACGCGGTGGTCAACCCGGTCGCCATGACGAAGCTCACGCTGCCGTCCGACAAGCTCACGCTCGCCCCCGGCCAGCAGACCAAGCTGACCGCCAGCTACGAGCCGGCCAACGCCACCGAGACCGATCTGGTCTGGACCAGCTCCGACGACAAGGTCGTCAAGGCCGCCGCCGACGGCACGCTGACCGCCGTCGCGGCCGGCACCGCCACGGTCACCGTCGCCTCGAAGGACAACCCGTCGCTCAAGGCCTCCGCGACCGTCACCGTCGCGCCCGTGAGCGCCGAGACCGGCATCGTGCTCTCGCGCGACCGCCTCTCGCTCTCCTTCGGCGACAGCGGCGACGTGAGCGCGATCCTCGCCGACTCGCTCGCCGGCAAGACCATCACCTGGACGAGCGCCGACGAGAAGATCGCCACCGTCAAGGCGAAGGACGCCGCCGGCGAGACGGCGACCGTCACCGCCGGCAAGAAGCTCGGCGACACGACGGTCACCGCGACCGTGGACGGCAAGAAGGCCACGCTGGCCGTCAGCTCCCGCCCGCAGGACTACGGCGACTTCGACATCGACGCCAACGGCAAGCTCGTCTCCTACACGGGCAAGGGCGGCGACGTCACCATCCCGGACAACGTGACCAGCATCGGCGACCAGGCGTTCTCCAACGCCTCGATCACCTCCGTCACCATCCCGGCCGGCGTGACGCGCATCGGCGAGGCCGCGTTCCTCAACGCGACCCAGCTGGCCAAGGTCAACTTCGTCGACACGAAGGACGAGCCGAGCCAGCTCAAGAGCGTCGGCGACTCCGCGTTCGGCTACGCGACGGCCCTGACCTCCATCACCCTGCCTGACAGCGTCACCTCGATCGAGCCGAACGTGTTCCGCGCCTCCGGCCTGACCTCCGTGACCCTGCCCGACAGCATCACCGAGATCCCCGCCTCCGCGTTCCAGTCCGACTCGCAGCTGACCGACGTCACCGTCTCCGACAAGGTCACCGTGATCGACGCCGGCGCGTTCATGCAGGCCGGCTCCCTGAGCGGCTTCAAGCTGCGCCACGCCGACGGCACCGTCACCGACGCGCAGCTGCCCCCGGCACTGACCACCATCGGCGACAGCGCCTTCATGGGCGACTCCTTCACCGACCTGACCATGCCGTCCACGCTGATCTCCCTCGGCTCCAGCGCCTTCACCTCGAACGCGCTGGTGAAGAGCGTCAAGCTCAACGACGGCCTCAAGTCGCTCGGCAGCCAGACGTTCAGCTACACGGGCGTCACCTCGCTGACCATCCCGGATTCGGTCACCCAGCTGGGCGAGACCGCGTTCATCGGCATGGACACGCTCGAAGACGTCACCATCGGCCGCAACCTGCCCGCAGGCTCGCTGACCAAGGCGTTCTCCGGCGACCTCGCGCTGAAGACCATCACCGTGCCCGACGGCACCGTGAACTTCAGCTCGAAGGACGGCGTGCTGTACGACAAGGCCGGCAAGACGCTCGTCGCCTACCCGAACAAGCTCTCCGCAGACACGTCCTACACCGTGCCCGACGGCACCGAGACCGTCGCCGACGGCGCGTTCTACTCGAACAGCGGCCTGACCAAGGTCACGTTCCCGGATTCGCTGCGCACGCTCGGCAAGTCCTCGTTCATGTACAGCCACCTCACCGACCTGACGCTGCCGGCCAAGTTCGAAACGCTTGACAGCTACGCGTTCTCGTCGGCGACCGCGCTGCGCAGCGCCGACCTCGGCGGCACGACGACCCTCGGCGAGCAGGTGTTCTACGAGGACAGCCTGCTGAGCAAGGTCGACATGCGCACCGATCTCAACCGTCTGGCCACGGTCGGTGACGGCGCCTTCTACGACACCGGACTGACCGACGTGACGATGCCCGACTCGCTGACCGAAGTCGGCAACCTCGGCTTCGCCGGCGCGCCGATCGTCAGCCTGCACATCGGCGCCGGCTTCACGCAGGAAATCGGCACCATCTTCGCCGGCTCCAAGCTGAAGACCATCACCGTCTCCGACAAGAACCCCGTGCTCTCCGCCGAGGAGAACGTCGTCTACGGCAAGCGTGACGACGGCCTCCACGTGCTGCTGTCCGCCCCGGCGGCCGGCCTCAAGGAGTACACGGTCAAGTCCGGCACCGTGCAGATCGACAAGGCCGCGTTCCTCAACAACACGGCGCTCGAGAAGATCACGCTGCCCGAAGGCCTCAAGGTCATCGACACGAACGCGTTCAACAACGACACCGCGCTCAAGGAGATCACCTTCCCCGACAGCCTCGAGCAGGTCGACGGCTTCAACGGCACCGAGCTTGACGTCGCCGACTTCGGCACCAAGATCAAGACCATCGCCGAGAACACGTTCAACGCGATCGCGCCGAAGCACCTCATCGTGCGCGGCGGCGTCGACGGCGTGTACAACGACAGCTACACGTACGGCGGCATGAGCGAGACCGCGTACTTCGGCCATGGCATGACCACGCTGAACATGACCAACGGCGGCGTGCCCGACACGCTCGTCGTGCCGGACGACCTCAAGGCGTTCAACACCAACGCCAGCCTGATCGACCCCGCCGCCATCACCGTGTACGCCCCCGCGAAGAGCGCCGGCTACACGCTCATGCAGGCCAAGCTCAAGGAGCTCGGCGTGGACGCCTCCAAGCTCAAGGAGTACACGCCGCTGTCCGTCAGCCTCAAGGCCGCGGACGGCTCCCAGCTGACCGCGGGCGCCAAGATCAAGGTCACCGCGGCCGGCGTCGGCGGCGTGGACGGCGCGAAGCAGTACCGCTTCGTGCAGCCTGCGGCCGACGGCACCACCAAGGTCGTGCGCGACTGGTCCGGCGACGCCACCTACGAGTGGACCGTGCCGGACGACCTGACCGCCATCAAGGTCGAGGTCCGCGACGCCACCATGCTCACCGCCTCCGCGACGCTGGGCAAGGCCGTCGCTCCGACCTTCACCACCGACCTCTCCACCGAGCCGGTCACGCTCGTGCGCGAGCTTGACGGCGACGCGAAGCTGACCGTCGCGGCGGCCGTGGACGGCCAGCCGAACGCCAAGCTGAGCTACCAGTGGTACCGCGACGGCAAGGCCATCGACGGCGCGACCGACGCCTCCTACACGGTGGCGACGGCCGATGACGCGGCGCTCGGCGAGCACCGGTACTCGGTGACGGTCACCGCCACCGACGAGAGCGGCCTGACCGCCTCCGCGACCAGCTCGACCGCGGTCGTCACCGTGCTCGAACGCGCCAAGGCCGCGACCATCAACGGCCAGCCGAAGTCCGTCACCGTGAAGACCGGCGAGCAGGCCACGCTGAGCGTGGACGCCGCCGCTGCACAGGACGGCGCCGTGCTGCGCTACCAGTGGGTCGAGGTCGGTGCGAACGGCGCCGAAACGCCCGTCAAGGACGCGACGCAGCCGACGTTCACCGCCGACACCAAGACCACCGGCGCCCGCAGCTACCGCGTCAAGGTCACCACGACGCTCGGCGTCGACCGCAACACGGCCGAAGTCGAGTCCGCCGCCGCGACCGTGACCGTCACGGCCGACAAGGGTGCGCTCGACACGAAGATCGCCGAAGCCAAGACCTACAAGCAGGCCGACTACACGGCGGATTCGTGGAAACCGTTCGCCGAGGCGCTGAAGAACGCCGAAGCCGTGCTCGCCGACGACACCGCCAGCCAGCAGGCCGTGGACGACGCGCTCGCCAAGCTGACGGACGCGATCAGCGGCCTGAAGAAGGCCGAGACCAACCACGGCGGCAACGGCAACAACAGCGGCCAGGGTGGCCAGGGCTCCGGCCAGGGCAACCAGGGCGGTAACGGCAACGGCTCCAACGGTTCTGCGAACGGCGCCAACGGCTCACAGAACGGCGGCAAGCTGTCCGTCACCGGTGCGTCCGTGACCGTCCTGGCGCTCGCCGCGATGATCATGGCCGCAGTCGCAGCCGTGGTGCTGACCGGTCGCCGCGGCGGCCGTCACGCCGACCGCTGATCCGGCCACCGCTGATCCGGCCGGTTGATTGCGGCCGTCCGGGTCAGCTGGGGTCGGTCGGGTTTGCCGTCCGGTGGGGTTGACCGCCGGACGGCAAACCCGCCGTAACGCACGACGAGGCCCGGGGCCTTCGCGTGAGGAGTGATTCGTCACTCCGCGCGAAGGCCCCGGGCCTCGTCGTGTTTGGTGCGTCCCAACGTCACTCTGCTCGCCCGGGCAGAGTGACGGGGTTTGCGCGCGGGGATGTGCGCGACAGGGGTGCGACAGGGGTGCGACAGGGGGTTGCGTGGAGCCGGCTCACATGGCGAAGGGCTCGTAGTAGATGTCGTCGGCGCGGACGCCATGACGCAGCAGCGTCTTGCGCACGAAGGCGATCATGCCGTGAGGTCCGGCCACCAGATAGATCGCACCCGGCCGCACCATGCCGGCGATGGTCGCCTCATCCGGTCGTCTGGTCGCGATACGCACACGGGTGTGCGCGTCGGCCGCGCCGAGCCGCTCCAACGACTGACGGTAGATGACGTCGCGCTCGCCGCGCGCGGTGTACAGAAAATCCACAAGCCGGCCGGTGCCGCTGGCCGCGCGCAGCACGCCGATCAGCGGCGTGATGCCGATGCCGCCGCCGATCAGCACCAACGGCGTGGCCTTGCCGGCCGCATCGTGCTCGCGGATGAACTGCGCATACCGGCCGTACGGCGGAATCACGCGCACGTCCGCGCCCGGCCGCAGCGACGCCAGCCGCGTGGTGAAGTCACCGTCCGCGCGAATCGCGAAATCCATGGTCGGCACGGCGGCGGCACGACCGTTGGCGGACCCAGCGAACGAATTGGTCAGCGAGAACGGATGATACTCATGCATGCCGCGCTCGCCGGGGAACGCGATGAACGCGAAATCGCCCGGCTCCCAGCACAGCGCACGCACGTCGCCGGACCGGGCGCCGTCAAGGCTCACGCGCAGTTCGGTGACACGGTCGGCGATAGTCCGCACCGACGCCACGCGGCCACGCCACGCATACGCACGCCGGTCGATCATCGACCACACGTAATACGCGAACACGACGATCGTCGCCGCGTCGAACAGCAGCAGGAACGGCTTGATCGCGGCGATGTAGTCGATCACATGCACATGCACCACGATCAACGCGATCGCCACCAGATTCAGCCGGTGCAGCCACACGCTCAACTCATGGCGGAACGCGCGCTCCAACGCGTGCTTCACCGCCGCCAGCCAGCGCACGCGGGCGGTCAGCCAGCCGGCCATGAACACCAGCGACCACACGGCCACCGCGGTGAACAGGTACAGGCCCGTGTGACCGGTCAGGCCGATCAGCTCGCCCGCGCCCGGCAGCAGAAACTGATGGGCCATGGCCAGCGCGATCGCCAGGATCGCCAGAATGCCGTGGATCATGTACATGGTCGGCAGGCCGATCGTGCGGTCCACCCAGCGTGGGCGGCAGGCGAGATACACGGCGGCGAGCATCCACGTGTAGGCGACGACGCCGAGCTCGATGCCGAACAGCGACGACGTGTACAGCGCGGGCAGCCCGGCCGCGAGCGTGGTCAGGAACGGCAGCGGCACGATGAACAGCACGACCGCCCAAGCCAGGGCGACGGCGGTGTTGAGATGTTTCATGGTTTCCTCGGAAGGGGGTTGATGGGTGTTGTGGTTGATGGTTGGTGTGCGGCGGCTGTGCGGCGGCTATGCGGCGGTCAGGGCACATGGCCGATGCTGCGGTCCGTGCCGACCAGGATGGCGGTGACATCGCCGCCGCTGCGGGCGGTGGATTCGCGGAACGCGGCCTCGCCGGCGCTGATCGCCGCGGTCGCCCACATGTCGGCGAAGATGAGCTCGGCGTCGATCACGGTCGCCTGCGCGAGGCCGTGATCGCGGCGCGTGATGTGCTCGCCGCGCTTGGCCGTGCCCGAGGTGGCGATGCCGGCGTTGCGCAGCGACACCGTGCACAGCGTGGGGAAGGCGCCGTCGGCGGGCGTGGCGGTTGCGCCGGAGCGTGTCTGGCCGCGTGAATAGCTGTCAGATCGGGCCGTCACGCCGTCGACGCCGGCGTTTGCGCTGGTTGCGGCCAGTGCGGTCTCTTCCAGTGGGATCGACGCCTCGGAGCGAGGGCTCGCCGAACCGTGCAACGGCGATGTCCGGCCGGTGCGGAACGGGTTCTCCACGCCGATGCGCCAGACGAAACCGCTCGTTTCCGCCACCCCGGTCTGGATGTCGCCGCCTCCGCCGATCGCCGCCGCCTCGCATTGCCCGTCACGGATCAGCGGTTGCAGGAACCGCTCGAACGCGCGCTGCACGGCCCAGCCCTTGACGATGCCGGTCGGATCGTACACGCCGGCGTGCATCGAGTCGAACGCGCCGCCGGTCAGCCGTTTCGCCTGCTGGCAGAGGGCGTACACCTCGGCGAATTCCGGGTCGGTCAGCAGTGCGGACCAGTCGCCGCGGCGGGCGCGGCCGACGAGCGAATCGGCACGGAATGGCGAGAACGCGCGGTCCACGTGGTCGAGCCATGCGGCAATCTTCGGCATGACGGAGTCGAGCAGCGGCGAGAGGGCCGGCGTCGGAGCAGACGACGGGCTGCCGGTGCCGGTTGTGGGATGCGCGGGTGGGGCGGTGGGCGTGGTGGATGCGGCGGCGGGTGCGGTTGCGCTGCGGCCGGCGGCATGGGGCGCGGTCGCGTCAGGGGCAGTTGCGTCGGTGCCGGTCGTGCCGGGGCCGGTGACCAGTTGCACAGTGAACGGGATGGTCATCGCGTGGATGACCCGTGCCTGAATCTGTGGCATATGCGGCTCCTTGGTTGTCGGTCGACGGGTGGACTGGTGTGCGAGGCGGCTGGCTGCGGGCGGACGGATGCGATGGCGCGGCTATGGCCGGGATGGCTGGCCGCTGGGCGCGGCTGACCACTGCAACGCCGCTGGTTTTCGCGGAATCGGGTGCCCGCGAGGGCGCCAATCGGAGATGTGGGTGTTTTGTTTGTGGTTGTTGGTGGTGATGCGGTGCGTGGAAAATCGTAGAAACGGCTTTATCAAGCCGTTTTTGGGCGGTCGTCGTAATCCGGTCTCCACGTATTCCGCCAAACGAAACACCCACATCTCGAAACGTTGGCATGTGATGGCGGAAACGTATCCCGATAATAGGTCGTGAGTGCAGTGTTTGTCTGTTTTAGTTGGTGATTAGGCCGCTGATCGGTGAGATTACCGCCTGATAGGGCTACTGCCCGGCGTTGATGGACTGGTTGATGGCGTCCTGTAGCGAATTGACGAACGCGGTCGAGGTTTCGGTGGCGCCGCTGATGAACTGGATGTCGGCGCTTTGCGCGCTGATCGCCCTGCTGGTCAGCTCGGGCAGCGCCTGCGCGTTGATGGACTGCGAGCGGCCCTCACTGGGGGCCTGCAGCGTGGTGATGGAGGTGATCTTGCCGCCTTCGACCTTCACCTCAAGCTGGATCTTCCCGTAGGCGTTCGGCGAGGCGACGCTTGTATACGTGCCGTCCTGCAGCGCGCCGACGGTCGAGGCGTCGGCGCTGCCCGACGAGTCCGCGTTGCTCTGGGCCGAGCCGCTGCCGCTGGTAGTGGTCGTCGGTTGGCTGGCGGTCGCGGTCTGCTGGTGCGGTTTGACGAACAGTAGGAAGGCGTCGGCGATCACGGCCAGACCGGCCACGGCCGCGACGAGTATGCGGGTTGCGTGCGCTTTCATGCGGTTCTCCTTGTGGATGATGATGTATCGATTCAGTATGCCCAACTGGTTCGAGCGTAACCGGCAGGTGCTGTCGAGAACGTTACCGTAACCTGAATGTTGCCTGAAATGTGACATAGTTCACTGGCTGATGCGAACAGTGCGCAGTGGCGCCGGCCATGACCCGGTTCCACGCGGTTTCCCGTCACTCTGCCCGCCCGGACAGCGTGACGTGGGGCGAGAACCCCAGTATTTCCAAGGGGCGACGCGCGTGCGTCACACTGCTCGGGCGGGCAGCGTGACGCCGGGGCGGCATCACGACAGTGTGACGGGCCGGCGTCACTGTTCGCCGTCGGTGACCATGCCGGCCACATCCTTGATGAAGTCGAACGCGTCATCGCCGCGCCCGGTGAGCACGCGCAGGCAGATTCCCTCGACCGCGCGGCTCACGCCCAGCTCGCCCACGAACCCGATATCGTCGGCATGCCTGCGAATCCGCTCGATCAGCGCATCCTCGGCGGCGATGCGGGCGGCGTCGTCGCCGGTGCCGTGCGGCACATGCGCGTACAGCACGCCGCAGTGGGTGAACGACCGCCACATGCCCATCTCGCCGTAATCGAACCGGTCAGGCTCCAGCAGCATCCGGTCGGCGAACGCCAGCCGGCCGCGCGGCTCGCCGTCGTCTGACGGCCCGGCCACGACCACGCGCAGACGGTTCGCGAACCGCCGCATCGCCCACCGCTCGTCCATGCCGACGCGGCCGCACGTCACCACATCCGCGTACACGAACGTCGACGTGGGCGCGATGCGCGCGACCGTCCGGTTCTCGAACGAGCTTCCACGGAACGGAATCACCGGGAACGGCAGGAACACTGCCGTCGCGCCGTCGTGCACGGTCAGGTCGATGGTACGCGACGCCGAACCGTCCGCCGTGTCCAGCACCTTCTCGTAGCTTTGCGTGCGGATCGTCGAGTCCGTGCCCGCGCCGAACTCGATGGCGATATGCGCCTCGTCACCCTTGAGGAACCCCGGTGAGGCGAGCATCACGATGAAATCCGTGTGCCGGCCGTCCTCGAACGGGGTCATCAGCTTGAACGGCGCCTCGAAATACACGTCGTCGACCTTCGTGCGCCCATGCCGGAACGCCGTGCGCAGACGGAACGTGCTGCTGCCCATATCTCCTCCGTTTCATGCCGTTCGTCTCGCCGCCACGAGTACGTTCCGTTTGGATTTTCTGACGAACCGTACTCGGATGGACTGCTACGAGTACGGTTCGTCAGGAATTCACGACGAACCGTACTCAAGATGGGTGGTCCGGGTACGGTCGGTCAAGAAATCCTGACGGAACGTACTCGTAGGACTGCTGTGGGTACGTTCGGTTGGGAAATTCTGACGAATCGTACCCGTGGATGCTGGTCCGGGTACGTTCCGTTGTGAAAACCGAACGGACCGTGCTCGGGTGGGGTGGTCCGGGTACGTTCGGTCAAAAAATCCTGACGAATCGTACCCGAACAGCCGCATGTCGCCGCGCTGGTCACATGTCCTCGAACAGCACCGACTTCTTGATCCAGTCGGTCACCTCATCGACGCCGGCGCCGCCCATCAGGTCAGTGAACACGAACGGACGGTCGCCACGCATCTTCCTGCTGTCGCGCGCCATCACATCCAGGTCGGCGTGCACGAGCGGCGCAAGATCGGCCTTGTTGATCACCAGCAGATCCGAGCGCGTCACGCCCGGACCGCCCTTGCGCGGAATCTTGTCGCCCTCGTCCGTGGCGATCACATAGATCGTCGCATCGGCAAGGTCCGGGCTGAACGTAGCCGACAGGTTGTCGCCGCCCGACTCCACGAACATAATCTGCACGTCCGGATGCGCGGCCGCCATCGCCTCGCACGCCTCCAGATTCATCGAACAATCCTCGCGGATCGCAGTGTGCGGGCAGCCGCCCGTCTCCACGCCCACAATCCGGTCAGGCGAGAGACGGCTGTGCTCGATCAGGAACTCCGCGTCCTCCTTCGTGTAGATGTCGTTCGTGACCACGCAGATGCTGTATTCGTCGGCCATCTTGCGGGTGAGACGCTCGATGAGCGCGGTCTTGCCGGAGCCGACGGGGCCGGCGACACCGATGCGTACGTATGACATGTGGGTTCTCCTTTGGGTTGGGTTGTGTGGGTGTGTGGTTTTGGGTTGTTGACGGTGCGGGGAACGGTGGCTGTGGGCGGTGGATATATGATGCTCGACACACTCAAGGCCGTTCGGCCAAGCCTACGGTCGAGCATCATATATCCACCGCCCACAGCCACCTCGCTGGGTGCGACGTCGCCGGTCCCGGTTTTGAGGGGAGGGGATTGGGAGGGGATTGGGATTGGTCAGCTCATGTAGAGCCTCGAGTAGAGGGTTTCGTGTTGCATGGCGGCGATGTCGAGGTAGGCGCCGGAAATGCCGAGGTCGTCGGGCTCCAACATCATCGCGACATCCACCGCCTGCACCAGCCGCGGAAACGAGTCATGCAACGCCACCTGGCCGGCGTACTGGCTGAGCGGAATCGCCTTCGCCGCGCACATCGTCAACGCACTCAGCAGCGAATAGCCGTACATGATCGCCGCGTCACGCACGTCAGGCGCATGGTCGGCCGCGTACAGTCCCATCGCGATCGCGTGCACGCCGCGGCAACGGCCCTCGCCGATCAGCCTCGCGTACCGGTCCAGCAAAGGGGACCCGGCCGCGGCGGCGGACGCTCGTTCGGTGGCGGACGCCCATGTCGTATGGCCGGCCGCGCGGTCCGCCGCATCCATCTGCCGCACAAGCTTGATGAGCCGCGTGCACATGCGCTCGCTGCCCTCACGGATCTCGCGCGCCGACTGCAGGGCGCTCGCCAGCTCGTCCAGTTCGACGAGCCGCCGCTCCAGCCGCTCGCCGGACGCCGCATCGTCCGACACTGCGTCGTTGGACACTGCACTGCCGGACACTGTGTCGCCGGACACTGTGCCGCCGGACTCGCGCGCCTCGACGCCATACCGTCCGGCCAGCGCCATCTGCCCGATCTCCTTGTACGGCGCGACCTCGAGATAGTTCTTCATATATTGCTCGAAATCCGCGCCGCGCCGCAGAAAGTCGCGCTGCACGAACGTCTCCATGCCGTTCGACAATGCGAACGCACCCACGGGGAACACACTGTCGCACACCTGCAGCATGGCGAGCCTGCGCGACTCGGTCTCGTTGACGTCCATATGATCCTTCCGGCTGTTCTGTGGTTGGCTGTGCGGTGGGCTGCTGCGGTGCCGGATGGCTGCGGCGCCGACGTACCTCGGGGGAGTGACGAGAGTCCTGCGTCGGGCGACGATCCGCTCGGGGCGACGATTGGGGCACCCGGCCGAAGCTCCGGCGGCTCAGTGGGTGTGCCAGGTACGGCCGCCGTCGTGACTGTGCGAGCCGTCCGGCCGGTGCAGCACGCCGTTCGTCTCGTATTCGCCGGGTTTCAGCTGGTATGGGTGGTCGGCGTCCACGTTCGGCTCTTCGACGATGTGGTGATGATGGCCGTGCGCGTGGTCGCCGTGATCGTGCGCATGACGATCATCGTGACCGTCGGCCGCGTCCGTCTCGTCCGCCGCGTGCGCGTGCACGTCCAGATGCCCCGCGGCCTGTTCGCCGGCGAACGCGGCGTCCGCCTCGGCCTCCTGCTCCTCCTCGGCCAGATCGCCGGTGGTCTTGCCGGTGCCCGGCACGATCGTGCCCGAACCGGCGTGCGCCTTGACGATGAGGAACCCGTCGAACCCGCCCTCGATGATGCGCGGCTCGAAGCCGATCTTCTTCGTGTACTCCATCGTCGGATGGTCGTACGGCACGAGCACGCGGTCGTTTTCGACCTTGAGGCTCAGATGCCGGTTGCCCAGCTCGAAGCACAGGCGGCCCATCTCCTTCATGGTGCTCACCGGGATCTCGATGAGCTGCGCGGTGCGGATCCGCGCAAAATACCGTTTGTCGTCCGTCTCGGCCAGCACATCGCCGTCCTTGATGGTCCGGCCGACCATCACACCGAACTCGGTGCCGTCCTCGGCGACCTTGCGCATGCGCTTCTTGTCGGTCTCGAACCAGTCGAATTCGATCGGCACGCTCAGCTTGCCGTCGTTCGGCGGGTTGTCGATGATGTTCCCGGTGATTTCCTTGGCTATCATCCGCGCTCCTTCTGTTGTCGTTGCCTGTGGCCGTCTGCCGCTGTCATCGCCTGCGCCGTCGGGCCGGGCGGCGGTTGCGTAACAGTGTAGGTGCGCGCATCGCGCCCCAATGTAACAGGCGCACGCCAAAGCCGGCCGCAAGCCGCAAAGCCCGCTGTTCCCGCGGGTTGCCGGCGTTCTCACATCGTGGAACGCGGCGCTTCGGGGCGCTGTGTGGATCGCGGGGCCTCGGCTAGGAGCGGTGGCACGGGAGAGGTTGCCGATTCCGCAGCCGGCCGCGGCCGCAGAACCGGCCTGCGCCGAGGCATATTCCGTATTCGTAGGTTCCCGTCGTGTGTACGCGGAGTCATTGCGTGCGGAAGAGCGTTGGAATCGCGCCGTTTTCGCGGCCGCATCGACGGCGTTTGCCGTACGGCGGCCAGACACTGCTCCTAAGAATACGGAATACCGCCCAAAACTCCGTGGTTTCATGCCCGGCGCCCGTCATTCGCGAACGCCGCCGCCTCGGCCTTTCGTAATCCGGCGCACACGCCCCTCCGCCCTGCCGCCGATTGCCGGACGACCTCCCCGCCGCCGAATCATAAGTGTGCTATGACATAACCATTCCCGCGTCACGCCGATGCCGCGCAACCGCGTGACCTCCACGCCACGCGGCGGCGCCACCCCGAAGACGCGAGCCCAACGAACGGAGGAACCCATGATCGACGTCCCCGCGACGACGCTGCCGTCCGACGGCACGCTCACGCTCGCGATGCACATCCCCGACAACTTCATCTCGCCGTCCACCTCGGCGGTCTTCTGGGTGGTCATGATCCCCATCTGGGCGCTGTGCCTGCGGTCCGTGATGCGCGAGGCGACGCCGGAACGCATGGCGTATCTCGGCGCCGGAGCCGCGTTCTCGTTCCTCGTCATGATGTTCAACGTGCCCACGCCCGGCGGCACCACGGCCCACGGCGTCGGCGGCGCGCTCATCGCGTTGCTGCTGGGGCCTCAGTACGCGACGGTCGCAGTGTCGGTCGCGTTGCTGCTGCAGGCGCTGCTCTTCGGCGACGGCGGCCTGCTGACGTTGGGTGCGAACTGCTTCAACATGGCGGTCGTGCTGCCGTTCGTCGCGTATGGGCTGGCGGCCGGTGTGCGACGGCTGGGTGCGCTGGGTGTGCGCGGTGATCGGCGTGCGGCGCGAAACCGCCTGGCCGACCGTGTGGGCGCGTTCGCCGGCGGATACGTTGGTTTGTGCGCGGCGGCGTTGTGCGTTGCGCTGGAACTGGGCGTGCAGCCGCTGCTGTTCCGCGCCGCGAACGGCCAGGCGCTGTACTTTCCGTTCCCGATTGCGGTGACGGTGCCCGCCATGCTGATTCCGCACCTGGCGGTCGCCGGCGTGGTCGAAGGGCTGATCACGGTCGTGGTGGTCGGATTCGTGCGCGACGCCGCGCCGGAGGCCGTGCGCGCGTGGGGGACGCGGGCGACGGCCGGTGAGGCGGCAGGCGCGGATGGTGACGTTTCGGCGCGAGCTGGCGTGGGTGCTGTTGTGGGTGCTGTTGTGGGTGCGGACGCGGTCGCGGGTGCCGTGCGGCCGGCTGCTGCGGTCGCCGGCGCTCGCGGTGTGCGCGGCTCCGCTGGGTCGGGCGTGGCTGATGTCCGCGGTGGCTTGCGTGGCGGCGGTTTGCGCGGCGGCGATTCGAGCAGTGGTGCCGTCCGCAGTGATGATTCGCGCAGTGACGCCGTTCGCAGTGGCGGTTCGCGCGTCGGCTTGCGTCGCCGTGCGCTGCGCATCGGTCTGGCGGTCGTCGCGCTGCTCTCGCCGCTGGGTCTGCTGGCCGCCGGCGATGCGTGGGGCGAGTGGGGAGCCGAGGATTTCATGGCCGCCACGGGACTTGACTATGTGCCGCAGTACATCGCGCACGGTTTCACGTGGAACGCGCTGCTGCCTGACTATTCGCTGCGCGGCCTGCCGGATGCGGCCGGCTATGTGCTGTCCGCGGTGATCGGCGTCGCGGTGCTGACCATCGTCTTCCGTCTGCTGGCCGCCGCCGCGCGGGGCGGCCGCAGCGCGCAAGCCGGGAGGGGCGCCGCCTGATGATCGCGCGACCGTCTGCCCGGATGACGCCGGCCGGGAACGCGCAGTCGGCCGACCGGCGGCCGTTCGGCTACGGCGAAGCGGCTGCGGCGTCGTCCGTTGCGTCGTCAGCAGCGTTGTCGTCAACAGCGCTGTCGTCAGTATCGTCGCCAGCCGCCGCATCCCAAGCTGGTCCGCACCCCGCAGCGCCGCCGCTTGCGCTCCCGGACTGGCTACGCAGGTCGGAAGACTATCGTCCGCCGCGCGACCGCTCGTCGTTCATCGGCCGCAACCTGACGCACCTTGGCGGCATGCTCGCCGATGTCGGCGCCGCGATGCCGCTCGACCGCAGTCCGCTCGACCGCGCGTTGTGCGCCGTGTCTCCTGCGCTGCGTCTTGTCGGCGTGCTCGCGGTGATCCTCTGCGCCGGACTCACACGCAACATGCTGTTCGCCTACGTCATGCTCGCGGTCGTGCTCGTGTCGCTGGCCGTGCGTCCGGCGTCGCTGATCGTCGCACTGCTCAAACCGGCGTTGGCCGTCTGTCTGCTCAGCTTGGCTGTCGCGTTGCCGGCCGTGTTCGTCGGCCAGTACAGTGCGCCGATGCGGCTGGTTGTGCGCGCGTTCGTGTCGGTGACGCCGGTGGCCGTGCTTGCGCTCACCGTGCCGTGGAACCGGCTGATCGGCGGCCTGCGTGCGCTGGGCGTGCCGAACGCCGTGGTGTACGTGTGTGATGTGACGATTCAGTTCGTCGACGTGCTCGGACGGTCGATGGTCGAGTTGCTGGAGGCGTTGCGGCTACGCAGTGTCGGACGAGACCGGGCCAAGCTGATGTCGGCCGGACGGCTGCTGGGCGTGCTGTTCCTGCGGGCGCATACGCAGGCGCGGCAGATGGCTGAGGCGATGGTGTGCCGCGGCTTTTCCGGCCGGTATCGCGTGCGCCGCGAGCCGTGGCTGACGTGGGCGAACGGCTGCTATGCGGTGGGTGTCGTGATGATGGTCGCCTTCGCCGTGTACTGCGGGTGAGCGGGGTGTGGGTGAGCGGTGCGCGGGGTGCGGGCGCGCGGGTGCAGGCTGCGGCGCATGGGTTGCGGTGCGGCAGATCGCGATGCCGCGGCTGAGGCGGACATATCCAGCTATCCGGCGCGGTCGCTCCCGGCAGGCAATCCCGGTATCATGAGTCGGGAAAGGAGGCGGCGATGTTCGACGGTGACCCGTTGATCGAGCTGCACGACATCGATTTTTCGTATCGAGGGGTCGGTGGTGGTTCGGTGCGGCAGGTGCTGCGCGGCTTTTCGCTGACGATCGCGCGCGGCGAATGCGTGGCGCTGCTGGGACCGAACGGCAGCGGCAAGACCACGGTCATGCGGATCGTCAACGCTCTGGAGTTCCCGGATGCCGGCACGTACCGGCTGGGTGGTGTGCCGGTCGAGCGCGCGGCCGTCGAGCGGCGCAACAGTGCGTTCGCCAAGTCTTTGCATCAGCATGTGGGATTCGTGTTCCAGAATTCGGATACCCAGTTGTTCTGTCCGTCAGTCGAGGAGGAGATCGCGTTCGGTCCGATGCAGATGGGGCTGCCGGAAGACGAGGTGTCCCGAAGGGTGGATGATGTCGTCTCGCTGTTCGGGCTGGAGGGGTTGCGCGGGCGAGCTTCGTACCGGCTGTCGGGCGGCGAGAAGAAGCGCGTCGCCATCGCCTGCTGCCTGTCGCTCAATCCCGACCTGCTCGTGCTGGACGAGCCGACCGACGGTCTCGACGAGCGTAACACCGACATTGTGGTCGACGTGTTGCGAGCGTTCGTCGCCGCCGGCAAGACCGTGCTGATCTCCACGCATCACCAGGATATCGTGGAGCGGCTCGGCGCACGGATTGTGCGGATCGAGCCGGCCGCCGAATAATGCAGGTGATGGTGCCGGATGGTGCGGCCACATGCGGGCGCAAGGATTTACGGAAAACGGGCGCTTCATCCGTAATATCTTGCGCTGGGGATGCGCCGCCGATGGGCTCGATGATTAGCGCCGCCGATGGCGCCACCGCAATTCATGGGGAAGGGGAGAGGAAGACGTCGACATTTACGCCGTCAAGAAAAGTGAAGCGCCGAACCACGAAAGCGCCTGTCGGCGCAAAGGCCGCTCGCAGCGGCAAAAAATGGAGCCCGGGGCTATGCATGGCCCGGCGCGGATATCAGTATAACCGATTCCGCGGTGATGCCGCCCGGCCGCGTGTTGCCGGGGCGACCCCGCGTCGTCACCGGTCCGTCTGGTCGCATATCGTCGGTCGCTCTTGCGTCACTCTGCTCGCCCGATCACGGTGACGCGGGTACGAAACCCCAGTGTTTGCAAGGGGTTTCAGTGGTGCGTCACCGTGATTGGGCGAGCAGAGTGACGGATTCGCCTTCCCTCTGGCGGTCGTTTCCCGCCAACATCCCGCAGCTCTTGGTCGAAAACGACCGCGAATAGTGCCTGCAGCGGTCGTTTTCAACTAGAACTGCGCGTCTGATGGTTGAAAACGGACGCCAACGACGCTGCTGGCGGTCGTTTCTGACCATAATCCGCCTGCACGCAGTCGAAAACGGACGCCACGGACGGCCATCTCACCACTTCTACCGCAGTTTCCGTCGCGGTCCCGCCGCAGCCGCCACCGTGACCGCAACCACAGCGCCCGCGCGGCGCCCCGCCTAATCCAGCTTCCCCTGCCGCCACAGCTGCGCGCCGTGCCGGAAGTCGCGCGACGTGACCATCAGATTGCCGGCGGTATGCAGCAGCCGGGCCGCCCGCTCGCGCTGCTCGATCGCGCTCATGCGCTTCGCCTCCACGTGCAGGCCCTGCGCCACCACGTCGGTGAACGCGCTCGCACGGTCCAACGCCACGGCGAAATCCCCGGTGAACGCGCCGGAGAGGATCGAATCGGCCAACCGCGCGATGTCGTCCTCGTCGGGTGCCTGGTCGATGCCGGCGATTGCCGACGCCGTGGTCGCCACCGGTTCGCCCAGCCGCCACAGACGTGAGATCAGGTCGCGGTCGCGGCGCATCCACGAACGCAACGTGTACAGCCGCCACATGATGCCCGGCAGCGAATCCGGCTCGGAGCGGCTCCACAGTTCGGCGATCAGGTCCACGCCTTCGCGGTCGACGAGCGTGAGCACGCGCTGCACGATCTGCGGATCGGTGTCGGCGTCGTGCCGCACGCGGTCGAGCAGTGCGGCCGCCGACGCGTGGCTCATTTCACTGACCACGCTCGGGTCGGCGCCGCCTGCGATGCCGTCGATGATGCCCGGGTCGATTTGGCCGGGGCGCGATGGGCGCGGGGAGCCGGTCGGCGTGAAGCCGGTGCGGCTGGAGACGACGGAACCTGAACCGTAATGCAAGCTAGTAGACAAGTGGCGTGACTTTCTGTACGTCGATAATGGACAGTTCCTCGCCCTTCTGCACCACGAACAGCGCGATGGCGGTGCCGGTGGGCATGTAGGGCGATGTGGGGATGAGTTTCTTGGCGAGCGAGTTCGCGGCGCATAGTCCGCGCAGATGCTCGAATATGCCGCCGATCACCGGTCGGTGCATGCACACGGCGGTCGCCCCGTGATGCCGGATCGTGAACTCCAGCTCGTACCGGAAGCACTCCCAGGCGGCGTCGGGGTCGGCGGCGAACGCGTCCTCGGTGAGCGGCTCGGCCATGTGCAGCGGCAGCCCGGTCTGCCAGGCGAGCATCTGGATGGTCTGCTGGCAGCGCAGCCACGGCGAGGTGACGAGTCGGGTGGGGTTGTAGCAGGCGAGTTCGCGGTCGAGCGCGTAGGCTGCGGCGGCGCCTTTCGGCGTGATCGGCCGCTTGCCGTCGCTGCCTTTCCACGCCTTGCGTGCCTCGGCCTTGCCGTGTCGCACGAGCAGCAGCATGTCGCCGTCCACGGCGCCCTGCTCAACCCGGTCGACGAACAGGGCGAGGATGTCGCGGTCGGTCGAGTGGGTGAGCATGCGGTGGGCGCGTTGGACGGACACCCACATCACCTGGTCGATTTCGCCGAGGTCGGCGCGGTGCACGGGGCCGAAGGCGTCGACGAGCCGTGCGTTCTCCTCGTCGCTGATGGGGCTGGCCATCCAGAACAGGATGTGCTTCGTGTCGACGGTGCGGTCCTTGGAACGGTTCTTCTTGCCCTCTTCGGCGAGCGGGTATTCGACCTCGCCGAGGAACGGGCCGAGCGCGACGGGCGTGCCCGTCTCCTCGCCGACCTCGCGCACGGCCGCATGCCGGTGCGTCTCGTTCGGCTCCAGCTTGCCTTTCGGCCAGCTCCAGTCGTCGTATTTCGGCCGGTGCACGATGCACACCTGCAGTGTGTCGAACACGGACTCGGCGCTCGCCGTGTCCGGCTGCCGTCCGGTGTCGGAGAATTTCATCCAGCCTTGAAAATCCGTGTTGCGCCGGTAGAGCACTGCTCCGGCCGCTTCTACGATCTTCACTTCGCCACTCACCCTTCCATTATGCCCCAGCGTGCGTCCTGACCACGTCGTGCTGGTGGCCGTCGGTTGTCGCGTTGCGACTGTGTATCGATTCATTCCGGGGTGGTCCGGTATGTCTCGGCTACGTTGTTTTTCCGGTTGTCCCAAGGAACGACGAAGGCCGACCCCGTGTGGGGCCGGCCATCGTCGAGATAGTTGGTACTACTGTAGCACCGGTTTGGAGTGAGCGTTCACGGACGCCGTTCCGCCGTGTCCGTCACGTCCGCCGTGTCAGCTGTTCGCACGCGGGCGGCGCGTGTGCTTGCGGATCAGGTACTCCTGGCAGTCGACCAGCGGACGGCCTTCGTCGTCGCGCGAGTGATGCACGTACGTGCCGTCCGGCTGCATGTGCCACGAGGCGGTCGAATCGGCCATCTGCAGGTCCACGTAGCGGATCAGCTCGTCGATCTGCTCCGGCGCGGTGATGCGCACCAGCGCCTCCACACGGCGGTCGAGGTTGCGGTGCATGAGGTCGGCGGAGCCGATCCACACCTCCGGACCGGAGATCGGGCCCTCGCCGATCTGCGGTCCATCCGAGTTGCAGAACGCGTAGATGCGGCTGTGCTCCAGGAACCGGCCGAGGATCGAACGCACGCGGATGTTATCGCTCATGCCGGGCACGCCGGGCTTGAGCGCGCAGATGCCGCGCTCCACGATGTCGATCTTCACGCCGGCCTGGCTGGCGCGGTACAGGGCGTCGATGGTCTGCTCGTCGACCAGCGAGTTGACCTTGATCTTGATCCACGCCTCCTTGCCGGCCTTCGCGGCGTCCTCCTCGCGGCGGATGCGCTGGATCAGGCCGGTGCGCACGGTGCGCGGCGCCACGAGCAGACGGTGGAAGCTGGACTTCGGCGCGTAGCCGCTCAGCTGGTTGAACAGTCGGGTCAGATCCTGGCCGACCACCGGGTCGCAGGTCAGCAGGCCAAGGTCGGTGTACAGGCGGGCGGTCTTCGGGTTGTAGTTGCCGGTGCCCACGTGGCAGTAGCGGCGCAGGCCGTCCTGCTCCTGGCGCACGACCTCGATGAGCTTGCAGTGGGTCTTGAGGCCGACGATGCCGTACACGACGTGCACGCCCGCGCGTTCGAGCTTGCGGGCCCACGCGATGTTCGCGTCCTCGTCGAAGCGCGCCTTGATCTCGACCAGCGCCAGCACCTGCTTGCCCGCGTGGGCGGCGTCGATGAGCGCGTCGATGATCGGCGAGTTGCTGGACGTGCGGTACAGCGTCTGCTTGATGGCGAGCACCTTCGGGTCGGCGGCCGCCTGCGCGAGGAACGCCTGCACTGACGTGGAGAAGGAGTCGTACGGGTGGTGCAGCAGGATGTCGCGCTCGCGGATGGCGGCGAAGATGTCCTGCGCACGGCTCGACTCGACCTCGGCGATCTGTCGGTTCGTGGTCGGGATGAACGGGCGGTTCTTCAGATCCGGACGGTCCAGCGACTGCAGCTCGAACAGCACGGTGAAGTCGAGCGGCGCGGGCAGGCGGTAGACCTCCTCCGGGTTGACGCCGAGCTGGTCGGCGAGCAGCTGGGAGAGGAACGGGCTGGTCGCGTCGGAGATCTCCAGGCGGATCGGCGGTCCGAAGCGGCGGCGCAGCAGCTCCTTCTCCATCGCGTTGAGCAGGTTCTCGGCGTCGTCCTCTTCGACGTCGATGTCCTCGTTGCGGGTGACGCGGAACGAGCGCGCCTCCTTGATGATCATGCCCGGGAACAGGGATTCCAGGTGGGCGATGATCAGGTTCTCCATCGTGATGAAGCCGAAGCGCTCCTCGCGGCTCTCCTCGTCGGTCAGGTCGTCGACGGGCACCAGGCGCGGCATGTTGCCGGGGATCTTCACGCGTGCGAAGTGCGACTTGCCGGACGTCGGGTTCTCGACGAGCACGGCGAGGTTCAGCGAGTTGCCGGAGATGTACGGGAACGGGTGGGCCGGGTCGACGGCGAGCGGCGTGAGCACGGGGAAGACCTGCTGGCGGTAGTAGCGCGACAGGCGCTCCTGTTCGGCGGTGGTCAGCTTGTCCCAGCTCAGCAGCACGATGTGCTCCTCGCCGAGGGCGGGCAGCAGCTTCTCGATCACGTAGTGCGCGTGCTCGTTCTGCAGGCGGTGGGCCTGCTCGCTGATGGCGCGCAGCTGCTGGCGGGGGCTCAGGCCGCTGGCGGCGGTGACGGCGATGCCCGTGTCGATGCGGCGCTTGAGGCCGGCGACGCGGACCATGAAGAACTCGTCGAGGTTGGAGGCGAAGATCGCGGCGAAGTTGCAGCGTTCCAGCAGCGGCTGGTCCTCGTCCTCGGCGAGTTCCAGCACGCGCTGGTTGAACTTCAGCCAGCTGAGTTCGCGGTCGAAGTAGCGGTCCTGGGGCAGCGGCTCCTCGCCGGCCCGAGGCTCGCGCTTGTCGGGTTTGTCGGTCTCGGCGATGTGCTCAGCGATTTGGCTGCGCAGAATCGCCTTGGACGGTGCGTCAAATGTTTGTGCCATGCATTCTACTTTAGGCGCGCCGGGGCCGGTTTTCGCCTGTGGCGTGTGAGAATTCAGCGGTTGTTTACCATCGGCCGGCGGCGGTCGCGCGGCGGTGGCGGATGTCGGGGCGCGGCGGGGTGCGACGGGCGACACGCCGTGGCGTGGAGGAAGTCGAACAGAACCGCACAAATCACGGTTTTTGGCGCACAGGAACGCACGGATTGGGCTGATTTGCGCGCGGATGCGCACATTTGCGATAAAAAGCGCACAAGGGTGCCGTGCAGGTTGCGACGGCCGGGGTGGCGGACTAATTTATGAGGTGCAAGGAAAACTCAAGAGCAGGCCCACAAGAGTGTATGGTCACGAAGGACTGTTACGTTGAACGGGCATTGGAAAGACTTACCGTTACGACGAGGAAGTTGTGCAGCGATCTGCTCGGGGTTGACTTGCTGAAAAGGCCCGCTCCGGCGGGCCTTTTCGTTTGTTCACGGCAGTCCCGCATCCCTCGGCCCCCTCGGTGGAGGGGGCTGTCTGAGCGTAGCGAAGACGGGGGGGGGAGCGTCGCCCGCAAACCGCTCGTCCCGCCCCCTTGGCCCCCTCGGTGGAGGGGGCTGTCGCGGCCGCAGGCCGTGACTGGGGGAGCGTCACCCGCTTCTAGCCCCGCCGCCCCGGTTATCCACAATTCCTGTGGACGACACGCCCGGGATGTGGATAACCGCCAAGCTCCGACCACATGACCCCGTTCGGGTTGCCGCCGCCTCATGACGTACGGTTCAATCGGCCTCATGAACATGCGTACCGTCTCACATTCGCCGTCGTCCCCGGGGCCGCCAAGGGCGCATCTGCCCGCGCGCGGCGGCCTGCCGGACCGGAGGAACCCGCCTCCGCGGACCCGCGCGCCGTCATCGTCGTCCTCGATGCTGCCGTTGCCGTCATCACCGTTGCCGTTGCCGCCATCGCCCGCGGTCACGGCACGCAACAGCCGTGCCGCGCCGCCCGGCCGCGCAAGGCAGCGGCCGCTTGTGCTGCCGCGTGACCTCGAACCATGCGCAGCCGACCGGTCGCTGGACGTCTCGGCGGATGCCGTGCTGCTGGCCAACGCGTCGGAAAGTGCGGTCGCATACGATGAGACGCCGATGCTGACGCCGACCGAACGTGGCAACATCACCGTGTTCTGCGCTGCTTCGGGCGGCATCGGCTCCAGCACGCTCGCCGCCATGACCGCGTGGCGTCTCAAGCAGCGCGGTCGAAGCTGCGCCTTGGCCGACTGCGACACCGACGCCGGTGGTCTTGACGTGCTCATCGGCATCGAACAGGAGGACGGCTTGCGGCTGCAGACCATCGACGCCCCGTTGGGCCGTCTCGACGCGGCCGCCTTGAACCGGGAGCTGCCGCACTGGGAGGGCATGCCCGTACTGGCCAGTCACCCCTGGCGTGGCGAACGGCCCGAACCATGGACGATGGCCGCCGTGCTGCGGGCCCTGGGCAAGGCCAACGACACCGTCATCGCGGATGCGGGCGGCATCGGCGCATGGACGTCCATGCCGATGCTGCACCCCTGCACGACGGTGCTGCTCGTGGAGCTGACCGTGCTTGGTCTGGCCCGGGGGCGCGCCGCCCTGGGAACGATCGGCGACTATGGCGGCCGCGCGCCGCTGATGCTGGGCGTGACGCCCCGCGGCTCCCCGTCACGGCGTGACATGGTCGGCCGTGAAGAAGCCGAATCGTATCTTCACGCCGAACTGCTGGGCACGGTGACGCACGAGCGGAAACTGCAGTCCGACATGGCCCGGGGATTGGGGATCCGCGCCATAGGGCGACGATCCCGAACCGCAGTGGATGCGCTCGCGGACGCCATCGAAGCGGCGTCGGACCGAAGCAAGGCCGACGGGAGGTGAACGCCATGATCGAATTCGGGCCGTTGGATGCGCTCTCGCGCGACCCGACGGTCACCGACGTCGCCATCACCTGCGAGGGGAGGGTGTGGGCTGATCGCGGCGACGGCATGGAGGAGCATCATCTCGCGACGCCGCTGCGCACCCCGCAGATCGTGCGCGAATACGCCGTGCAATTATGCGCCCAACTGGGCCGCCGTCTGGATGACGCCTGTCCGATAGCGGATGCCTCCAGCGGCGACGGCGTGCGCGTCCACGCGGTGGTCGCCCCGCTGGTGCCGCAGGGCGCGGCGGTGACGATACGGTTCCCGGACCGTCGCCGCACCGGTCTGCAGGACCTATGCGACCGCGGCCTGTTCCCGCGATCGTGGTTGCCGTTGCTGGACTCGCTGGTGGTGCGCCGGGCGCGCATACTCATCTCCGGCGGCACCGGCACCGGCAAGACCACGCTGCTGAAGGCGTTGCTGTCCCGATGCGACCCGCGCGACCGCATCGTCACCGTGGAGGAGGTGCGCGAGCTGGGCGGTCTTGCCCACGGCAACCACGTGTCGCTGGTGAGCCGCGAAGCGAACGTGGAGGGAGCCGGCGCCATCGGCCTGCCGGATCTGGTCAAGGCCACGCTGCGGATGCGGCCCGACCGCGTGGTTCTGGGGGAGTGCCGCGGCGAAGAGATCGCCGACCTGCTGCGTGCCTTCAACTCGGGGCATCAGGGCGGCATGGTCACGTTGCACGCCGACGGGGTGCGACGGGTGCCCGCACGTCTCGCCGCGTTGGGCATGCTCGCCGGACTTGACGCCCGGGCGCTCGCCGTCCTGGCCGAAGGGGCGTTCGACGTCGTCCTGCATCTGGACCGTGTGGACGGGCGACGTCGGATCGCACAGATCGGTCGTCTGCTCGTGCATGGCGACGAACTCGTCGGCGAGGCGGTCGCCGTGTGGGATGGCGCCGGCGCCGCCATGCCTGGCCCGGCCTGGGAACGATTCGCGGGGAGGTGGTCGGCATGATGCTATCGGCTGAAGCGATGATGGTCGCCGTGTTGACGATGACGCTGCTGTTGACCCGTCCACGCGCGGCGGAGCGGCTGTCCGCCGTTGCCGGAGACGTTCCCGATACCGCGACAGCGGCGCTCGCCGGCGTCTTGCGGAAGGCTGCTGCGCAGGCGGACGGTGAAGGGGAAACGCAGGGGCTGGCAGGGCAGTCGGCGCCGGGCATGGGGCTGGCGGCGTCCATCGCCGCCGTCGCGGCGGCCTCCCGGGCCGGTGCGACGGCATACGCCGCGTTCGCCTCGCTGGGCGGCGACGGTTTCGCGTCGCAGTCGCTGAGCGAACGCCGCATCCGCGATGTCCTTGACCGCCGAAAATCCAAGGACGAGACTGCCGCGCAGGTAGCCACCGTCGCCGCGGATTGCATGATGGCTGCCTCGCTGAGCGGCCGACTGGGCTGCTCGCTGGCGGACTGTCTGGATGTGGTCGGCCGGGATCATCGACGCTCCTGCATGATGCGTGATGCTCGTCGCACCGCGTTCGCCGTGCCCAAAGCCACGGTGTCGCTGCTCATGGGGCTGCCGGCCGCGACGATACTGCTTGGCGAGCTGATGGGCGCAGGCCCGTTGCGGTTCCTGCTTTCGTCGGCGCAGGGTCATGTCTGTCTGGCGTTGGGCGGGTTCGGCTATGTGGTCGGCGCGGTCTGGATGGCGGCGATGCTGCGAGCCGGTGGTGACGGCCAGAGCGGCGGCCGTGGAGGCCGTGTCGGTCGTGGTGATTGCGATGGCCATGGCCGTGCGGATGCGGGTGCGCCATGAGCTGGTCCATTATCGCCGCGGCGGCGGCCGCGGCATGCTGTCTGCTGTGTCGCGGCCGTGGCGTGGCGGCCAATATGCCGGACGATGACCGGCGGTCCGCAGCCGATGCGCGGTCCGGGAACGCATCCATCACGCTTGTGTTGGGCCTGCTGATGGTCTCGCTGCGCGGCGGCATGTCAATCACCGGCTCGTTGAGCAGCGTGGGGCAGGCCGTGGGCGGCCGTCTCGGCGACGGATTGCAGGCAGTCTGCGATGCGCTGCACGGCGGCGCAAGTTGGGATGAGGCGTGGCGGTCCTGCGATTTCGGCGATCGGGCCGACGTCGCGGTGACGATCAGGGACGCGTTGGAGCCATCGTGGCGGCATGGGGTGTCGCCGTCCATGCGGCTGTCCGCCGCCTTGCAGCAGTGGGATGCCGATGCGCGCGGACGTATCGAACGCGAGGCGGCGGCACTGTCGGTGCGGCTCCTGCTGCCTACGGGACTGTGCTTTCTGCCGGCGTTCGTGTTTCTGGGCATCATCCCCACGGTCGCGACGTTCGCCACGGGCGGCTGAGTGGTCGAAGCCGGCTGAGTTGTCCACAATCACTGTGGATGACACGCCGGCGTTGTGGATAACCGGCAGGCTCCGACCACATTGCCTCGCACGGCTTTCGCCGGGCCGACCGGTCGGCGATAGTGGAGGAACCCGGTCGACCGGCCGGGATCCGTATGAAGGGAAAGGAACTGTCATGAACATCGACGAGACGACGATGATCGCGGACGGTGGGGGCCGTCTGGCGAGGCTGCGCCGCCTGCCATCCTCCGCTGCTTCCGCCGTCCGCCGGCGCGCCTGCATGATCGACTCGCGGCTGCGCACGCTGACCGCGCGGCCCGAGGAGGGGGCGGTCACGGCCGAATATACGGTCGTGCTGCTCGCCGCCACCGGCTTCGGTGCACTGCTGCTGGTCATCCTCAAGTCCGACACCATCAAGACGCTGCTCACGAACATCGTGAAGCAGGCGTTGAACGTCGGATGATCGTGGGGCGGCGATGACATGGCTGTCCCGGCATGACGAGGGCGCCGCCACTGCGGAATTCGCGATGGTGCTGCCCGCCGTGGCCATGGTTGCCGTGGTGCTGCTGGGCATGACCCGCACCGTGGTCGTATCCATGGATTGCCAGGATGCGGCGTCCGCCGTGGCCCGCGAGCAGCTGGTCTCGGGCGGCGGCGACCCGCAGGCGACGGCACGCGCGGTCGCCGGGAGCGGCGCGGCGGCGTCGGTGTCGCGGTCCGGTGACGGCATCCGCGTCACCGTGCAATGCCCGGTGCTGCCCGACCCGTTCGGCGTCCTGCCGACCAAGGTCACCGGCTCCGCCACCGCCGTCCTCAATTGAAAACCGCTGTCAGCACAGCCGACTGGCCGCTGCCTTGGCCCTTCGGTGGAGGAAGCTGTCTGAGCGCAGCTGACTGGCCCGCCACCTTGGCCCTTCGGTGGAGGAAGCTGTCTGAGCGCAGCTGACTGGCCCGCCACCTTGGCCCCCTCGGTGGAGGGGGCTGTCAGCGGAGCTGACTGGGGGAGCGTCACCCGCATGAGGGCCATCCACCCGCCCATACGACGGAAAGGAGGAACACGATGATGGCAATGACGCCGGCGCATCGCCGGCACGAATCCGCCCGACATCGCCTCGCGGCCATCCCGCCATGGCTGCGCAAGCATGATGAGGGGTCGGGGACCATGGCCGGCGTCATGCTCATCATGCTGGCCGGCGTGCTCATAACGGTCGCCGCGGCGGCGGGCCATCTGCTGCTCTGCCAGGCCAGGGCCCGGTCGGCATCCGATCTTGCGGCGCTGTCCGCGGCGCAGTCGTACTGGGCCGGCACCACTGACGACCCCTGCGCCGTGGCCGTCCGGGTGGCGGCATATGGCACCGCCAGCTTGGAGCGTTGCACGGTGGACGGTGATGACGTGTCGGTCACGGTATCCATGGCCACCAAAGTCCCCGTCGCATCCCGGGTGTCCCGCTCCTCGCGGGCAGGCCCCGTCGACTGCGTAGCCCCGCCCTAGCCCCGCCATAGCGTTCCGCCTGACGCTGACGGCGGGAGCCGGCCGGGGAGCCTCGCATGATGATGCAGCCCGGTGCCGGCGCCCGCCCGCAGGCATCCGCTCGCCCCGCTTCTGGCGCGTGACGTCTCTCATGCGTTATGTTTGAGGCTATGAAAGCGACGAAGATGGTGGCGGTGATCGGCAATCCGGCATCCAATAAAGGGCGGGGCGCCGCTGTCAGCGAGCAGGTGTTCGCAATGCTGTCCGAGGCGGGTCGTGAACGCGGCTTTGACGTGATGGACCTGACCGGGGGAAGTTTCGACGAATCGTTGGATGTGGCCCGCGCATGGCGCTCGCGGTACGACGCCCTTGTGGTGATCGGCGGCGACGGCATGATCGCGCTTGGCGCCAACGCCGTGCAGGGCAGTGGCGTGCCGCTGGGCATCGTGGCCATCGGGTCGGGCAATGATTTCGCCCGTGGCCTGCACCTGCCGGTGAACCGCGTCAAGGTCGCCGTCGAAGGCATCGTGGGCGCCATCGCCTGCAACACGCACATGGACGTCGACATGGGTCATGTGCGCTCGCTGACAGGCGGTCTGGCGGTGCGCAGCGCATCGGGCGAGCCAATCGTGGACGGCGAAGGCCATGCCTTGGCCGAGCCGATCGACCGGTATTACGCGGGCATGCTGAACTGCGGACTGGACGCGAGCATCAACGACCGCGCGAATCATTCCCGCCTGCCGGGCGGCTCATTGCGCTACATCGCGGCCGTGCTGGGCGAACTGACCCACATGAAGCGGTACGGCTACCATGTGCGCGCCGAGCTTGCCGACGGAACGGTGGACGAACGCGACATCATCACGCCGCTGCTGACCGTGGCCAACGCGCGCTACATCGGCGGCGGACTGGAAGTGTCGCCGTACTCGCTGCTCGACGACGGCATGCTGGATCTGATCTGGATCACCTGCATGCCGAACGCGCGGCAGTGCGCGAAGGCGCTGTCCAACGCCTACAACGGCCGTCTGCTGGCCAGTGAGGTGTTCGGCTGGCGTCGTATCCGCCGCGTGGAGATCACGCGGGCCGCGCAAGGCGACGAGCCTCCGGTGTTCATGGCGGACGGCGAGTATGTGGGCCGGCTGCCGGTCGAGGTGTGCGTCGAACAGCGCGCCCTGCGTGTGCTCGTGCCGCCCGCCGTCCAACGCTGGCATGCGGCGCGCACCGAGGAGCACATCACGGCGGCCATCGTGCGCGACGGCCGCGATCCGCTCACCGGCGCGTTCGTCGACAGCGCGGTCCGCTGACGTCGCAAGCCGCTGACACCGCCGGTCGCCGGCGTTGCGGTCGCCGGCGTTGCGTTCGCTGACGTCGCGATGCCGGTCGCTGACATGGCAGCCGGCTGACGGCGTGCGCGTGTCGATGGCAGGATCAGGCGCGCGGGCCAAGTCAAATCCGGCCTGCACGTATATTGAATGAGGAACGATTTTCAAGGACGACTCGGGCGATGACCGGGGCGATGGGTTGGAGCTTATGGCACTTGCACTGTATCGACGGTATAGGCCGGACACGTTTGACGGGGTCATCGGCCAGGATCAGGTCACGATTCCGCTGATGCGCGCGCTCGACAAGGGCAAGCTGACGCACGCCTACCTGTTCTCGGGCCCGCGCGGCTGCGGCAAGACCAGTTCGGCGCGCATCCTCGCGCGCTGCATCAACTGCGCCAAGGGACCGACCTCGCACCCGTGCGGCGAATGCCCGAGCTGCAAGGACCTCGCCACCGGCGGCCCCGGCTCCATCGACGTGGTCGAGATCGACGCGGCGAGCCACAACGGCGTCGACGACGCCCGCGAACTGCGCGAACGCGCCGGATTCGCGCCCGCGCGCGACCGCTACAAGATCTTCATCCTCGACGAGGCCCACATGGTGACCCAGCAGGGGTTCAACGCGCTGCTGAAGATCGTCGAAGAGCCGCCCGAGCATGTGATGTTCATCTTCGCCACCACCGAGCCGGACAAGGTCATCGGCACGATCCGCTCGCGCACCCACCACTATCCGTTCCGCCTGGTGCCGCAGGAGGTCATGGGCCCGTACCTCGAGCAGATCTGCGACAAGGAGCAGATCAAGCCGGAGCCGGGTGTGCTCAAGCTGGCGATGCGCGCCGGCGGCGGTTCGGTGCGTGACACGTTGTCGGTGCTTGACCAGCTGATGGTCGGCGCGGTGGACGGTGTCATCACCCATGATTCCGCGGTGGCGCTGCTCGGCTTCACGCCGGAGGCGCTGATCGGCGAGGCCGTCGACGCGGTGATCGACCGCAACGGCGAGGCGCTCTACGGGGTCGTGCAGAAGGTCGTGGTCGGTGGATTCGACCCACGGCGTTTCGTCGAGGACCTGCTCGCCCGCGTGCGCGACCTGCTGGTGCTGACGTTGGGCGGCGCACAGGCGGAGAGCGTGCTGTCGGACGCCGCGGAGGCCGAGGACATGGACGACCTGCGTCGTCAGGCGTCCGCACTCGGACTGGGCGCGTTGACCGGCATGGCCGAGACCATCAATACGACACTCGGCTCGATGACCGGCGCTATCTCACCTCGTATGAGGTTGGAGCTGCTTGCCGCCCGCCTGCTCGCCGGACGCGAGAACATCGGTCTGCCGCAGGCGGTCGGCGGTTCGCCGGCCATGCAGCAGCCTGCCGGGGCGTCTTCCAGCGCGGCATCGCAGTCCTCTCAACCGTCCGGTCAGTCCGCCCGTCGCGGCGGATTCATCGGCTCGACGCGCAACCGTGTGGCCGAAACCCCGGCGTCCGGCGCAACCCATGACCACGCAGGGCATGGGCCGAATGCGGCTGCCGCCGGTACATCGTCAGGCGACGTGCAGCCGGCTCCCGATACAGCCGGGGCAGTTCCGCAATCTTCGGCGCAGGCGACGGCCGACGTTGCCGGTCAGGACGGTTTCGCGGCCGCACCGGCGCAGACGGCCTCGTCTACGGCTCAGACTTCGTCTATGGCTCAGACTTCATCGCAGCAGGAGCCCGGCGGCTCGCCGTCCATGGCGTCCCCCGCGCACCAGCTGGCATCAGCATCGGCGGCGACCGTGCAGCCGGGGAACGCCGCGGCCGGCGCGGGCGCTGCCAACGCGCAGCCGGCCGCCTCCGCAATGGTCGGCTCCGCAATGGCCGGCTCCGCGCAGGCCGACGACACGCGCACTATCGACCAGCGCTGGGATGATCTGGTCAAGCGCCTGCCGCAGGATGTGGCGAAATACGTGGGCCGCGACGTGGTGCCGCGCGTCCACATGGAGCTCAACGAACGCACCGGCGCCGGCAAACTGTGGATCAAGTTCGACAAGGCGCTCAGCAAGTACGCGTTCGCGAAGGCGGTCGCCGGCGAGGCGGTGGACGGTACGACCAACGTGGTCAACATCCTGCGCGCCGAAGTGCGCAAGGAGTTCGGCGACCACGTGCAGTTGGCGCCGACCAAGCGCATGGCCGACGGCCAGCTCGCTCCGCCGCTGAACAAGCTGCCGCCCGAGGAGCAGCAGCGCATCAGCGCGCAGATCGCGAAGGCTAGCCTCGCTGCGTCGCTGGGTTCGCTGGGCGGTGTGAGCGCCGGCGTCGCCAAGGAGCCGAAGACCACCGGAACGTCCGACGACAAGACCGCCGAATCGGCGTCGTCGGACGAGGTTCATCGGGCTGTCTCATCGTCGGATCACGCCGCTGATGGGCGTCTGAACGCCCCTGCCGCTGGCCCGGCAGCCGCCCGGCAGCCGGTGCATCAGGGCGAAGACGGTTTCGCGGCGCCCTTGTCCGTCGATCATGCGGCGGGCCACGCCGGCGACGGTTCATCGCCGCGACATGCAAACGCTGCCGAGAACGTTGCGATGGGCGCCGACGTTGTCCCCGCGCGCGGTGATGCCGCCGCGGATGGCGACCCTTGGGCGATGCCGGAGAACGGCGACATGTCGCCTGACGGAAACGTCGCCGCGTCGACCGACAGCGGTTTCGCCGCACCGGCCTCCAGCGTAGGCGGCGGCCGATCCGGCTCGTCCGCAGGTCGGAGCCCGATGCCGCAAGCCGGTCATGTCAAGCATGTCGCCGTACCCGACATGAGCGACGACACCGACCCGTGGGCGAACGAAGAGCCGGCCGCGCAGTCTCCGCGCAACGCGACACATGCCGCGGATGCCGCTGCATCGCGCGTCGGTCATGCGCCGGCGTCAGGCGTCGTTGGTCAGTCCGGCGACGAACGGTTTGCCGGGCGGCCTGTCGGACACGGCGGCGCCGCGACGACCGTCGATGATACGGACGACCCGTGGGCTAACGACGGCACGGCCGCGCAACCCGGACCGGGCATGCAGCCGGTACCGCAGCAGCAACCCGGCCGGTCGGGCCAGTTCAGCGGACCGGCCCATCAGGCTGACCCATGGCAGTCCGCCGCGCCGCAAGCCGGCGGTCCCCAAGTCCATGCGGGTTCGTCGTCCGGCTGGAACGGCAACGAAGGCAACCCCGCCAACGGCCGCCACCCCGGCCGCGCGGGTTTCGCGTCGCCGCAGGCCGACCCGTATGCGCAGGAGGACATCCCCGTGCCGACGGTCGCGCCCGAAGACGACGAATACTCGATGGACGATGTTTCGCTCGGCACGGCGAAGGCGATGAGCGTGGACGACCTCAAACGGTTCTTCGAGGTGAAGAAGACCGAGGAGTTCGCCGCCGACGATCCGAAGAACCCGCGCAACATCCAGCATGACAAGCAGACGGAGGCGAACTGATGGCATTGGCATATGACGGGGCGATCCAGCGGCTGATCGACGCGTTCGCGTCATTGCCCGGCATCGGCCCGAAAGGCGCGCAGCGCATCGCCTTCTACCTGCTGTCCGCCAGCGACGAGGAGGCGCGGCAGCTGGTCGACGCCGTCACGGAGGTCAAGGAGAAGGTACGGTTCTGCGACGTCTGCGGCAACGTGTGCGAGACCAGCCCCTGCCCGGTGTGCGCGGACCCGCGCCGCGACCGCACGATGATCTGCGTGGTGGAGGAGCCGAAGGACGTGATGAGCATCGAGCGCACGCGCGAATACCGCGGCCTCTACCATGTGCTCGGCGGGGCGATCAACCCGATGGCCAACGTCGGGCCCGCCGACCTCAACATCCCCAAGCTGCTCGACCGGCTCAAGACCGACGAGGTGCAGGAGGTCATCCTGGCGCTCGACCCGAACATCGAAGGCGAGGCGACGACCACGTACCTCAGCCGGCTGCTTTCGCCGCTCGGCATCAAGGTCACGCGCCTTGCCAGCGGCCTGCCGGTCGGCAGCGACCTCGAGTACGCGGACGAGATCACGCTCGGCCGCGCACTGGAAGGCCGCCGCGCCGCCTGACGTGCTGCGCCGCCTGACGTACGCCACCCCTCTCACTCGCTCCCTGTTCCGTCACAGCGGGTACCTACCCGCTGTGACAAAAGAAGGCAGAATGACGAGCCGTTCGCTGTGCCGCCGTCCGCCGTCCGCTTGCGCCCGTCCCTGCCGTCCGCAATGTGGCGAATGTGAGCGCACCCAACCGCCGCAAATCGTATAATCGTCCCACTTGCGTAGTATGGGCGCTTATAGAGAACACCCACGAGAAGATTGGACAGCAGTGGCTCTCATCGTGCAGAAGTACGGCGGTTCGTCGGTCGCCGATACCGATTCGATCAAGCGTGTGGCCAGACGCGTCGTCGAGACCAAGAAAAAGGGCAACAAGGTGGCCGTCGTCGTGTCCGCCATGGGCGACACCACCGACGACCTGATCGACCAGGCCCTCAGCATCGACTCGAACCCGCCGGAACGTGAGATGGACATGCTGATGACCGCCGGCGAACGCATCTCCATGAGCCTTCTCGCGATGGCCATCCACGCGGCCGGCGACCGTGCGCACTCGTTCACCGGCCAGCAGGCAGGCTTCTTCACCGACGCCCGCTACGGCGCCGCGCACATTCGCGCCGTCAAGCCGGACCGTGTGAAGAACGCGCTCGCCCAGGGCGACGTCGCCATCGTCGCCGGCTTCCAGGGCATCAACTCGAAGGGCGACGCGACCACGCTGGGCCGCGGCGGCTCCGATACGTCCGCCGTCGCGCTGGCCGTCGCGCTGGGCGCCGACATCTGCGAAATCTACACCGACGTGGACGGCGTGTTCACCGCCGACCCGCGCATCGTGCCCGCCGCCCGCCGCATCCCGGTCATCGACTACGAGTCGATGCTGGAGATGTCGAGCTGCGGTTCGAAGGTGCTGGCGCTGCGATGCGTCGAATACGCGCAGCGGTTCGACATGCCGCTGCACGTGCGCAGCTCCTTCTCGCACCGCACCGGCACGCTGATCGTCCCCGACGGCGTCGACCCGCGCAGCCTGCCGAACCTCGACTGACGCGGCGCGTAGCCACCCCCACACATTCCAATCCGAGCAACAGCACACGAGCAAAGGCATAACATGAGCAACGACAGCAACGCGGCAACCAGTGAAGCGGCCGCCACGACCACCAGCACCAAGTCGATGGGCGACCTGTTCCCCGACCTCGGCCCGGAGGCGCCGGTCATCTCCGGCGTCGCGCATGACCGCAGCGAGGCGCTGGCGACCGTCCGTGGCGTCCCGAACGAACCCGGCATGGCGGCGAAGGTGTTCACCGAGCTGGCCCAGGCCGGCGTGAACGTCGACATGATCGTGCAGGCCGGCGCGTCCGTCGGCACCGCAGATATCTCCTTCACCGTGCCGGAATCGACCGTCAAGCAGGTCGAGACGGTCCTCATCGACAAGCATGACGAGCTCGGCTACCGCGCGTTCGACATCAACACGAACGTGGGCAAGGTGGCCGTCGTGGGCGTCGGCATGAAGACGCACTCCGGCCTCGCCGCCAAGTTCTTCACCGCGCTCAGCGAGAAGGGTATCAACGTGCTGATGATCTCCACGTCCGAGATTCGCATCGCCGCCCTCGTGCCGCTCGAGCAGCTCAACGACGCGGTGCGTGCGCTGCACACCGCCTACGGCCTGGACTCCGACCAGATCGAAGCCGTCGTCTACGGCGGCACCGGCCGCTGAGCCGCACCCTGCTGAGCCGCACTCACGTCACGCGGGCCGCCCGGCCCATGTGACGTGAGTGCGCGGTCCTTTGTCTCGCAATGGTTTCGCCGCTTGCGTCACGCGGCTCGCCCGGCCCGCGTGACGCAAGCGGCTACGACGGCATGGTCTGATACGGCGATGTCATATGACGGGGCCCTCACCACATGCATGGTGAGGGCCCCGTTTCGTTTACGCTACGTTGTTGGCCGAGTCGACGGCTCGGCCAACAACGGCCGGCTCAGCTGCGGCGACGGCGCAGCGTGAGCGCGGCGGCGCCGGCCAGCGCGACGGCCGCTGCGGCGACAGCCACCGCCGTCACGTCAGCGCCCGTGTTGGACAGGCCCGGCTTCTTGTTCGGCTGCGGCTTCGGCTGCGGCGTCTTCTCGTCGGTCAGCACCTTCTCGATGCCGTCCAGGCTCTTCAGCGCGGCGTCGACGTCAGCCTTCGTGGCGTTCGGGTTGTCGAGGACGGCCTGGGCCGCCGCGATGGCCTTCCTGAACGTCGCGACGCTGGCGGCGGTCTTGCCGTCGGTGCTCACCTTGGCGAGCTCCTCGAGCCGCTTCTTCAACGCCGTCTTGTCGACCTTGCCCGGCTCCGGGTTCACCGGCTCGTCCACAAGCACCTTCTCGAGCCCCTCGAGGCTCTTCAGCGCCTGATCGACCTCGGCCTGCGTGGCGTCGGCGTCCTCGTACACGGCCGTCGCTGCGGCGATGACGTCCTTGAACGCCTTGACGCTAGCCTCGGTCTTGCCGGTCAGGTCAACCTTGGCAAGCTCCTCGAGCCGCGCCTTGAGCGCGCTCTTGTCGACCGTGACCTCCGGCGTCTCGTCCACGAGCACCTTCTCGATGCCCTCGAGCGAGTTCACCGCGTCGTCGACCTGGGCCTGCGTGGCGTCGGCGTCGTCGAGCACCTTCTTGGCCGCCTCGACCGCCGCCTTGAACTTGGCGACGCTGTCCGCGGTCTTGCCGGTGGTATCGACCTTGGCAAGCTCGGCAAGCCGCGCCTGCAGCTCGGACTTGTCCACGGCGTCGGGCGTCGTCTCGCCGGCGATCTTCTTGCCGAAGACCTGCAGCTCGACGATGTGGTTCGTGTTGCCGCCGTTGCGTCCGTGCATGTAGACGCGCACGTACCGCGCCTTCGTGCCGGCCGGCACGTTGAACGCCTTGCCGGCGCTGGTCTCGGCGTAGGTGTTCTCGGTGCCTGCTCCGAACTTGAAGAAGTTCTCCTTGTCGGAGTTGTAGATGATCGTGCGGTCGCCCTCGGCGAACGTGCCGTTCTCGGACAGCATGACCACCGTGCCGTTGTACGTGCGGCTGTCGGCCCAGTAGCGGTACATCTTCGCAGCGCCCTCAGCACCGCCTTCGGTGTTCTCGATGTCGTACACCGCGCCGAAGTCGACCTGCAGGTACGAGCCCTCGGTCTTGTCATCGGAGCCGAAACCGACATAGTTGTTAGCAGTGTCGGTGCTGTTGCCGTCGACCGCCATGGACGCCGGGCGGCCCTGATCGGTCGGGGCCTCGGAGCCGTCCATCCAGTGCACGCTGGCGTTCTTGTTGAGCGCCACGTTTTCCACGGTCGCCGGGGCGTCCGCGGCGGCGATGTCGTCATAGCCCCACGCGGTGTCGTAGACGGCCACGGCGAGCTTGCCGGCGAACGCCTTGGAGCCGGTCGTCGCGCGGCCTGCCGGGATGGTGTACGTCATGTTCCCGGCCTTGTACACGGAGCCGGCGAGGGCGCCGTCCACGTAGACCTTGAGCATGCCGTTGTTCTCCTTGACGGCGGTGATGCTGTGCTTCTTGCCGTCGTTGACCTTGACGTCGGCCGTGGCGGTCGCGCCGTTGAGCGCGACGGTCGGGTAGCCGTCCTTGTCGATGGCGACGGTGTAGCCCTTCGGCTGGGCGACGAGCGTGGCGTTCGTCGAGGTGGTCGTCACGTCCAGGTCGACGGTGAAGCCGCCGGCGCTGTCGAGCGAACGGCCCTTGGTGCCGAGGTTCTTCGTCGTGCCGTCATAGTCGGCTTCCGGCGAGGAGGTCACCTTGTTGCCGGCGCGGTAGGTGACGGACGCGGTGTCGTCGGCCTTGTTACCGGCGCGGTCCGCGATCTTGTCGCCCGCCTTGACGGTGAGCTTGGTGCCGTTGGCCGGGGCGTCCTTGAGCGTGATGTCGAAGGTCGCGCGGTCGGCGGAGGCCTTGACGGACGCGATCTCGGCGCCGGTGAGCTCGAACGGGACGTCGGCGGAGGCCTTGACCGGCTCGTCGAACTTCACGCGGACATCCGTCTTGCCGTCGGCGGCGATGGACGCGATCTTCGGCGCGGTCTTGTCGGTCGTCTTGCTCACGCGGAACGTGATGGACTCGTCCGGCTGCAGGTTGAACGTGTGGGACTTGCCGTAGTCGAACGTCGTGGTCGAAGTCACCTTCGCGTCGCTCGGGGTGTCCTTGGCCTCGGCGGAGTCCTTCGGGTTGTACACGCGGTCAAGCGTCACGTTGTACGTGCCGGAGTCGATCTGCACGCCGTTGGTCGCGTCGAACTTGTAGGTGATGTCCTTGGCGGTGGTGGAGGAGTTGCGGACCATCACCAGGCCGTCCTCGCCGTCGAACGCGGAGAAGCCGTACGCGCCGCCGAGATCGTTGTTGTTGGTCGTGGTGTTGAGCTTCACTGCGGAGTTCGGCGAGACGCCGAACATCTTCGCGTTGCGCAGGATGTGGTGGTTCTCCTTCGCCCACTTGAGGAACTCGGAGGTGACCTGCCACTTGCCTTCGCTCATCAGGCTGTCGGAGTAGTACAGCTCCCAGAAGGCGGTGCCGCGGCTGGCCTGCGTGTACAGGTAGTTCGCGAACTGCACGTCGGTCGCGGTGGTCGCCGTGATGTTCGTGCCCTCCTTGCCGTAGATCGGGTCGTGGTTGTACACGTTGCCGAGCGGGAACTGGAACTCGTGGTTCTTGATGAAGTCGTAGTACGTGGCGTCACGGTAGGTGAGCTGACGGTCCATCTTGCTGGCGCTGGCGCCCGCGTCGGTCTGGTCGTAGACGCACTGCAGCCACACGGAGTTCGCCCACTGCAGGAACCACGGGCTGGGGTTCACGTAGCAGGTGAGCGAGATCCACAGGTCGATGCCGTTCTTCTCGGCGTTGGCGCGCACCTGGTCGAACAGGTCGATCCACGCCTCCCACAGGTCGGTCACGTGGTACATGTTGTTCGTGCCGCCGGTCATGTGGCGGTTCGCGTAGCCGGGGACGCCATCGGTGGCGGGGAAGGCGTTGAACTGGGCCTGGTCGGCGAAGCCGTCCCACTTCCAGTAGTTCACCTTGTACTTGTCCTGCCAGTCGGTCGACATCTTCGCGAAGTTCTTCACGTACTCGCGGTCGGCGACGTCGATGGAGCCGCCGGCCTTGGAGCCCTTGCCGCTGGCGGTGAGGATGTCGGCGAGCTGGCCGTAGAAGTTGTAGCCGCCGCGCGGGCCGACCCACACGCCGAAGTTGCTGCCGAGCTTCTGCACGAGCTTGCTGGAGGGGGTCAGGCCGTTCGGGAACTTCGAGTTGAACGTCCAGAAGCCGGCGGTGTTCTTGCCGGTGCCGGAACGCTCCACGTCAACGGACGTCTCGGTCGGGTTGTAGTTGTTCCAGCCGTCGTCGACCACGTACGAGCCGAGCGGTTCGGCGCCCGCCGCGTTGAGGTCCTTGTCGACGGCCTTGAACGAGTCGAGGATGTTCGTGTCGTCGATTTTCATCATGTTGTCGAACCAGGAGTTGTACTGCGTACGGAACTCGGTCGGCGTGGCGATGTCGGTGATGTAGTCATAGAAGTCGGACTGGATGACCGAGTTGTCGGTGCTGCGGGCCGCGCCCACGACCGTCTGCCACGTGTTGTACACGATCGACTGGCCGTCCGCGCTCGCGCCGGCCTGCTGGTCGGTGACGAGACGGGCGAACGACTTGCCGGTGTAGTAGCGCATGTAGCCGGTGTTGTTCACGATCTGCGTATCGGTCTCGGGGAATTCGGAGCCCATGAACATGCCGTCCACGTAGATCGGCTGGCCGAGGTTCGCCTTGAACTGGTCCATCGCGACGACGCCGCCCGCGTTGGTCGGGATCGTCCACGTGGTGTCCTTGCCCGCGGTGACCTTGAGCGACTCGAGGTCGATGTAGTCGAGGATCGCGTCGTCCTGCTGGGCCTTGGGCACTGAGATCGACAGGAACTTGCGCATGTAGTGGTCGCCGTTGTACATGACCACGTGCTCGCTGATCGTGTAGTCGACGTCGCGGAACTGGTGCGGCTTGAAGGTGAACACGACCTCCTTGCCGGTCTTCTTCACCTTGTTGATGGTCGCGGTCGTGTCCTTGACCTCAGGCTTGCCGGCCAGCGTCAGCTCACTGGCGGCGAAGTCATAGTCCTGGCCGGCGCTGGGTGCGGTGTACGTGTCGGCGTACAGGTTGAACTCGGCGCAGCCGGCGAACTTGGCTCCGTTGACCGAGGAAGTCGGCACGAACTTGACGTACCGTGCGGTGACGGCGCTGTCGAGGTTCACGTAGATCGGGTTGACGCCGTCATAGGTGAACTCGCCGGACTTGGCCTCCGTCCAGGCGTTCGCGTCGGTGGCGGACGGGGCAGTGGTGTCGTTGGAGTACATGAGCTTGTACCCCTTGACGTTGCCGTTGGCGCCGGACGGGCGCGGCGTGTAGGAGAACGCCTTGAACGTCGTCTCCTTGCCGAGGGCCAGCATCAGCCAGTGGCCGGTTCGTAGTTGTATATTGCCGCTGCTGTACTGTGAATGCCAGATCGTGCTGGTGTTGCCGTCGATGGCGTTGGACGCCGGCGAGTTCTCGCCGCTCGTCTCGGCGCTGGAGGCGCTCGCTTCCCAGCCGGTGCGGTCGATGGCGGTCGGCGGCTTGGTGTCGCCGGTGTTCTTCGTCATCTTGACGACGAACTCCTCGCTGCCGCTGGCCGGCGTGTATTTAACGTTGGCGCGTTTGTTGTTGATCTCCGTGGTCGACAGCTTGTTCGAGGCCGTCGAGAACGTGCGTGACAGCGCGCCGTTGCCGACGGTCAGCGAGTTGTCGGTCTGGGTGACGGAGACGTCACCGCCGACTCCGGCCGCGTCGGCGGCCTTCGCCTGCGCCTGCAACGCAAAGGGAGACAGTGCCATCGCGACGATCGTCGCGAGAGCGCACGCCTTGAACCTCTTTACTGCATGCTCCATTACATGTACCTTTCATCTGTTGCTCCTCCGCTGGTTTTCCTTCCCCATTGAGGCCGAACCGCCAACGTCAGACACCTACGTCTATGCAGGTTTTCAATGGTCAATCTTAAGGCCTGGTACAGATAAATGTAAAGAATGTTAACTTAAACCGCGCGGGCTTGTTCCCTGTGTCCCCCGTTTCGTCACAGCGTGTACCTACCCGCTGTGACACGACTGCCGCAACCCTTGCGATCATTGGGTTTTCGCAATCACGTCACAGCGTGTACCTACCCGCTGTGACAAAAGACGGCTGATTGCGGTGCCGGCTCAGTTGCCGCCGCCGCGACGCCAGAGCTTGTCCGAGCTGTCCAGCGTGGTCTTGCGCTCGGTCTCGGTCGATTCGCGCACGATCAGCGGGCATTCCACCGCCGTGATCCCGTGGTGCGGCCGCCCGCGCAGCGCGTCGAGCAGGTACTTCGCGGCCGTCTTGCCGATGAGCGCGATGTTGTTGTCGAACGTGGTGAGCGTGGGGTGCGAGTTCGAGCAGAACACGTACCAGTTGTCGTGCCCGACGACCGCCACGTCCTGCGGCACCCGTTTGCCGGCCGCCATCAGGCCGCGCACGGCCCCGCGGGCGATCTCGTCGCTCAGCGCGTAGATCGCGTCGAGGTGCGGGTGCCGCTCGACCAGCAGCCGGGCCGCCCGCTCGCCCCACTCCTCGCTCCACGAGTCGTACAGCACGTCCACCGGCTGGAAGTCGTAGAGCGTGAACGTGCGCCAGGCGCCGTTGACGCGGTCGTGCGCCGCCTGGAAGTCGTCCGATCCGGCAATCACCGCGATATAGCGGCGCCGCAGGCTCAGCAGGTATTCGATCGCCTGCGCGCCGGCGCCGATGTTGTCGCACACCACGCTGCAGTCGGCCGGGTCGGTCGAGGGGTCGTACGTGTACACCACCGGCAGTCCCATGGTGGTGGACGGTTTGAGCGGCTGCCGCGGGTTCGTCGTGTCGCCCACCACGATCAGCCCGTCCACGCCGCGGGCCGCCAGCTGGTCGATGTGGCTGCGTTCCAGCGCCGGCTGCCCGTGCGAGCTCATGAGCAGGGCCGCGTGGTTCGAGGCTCCCAGCGTGCTTTCGGCGCCGGTGAGCAGCGGCAGCGAGAACCGGCCGTTGTAGTCGGATGTGATCAGCCCCACCAGCCCCGAGCGCGCCCGCGCCGCGGTGCCGGAGCGCCGTGCCGACCCCGCGGATTTGCGGTATCCGAGCTGTGCGGCGGCGTGCTGGACGATGCGTCGCGTCTTCGCCGAGATCCGCCCGGTGCCGTTGAGCGCCTTGGATGCCGTCGCCACCGATACGTTGGCCGCCGCGGCCACGTCGCTCAGCGTGGGACGTGACGTGACGCGCGGCGCAGTGCGTGCCCCCTGCGACGTCTGGATGTCGCCGTTCGTCGTCGTACCCCTCATGCCGACCATGATACTCGTGTTTTTCGCTACGGTCAGGGAAAATTGACCGTGTTTGTTGTTTTGATGGGTGGGTTGATATGACGAGAGGCTTCTAGGCAGAATGGGTGGTGCCTTAAACCTATCCGTTCTAGCGAAGGAGCCTCCATGGTCAAGGGTAGCAGTGCCAGTGTT
>NZ_WBVT01000027.1 GCF_009193355.1 Bifidobacterium leontopitheci
CTCCCGCACCCCCTATGTGTGACCGCTCACACGAAAAACCGTTGCAATGACGCCGTTCCACGTACTGAGCAGCGTGTCGTATTTGTCGCATTATCGGGGGTATCCTATGGCTCAGGAACGGAGACTGAAGAAGGTTCGTAGAGGAATACCTCCTGAGCATCCGGCCACATAACAACACACATAAGCAACACGGTTGTTGACGCGTCCGATGCACGGTGGTTGTGCCTGACGACGTAGTTGACGATGGGGTAACACGAGGTAGCTATGTCCCGTTATGCACACAAAGCGGTATACCGCGCGAAGGGAAATCATCTGTGGCGTACCGTTGCGGCGGCCATCGTCGCGTTGTCATGTCTGGCGGCGCCCGCGGTCGCCGCGGTTCCGGCATCGATGGTGCCAATCGCCGCCGAGACCCAGACGAAACGTCATGCGGCGGCCGCAAAGCCGACCTCGTCGCCTGCCGCCGCGACCGGCGACTCAGCTGACCACGACACAACAAGTCCGACAAACCCGACCGATCCCGACACCCCCGACCTCGCGACCGTCGTCCACCCGGGCAACCGCGACATCAACACCGGCAAGGACGGCAAGGGCTACGCCTTCACCACCCTGTGGGCCGACAACAACGCCGCGTCCCGTCCGAGCCCGGAGACCCTGACGAACGCCAGCGAATACCAGCTCTACTTCACCGTCGACGAAGGGACCGACGAGCAGAAGGCGGTCAAATACCCGCTCACCGAAAAGGACGGTGTGACCGTCTCCGAGCAGGCGAAGAAGCTGCTGGGCATCGACCAGGCGTATTTCGACAAGTACATCGCCGTCACCTATCAGACCGCCGACGGCAAGGAGGCCAAGCGGGGCCCGGTCGAGGTGGAGCGCACCGGCGTGGGCGAGTACGAGGCGTCCGTCAAGACCTCTACGCTGCCCAGCGGCGTCTGGACGTGGAACCAGTCCACCAACGACGACGGCACGCCGAAGACCGACGAGCATGGCAACCCGGTCTTCCCCGAATACAATCCGGACAATCCGGGCGCCACGTCCCCGGCAAAGCAGGTCGCCGTCCGCTGGTACATCGGCCACGCGACCGCCACGTCGCACGCCGACCTGTACCCGCAGGGCGACGGTCAGGACGCCAATCCGACATACCGAGCGGCCGACGGCGCCACGTATCCGAAGTACGTGAAGGCGTACGAGAAGGAGTGCCTGCAGCTGTTGCAGGACGTGAGCTTCAACGTGGTCGCCAAGTTCGGCGACGAGAAGCTGGACGATCCGGCGACGTGGACCAGCAACCAGACGATCACCGTGAAGAAGAACGGTGCAGCCGACCCTGACTTCGGCACCACCGGCGACAATACGATCTCGATGGATGCGGACGATCTGCGCGAGGCCGGCTCGCTGCCGATCACGCTGCATCCGAAGGACGGCAGCGACGCCGGCTGCGCGCCCATCACCAGCCCGGCGGCCGCCAACAAGTCCACCACCAACAAAGCTACCGCCACCTGCGCCTACGACAAGGCCACCTACGGCACGATGCGCTGGCCGCAGTACCATCCCGACGGCACGCCGCTGACCTACATGCTCAGCCAGGACGAGGCGAAGACCGGCGAGAAGGACCCGAAGACCGGCATCACCTACTACGACTACCGTCAGGTCTGGTACGACAACACCGCATCCTCGAACCACGGCTCCGACACGTCCGTGCTGTTCAACGGCGGCACGGTGACGGTCACGCACGCCGGCACGACCAGCTACGACGGCACGAAGGTCTGGCTGGACGACGACGCTTCGAAGCGTCCGGCCACCACGTACTCCCTGTGGCGCTACAGTGCGAAGCCGGGCGCGAAGAGCACCACGGCCGCGCAGGTCACCGTCAAGGACAAGAACGACAACGACAGTTACGTCACGCTCGACATGTCCGCCGCCGAGAACCGCGAGGTGGCGTCTGGCGAGGGCATCGACCTCGGTTCGCGCCTGCGCGACAAGTACGGCGAGCGGCTCAACGACCTGCCCAAGTACGACCAGGACGGCTACCCGTACATCTACCTGCTGCGCGAGGACGTCCCGGACGGCTACGAGCGCGTGTTCGGCGAGGTGCAGGCGGATGGCTCGGTCAGCGACACTGCGCCGAACTACTACCGTCCCAAGCGCGCCGACGGCACGACCACGTGGAGCGGCGCGAACGGCTCACGCCCGACCGCCACGGACGGCGAGTACAACTACAACGACGTTTCGGTCTACAATGGCGGCACGGTGACGAACCGCCGCGTCGGCACGGTCACGGCCGGTATCACGAAGACGTGGAAGGCGGCCTCGTTCCAGGACCAGCTGGACGATGTGACGGTCACGTTCCAGGCGAAGCGGATTCTTAAGAAGAACGCGACATTCGACGAGAAGACGCAACGCTGGGTGGCGAACGACGGCGCGTCGTGGCAGGATGTGCCGGAAAGCTCGCATCAGGGCGAGCCGGATGCCGAGGGCAAGTCCGAAACCATATACGACGCTGATTCCGGCGTGCGCCGCATCACCGACTGGTCGGCGGAACGGCTGACGCAGAGCCTTGAGGGCACGTTCCCCAAGTATGACGCGCACGGCGACGAGTACGTGTACCAGTGGGTCGAGAGCGGCGTGAGCAAGCCCGGCCAGACGGTCGACTTCCAGCCGAATGCCGAGTCGCTGGGCGGCACGTTCCAGCTGACGCTCAAGAACTCCTCCGGCCAGCCGACCGTGCTGGACTTCACCGGCAGTTGGGATGCGAAGGACAGGCGCATCGTCAACGAGTACACGGGCGTGACGCGAGCGCAGATCGACAAGTTCTGGTGCGTGACCGCGGCCGGAGACGGCGACTGCGGCGACCCGGCGGACGGCGGCTCCGGCTGGACGCAGGACGCGCAGCCGTACGGCAAGGCGACCTCGATCACCGTGGAGCTGCTGCAGGGCGACACGAGCGTCGGCGAGTTCACACTCGACGGCGTGGCCGACGGCAAGGACACGACGTTCCGCATCAAGGGCGCCGACCATGATTCGACAGCCCGTGAGACGAGCCCGTGGCACATGGAGTTCTCGAACCTGCCTGAGTATGATGCGGACGGCCGCCGTTACACGTATCTGGTGCTGGAGAAGCCGGTCGACGGGTTCACGGTGAGCCGCGTGGTCGACGAGAAGGCCAACACGACGAAGATCTACAACACGCCGATTACCGGCGGCGAGATCAACGACGTCCCCATTACCAAGGAGTGGATCGACGACGGCGACGCCGCCTCCCGCAAGCCGGTGAAGGTGAAGCTGCTGGCGAACGTGGACGTCAGCGACGCGAACGGCACGGTCAGGTATCCGGCCGGCACGCAGATCGGTGGCGACATCGAGCTTAACCAGGGCAACTCGTGGTTCACGAAGCGTCGGCTTGACGTCGGCCACGTGCGTGAGGCGGACGGCACGGTCCGCAAGCTCGACTGGAGGACCGACCTGCGGCTTGAGGAGGTCGGCACCGACGATTACGAGATGATCGCCAAGGACGACCCGCGTCTCGCCGAATCGCCGTACAGCGTGCTCAGGCTCAACTGGAACGACGACAATCCGCGGCTCGTGGCCAAGCATATCGGCGCGGACGTGAGCGACGACTTCGCCTATGAGGTGACATACGGCATCAACAAGGCGAAGAGCGCGCTGCAGGTGACGAACCGGCGTATCGGCCAGGTGTCCATCGAGATCGACAAGACGTGGAACGACGCTGGCATCCCCGACGCCGATAAGGCGAAACGCCCGGCCGCGAACTTCATCGTGAAGGCCGGCAACAAGGCGGTCACGTTCGGCACGGACGCGGCAGGCAACGTCACGCAGACCGTGACCGGCGGCGACGTGCCGTACACGCTGAACCTGTACAAGGACGCGGACGCCGAAGGGTCGGATTATGTCAAGCTCAACGTGAACGACGGCTCGGTGCGGGTCGTCGACACGCAGACGCTCGAGTTCACGGTCGACGTGAGCCAGGACGAGTCCTGGTATGACGTCTTCGGGCTCACCAAATACGACGAGACCGGCATGGTCGTGCCGTACAGCGTGTCCGAAGCGTGGGACGGCGACTGCAAGACGGACGGCTCAAGCTCCGCAGGCTCGGCCGGCGACGCGAACCCGGTGGTCTGCGGCGAGTACACGCGCTCCCAGACCGCGTACGACGAGCAGTACCTCTCCGACTGGCATTTCGACGACCGTCTCAACATCTCGTTCGCCAACACGCGCACCGGCGTCAAGGACGTCACCTTCCACACGCACTGGTTCGACGCCTATGTCAAGGAGGAGCTCAACCAGCGCATCGATGTGTATCTCACGCTCTACCGTGCCGTGTACGCGTACGACCGGATCACCGGCGAGCTGAAGACCGACCCCGCCACCGGCCAGCCGGTCATCGACCATCTTGAGCCGGTCGGCGAGTACGAGGACTACCGCTGGACCCCGGAGACGCTGGGCGGTGACTCCACCGATCCGAACTACGAGCGTCAGGCGACGATCCGCAACCTGCCGAAGTACGACGAGCACGGCAAGGAGATTGTCTACTTCGCCTCCGCGCGCACGTCCGTTTCCGGCGATGCGGTGAACAACCTCGACTACCTGCCGCACAACATCACCGAAGAGTACTTCGACAAGTCCGCCAGCAGCGCCGAAGTCAAGCAGATCACCGGCGACCAGGCCAAGCAGTGGGTCGGTACGGACGCGCAGACCGGCACCGGCGGCGACCGCGGTTTCGCGATCCGCGAGGACGGCACGTTCAACTTCCACATCTCCAGCGGCATCACCGGCCGCGGCACGAAGCTGTGGACGAACGTGCCCGGCAACGTGGACCAGGCCGACCTTCCGGCCATCTCGGTCTACGCGCAGCGCCGGCTCGCCCCGGTCACGTACGTGAACGACCAGTGGACGGCCGACGCGAAGACCGCGTGGAACGGGCTGACCATCACCGCGGCCGACGGCGACGGCGGAGCGAACGGCGCCGCGGGTGGTGCCGGATACCACGTTCGCAGCTACGTTGACGTGAGCGGCGGCGAGGCGGCCGGCAAGTCGGTCGCCGACGGCACGACGGCCGTGGCCTGGACTCGTGACATCCACAAGGTCTCCGACAATGCGTACGTCTACACGCTGTACACTTACGGCGACAACGCGTATCAGGAGTCCGCGCCGGCTGCTTCCGCCAACGACCTGCCGCGCTACGACGAGTACGGCAGACGTTACGAGTACCGCACGCGCGAGGTCATGGACGGGCTCATCAGGCCTGGCAGCGGCACGGCGGATACGTCGCTCCCCGGCGGCTTCGACGTGAGCGACATCCTGTCCGGCGGCGCGTCCGCCGTCTCGCCTGAGGACGCTGTTCGCAAGGTGTACAAGGTCAACCACGGCGAGACCGGCTCGTTCGCGCTGGAGAACGTCTACAACCCCGACAAGGGCGAGCTGACCGTGCGCAAGTCGTTCGACGGCGTCAACCGCGCCGACGGCGACAAGTATCCGGACGTCACGTTCGAGCTGTGGCGGTACTACTACGGCAAGGATCCGGCGACCGGCGCGTTCACGCTCAAACGAGACGCCGCGCTCGTCACCACGAAGACGGTCGACGGCAAGACGTTCGCGGCAGGCGGCGACGATGTCGCCGGCAGTGCGGGCGTGACGTTCGCCGACCTGCCGATCTACGCGCCGAACGGCCGCAAGTGGCTCTACTACGTGCGCGAGGTCGCCCCCGAGCACGGCTACGCCTGCCAGGTGACGGTCGGCGGCGGCGCGGCAGGCGCCTCGGTGCGTGCGGACGGCACGGGCACGACGGCGCTGTGCGGCGACGAGCAGGCGGCCGTGGAGCTGACGTCCGCGGCGACGCAGGTGACCGCGGCGGCCGGGCTCGGCTCGGACGGTGCAAACGGTAGCGCGGCGGCTCGCCGGTTCCGCCCGGCCGCCGTACTGCAGACCGGTGCGGCCGACCTGTCCGTGGGCAACACGTATGGGCCGGATCAGCTGAATCTGGCCGTCACCAAGACGTGGGTGGACAGCTTCAACGGATTCGACACGCGGCCGACCGCCGCCAAGTTCCTGAAGGGGCTGACGGTGGAACGCCGGTCCACGACGGGCAGTGCGCAGACGGAGAAGGTCACGCTGCAGACCGGCGACGCGACCGCGGCGAACTATGCGACGGTGACCGACGACGGTGCTGTAGAGAAAACGGATACCGAGCAGGCGTGGGTCATCCATATCCATAATGTGGAACGCTGGGCGCCGGACGGCAGCGCATGGCAGTACGTGCTCACCGAGACCATGCCGGACGGCTACGGCAACAGCAGGGGCGACGAGACCGTCACCGTGCCGGTGCCGGACGACATCGCGACCGTGCCGACCGTCGAGTTCAGCGGCTGGCGCAACACGTTCAAGGGCAAGGTCAGCGTGCACAAGGTGTGGGCGGACGGCGACGACCAGTATGGGCTGCGGCCGACGGCCGTGCGCGTGATGCTGCAGGCGAAGGTCGACGGGCAGACGGCGTGGAACAACGCGCATACGGCGATTCGTGCATGGCTGGAGTCCAATGGCTACAGCAGCAGCGAAGTCACCGAAGACGTGATGAAGCACATGGAACATCTGTCAGGCACGGGCGGCGCGTACAGCAACCTGAATGTGGGCAACTCCTGGACGCAGGTCTGGTGGGATCTGCCGCTGTTCATCCGCTCGAAGGACGGCGCGACGACGAAGACCGTCTCGTACCGGGTCGTCGAGGTCGGCATCGGCGAGAACAGCAAGGAAGACTATCAGACGCTGCCGGAGGTCACCGGCGATGACCTGGCGAACGCCCACAGCGGCGTCCTGCCGTACACGCCGAGCTACGAAATCAAGTCCGAGGCCAGCGGATCCTACAGCCAGACCACCGAGACCATCACCAACACGCTGGTTCCGGTGACGATCTACGGCAGCAAGACGTGGGAGGACAACGACAACCAAGGCAAGACGCGACCCGGCACATCCGACGCGTCCGACACTTGGACCGCCACGTTCCGCCTGCAGCGCAGGATCGGCGACGGCGACTGGCAGTGGGTCGTCAAGCCGGGCAACCCCGCCGCGGCCAGCGGCTTCGACGCTTCCGTGGCCGTCGCGACCATCACCGGCACCAAGGATTCCGCGGCGAAGACGTTCGACCATCTGCCGAAGACCGACACGGCCGGCAAGGCATATACGTACCGTCTCGTCGAGGAAGTGCCGAGCCGGTATGTGGTGACCGACGGCACGCTCGTCGAGACCGGGACCGGCGACCATGCCGGCCGCCAGCTGGTCACCGTCGCCGGCGACGCCATGGATCAGGCCAAGCCGCAGGCGTTCACGAACAAGCTGAGCACGGTCGACGTGTGGGCGGTCAAGGAATGGATGCATCACGGCGTCGGCATCGCGCCGAAGTTCGGCGATCTGGTCGACGCCGATCCGAACGAACCCGGTCTGCAGCTCGATCCGTCCGTAGTCGCGTTCGTGCTTCAGCGTCGCGAGAAGTGCGAGCCGAAGGGATGCGTCCCCGCGGCGTGGCAGAACGTCACCAAAGCGGACGGCAGTGCGCTGCTGCCGACCGTCACCGAGATTGTGCTGAACGAAGAGATGGCCAAATATATGTCCCAGTGGAAGCTGTCGTATGGCGATCTTCCGGCGAAATCCGCGGGCGGCGCGACCTACGAGTACCGCATCGTCGAAACGTCCGGCAAGAACGGCTTCGTGACGTTGTACGGAAGCAACGGTAGAGACACCGAGCCGGGCGTGGCGACGTCTGACGGGAACGGCGGTCTGAGGTCCCCGACGATCTTCAACAAGGCCACCATGTTGCAGATCCTCAAGGAGGACGTCGAGACCGGCGACCGGCTTGCCGGCGCGGAGTTCACCATCCAGCCGAAGCCGACGCCGGAAGGCACGCCCGACGAGGAACGCAACATGTTCGCCGACGGCAGCGATAGCCCGAAGACCCTCGTCACCGACGAGGACGGGTACGCAGGTCTCACGGGACTGCTGGTCGTCGGCAAGACGTACCAGATAACCGAGGTGAAGGCGCCCGGCGGGTATGCCAAGCTCACGGGCACCATCGACATCACGCCGAACGCCAACGGCAATTTCACGATCGATGACAACACCGCGAAGGATGAGAACGGGGAGTCGTTGGTCGAAATCGAAGGAAATGTAGACCGCGATGCCGTGGTGGATGTCTTCGTCGAGAACCAGAAGGCCGATACGGTCGCCGCCATACCGATGACCGGTGGACGGCCGGCCGGCGACTGGCTGGTCGCGGGCGGCGTGCTCGCGGCGCTCGCTGCGGTCGGCGTGATGGCTACGTATGTGCTGCGTCGCAGGAAGGGGCTGACGGCATGATTCGGCTTCGGGGATGCTCTGGTCGAGGCGCTGCGCGCGCGGTGGCGGCGGGTGCGCCGTCGCTGTCGTGCGCGCGTCTCGCCGGGGCGCGCCCGGGGCTGTTCGGGGGTGTTGCGGCCGTCGCGACACGCCGAAACGCGGCATGTTTCCAAAATTTCGCACATTGTTGCGAAACATGTCATTCTAAGCGGTTTTGGCCGGTGGGCCAGCGAGGGGAGGATGGTTCCTGTATCGTTGCAATGTCAGCGTTTTTCGGTATATTGCTGTGCCATAAGTTGTTGAGGAAACCCGTGTGTGGGATTTGCGGGGTTCCGGATGGAGAACAGAGATGCGCAGCACTGTACGCAGAGGCGTTTACGCAGTCATATCCTCATTGGCGGCGATCGCTATGGTAGGGACGATCACCGGCGTTGCGGGCGCCGAAACGGGTGCCGAAATCACGGCCGGAAACAATGCTGAAACGATTCAGGGCGGTGCGGGTGTACAATCCGCGGCCACTGGTGTCGTCAGTCCGTCGGCGGCCGGCGGCAACAGCGCGTCTGTAACCGCTTCTAACGGTGGTTCCAGCAGCGAAACGACCACATCGGATGGCAACGTAGTTGACAACGGTGCGAACTCTGATACCTCGACTTCCGGCAATGCGGACAGTGGCGCCGCGGGCACGCAGAACGGCGCGGCTTCCGACAAGGCCACGACCGGCTCCACCGGCGACGCCGCCCAGCAGCCCGCCGCCGAAGCGGATGACGTGGCGACGGCATTCGTGAACGCGCTGCAGTCCGACTGCGACGCTGGCACGACCGAACGTGTCATCACCGTCACCACCGACATCACGGTGACGACCACCGGCATCAAACCGAAGTGCAACATCACCCTCGTCTCCGACGGCAAGGATCACACGATTATATGGGGCGGCAAAGGCTCGGTCCTCCAGCCGCAGAACGGCAAGACCTTCACCATCGGCCGCGTAGGTGACGATGCCGCCAACAAGCTCACTTTCACCAACAAAGGTGCCTCCACCAACCCGCTGTTCCACAATTACGGCACGCTGACCATCAACGGCGGCACCTTCAAGGACAGCACTTCCGCACGTGGCACAATCGTTTTCAACGATGGCACGCTGACCATCACCGGAGGCACTTTCACCGATAACAAGTCTCTTGATGCTGGCGATGCTTCCGGCGGCGCTGTCCTGTACCAACAGTCAGGTTCGACCACCATCACCGGTGGTACGTTCACCAACAATGCGCAGACATTCACGGCACAGTGCGCTGATGCGTCCGGAGTGCCCACCCCGGATGGCAGAAAAGATGCTGACGGTCATCCGACCTCGAACCCTTGCCGTAGACAGAACAGCGGCGGCGGTGCCATCCACACCGAGGGCGGTAGCCTGATTATCCAAGGCAATGTGCTGTTTAAGGGTAACTATTCCAAGGCATATGGTTGGGGTGATGGCGGTGGCGCCATCTTCGCCAAGGGCGAGTTGCGCGTGCAGAATGATGCCAAGGGCAACAAGCCGCAGTTCATCGGCAACTGGTCGGGTATCACTGACCAGCAGTTCGTTGACGGCAAGGTGCCGGTCGGCGGTGCAGTCGGTGCCATCTTCCTGCAAGGCGGTAGCACCGGCTATTTCATGGGTGGCAAGTTCACTGACAATAGCTCCGGTTATCTCGGCGGTGGTATCTACACCGAAGACAACACCACGTCATGGGTAAGCAAGGCAGTTGCCACTGACAACACGGCCGGTCATTTCGGTGGCGGTCTGTGGCTGTGCCCATCAGGCTTCGGTGACGCGTCAAAGGGCGGCAACATCGCGTTGTTCGACAATTCGGTCAATAAGGACATCGATGTGAACACGCTGAACTACACGCCGTTTGTCGGAACGACCGAAAACCAGACTGACGGAAAGGGCGGCACTGTCACCTATGCCGCGGATCAAGTGGATGGTGTCGAGGCCGGCGCCGATTTGGCGATGATGAACCCGGCTTGGAAGAACCTTGATAAGAACCGCACGTTCGTCCTCATGGACACATGGTTCACCGACCGCACTCAATCCGCCGTCGACTGGTACGAGGACGGTACTCCGGTGCGTGAAGCCAGCGGTTTCGCCGATTGGTATCAGTCGGTGAAGAATGACTGGGTCATTGACGGCTCCAATCTTGCCGTCACCAAGACGAACGGCCGCTACGTTACGAAAGCCACGAACGGTGCCATCACCACCAAGATCCATGTGGACCTCGGCGTGGATGATGAGACCGACCATGATGCGCACTCGCGCACTCTTGAGCTTTCCAAAGATGCGGCCTCTTCCCCCATCTACACGACCGGCGTAGCCCTGACTTCCGTGGTCCGTGGTACCGAGGCCGAGCAGGCGAAGGCGAAGGCTGACGCGATGGATAGCGCCGTGCTCGTCATGACCGGTAACAAGGCCCGCCTTTCCGGCGGCGCGTTCGGCACCAACGGCAACGTGAAGTTCTCCACCCCGTACACCGCGTCGTGGAGCAAGGTGGATGCGAACGACCCGAACAAGCTGCTCTCCGGCTCCGAATGGGAGCTCACCACGACGAGCGGCGGCCCCTACAGCCCGGAGTTCTACCCGACCTACTGCACGGCCGGTGAGGACTGGAACGCCGGCACCTGCTGGAAGAAGACGGTCAACGGCAACGTGACCAGCGTGTCCGCCATCATCAAGGACAACACCGGCAGCGGCGCGTACGTCGGCTTCGACAACAATCCGAATGGCGGCGAGTTCGACATCAACAACCTCGCCAACGGCACCTACACGTTGACCGAAATCAAGGCGCCGACCGGCTACGAGGCCATAGCCGGCAAGACGTACACGTTCACCGTGAACGATCATCAGGCCACGTGGGACAACGGCTCCGAAGTCGACAAGCACATCGGGAACACGCCGCTCGCCGGCGTCTCCTGGAACAAGCAGGACGCCGACACCGGCAAACCCGTCGCCGGCTCCGGCTGGACCATCACCAAGCTCGACGTGAAAGGCAACGAGATTGCCGACACCGCGCGCACTGTCACCGACTGCGCCGACACCGATACCGTCACCTGCGCAAAGGGAACGAACGACGAGACGGCCAAGACCTATGCCGATCTCGACGGCACGGCTGGCCAGATTCGAGTCGAAGGCCTCGCGGCCGGCGCCTACAAGCTGGTCGAGACCACGGTCCCGAACGGCTACTGGCGCCCGTCCAGCGGAATGTACTACACGTTCACCATTGCGGCCGGATCGACCGGCAACGACACGGTCGACCTCTACCGTCACGACTCCACTACCAGCAAGCCGGTCAAGGTCGAGAACAAGACCATCACGAACACGCAGCCGCAGGCTTCGTGGTCCAAGATCGCAGCCGGCAACAACGACAAGCTGCTCGAGGGCTCCGCATGGCAGCTGCGTGGTCCGCTCACGGTCGACGGCAAGGAGATCGCCGGCAAGACGGTGACCGCCGCCGTCACCGACTGCCGTAACGAGGCAGGCGCGACCGATCCGTGCGCCAGCCACACGAACACGGTCGGCGCGGACGGCAAGATCACCGCGTACGCCGACGTCGACAAGACCGCCGGCCAGTTCACGGTCCTCGGCCTCGCCGTGCCGCCGGCCGGCACACAATACCGGTACGAGCTGACCGAGACCGCCGCGCCCGACGGGTACGTGCTCAGCGACGTCACCTACTCGTTCACCATCCCCACCAGCGTGCCCACCAAGGTGCAGATCGACGCGCCGAAGAGCGCCACCGCGGCGCTCGCCGTGCGGCATGACGACGGCAAGAACCTCATCCCGAACGTCCCGGCCGTCGCCTCGCTGCCGATGACCGGCGGAACGGGACGCATGTGGCTGATCGTCGGCGGCGCCGTCGGCGTCGTGGCGGCCATCGCGTGGGCGTTGGTCAACGAATATCGCAAGCGGAAGGGGCTCGCAGCATGACAGTCATCGCACGCATCGCCTCCCGTTTGACATCAGGATTTGCGGATCGCGGAGGGTCGGCACAGCCGCTCGCTCCGTCCTCCGCGGTTGCAGAAACCAGTAACCAACAAGAAACAGGAAAGAAGGGTTCTCCCATGAAGATGAGGAAACTGTTCGCAGGCATCGCCGCCGCGGCGACGCTGCTGAGCGGCCTTGCCCTCGGAGCCGGCGCCGCCAACGCGGCGGACGTCGACCCGTCCGAGCTGACCACTGCGGCCGGCAACCAGAAGGTGGAGCTCGCCAACCCGGGCAGCACCGACATCACCATCAAGGGCTCCAAGGCCAAGCTGGCCGGCCACACGTTCAAGTACGTGCGCCTCGGCACCTACACGTACGCGAAGACCGCACCGGCCGTCGTCGAGGTCGACGGCGTGAAGACCCTGCAGATCGCCGGCGTCTCCGTCGAGACCGATGCCGCCGCCAAGGACTACCTGAACGCCGTGCTCGGCGAAGTCGACAAGAACTACACCGGAACCGGCGCTCCTAAGTATTTTGACGGCAACCCGGCCGGCTACATCGCCGAGAACATGAACGACTCCGGCGCCACCACCAAGCCGCAGTGGTCCGGCACCCTGCGCAACTTCGTGACCGCCCTGAGCAACAACCAGCAGTTCAAGGACGTCACGGCCAACGGCACCTCCTTCACCGTGCCGAAGACCATCACCGAGGATGCTGCCGGCGTCGCCACCTTCACCGAGAAGGTCCCGCAGGGCCTCTACGTGCTGGTCGACGTCACCGCCAACGCCGGTGACAGCGTCAACGGCACCGAAGGCAACTACCGTGCCTCCATCCCCATGGTCGTCGGCACCAAGATCGTCGGCACCGTGTCCTTCCCGAACGCCGATAACACGCAGACCCTGACCTACTCCGGCGAGTTCGACCTCGCCAAGGGCGGCCTCGGCGTGGTCGACGTGAAGAACGACCGCCCGACCATCGACAAGACCATCACCGGCGTGAACGACCACACCACCGACGCCGAGGATCAGAAGGCCAACGTGACCGCTGACGGCAAGGCCGCCAGCGCCGCGGTCGGCGACGTGATCAACTACCAGATCGGCAACGTCGAAATCCCCTCCACCGTCGGTTACGACACGGCCAAGTTCCCGTACCTCTTCAAGATCACCGATACCCTGCACAAGGGCCAGACCTACAACAACGACGCCCAGGTGTACGTCGACAAGAACGCCGACGGCGAGCTCACCGACGGCGAGAAGCTCGACGCCGCCGATTACGGCCTGACCATCTCCGGCCCCGACTCCGACGACGAGAACACCACCATCGCCGTGGACCTCTCCCAGTACGTCGGCGGCAAGGTCAACGGCAACGCGATTGTCGAAGGCTCCGCCGCGGGCCTCAACCCCGACCTCATCGGCAAGAAGATCTACGTCACCTACACCGCGACCCTCAACGACGACGCCATCGTCTACCCCGACGGCAGCAACGACAACGGCGTGCGCCTCGACTACTCCAACAACCCCGGCTCCGAGAGCCACGGCACCGTGACCCCGCCCGACACCCAGGTGTTCACCGGCAAGTTCAGCCTCAAGAAGGTCAACAAGCAGGGCAAGACCCTCGCCGGCGCCAAGTTCACCGTCACCAAGAACGGCAAGACCCTCGCCTTCACCGGTGTTGCCGGCAGCTACAAGGCCGCGACCGCCGACGCCAACCCGACCGTCACCGAGGTCGAGGTCGGCGAGGACGGCCTGCTGCACCTCGCCGGTCTTGAGGGCACCTACACCATCAAGGAGACCCAGGCTCCGGAAGGCTACTCCAGCCTGTTCCTGCCTGAGTTCCAGGTGACCGTCCGCACCACGCCGATCAAGTCCAACACCTTGATCGACAACAAGTGGTACATGAGCTCCGAAGCCGATCCGACCGCGCCGACCGACCCGAGCAAGTTCGTCAACAAGGCCAACGCCAAGACGACCGTCACCGTCGACAAGCAGGACATCTGGAAGCTCGTCGCCGACGGCCTCGTCGAAGGCAACGTCCAGGTCACCAACGTGACCTCCGTGTCCGAGCTGCCGAAGACCGGTGCCGCCGGCATCGCGCTGTTCACCATCATCGGCGTGCTGCTCGCCGCGGTCGCCGCGATCGTGTACATGCGCTCCCGCGCCACCAAGCGTGCGCTGCGTGCGTGAGTTCGGTACGCCGTCGCGCTGATCGGCTGAGACCGTCGGTGCGAACGGCTGACGACACGTGATACTGAGGGGCTGGAATCCTGTGGGTTCCAGCCCCTCACGTTGTTTCGGACTGATGGTGCAGCTGACCTATGGTGTGCGGCCGGCCGGATCCTTCCGCCGGGTTGCGTTGCACACAACTTGCACGAAAGACCCGATTCGTCGAGTTGTGCGCACCCGGTGTATCACAACTCGTCCAAACGGGCCTATTGCGACCACTTGTGGCACAGAATCCGCCGGTTTTCGGGGTCCGGCAGCAACAGTCTGTATCACAACTTGCACAGGCGGGCGGTTTGTGCAAGTTGTGGCACAGCCAGAAGGAACTGCTTCGTTACGCACGCACCCCGTCGTCCGACCGTACCCGACAAGGCAAATTCAAGTACGTTCCGTTGCCGATTCCCAACCGACCGTACTCGTACGTCCGCTACGAGTACGGTCCGTCATTATTTTCGACGGACCGTACCGTAACAGTCCGTCCGAGTACGTTCCGTCACAAATATCTAACCGACCGTACTCGTACATCTGCCACGGGTACGGTCCGTTATGATTTCCCAACCGACCGTACTCGAGACATGCTCTCCGAGTACGTTCCGTCATATTTTCTCGACCGAACGTACCGTAACGGTTCGCTCGAGTACGTTTCGTCAGGAAAAAACGACCGACCGTACTCGTACGGCCGCTACGGGTACGGTCCGTCAGAATTTCCCAACCGACCGTACTCGAAACACCTCGCCCGAGTACGTTTTGTCAGGAAATCTTGACCGACCGTACCCGTACGTCTGCCACGAGTACGTTTTGTCAGGAAATCTTGACCGACCGTACTCGTACGGACGCTCCGGGTACGTTCCGTTGTAAATTCCTAACCGACCGTACTCGAAACGTCCCGCCCGAGTACGGTCCGTCACCAATCCCCAACCGACCGTACCCGAACAGGCCGCCCGCGCCCCCGCTCAATCGAAGCGCTTCACCAGCGGCAGGGTCGGCAGCACCAGCAGTCCCATCGCGACGGCGCTCGCCAGCATCACCGCCGCCACGGGCACACGGTCGTACGCCCAGCCGTACGCCAGCTGGCCGAGCGGCTGCGCGCACATGCACAGCGCACTGAAGATCGACATCACCTTGCCGGTCATCGCCTCCGGCGTGCTCAGCTGGATCGCCGGCACCGCAATCAGGTTCGTGAACGACGTCGCGATCATCGAGCCGCACGTGAACGCCACCAGCACCACCAGCTTCGTCCACGCGCCCACCGGCAGCAGGAACACCACGCCCTGCGGCACCAGCGTCAACGCCAACGCCAGCAGCGCCGCCGGCATGTTGCGCATCGACAGCCGCGCCGCGAACGCGCCCACGATGAACGCGCCGACCACGCCGGCCACGCCAACCAAGCCGTCCGCCACGCCGTACACGGTCGAATCAAAACCCAACACCGTGCGGATCATATACGGGTAGCCGACCGCTGAATATCCGATTACCAGAAAGTTCAGCGCACCCGCAAAGCATGCCAGCTGAAACACGTGCGGCCGCTCGCGCAGCAGAAACCTCATCCCCGCCTTCAGATCCTCGACCGGCGACGGCAGCTCGCCATCACCACGGTCGGGCGCGCCCAGCCGAATGAAGCATTCCAGCCCGGCCGCCGCGGCGAAACTCACCACTGTGACCACCATCATCAGCCGGATGCCGAACAGCGCATACAGCACGCCGCCCAGGAAGCTCGGCAGCAGCGAGCCGACCTGCTGCACCTGGTTGACCACGGCCATCGCCTGCCGCATCACGCCCTGACCATAACGCCGGTACATCTGCGGGAGCGCCGCTTGCACGGTCGGCGTTTCGAACGCGCCGAGCACGGCGAGCAGCACTTGCATCGCGGCGATGGCGACCATGTTGAAGCCGATCGCGGCGAACAGGACCGTGCACGCGAGCACCAGCAGGCCGGATATCGCGTCGAGCGCGACCATGATCGTGCGTCGGTTGATTCGGTCCGCGAGTACGCCGCCGAACGGCGACAGCAGGATCGTCGGCACGATCGACACCGCCAGGATCGTGCCGAAGATGGTTGCCGAGCCGGTCTCGTCCAGCACCCACATCGACATCGCGAACCGCAGCATGAGGTTGCCGAACAGTGAGATGCCCTGCCCGGCGATGAGCAGGATGAAGTCGCGCGCCAGCAGCGGCGAGCGGGTGGGGGTGGGGGTTTCGATTTCGATTGTGTGGGTGGTTTCGGTTGCGCTGGTGGTTGCGTCCGTGGCGTCGTTCGCGGTCATGATGATTGTCTCTTTCTGATATGTGCGATTGCGGCGGTCACTGTGGGCGGATGGCTGTCGCGGACTGACGGTCGGCGCAAGGATTTACGGGAGTCGGTGCCGTTGTCCGTAATTTCTTGCGCTCGCCGTAACTCAGTGCAAGGATTTACGGCGATGGCGGTAGTTTTCCGTAATTTCTTGCGCTGGGTGTGACTGGACGAGGTGCGGGCTGGCTGCGGTGGTGCTGGACGGTGGTTTCGATGATGTCGTCGTTGTCGCTGATCGTGGACATGTCAGTTGCTTCTTTCCGATGTTGGCTGGGATGCGTCTTGCGTGGGGATGTTGCTGGCTGCGGCGGTGGTGCCGGGGGTGATCTCGTCTCCGCCGAACGGCATGTAGAAGTCGACGCACATGTCGATGAGCTCGCGGTCGAACACGGGTACGCTGATTGCGTCGAGCATCGCGGCCAGGCATTCGACGCGATGCCGCAGTTCCGCCCGGTCGGCCGGGTAGAAGTGGGGGAGCAGCCAGTAGTTGCCCAGAAGCGAGACCAGTTGCGCCGCCTCGCGCGGGTACGTGGTCGGGATCGACCCGTCGGCCATGCCTTCCTCGATGAACGGCAGCCAGTGCTTCGGCAGCTCGTTCGCCCAGAACCGCAGGTTGGCGTCGAGCGTCTTCGGGTCGTCCAGGAACGGCGTGGCTGCGCGGGTCAGCTGGTTGTGCTCACGGTCGCCCATGGCGAGTTTGAACAGCGCGCGCAGTTTCTCGAGCCCGTTGAGGTCGTCGCGGTCGGCGATGCGCGTGGATTCGCCCTGTGCGTAGTCCCAGTCGTCGCTGGTGAGTCGGTCGAGGATCGCCTCTTTCGACTTGAAATGGTGGTAGATCGCGCCTTTCGACAGGTCGCCGAGACGGTCGATGATGTCCTGGATCGAGGTCTTCTCGTACCCCTTTTCCATGAACAGGTCGCGTGCGGCCTTGAGGATGCGCCGTTCCGTGATTTCCGGGTGCGCGTTGCGTGCCATCGTCGCTCCTTCCTGTGTACTGGGCCCCAAGTATACATACCGACGGTCGGTATGATAAATCGGCGTGTTGTGAGGCGGGAGACAGGGAGGGATGGGGCGAAATACCCGGTTTGACGTGCCGACTCCGTAAATCCTCCCATCCGACTTGCTCGGAATGGGAGAAATCCAGGAGACGTGTTGCCCTACTCCCGTTTTTCTCCCATCCGGGATCTTCGAGATGGGAGAATTTCGGGAGTTGACCAGTCCCACTCCGAGGTCAGACCCATTCCGGGCCGTTGAAATGGGCCTAATGCCGGACTCACGCCTCCATTCGTCAGCCATCCCGTCCCGCAACCCCGCCCTCACCCCCGCCCCACCCGACCCAACCCCCGTACAAGGCTGGCGGCACAATGGAGCACATGGCATCCAAAGGAAAACCGTCCCCGCGCTCCGCGGTCAAACCCCTCAGCAACGCGCAGGTGGCGCGGCTTGCGAAGGCGCACAAGCTCGTCGACCCGATGCGCGACCTGCCGACCGGTCCGAACCGCACGATCAACACGGCCGAAATCAACGCGCAGCACCCCAAAGGCACCGCGCGACTGCTCAAAGGCGTCGACGTCGTCTTCCACGCGAGCTGCCGCACGTACGCGTGGGGCCTCGACAACATCCCCGAAACCGGGCCGTTCATCACCGCCGCCACGCACGTGACCATGTTCGACGTGTTCGTGCCGATGGCCAGCCTGTTCCACATGGGCCGCCGTCCGCGCTACATGGCGAAGGCCGAAATGGCCCACTGGCCGCTCATCGGCAAGTGGTTCCAGCTGGTCGGCATGCAGCCCGTGCAGCGTCGCTCCGGCAAGGCGAAGGCCATCGAGGAGACGTCGGTCGAGATCCTGACCAGCGGACGCCCGCTCACCATCTGGCCGGAGGGCACGGTCACGCGCGACCCGAAGAAGTGGCCGATGAGCATGAAGAACGGCGTCGGCGTGATCGCGCTCGAAGCCTCCCGCCGCCTCGGCCATCAGGTGCCGCTGTTCTGCGCGGTCACTTGGGGCGCGGCGTCCATCAACCACTGGTGGCCGTGGCCGCGCAAGAACGTGGTCATGTGCTACGACACGCAGCTCGACTACGGCGACCTGCTCATCGACCAGGATTCGTGGGGCGAGCAGCCGCCGACCGCGCTCGCCGACGAGCTGACCCGCCGCGTGCGCGTGCGCATGACCCAGATCATGACCGAGATCCGCGGCGAGCAGGCCCCCGCCGGCTACTGGGACTACCGCACGATGAGCCGCGTCGACAAGTAGCCGACCGGCGTCGCGGTCCGTCGGCCAAGCAACCGCGGAGCTGCAGCGTCCGCAACCGGTCCGCGCCCCGGCAAACCCCGGCAAACGGATACGCGCCGGACGGGCCGACGTGTACAGTACCGTGATATACGCAACGTCGACGTGACGTAGCGGCGCCGCACGGTCGAGCCGGCGGCCGCAAGCCGGAACGTGCAGCGGTGCCGTGCGGCGGACGCGGAGCACCGGAACGTAACACGCAAGCGAACGTAAGTGAACGCAATGATAAGGAGTGGCGAGTAAATGAAGTGTACAGTGCTAGGCGCAGGCGCATGGGGCACCACCTTCGGCCAGGTGCTGGCCGACGCGGGCAACGACGTGACCATGTGGGCCATCGAGCCTGAGATCGTCGAAGGCATCCGCGACCATCACCGCAACGAGGTGCGCCTGCCCAGTGTGGCCGAGCTGCCCGCCAACATGACCGCCACCGGCGACCGCGCCGAAGCGGTGCGCGACGCGGAGATCATCGTCGTGGCCATCGCCGCACAGTTCGCCCGCGTGGCGCTCGCCGAATTTAAGGGCCTCATCTCCGACGACGCCATCGTCGTCAGCCTCATGAAGGGCATCGAACGCACGACCAGCAAGCGTATGGACGAGGTGGTCCGTGAAGCGCTCGACCTGCCCGCCGACCGGTTCGCCGCCATCTCCGGCCCGAACCTGAGCAAGGAGATCGCCGCCCGCGAGCCCGCCGCCACCGTGGTCGGCTGTGCGAACATCGACAACGCGCACAAGGTGGCCGCCGCCTGCACCACCAACTACTTCCGCCCGTTCGTCACCACCGACGTGATCGGCCTGGAGATGTGCGGCTCGCTGAAGAACGTGGTGGCGCTCGCCGTCGGCATGGCCCGCGGCGCCGGCTACGGCGAGAACACGGCCGCGATGATCGAGACGCGCGGCCTCGCCGAGCTGACCGCGCTCGGCCAGGCCGCCGGCGCCGACCCGAAGACGTTCTCCGGTCTGGCCGGAGTGGGCGACCTCATCGCCACCTGCGGCTCGCCGCTCAGCCGCAACTACACGTTCGGCGCGAACCTCGGCAAGGGGCTGAGCGTCGAAGAGGCGACGCGCGTGAGCAACGGCGTCGCCGAGGGCGTGCCGACCACCGACGCCGTGGTGGCGCTCGGTAAGGAGCTCGGCGTGCCCACGCCGCTCGCCTGCGCGATGAGCCGCGTGCTGGCTGATGGCATCTCATGCCAGGAGATGCTCTCGCTCCTGTTCGGCAGCGAGATTACCGAGGAGTAGCGGGTGCGGAGGCCGCCAATCGGACGGCCGATTCCCGTCGACGGGCCGGTGCTGCCGCGAGCGTTATGCGTGCGGCGGCACCGGCCTTTGCCATACTGGGGGCCGCCAAACCGGCGACAACCGCCGCGGGCAGTGTCGATTTGGTCGGTTTCGGTCGTTTCCGGTCGGTTCTGACCAATTTTGGCTCATTTCCGCAGTGCTGTCGCCGCGGCAACGCCTCGATTTCACCCACTCCGTCGAGATGTGGGTGTTTCATTTCGGGAAAACAGCGGGTACGGTCATCGCCCCACACTCGCAAAACGGCTCTATAAAGCCGTTTTGCCGATTTGGTCACACAGCAGTCCCCATTAAAACTGGAAAACAAAACACCCACATCTCGCACGCGGCCGTCAAACTGACCCAAAAACCGACTCTAAACTGACCCGCACCCCGTCACGTCACCCCAAAACCTCCGCCGGAGTCGGCCGCACGCCACACCCGCACCCGGCCGCACCCCAAACCCTTCCCAAACCCCCGCAAACCGCCGCGTTCGCTCGTATCAATCCCGTATTACTCTTATGACCCAGCATGTGCCGGCAACGGCACGGACGAATGAATGGTCCGGGAGTCCGGCGCCCCGCGCAAGCGGTGCCGAGCCGTTCCGGGAAAACATATAAGAAGAGGAACAACATGGCCAAACAACGCATTGTGGTGATGTACGGCGGCAAGGCCGACGAGCATTCGATCTCCTGCATCTCGACTGCCGGCGTGCTGCGCGCGCTCGACACCGACAAGTTCGAGGCGATCCCCGTCGGCATCACGAAGGCCGGCCAGTGGATCGTCGACGGCGAGGACCCGCTCGGCTGGGATCTCGCCAAAGGCCTGCCGACCGTGGTCAAGACCCCCGGCTCGCGTGACGTCGTACTCGACATGGCGCTCGGCCAGGACGGCTTCCTCGCCCGCAACGCGGACGGCACGCTCAGCTCGCTCGGCCACATCGACGCGGTGCTGCCCGTGCTGCACGGCCCGTTCGGCGAGGATGGCACGATCCAGGGTCTCCTCGAGATGATGAACGTGCCGTACGTCGGCTGCGGCGTGCTCGCGTCGGCCGCCTGCATGGACAAGCATTACACGAAGGTGCTGCTCGCCGCGGCCGGCATCCCCGTGGCCCCCGGCATCACGCTGGACGCGCGCAGCTACGATGCGGCCGGCGAGTTTGCGGCCAATGCGGCCGACATCCTCGCGCAGGTCGAGGCGGCCGGACTGCAGTATCCGCTGTTCGTCAAGCCGTCGCGCGCCGGCTCCAGCTTCGGCGTGACCAAGGTCGAGCACGCGGGCGACGCCGCCGAACTGGCCGCCGCCGTGTTCGAGGCGAGCCATCATGATTGGCGCATCCTCGTGGAGCAGGGCATCGACGCGCGCGAGATCGAGTGCGCGGTGCTGTGCCCGAAGCCCGGCGATGAGCCGCGTCCGAGCTGGCCGGGCGAGATCGTGCTCGACAAGCGCAACGAGGGCGACGACCAGTTCTACGATTTCGACAGCAAGTACATGGATGCGTCCGCCAGCCACGTGGAGGTCCCCGCGAACCTGCCCGAGGAGACGCTGCAGCGCGTGCGTGAGACCGCGGTCAAGGCGTTCAAGGCGGTGGACGGCGCCGGCCTGAGCCGCGTGGACACGTTCGTCCAGCCGGACGGCACGGTGATGGTCAACGAGATCAACACGATGCCCGGCTTCACCCCGATCTCCATGTATCCCAAGGCCTGGGAGGCGACCGGCGTGGGCTACACGGATCTCATCACCACGCTCATCGAAGGCGTTCTGCGCTAATCGGGCGTCCTGCGGTGGCAGTGGCGTGGTCTGCCGCGCCGGCCGGCCGGGGCGCCGCCGGCGTCCGGTTGCCGTCGCCGATGCCGCATTTCCGTTACTCTGCTCGCCCTAGCAGAGTGACGACTCCGCGAAAACCCTTGAAAAACAACGGTTTTCAACCCTGCGTCACTGTGCGAGGGCGAGCAGAGTGGCGCAGAGTGACGCAGGGTGGCCGCCCTGCGCATCCCCGCACCAACAACCTCGGCGATAGGAAAGGATCATCATGGTCAATCATCGCAACAACAACCCCGGCCGCGCGCGTCGCAGCCATCTCGGCGGCAAGCTCGCGCTCGCCGGCCTGACCGCCGCCGCGGCCGCCGTGTGGGCGATCAAGCCGCGCTCGTTCAGCGACCGCCAGCGCAACTTCGTGCCGTCCATCCCCGACGTGTGGTACGCGCATCGCGGTCTGCATGACGCCGGCTCCGGCCTCACCCCCGAATACGCGGCCGGCAGCGGCGAGTATGTGGCGCTCGCCCGCCGCAGCGCGCTGAAGGCCGGCTATGGCACGGCCGATTTCGCCGGTTCGATCGCCCCGGAGAACTCGCTCGCCGCGTTTGCCGCCGCTTGCGAGGCCGGCTATGGCATCGAGCTGGACCTGCAGCTGACAAAGGACGGCCATGTGGTGGTCGTGCATGACGAGGATCTGCTGCGCGTGGCCGGTGATCCGCGCAAGGTCGCCGATCTGACGTACGACGAGCTCACGCGCATCCCGCTGTTCCCGGCTCCCGCCAAGCCGGGCGACGCTGAGGCCGCGCCTCTTGCCGATCCGGTCGCCGCGTCTGCGAAGACGCCGACCGGATACTATCAGCATGTGCCGCTGTTTTCGGACGTGCTGCGTGTGGTCGCCGGCCGTGCGCCGCTGATCGTCGAGTACAAGTTCGCCGACAATGTTTCGTGGACCGACCGCGACACCGAGTTGATGGAGAAGGGCGACCAGCTGCTGCAGGCCTACTCCGGCCCGTACGTGATCGAGTCGTTCCATCCGGGCGCGGTGAACTGGTACAAGGAGCATCGTCCGGAGGTGTGCCGTGGCCAGCTTGCGGAGTCGGCGACGCCCGGCAAGGCCGGCGCCGGCATGAAGGAGTGGCTGGCCGGACTGCTGGTGTTCAACTGGATGTCGCGTCCGGATTTCGTGGCGTACGACTGGCATGGCGGTCCGCTGCCGCAGATGCGTGCGACCCGTTGGATGGGTGCGGTGCCGGTTTCGTGGACCGTGCGTTCGCGTGATGAGCTTGACGAGTGCCGCGACTTCTTCGACTACCACATCTTCGAGGCGTTCGTTCCCGACGAGGTGTGAGCCGGGGCGCGGCTTAGCCCGTCTGCTCTTGGCGGGGCGGAGTCGGGCCCGCCTGCCCCTGACGAGGCTGTCGGGCTTGCCTGCCCCTGACGAAGCTGTCGGGCCCGCCTGCCCCTGACGAAGCTGTCGGGCTTGCCTGCCCCGTCCCGCCCTATCCCCAAGTTGCACATTGTGCATCTTGGGGATTTTTTGTGTGGGAAGTGTGAACGAAAGGGGCGGATTGTGTACCTTGAGGTGCACAATCTGGCGAATTCTTGGCGCAAGATGCACATTGTGCAGCTTGGGGTTCGGGTATGCGCTGCCGCAGTAACTTGGGGGTTCGGGTGTGCGCCGCACGGCAGCTTGGGGTTCGGGTGTGCGCCGCACGGCAGCTTGGGGTTCGGGTGTGCGCCGCACGGCAGCTTGGGGTTCGGGTGTGCGCCGCACGACAATGTGGGGATTCGGATGCTCGCCGCACACTTGCGTGCCCAACGCCAACTGTGAGCGCTAACGCCCGCACTTGCCTTTTCGTGCGATTTTGTAAACTTTCGTTACATAGATGTTTCCTCTTGGTTTTTCACAGATTTCCATAACAAACAACACTCGCTTCTGCTTTTTTGTTAAGAGTGTTATCATAAATGACTGAGACGCGCGTCGCGGGGCTTCTGTGCCGTGCGCCTGCTCAACGAAGGGGTCTCAGACCCTCAGTGACGAGGATAAGGAAGTATATGAGAAAACGAGTGGTTTCAGTGGCCCTTGCGGTCGCGCTGGCCGTCGCCCCCATGGGGGTGGGCAGCGTGGCTACCGCAGCGCCGCTTACTGCAAGCCAATTGCAGACTCTCGCGCTCAAGTCCCTGGCAAAGTCCAGCGCGAAGAGCGCCAACACCGCCGCAACCGCTGCCGACGACGCTGCCGTCAACGGTTGGACGATCGATGCTGCGACCAACAAGACCGGCACCACGCTGGAGGCCGGCTCCGGCGAGTACGCCGGCTGGACGCACTTCAAGTCCGGCACCGGCAACGGCAACCAGGCTGGCACCGCTTCCGCCTACCCGGCGGTCGCCGTCAGCAACACTACCGTTGACATGACCAAGGCCGGCTCCTACACCGCGACCGTCAAGTCGGCGCAGGACGGCAAGCTGAACCGTTTCGGCTTCTACCTGGGCTACACCGATCCGGGCAGCGGCCTGTTCGTCGGCTATGATGCGGGTGGCTGGTTCTGGCAGACCTACACCGGCGGCGGCAGCGGCGATTGGTACAACGGTGATCGTCTGGCCGCCCCGGCCGCCGGCGCCGAAGTCAAGATTGAGCTCGCGTGGACCGGCAGCAAGCTGTCCGTCAAGGTCAACGGCGAGAAGGCCTTCGACGATGTCGACTACAGCGCGATGACCAACCTGACCAACAAGCTGGCCATGAAGGCAGGCACGTTCAACGGCACCAACGGCACCGAGCTCACCGACGTCTACGTCAAGGACGAAAACACCGCCCCGGTCGTCAAGTACACGGTCTCCGGCAAGGTCACCAAGGCCGACGGCACCGCGCTCAAGGGCGTGTCCGTCTCCACGAGCGGCGCCACCGCCACCACCGGCGACGACGGCACCTACACGCTCAAGGACCTCGCGGCCGGCAAGTACACGCTGACGTTCTCCGCCGACGGTTACGACGACGTCACCAAGGACGTCACCGTTTCCGACGCGAACGTCGCCGACATCAACGTGTCGATGAACGAGACCGCCCCGGTCGAGACCGAGACACTCTCCACCGCCGACATGGACGTCCAGGTCAAGAAGAACTTCCCGTCCGTGCTCCAGTACACGATGAAGAAGCTCGACGGCAAGGTCATGTACGGTCAGCCGAAGGACGTGCGCGACGTCACCATCAACGGCACCAAGCTGACGCTGAAGGACAGCGACGTGACCTTCAAGACCGAAGGCAAGACCAAGGCCGTCTACACCCTTAAGGTCAAGGACGAGGCCAAGAAGATTGACGGCGTGCTCACCGTCGAGATCTCCGTGGTCGACAACACGCTGAAGTTCAACGTGACCGACGTCAAGAACAACATCGCTGAGAAGGACGGCAACGTCGAGAAGAACGCGATCCAGACGATCGCCTTCCCGAACCAGAGCCTCATCTCCGTGCGCTCCAGCCAGGAGGGCGCGCAGTTCACCGGCGCCCGCATGTCGTCCGACACCGCTCGCGTGGGCGACACCAACTACAACCTGACCGCGACCACCGTCTCCAACGAAGAGGACTACACCTACGGCTTCATCTCCGGCGGCGGCCTGAGCGCCGGCCTGTGGTCCAACTCCGAGCATGACGGCAAGTACATCGCCGCCGTCAACGGCGGTGCGAAGAACACCCGCGTGCTCGCCAACACCCAGAAGGTCGGTGCCGACACGTCCCTCGGCCTTGGCACCGCGCCGTACTACTGGCACCGCACGGTCACCGACTCCAAGAAGCGTCAGTACACGGTCGACCAGACCGACTACCCGAAGATGGCCGTCGCCATCGCCGGTGACGAGAACGAGGACGGCAAGATCAACTGGGAGGATGGCGCGATTGCGTACCGCGACATCATGAACAACCCGTACAAGTCCGAGGAGGTGCCGGAGCTCGTCTCCTGGCGTATCTCCATGAACTTCGGCTCCCAGGCGCAGAACCCGTTCCTCACCACGCTTGACAACGTCAAGAAGGTGGCCCTGAACACCGATGGCCTCGGCCAGTCCGTGCTGCTCAAGGGCTACGGCAACGAGGGCCACGACTCCGGCCACCCGGACTACGCCGACGTCAACAAGCGCGCCGGCGGCGTCACGGACATGAACACGCTGATGGAGAAGGGCGCCGAGTACGGCGCACGCTTCGGCGTCCACGTGAACGCGTCCGAGATGTACCCGGAGGCCAAGGCGTTCAGCGAGGACATGGTCCGTCGTAACTCCTCCGACGGCCTGAGCTACGGCTGGAACTGGCTCGATCAGGGCGTCGGCATCGACGGCATCTACGATCTCGCCTCCGGCTCGCGTAACTCGCGCTTCGCGGCGTTCTCCAAGGAAGTCGGCAAGCGCATGGACTTCATCTACCTCGACGTGTGGGGCAACAACACCTCCGGTGCCGAGGACTCGTGGGAAACCCGCAAGATGAGCCAGATGATCAACGACAAGGGCTGGCGTATGACCACCGAGTGGGGTACCGGCAACGAGTACGACTCCACCTTCCAGCACTGGGCTGCCGACCTCACCTACGGCGGCTCCGGCATGAAGGGCGAGAACTCCCAGGTCATGCGATTCCTGCGCAACCACCAGAAGGACAGCTGGGTCGGCGACTACCCGTCTTACGGCCAGGCCGCGAACGCCCCGCTGCTCGGTGGCTACAGCATGAAGGACTTCGAGGGCTGGCAGGGCCGCAACGACTACGCCGCCTACATCGAGAACCTGTACACGCATGACGTGTCCACCAAGTTCATCCAGCACTTCAAGGTGACGCAGTGGGTCAACTCCCCGCTTGACTCCACCTCCGTGCAGGACGCCTCCATCAACAACGGCAACGAGCAGATCACGCTCAAGGACGACTCCGGAAACACGGTGGTCCTCAAGCGCGGCTCCAACAACACCGCCGAGGCCGGCTACCGCGACCGTACGATCACCCTCAACGGCATCGTCGTCTCCACCGGTAGGGTGGCGCCGGGCAACGGCACCGCCGACGCGAACGCCAACGAGACCTACCTGCTGCCGTGGCTGTGGGATGTGAACACCGGCAAGTTCGTGGAGTCCAAGAACGAGAAGCTCTACCACTGGAACACCAAGGGCGGCACCACCGAGTGGACACTGCCGAAGGATTGGCAGAGCCTCTCCAATGTCAAGGTCTACCAGCTGACCGACCAGGGCAAGACCAACGAGAAGACCGTCAAGGTCACCGATGGCAAGATCTCCCTGACCGCCGAGGCCAAGACCCCGTACGTGGTCACCAAGGGCGACGAGAAGCAGATCCAGGTCAAGTGGAGCGAGGGCATGCACGTGGTGGATGCCGGCTTCAACGATGCCAAGACGCTCGATGAGAACTGGACCGCCACCGGCTCCGGCAAGGCCGCCGTCGTGGGCACCAGCAACGCCGTGCTCAAGCTGACGGGCGCCGTCAAGGTCTCCCAGAAGCTCACCGACCTCGAGGCAGGCAAGGAGTACGCCATCTACCTCGGCGTCGACAACCGTTCCAACTCCGCTGCGAAGATCACCGTCACCAACGGCGGCAAGGTCCTCGCGACGAACAAGACCGGCAAGTCCGTCGCCAAGAACTACGTCAAGGCGTACGCCCACAACACGAACACCGTGATCGAGGACGGCGTCGCCGGCAGCTACTTCCAGAACATGTACGTCTGGTTCACCGCTCCCGAGAGCGGCGACGTGACGGTCACCCTGTCCCACGACGCCGGAACCGACGCCACCGCGCCGGCCTACTTCGACGACGTGCGCGTGCTGAAGAACGGCTACAAGGGCCTGACCCTCAACGCTGACGGCACGCTGAAGACGCTCACTAACGACTTCGAGGACAACGCCCAGGGCATCTGGCCGTTCGTCATCGGACCGATCGAGGGCGTCGAGGACAACCGCACCCACCTCTCCGAGCTGCATGCCCCGTTCACGCAGGCCGGTTGGGATGTCAAGAAGATGGACGACGTGCTCGACGGCAACTGGTCGCTCAAGACCAACGGCCTGACCCAGCGCAGCGCCATCGTCTACCAGACGATTCCGCAGAACGTGAAGCTCGAGCCCGGCCAGACCTACAAGGTCTCCTTCAAGTACCAGGCCGGTTCCGACAACACCTACGCGTTCATCGTGGGCGACGGTGAGAACAACATCGTCAAGACCACGGACATCGCCAAGGCGATGGGCAAGGACGCCGACGGCACGTTCACCGCGACCATCACCGGTTCCGTGACCGGCGACACCTGGTTCGGCATCTACTCCACGAGCACCGCTCCGGACCTGCAGGGCTCCACTGGCTCCGCTCAGGACTTCGGTGGCTACAAGGACTTCATCATGGACGACCTGAAGGTCGAAAACGTGGCGTCCAAGTCGCACACCAAGGCCGAGGCCCAGGCCCAGCTCAAGGAAGTCACCGACACCTACGGCGACAAGTCCGCCGACTACAGCGCCGACGCGTGGGCCGTGTACGTGCGTACCGTGGCCCAGATCCGCGCCAAGCTGAACAAGGACGGCGCCACCGCCGCCGACTACACCGAGGCGTACGACCTCGCCGTGGCCTTGGCCGCCTATATGGAGACCGCCGCTGGTGATGACTCCAGCGACGCCTACGATGTGGCGACCGATGACTACACCGTCGAAGCCGGCAGCGTCGAAGCGACGCAGGGCGGCGATTCGGAGGGCCCGGCGGATCTTGCGCAGGACGGCAACGCGAGCACGCAGTGGCACACCGCCTACGGCGAGAACGCGGTCGGTAATGGCACTGCTTGGTATCAGTTCAACCTGACCGAGCCGACCACCATCACCGGTCTGCGCTACCTGCCGCGTTCCGGTGGCGCCAACGCCAACGGCAAGATCAAGAAGTACAAGATCACGCTGACGCTGGCTAACGGCACCACCAGGGATGCTGGCAGCACCACCAAGGAGGTCACCGGCGAGTTCTCCACGACGACCGAATGGCAGAAGGCCACCTTCGACGCGGTTGAGAACGTCACGGCAGTCCGCCTGACCGTGCTCTCTTCCGCCGGCCAGACTGCCAATCAGGAGAACAAGTTCGCCTCCGCCGCCGAGCTGCGTGTGACCACCGATCGTGACGTGCCGCCGACCGTGGTGCCGGTCGACAAGTCCGACCTGCAGTCCGCCTACGATGAGGCTGCCGCGCTCAACGCCGCCGGTTACACCGAGGACAGCTGGGCAAAGCTGGTCGCCGCCCGCGACGCCGCCAAGAAGGTGCTCGCCGACGAGAAGGCCACCCAGGATGAGGTCGCCCTCGCCACTGAGAACCTGAAGACCGCCATCGCCGGCCTGAAGGTTGAGCAGAAGGTTGACACGACCGCTCTGGCCGACGCCGTTGCCTCCGCCGAGAAGGCCGGCCTCAAGGAATCCGACTACACGAAGGATTCCTGGGCTCGCTACGCGAAGGCTCTGGCCTCCGCCAAGGGCATCCTGGCCAAGACCGACGCCACCCAGGACGAGGTCAACGCCGCTCTCAAGGAGCTGCAGGACGCCACTGCTGCCCTGAAGAAGGCCGAAGTCAACCCGACCCCGACTCCGGGCACGGTCGACAAGGCCGGTCTGAACGCGACGATCAAGAAGGCTCAGGCCCTCAGCCTGGGCGGCTACACCGACGCCTCGGCCAAGGCCGTGCGTGACGCCCTCGCCAAGGCGCAGGCCGTCGCCAACGACCCGGACGCCACTCAGGCCGAGGTCGACGCCGCGCAGAAGGCCCTCGACGCCGCGATCGCCAAGCTGGAGAAGAAGACGCCTGGCGAGAACAAGGGCAACGGCCTGTCCAAGACCGGTGCCAGCGTCGCTACCGTGGCTCTGGCCGGCATGGTGCTGGCCGGTGTCGCGGGCGGTGTGATGATCTCCCGCCGCAAGCGCGCCTGACGCCACTGACGTAACCCGCCCGCCGTCGCTTGTTCAGGGCGGCAGGCCGGGTACGTAGGCCAACAGGGGAGGCCCCTCGAGAACACTCGAGGGGCCTCCCCTTGTTTGTTGGGGCGTCCCCTCGTCACTCTGCTCGCCCTTGCGCAGTGACGCACCTCCCGCACCCCTTGGAAATACTGGGGTTTCGACGTCGCGTCACTGTGCAAGGGCGAGCAGCGTGACGCGATGGTGGCGATGCCGTCGGCGATGCGACGGCGCATATCACGTAGTGGAATATGTCTCGGGGGGGGGTCTAATAGAACCGCGATATTAAAGACCGAAGGTGCCGTTCCGAGGGACGAGGATTGTCATTCGGAATGGCGGTTCACGGAAGAGAAGAATGAATATGCGCGACCTTACACGAGTGACGCAAAAGGCATTGTCGGCCATTGCCGCGATGTGCATATCCTTGGGTGGTTTCTCCATTGCACAGGCGGCATCGCCTGAACAGTCGGATGTGGCTACGCCCATTGTGTCCGAGGCATGGTCCGAAGACGCCTCCCGCAATTACGCGATCAATCTTGCACAGCCGAGCGACGCCGATACGTTGAAGCAAGCGGAGACCTTGGTCGCCCAAGTGGCGCAGAACGAGGGCAAGCCGGCCAAGGTTTTGAAGGCATACGCCAGTTTCGGCTCGTTCTTCGTGCAGGCGGAGAGCAAGAGTTTTGCCAAGGATTATGCGCAGACGGCCGCACAGCAGGGCATCAAGCTGCATTCGGTCGGCGACACCCGTCAGGTGCCCGTCCGCGATGACGAGAATCTGGTCGGCGGCAAGTCGACGACGCCGAAGGCGCACGAGACACCGGGTAGCGGCGGTGGCATCTCCGGCAGGGACGGCGCCTGGGGCATGAAAGTCATCGGCGCCGACAAGGCGAAGGAGACCATCGCCAAGGATGTGAAGCTCAGCCCGGTGACCGTAGGTGTGCTCGATTCCGGCATTGTCGAGAATCATGAGGATTTCGCCGGTCAGATCGATACGGCCGCGTCCACGTCGTGCATCACCAACGGCATTCCGGACAGCGACCCGGACAAGCGCAACCAGCTGAAGTACGACATCAAAGACTATATGTACCATGCCACTCACGTCGCTGGTATCATCGCCGGCAAGAATCTCAAGAAATCTGGCTTGGGCTTCACTTACGAGAGCAGTGTGGATCCGCAGGCGAAGCTGGCGAACATCAGGGTTGTTTATCATAACGAGATTTACCCCGAATACGTGGTTTGCGGTCTGGACTGGTCGGCCGATCATGACATCCCCATTGTTAACGCCAGCTTCTCCGTCACTCCATGGGCTTACTGGATGCCGGATGAGCCGAGTCAGGCCGCCGGATATGAGGTGGTGCGTCGCGCAGCCGAGTATGCCCAGCGTCGCAATGTGCTGATTATCGTGTCTGCGATGAACGACAATACTGACCTTGACAATGTTACTGAGGACTCTTATAGCCCTAGCGATACCGGCAACCCGATTCCGAACCGGCCGGTGAAGGGTGGCAAGTCCTTGATGGGCGGTCTGCCGGGCGTCATCACGGTCTCCAACGTCCAGCAGAACGCTGACGGCACGCTGGTTCGTTGCGACAATCCGAACTACGGTTCGAACTACGGCAAGAAGGCGATTACGATTGCCGCTCCCGGCACCTATATCGAATCCGCGTATCCGCTATTCGGCCAGGCGGGAACGATGGCCGGAACCGCCTACGCTACTGGCACGTCGATGGCCGCGCCCCATGTCGCCGGGGTGGCGGCTCTGATCAAGGGCATCCACCCGGAGTACACGGCGGATCAGATTCGTGAGCAGCTCCTCGCACAGGCCGACATGTCGAAGCTGCAGGCGCCGACCGACGGTAAGGAATACCGTGGAGCCGGCCTGGTCGACGCCTACGCGGCGGTGACCAGGAACCAGCCCAAGGCCGTCATCGATGCTGTCGAGTACTCCGCGGACGGCGGTGCCACGTGGCATGGCCTGTCCGGTGCGTCGGTGCGCGGCAAGGTACGTATTCGCGCAGTCATGTCGGGTGCCGTGACGTCGGGAACGCTGAGCGGCGCGGTTTCGGCAAGCGGCAAGGGCAACGGCTCGCTGACGATTCAGCATGACGTTGACTTCTCCGAACTGACCACGTCGACGAAGCAGCATGTTGCCGTGACCGCGCTTGGACGAAACAACAATCCGGACGCCGACGACGACGCCACGGCATCGGTCACTTTCACCGCCGAACCGACCGGCGACAGCGGGCAGCCGACGCCGAACAAGCCGGACGACGGCAAGCGGCCGAACGCGAACGAGCAGACCGGTGACGCTTCCGCTCAGCAGCCCAAGCCGGAACTGTCGAAGACCGGCGCTGACGTGAGTGTCATGATCGCGGTGTCTGTGATGCTGGCTGTCGTGGCCGCGGGTGCGATGCATGTTCGTCGGATGAAGGCCGATCGGTAGATGTGAAGCTGCGGCCGGCGGCGGTTTCGCTCCGGTTGCAGCGGCGTGGGGGAGACGTCGTTCGGATGTCTCCCCTGCTTGCAGAGCAGTCTTTCTCAGAAGGAATCAGTGGAAAGGGGTAGAACAATGACCAATGGCAAGAAGACGATCGCGATGACCGCCGCGGCTGCCGCGCTGTTCGCGCCGGCCATGGCCGCGCAGGCGGCGAGCGTGAACGGCGCGCCGGACGTGGTGGATGATGTGAAGACGGTGAGCGTCGACACGTTGAAGCAGCGTCTCGAGCAGGCTCGCGTCGAGGCGGCGAAGGCGGCCGGCGTGCTGAAGGACGCGCAGGCCGCGTTGCAGGCGGCGCGTGAGGCGCTTGCCAAGGCGCAGGAGAACGCGCAGGATGCGGGCGAGGCGGATGCGGCCGCGCAGACGGCGCTCGAGGCGGCGAAGAACGCGGAGCAGGCGGCTTCCGTGAAGTTGGGGGCGGCGAAGCAGGCCGCGAAGGATGCGGCTGATCCGGTCAAGTATGCGGCCGCGCAGCGGAACGTGAAGGACGCCGAGACGGCGTTGGACGCGGCGAACGCGAAGGTCAAGGACGCCGAAGCCAAGGCGGTTGAAGCCGCTGAGACCGCGAAGGCGAAGCATGAAACGCTGACGGCCGCGCAGACCGCCCTGAAGGCCGCGCAGGATGCTTTGGCCGTCCAGCAGGCGAAGGTGGATGCGGCCGCCAAGACGCTCGCGGATGCGAAGGCGAACGCGGCGGACGCGTCCGACCCGGCGAAGGTCGCGGCCGCCGACAAGGAGCTGAAGGACGCGCAGACCGCCCTGCAGGCCGCGCAGGATGCGCTCCCCGCGCTCGAGCAGACGGTGAAGGACACGGGTGCGAAGGCGGATGCGGCGCATGAGGCGTTGGACGCGAAGGTGAAGGCCGAGGCGGCCGCGAAGAGCGCTCTGGACAAGGCGAAGAAGACGCTGGATGATCTGCAGGCGCAGGCGGGCGTCGACTTGGACGCGTTGAAGGATGCGTTGGACAAGGCTCAGGCGGCGAAGACGACGGCCGAACAGGCGGTGAAGGACGCTGAGGCGCCGATTCCGGCCGCCCGGGCGCGTAAGAGCGCGGCGGACAAGGCGTTGGCGGACGCGCAGGCGGCGGCGGCCGCGTTGAAGCCGAAGGCGGATGCGGCGACGGAGAAGCTGAAGACCGGCATGTACGGGTTCATGCAGTGGAAAAGCACGGACGAATGGGCCGAGCGCACATGGACTCAGAATGTCAAGTATCATTTGGCTGGCGACTCGCGTTCCGCGGCCACCATCGAGAACGCACTGAAGGCGTTGGACATTATCGACAAAGGCAATGAGCTTCGCGCCTCGTTGGGTCTGAACATCCAGAAGGTCACGGATTACTCCATGGCCGGTTCGGAAATGAACGTGAACGCGAACCTTGCGCAGGATTATCCCGGCCATCAAGTCATGACCGCCGACGCGCAGAACGCCTCCTACGGGTACGCGAACCCGTATGACGGCTGGTACACGGAGGAGAAGAAGGTCTACGACGCGCATCCGGAGATTCACGGGCTTGGCGCCGGGCAGGTTCAGGCCCAGTATCCCGACCTGTATCAGAAGGTCGGCCATTACCTGAACTTCATGGGCAAGTACCCGTACACGGGCGTCGGCTACACGTCCTCCCCGGTGCAGGGTATGAGTCCGGTCATCACGCAGGATTACAACTGGGATGGCAGCACCTCCTACACGACCGACGAGTATCGCAGCCTCATTCACCAGTACAGTGACGCCATGCAGGCCGACGTGGACGCGTACAACACGGCCAACGCGAAGATCGCGCCCGCACAGACGGAAGCCACGGCCGCCGCGAACGACCTGAACGCCCTGACCGCGAAGCTGACCGCCGCGCAGAACGACCTGACCGCGAAATCCCAGGCGTACGAGAACGCGAAGAGCGCGTACGACAAGGGCGTCGAGGAGGCGGGTGTGCTGGCCAAGCGCATCGAAGACGCCTCCAAGGCGGTCGACACGGCGCAGGCCGCGTACGACAAGGCGAAGGCGGAGACCGACGTCGCGCAGACGAAGGCCGACAAGGCGGACAAGGCGAAGACGGACGCCGAGGCCGCGTACGCGCGCGCCGGACAGACCGTCGAACAGGCGAAGGCGCGGGTCAAGCGCGCCGAGGACACGGTCAACGGCTATAAGAGCGCCATCGAAGCGTTGCGCGCCGCGCAGGCCGCCTATGACGCGCTCCAGCCCGCCTACCAGGCGGCCAAGGACAAGGCGGACGCCGCCCAGTCGGCCGAGACCGCCGCGCAGGCGGACGCGGACAAGGCGGACAAGGCGAAGACGGACGCGGACAAGGCGGTGGAGACAGCCAAGACCGGTGTGACCGTCGCACAGGACGCGCTGGACGCGGCCAGCCGGCTGGTCGCCCAGTACGACAGCCTCCTCAAAGCGTTGAAGGAGGCCGAAGACCTGTACGCGGACGCGAAGAGCGATTTGGATAAGGCGCAGGCGAAGGCCGACGAGACCGCCGCCACGCTCAAGGATGCGGACGCGAAGGCCGACGAGGCCACGCAGACGGTCAAGGACGCGCAGGCGAACGTGGACGCGGCCAAGACCGCGAAGGCGAAGGCGGACGCGGACGTGAAAGCCTTGGAGGCCGCATACGCAGCCTCCCTGAAGCCGAAGCCGAAGCCCCAGCCGTCCAAGCCCACCACCGGCAAGCCGGATACGGGCAGGCCGCAGCCGAAGCCACAGCCGGTGGTCACATGGAAGGCGCCCGACACCACCACAGGCAAGACCGACGGCAAGGCGAAGACGCTCGCCAAGACCGGCATGGACAGTGAGACCGCACTGGGCCTGACCGCCATCATGGGCTTCATGGGAGCCGGCGTCGTCATGGTCAAACGCCGTCAAGGTCGGCACATGCACGGCTGGGCCTGATTTGGCCGGTCGTGAAAGATAAGCCGTTGACGTGGTCGCTCTGATTGCGTCAACGGCTTTTTCCTCACGGTTCGTATGACACGCTGCAGCGTGTCCGTTGAGTTGTCCGGTTTATACGGATGAGACCACTATTAAGGAGGAGTCCATGGCATTCGGGGATTACAAATATGCCGAAGACCAGTTGCAGTCACAGGCTGAAACGAACGATCATCTCGACGAGATCGCCCTACTTCAAATGGAAGCGAACCAAATCGGTCGAGACATGCTTAACAAACTCGGCGTGATGTCGGATCTGCAGCGTGACTCACTGGAAAAGCTTGATGCCGTCAATGAGCATCTTGAAGAGACGAATGCAACGCTTGTGCAAATCAACGAGGCCCAGGAGGCGGCTAACCGACTGTTGTCCGGACAGCTCGATGAGCTGAAACAGATTAACAGCCAGCTGACTCGAATGGAAAACAATACTGCGATACGCGAATTCAATAAATGGATTGACGGACGTTCTCCTCGCTCTGTGCAGTATGCCGCATGGGAAAAGAAGGCGCTTGCTGTCTTGCGCTCCATCAACGACTTCAACCAGCGTATGAAACAAGCCCGTGAAGAGGATTTGCATAATCGCTTGATTGCTGTCATCTCGCGTACGAAGGAGCCTCAGCGCCCTTACCATTTTCCATATCCGCAGGGCCCGGCTCAGATTGCGCCACCGCCTGTTTGGAAAGACTTTGATGCCGAAAGAGCGCGATGGAGGAATATCCGCAAAGGCGGTGCGACAGCTGCTGGCATCGGTGTGCCACTGCTGCTGATTCCCCCTGTCGGCTTCACTATGCTTATCGCTGGCGGTGCTACGGTGATTGCGGCGTGTGCCTCATTGTCAAGCGTGAATAGCGCCGAAACGACATACAACTGGCAGATGGGACAGTGGAACGCCGCAAAGCACATGTATGATACGCAGGTGTTGCAATGGCAGTCGATTTGCGAGAACATCGATCAGACGAATGACACCAACTATGGGAAATTCTGCGATTCGGTGGATAGTTATCGGGATTATTGCAACGGGCAGGCTCGTGCAGGCATACCGGAAGCTGCTTGCTGGGCAGCTATGGGCGCAGCGGAATTAGGACAGTATGTCAAAGAACTGTCAGATGTCATTGAGAATGCTAGAACTACACAATCGACCCCTGACGAGTATCCTGAGCTGGTGATTCCGATGCCAATACCGATTCGCGGCATTACAAAAGAGGCGCCGACGATGCGGCTTGCATTGGCGAGGATTCGGGAGGACTGGAACCGAAAAGGGGAATCCAATCTGTTGCCGCCGGTCCCGATGCCGCCCCAATCATGACAGTGCGCCGGGGTCTCACATCGACCATTGAGAGTTCGAGTTTGTGGATAGTCGTAAGATGGAGGTGAGCGGCCCACCCGCGTTCCGTCGCGCCGCGGTGTGCGGGCGGGCCGTCCCGGTTACTTCCGGGTCTTCCAGTCGACGGCGATGCCGTAGATCACGACTGCGGCGAGGAGCGTGCTCACCCATAGCCGGTCGGCGTATGGTGCGAACACAATCATCGCGATGATCGTGATGTCTGGATTATGCCCGGGTTGACCGGGTGTCGTGGAGGAACTCATCGTGAATCCTTTTCCCGTACGACGTCCGGGCCGGTTGACCCGGCCGACCGCTTGCGCTCGGCCGGCGGTCCCGGTTCAGAGGATTCGTCGTCGTCGCGTGCGCGGTGCAAGCCATGCTACAGGAGTGGCGGCTTGTGCGCCGTGGGCGGAAATCGCCGTGATGCTGTACTCTTGATGGTGCTGGTGTGGAATCGGTTCACTTCGGGGTCTTTTTGGGCGGCCGCTTGAAAGCTTTTGCCCCGTTGGGTTCCATGCCGGCATGTGGAGGCCCGGTGGGTCTCTTCCCGTACGAGCATGTGGGGTGTCGGTTTCGACCGGCACCCCACATTGCGTTGTGTCGTATCGTGCTGGTCGCACTGTGTTGTGCACCCTCGTCACTCTGCTCGCCCTTGCACAGTGACGCACCTCCCGCACCCCTTGGAAATACTGGGGTTTCGAGCGCGCGTCACTGTGATCGCCCGAGCAGAGTGACGAGGCGGCGGCGCGAGCATCTGAAAAACCGGTACATATCTACCGGTCGCAAAACCGCGAACGTACAATGGTGACGAAGAGCAAGCCAGAGAAAGGGGTTTGTCATGAATTGTCCTCACTGTGGGGCGAATCTGGCGGCGAACGCGCGCTTCTGCACGCAATGCGGTCAGAGCATCACCGTCGAGTCGGTCGGCGACGACGCCACCGTACTCGGCACCACGCCGCACGCCGCTCCTGCTGCATCCCAGCCGGCGCCCGCCGCGTTCCCCATGCCGGGCGCGCCTGCCGCGGCCGCTCCGGTGCCGGTGCCGACCGCCGCGCCGGTACCTGCGCCGGCCGCGCAGTCGGCCGTCCAGCCTGCCGCACTTGCGGCACAGGCCGACGCCGCCGCGTCCAGCGCAACTCCGGCGGCCGCCGCCGCACCCGTCCCGACCCCAGCCGTTTCGCCGGCCGCAGCCACAGCAGTGCCCGGCACCCCTGCGGTCCCCGGTGCGCCCGCAGTCCCCGGCACTCCCGGCGCCCCCGCAGTCCCCGGCACTCCCGGCGCCGGCTTCCCCGGCCAGCCGGGCGGCATGCCGGCCCCGAACCCGCTGTTCAAGGAACTGTTCTCCGCGCACTCGTTCCAGACGATGGGCGTAAGCCTCGGCTTCGGCCTGCTCGCCGCGCTTGCCGTGGCGCTGCTCGGCGCCATCCCGTTCATCTCGGCGGGCACGTCGTTCTCCGACTCGCTCGGCTCGATGCCGGGCATGCCGAACATATCGGGCATGATGTCCAACTTCGGTATCAGCCCCACCTCCCCGAACTTCTTCCAGCTGCTGGTCATGGTGCTGGTCATGGGCGTCTCTGGCTCGTTCTCGCTGCAGTCGAACGGCGCAGGCACGTCGCTGAGCGCCGCGCTGCAGAGCCACCTGTGGCTGCCGGTCGGCCTGTCCGGCGTGGCGCTGATGGTCGGCGCCGCGTTCGGATCCTACTGGTTCGCGCGCAAGCTCGCCGTGAAGTTCAAGTGGACGGGCATCATCAGCAGCGTCATCGTCGGCGTGGTCATGGGCTTCGTCTACCTGATCCTTGCAGCGATCTTCCCGGTCGCGCTCGGCGTGACCACGTCCGGCAACGGCGTGCTCGCGACGATCGTGCTGAGCGGCGTCTCCGCACGCACGTACTTCCTCGCGCTGCTGTTGGCGGCGGTCGGCTCGTTCGCCGGCTACCTGCTTGCCCAGTACGCCTCCGACTCGAACAACGTGTTCTCCGCCGCGTGGAAGTGGGCGCACCGCACGCGCGGCTTCGTGCGCACGGTGGTCGACGCCGCGTGGATCTACTCGATCGCGTTCTTCATCGTCGGCGTCATCGTGCTGGTCTGGCTTTCCGTTTCGCAGCACGACGGCCAGGCGATCCTGCTGCTGCCGACCATCTTCCCGGCACTGCCGTTGATGTTGCTCGAGATGTCGTCGTTCGGCGTCATGGACATCACCAACAGCTACAGCTCCGATTCGGTGTCCGTATCGCTGTTCGGCATCTCGTATAACGGATACACCGGCGGTTCGATCTGGCAGCTGTGGCTGGTGTTCATCGTGTTCCTGATTGCCACCCTCTACGTCGCGCTCCGTGCCGCGGCTCGTAACATCTACGACCCCGCGTACATGGGCTGGCAGCATTCGTGGAAGTCGCCGGTCACCGTCATGGTGCTGTGGCTGATCACCGAGTTCCTCGGCATGGCCATCTCCGAAAAGGCGGCCGTCACCGGTGCCATGCAGTCGCTGCTGTCCGAATACGGCATCTCCTCGTCGTATTCGATGGAGGCGTCGCTTGCGCCGGCAGTCTGGTACTTCCTCGTCGCAGGCGTGTGGGCGTTCCTCATCGAGGTCGTGGCGCTCACGTTCGGCCGGTCCATGGTCGTCTCGATGGGTGGCCTGTGGAAGATCTTCGTCGGCGGCACCGTGCAGCCGACGCCGGCAAACGTGACCGCGTACGCGGCCGCCAGCAGGGCGAACTTCGGCCGGTTCCCGGCGGCTGTCGCCGCGGCGGCCGGTTACGTGGGGCATGCCGTCGCGCCCGGAGCAGGCGCCGAGGCTGTCGGTGCGCCTGCCGCTGGTGCTGCCGGCGTTCCGCTGCCTGGTGCCGGCGCCGCGAACCCGGCTGCCGGTGTGCCGTCGGCGGCTCCGGCAGGCGCCGCCGTGCCGACTGCCGGCGTGTCCGGTGCGTCTGGCGTTCCGGCTGCGCCGGCAGTCCCCGGCGCAGTGCCTCCGGCCGTGCCCGGCGCACCCGCCGTTCCGGGTGCCAACGGTCAGGTCTACGCCGTCGCGCCTGCCGCAGCGCCGCTGGGCGTCCCCGCGGGCGCTCCCGTCGCGCCGGCCGCAGCCAAGGCGATGACCGCGCAGCAGAAGCGGCTGATCATCATCATCGGCGTGGTCGTCGGAGTGCTCGCCGCGCTCGGCATCACGTTCGCGGTGCTCAACTCCGCGGTCTTCAACGCCGACAACACCGCGAAGGCGTACCTGTCGGCGATCGCCGAGGGCGACTACGAGAGGGCGAACGGCATCGGCGACCCGCAGGTCGCGGGTGACAAGGCCGTGCTGCTGACGAACGCCGCCGCCAAGAAAGGCAGTGTCATCAACCAGCGCGTCACCTCAAGCACCGCCAACCCCGACGGCTCGTACACGGTCGGCATCACCTACTCGCTCAACGGCAAGACCGTCGACAGCAAGATCACGCTCGTGCCCAGCGGCTCGAAGTTCCTGCTGTTCAAGAACTGGAAGGTCACCACGCCGCTCGTCAAGGAGATCTACGTCAGCGCGCCGCAGTCCGCGCCGAACATCACCATCAACGGCGTCAAGGTCTCGCCGAAGAACTCCGCCAGCGAGAGCGACTCCACCTACAGCATGACGTTCAAGGCGTATCCGGGCGAATACGAGGTGAAGGCGGCGGCGTCCAAGTACATCTCCGCGAAGGCGGTCACCGTCAACACCAACGACAAGACCAGCGGAACCCTCAGCGTCGAACCCACCGACGCCCTCACCGACGCCATCAACGCGAAGGTGAAGGACGCGATGGACAAGTGCGCCGAATCCACCGACGCCGAGCCGGAAGGCTGCCCGTTCAGCATGTACGACTCCGACAGCGTCCGCAACGTCTCGTGGAGCATCGTCGACTACCCGAGCATCGACTCCAGCGACATCAGCCTTGACGGCGGCAGCTTCTACGGCTCCGACGGCGAGGTGAAGGTCACGTACGAGTACCAGAACTACGACGACACGTGGGAGCCGGAGAACGACTCCTCCAGCTACAGCGTGTCCGGCAAGTTCACGATCGACGGCGACAAGGTGACCGTCAAGATCGGCGACAGCTACTGACCTGATCGGGTGCGGGCTTGGCGGTTCTCGGTCCCTCGGTGGAGGCCGAGCCGTGAAGCAAACAGCGGAGCTGTTTGTAGGCGAGGTGCGAGCGACAGCGAGCCAGTATTGAGCCGGCCGTAGGCCGTCCTTAATTGCAGGACGCTGTCAGCGAAGCTGACTGGGGGAGCGTCATGTCGGCGGCATTCGACGTGGCACGACCGCGGCTGACGCCGACGCCGCTCCCGACCCTGCAACCCGCCGCTCCTTTCTGGGGCGGCGGGTTCTTGTATATTTGATGTTCGGCCTTGTCCGTTACAATGGTCACGAATTCAAGCACACGGAAAAGAGCGGAGAACATGTCGGCAATTCTGGAGGGCACACCCGATAAACGACTGGCGCTGGTCACAGGCCGTGCGTACCCCGAACTCGCGAACGAAGTCGCGAAATGTCTGGGAATCGACGTGCTGCCCACCACCGCCTACGACTTCGCCAACGGCGAGATGTACGTGCGGTTCGCCGAGCCGGTGCGCGGCGCCGACGTGTTCGTGCTGCAGTGCCACACCGACCCGATCAACAAGTGGGTCATGGAGCAGCTGCTCATGATCGACGCGCTCAAGCGTGCGTCCGCCCGTTCCATCACCGTCGTCGCGCCGTTCCTCGGCTATTCGCGCCAGGACAAGAAGCATCAGGGCCGCGAGCCCATCACCGCGCGTCTCGTGTTCGACCTGTTCAAGACGGCCGGCGCGAACCGTCTCGTCACCGTCGACCTGCACGCCGCCCAGGAGCAGGGCTTCTTCGACGGCCCGGTCGACCATCTCACCGCCTCGCCGGTGCTCATCGACTACGTGCGCTCCCACATGCCGCTCGAGAAGGCCACCGTGGTCTCGCCCGATGCCGGCCGTATCAAGGTTTCCGAACAGTGGGCCGCCAAGCTGGGCGACCTGCCGCTTGCGTTCATCCACAAGACCCGCGACATCACCCGCCCGAACCATGCGGTCGCGCATGGCATCATCGGCGAGGTCGAAGGCCGCGACTGCATCGTCGTCGACGACATGATCGACACCGCAGGCACGATCTGCGAGGCCGTGCGCACGCTGCGCAACGCCGGCGCCGCGTCGGTCACGCTCGTCGCCACGCACGGCCTGCTCTCCGGCCCCGCCGTCGAACGACTGTCGACGTGCGGCGCCCGCGAGATCATCCTCATGGACACGGTTCCGGTGCCGCAGTCGAAGCGCCTGCCGAACATGACCGTGCTGTCCGTGGCGCCGCTGCTGGCGGCCGGCATCCGATCCGTGTTCGAGGAAGGTTCCGTCGCCACGCTGCTCGAGGGCCTGCCTGAGGACATGCGTCCGCGCAACATCTACGCCTGACCTGCGCGCGCGTGCGCGTCGAACTCCATGAAAAGTCCCATTCCGGCACTGCTGGATGGGACTTTTCGCGGATTTGGGGTGGGTGCCGAATGCGTTGAAGAAAAAACCGGTAGATATGTACCGGTTTTTTCCGGGGCGCGTATGCTGGGAGGCATAAGAGAACGTCGGGGGAAGGAGCCTGTTATGCAGTGTTCTCGATGTGGTGCGCAGATCGGCGACGGGGACCGGTTCTGCATGAACTGCGGCGCGCCGGCCGATGCGGGCGCGGGTGCGGCTGGTGCTGGCGCGGCGGCCGCGCAGGTGGTGTGCCCGTCGTGCGGCCAGCCGGTCGACGGGACGATGCGCTTCTGCATGAACTGCGGTGCGCCGTTGGCGGCAGGCCCGGTGGCGGCGCCCGGTGCGACTGGTGTTGCGACGGCCGGACCGGCCGGCGCGGCAAGCGGGATCGCGGCCGGGGCGACTCCCGGCGCGTCGCAGGTTCCCTACGGTTATGGAGTCGGCGGCTACCCTACGTCGGATGGGACGACGCAGCCGGGAACGGCCGGTGCGGCGCCCGCCGCATACGCAGGAGCGTCCGGTGGGCAGGCGTACGCGGCGGGCGCCTACGGTCCGCTGGGCGACAGGACACAGGTTGATGCGAACGGGGTCCCGGTCGGCGCGACGGTCACGGCGCCGGGATATGCCGCTATGCCCGGCGTCGCCGGGATACCTGCCGGGGCTCCTGTCGCCGGGACGTCGGGCGCATCCGGGCTGAACGGTGCGTATGGAGCGAACGGCGTTGCCGGGGTGCCTAGCGTTGCCGGGACGAACGGTGTGCCCGGCGCCGGCGCGGCTGCGCCGGATGCCGCAGCCGCCAAGCCGCGGAGTTCGAAGACGCCGTTGATTATCGGCATCGTCATCGCGGTGGTCGTCGTGCTTGCGGCGGCGGGATTCAGCGTCTGGTGGTTCCTGCTGCGCGACTCCGGCGACACTGCGGCAGGCAATCCGGCAACATCGTCGCAGTCGTCGGTGAAGTCCAAAAGTGGCAAGAGTGACGGCGGCACGTCCGGCAGCAAGAAGACCACGAAAACCGCCAAGCCGTGCACCACCGCGCCGGACGCCACGCTCGAGGCCGCCGACCGCAGCGGAACGTCGCTGATCGCGACGCTCGACCTCACGTCGAACTGCGAAACCGGCTCCGCGAAAACCGCGACATTCAAGGAATCCGGTGTCAAGGTCAGCATCAAGGACGGCGACGGCGACGTCTTCGCCGCCGCCGTGTTCGACTTCTCGAAACAGCCGATCGAGTTCGACGGCGACACGGCGAACGTGAAACTCGCGTTCACCACGAAGCAGTACTGGCGGCCGTACGACCAGATCGAGACCGGCAGCAGCGAAGTCGTGATGCAGACCGACCAGACCGGCAGCGGCGAAGACTCGGCGGACGCCGGCGACGCGCTCGGCGGAGCGAACATCGCCGACAGTGACATCGAACGCTACGCCCAGACGGCGCTGAGCTGGCAGCTCGACCATGACAAGGACGCCGCATCCGGCTTCTACACCACGTACACCACGCAGCTGTCCAGCAAGAAGTACGGGATGCAGGCCGAAGGCAAGACGTGGCGGTACGAGGACATCTACGAGCAGTTCCTCCAGCGGCGCGCCAAACACGGCAAGGCGCTGCTGGTATGGTCCGGCGACTACCCCACGTACACCAAGGGCGGCAAGACGTCCGACTATTACGTGATCCTCTCCGGCGAATCGTTCGGGTCGGTCGACGCGGGCGACGCATGGTGCCGCAAGGCCGGCTACGGCGAGGCCGATTGCCTGGTCGTGGACCTGCAGTGATCCGCCGGCCGGCGGAGAATCACCGCCGACGGCTGTCTTACGGTAGCCGTAAAGTAGAGAAGTTGCTGTTTTCAGCAGCGCGTATACACACTCCTGCCATGGAAGGTCCATGGCCGAATAGTCCGAAGGAGGTGGGTGATGTCTGCGCACAAGTACGAACTGATGTTCATTGCCGATCCTGAGCTGGATGAGCGAGGTCTGAAGAAGCTGACCGAGCAGTATCTGGAGCTCGTCACCAAGAATGGTGGTACCGTCGACAACACTGATATCTGGGGTCGCCGCAAGCTCGCTTACGAGATCGACGGCAAGACCGAGGGCAACTACGTCGTGGTCAACTACACGACCGATCCCGCGACCAGCGCCGAGCTCGACCGCGTGCTCAACCTCAACGAGTCCGTCGTCCGCACGAAGATTCTTCGCAAGGACGCCAAGTAAATCCGCACGTTTCCAGTTCGCGACTCGCCTGAGCGAGCCGAAGTAAGAAGGAACAGTCATGGCAGGTGAAACGATCATCACCGTGGTGGGCAACCTCACCGCGGATCCCGAGCTGCGCACCATCGGTTCCGGCGCCAGCGTCGCAAGCTTCACCATCGCTTCGACGCCGCGTACGTACAACCGCCAGTCCGGCCAGTTCGAGGACGGGCAGGCGTTGTTCATGCGGTGCTCCGCATGGCGTGACTTGGCCGATCACTGCGCCCAGACCCTGAGCAAGGGCATGCGCGTGATCGCACAGGGCCGGCTTCAGCAGCGCTCTTATCAGGCGAACGACGGCTCCACCCGCACCGTCGTGGAGATGACGGTCGACGAAATCGGCCCGTCCCTGCGATACGCGACCGCACAGGTCACCCGCACGTCGGGCGGCCAGGGCGGATTCTCCGGCCGCAACGGCGGCTTCAACGGGGGCCAGAACGCCGACAACGGCGGCTTCGGCGGCAACGCCGGAGGCAACCAGGGCTATCAGGGCGGCCGTTCCAACGGCGGCTTCGGTGGCGGCAACTACCAGGGTGGCGGCAATGGCGGCTACCAGGGTGGTGCCAGCGGCTACCAGGGCGGAGCTTCCGCCGGTGCCATTCAGCAGGCCGCGCCCGCGACCGATCCGTGGAGCTCGTCCGACAACGGCGCAGGAGCGTCGTTCGGCACATTCGGAGGGTCGTCCGATTTCGGCGGCGATTCCGAAGAGCCGGAGTTCTGACAGGCGCCTGCGTCCAGCCGTAACACGCGAACCGACATATCAGACTTAGACCCTGATATCAGAAACAACACATCATACGTATTTTCAAGGAGAACATCATGTCACGTAAAAGGCCGCAACCGCCGGTCAAGCCGTTCAAGAAGAAGCCGAACCCGCTGAAGGCCGCCAAGGTCTCCGAGATCGACTACAAGGACGTTGCGCTGCTGCGCAAGTTCATCTCCGACCGCGGCAAGATTCGTTCCCGCCGTATCACCGGCGTGACCGTGCAGGAGCAGCGCGAGCTCTCCAAGGCGATCAAGAACGCCCGCGAGATGGCTCTGCTGCCGTACGCCACCACCGGTCGCTGATAGGAGGATAGGAACATGGCTGAAACCAAGGTTATTCTCACCAAGACCGTGTCCAACCTCGGTCACTCCGGTGATGTCGTCGCCGTCAAGTCCGGCTACGCCCGCAACTACCTGATCCCGCAGGGCCTCGCGTTCCAGTGGACCCGCGGCGCCGAGGCGCAGATCGTGCAGATGAAGCGCGCCCGCCTCGCCAAGGCCGTCGCCACCCGCGAAGAGGCCGTCGCCGCCAAGGCCGTCATCGAAGGCACCACCGTCGAGATCGCCGCCAAGGTGTCCGAGTCCGGCAAGCTGTTCGGTAGCGTTTCCGCCGAGCAGATCGCCCTCGCCCTCTCCGACAAGGCCCCGGTCAACCCGAAGGCCATCGAGGTCGAGCCGATCAAGACCACCGGTGACTTCCCGGCCAAGGTCGCTCTGCACCCGGAGATCACCGCGTCCTTCTTCGTGAAGGTCGTCGCCGAGTGAGTCTTGCCGTCACGGTAAGACGAGCATTTTCTCGCACTATAAGCCTGCTTCCATAGCTGGCTGAGCTTAAGCATCGAAGGCCCTTCGCCGAGCATCCGCCCGGCGAAGGGCCTTCCTCGTTCCGTACGGGTACGCGTGGTCATGTGCATATACGAGGCGTCGCTGCGGGGCACGCCCACAAGCGCTCGGTGCGCTTGCGTCACTCTGCTCGCCCTGTCTGAGTGACGCACACCTGGAATCCATTGGAAATACTGGGTTTGTCGCCTTGCGTCACTGTGCTCGGGCGAGCAGAGTGACACAAGACTTGAGTGAGAATACAAAAAACCGGAACCAATCGGTTCCGGTCAATCGATGTGCCCCCGCAGGGATTCGAACCCTGGACACGCTGATTAAGAGTCAGCTGCTCTAACCAACTGAGCTACGGGGGCAGTGGTTAGATGTTGAAGTGTTCCTTGCAACAGCTGATAAATATACTCGTATCGCCGGCAAATGCAACTCACGGCGTGTCGCAAGTGTTTCCAACGATTCGTCGATGAGCTGCGCACGCGACGCACCCCCACGCGACGCACCCCCACACGACGCACCCCCACACGACGCACCCCCACACGACGCACCCCCACACGACGCACCCCTTGATGTCACAGCGGGTAGGTACCCGCTGTGACATCAAGGGGTAACGCATCGGATAGTCGAATGCCTAACCCGTTGCCGACTCATGCCGCCACCACCGTGTTTATTTATCTGATGGGTTGAGTGGCGACGCTGACGCTCGCACCATGCGTGGTGTTGTTTGAAAACCTACGCGTGGGAGGGGACTTCAGCGTGTGGCGCGTCGTGCGGCGCGTTTGCGG
>NZ_WBVT01000028.1 GCF_009193355.1 Bifidobacterium leontopitheci
TCCAGCGAGTGGTCGACGCGCCGCTACCTCGACATGTCCCGACTCGGTGAGAACGTACACGAAGCGAACTGATCATCGTCACAGGGACGGGCGAGAACCAAAGTGCGCAAGAAATCGGGCACTACCATTGGCCGCTGCCTTTAGCATTTTCTCGGAAAACGGCACATTCTCTATCCCCCATGCATCGATACCGTTTGCGACAGTCTTAAAGATTGTCACTACGTTGTCAGCGCTACTGCCGAATCGTTCATCATAAAAACGGATGATGCGGTGGGTTTCGCTCTGCTTAAACACATCATTCATCGCGTTTGAAAGGGATTCGCTGCCTGGATGAAGGGACATATATCGGGCAATAAGCCAAGCATCGGCATCTGCAAGGATATCTGCGTATCCAAACCCCTTACCGTTTTGGAGACTTCCCAGATGGGAATTCAACCATGTCGACAGATTCCCGGGGTTTTCTCGTACGTAAGACCCCCAGATTTGCAACAAATCCAGAGGCCATCCACCTAGATCTCCGAGACCGTATTTCTTTATGTCGTCTTCCACTCCCCAAGAAAGGTATCCTAAGGCAGTAGCTGCCATATGGGCGATATCCCGTCGAGGCAGGGTCCCTTTGATGGATGGTTGTTTTCCGCATGTGATGGCACAGTACTGTCTTGCCGTTTCAAGATCTGACGGGCTACTGGCTTCCGGCGTATACAGTGTCCATAGTCCAGCATACCCGTTGCCCCAGTACTCCGGCTTACGGAGCCACTCTAGAATAAATTCACCAATAAATCCTGTATAGGAACTGACCGAAGATTGTTGCAACATGGTCTTGCATTTTTCCTCAGTGTCGATGGTCCATTTCAGCAGAGGATCATCCTTTGGCGTCTCAGGGTCGGGGTCGGGAGATGGTTCCGCAGGTGAGGGAATAAGAGAGTTGCAAGCAGCAACCTGTCCGGAATAGGCGACGCGGTCGAGATCCCAACCTCGGTTTTGATAGTTTGTGATTTCTGTGAACTGGTCATATGCCCAAGCGTCAGGAATCGGGAAACCGAGATTACCGGAAAAGCCAGTGGACATATCGGATACGAATGCACTGCTTGCATAACCGGCTTTAATGATTCGCGTGCAAATATTGCACGATGCATAAATCCCAATGCCATAGCCTCCGTTGAGTGAGGAATGAACAGCTCTGAAATATGGCAGAATGTTGCTGGTGACCTGATTGTCGGTGGCGTCGAAGTCCACTGCGAAGTAGATGTGCGTGGGCGGGATGCCGAGACGCTGCGCAGCCTCGCGTGCCTTTTTGGCATGCTGTGCTCCTGTGGCGGCGGTGAAGTATTCCAATTTGTTGGAGTACTCCTGATAGATGGGGAAGAATTTCATACCGCCCTTGGTGATGCGTTCAAGCTCCCCGGGGCGGATTGCCTTAAAATACTGGTCGGGCGTTAATGTCTCCTGTTTCGGCTCGGTCAGGTAGCGTCCCACGATTTCGTATCCATTCGCCTTGAGTGTTGCAAGCCGGTCACTGGTGATTTCGAAGCGGGTGTCGCATGCGACGCAGTAGCGATCCGGGTCGCCTTTGGATGTCAGCAGGCTCATCCATGTGGTCGAATCGACTTCACCGGTGACGATAAGCGCGTAGCGCTGCTGGAATGCCTTCACCATTGCGGCGAATTGGTCATTCCATACGGTATCGGGATTGTTTTCGGCTCCGTTGCAGGCAAGGGCGACGCTAGCAAGCCACACCCAATTTGGAAAGTTTGCGGCGTTAGCCTTGGTGATGGTCTTCAGCCGTCCACGGGTACCGGTGCCGAAGTTGCCAGTCGCCTCGCTGGGAGAGAATCCTTCCAGTGCCTGCAGCACTTGAATCAGAGCAGTGTTCATCTCACGACCGTACAGGCCGTCGGTGGGAATGATGCCGGTGTAGGAGCGGTACTTGCGGTTGATGCTCTGTTGTGCCATTCGAATGGAAGCGGTACCTCCGTAGTTGGATAGCAGCACGAATTGTTTCATCGACAGCAGAGCGCCCATGATGTCCACATCAACGCTGGAATCACCATCGATGCCCATGTCGCTCTTGAGCTCTTCGATTGCATTGCCGGTGCCGCTGTAGAAATGCTGCGTGATACTTCCGGCTCCGGTGGAGTATCCCTTGCACCAGAGCGCGCCTTGAATGATGGCGTACACGTTAGAAGTGGCTGTGGCATTGTCGGCCTGTTGCTGGACGCCTTTCGGATAGCGCTGTGAAAACAGTCGCCGGCTGGACGGTCCGAAATTGTCTGCTGTTGACTGGATGCCGAGTTCGATTTGCAGTGCCCGCGTCAGTGCGTAGATGGTCGCCCAGCCAGTCAGGCCGTCTTCTGCCACCTTCTTGAATCGGGAATCGCTTCCGTAAGTCTTGTTCAACCACTGCTGGGTTTGCAGTACCATTCGATCTGTCATGATGTCCTCCTGGGATTGTTTCGTGAGGGCGGCGGAATTGCCGCCTTCACTCCTACTGCCAGGAGAGGGAGGATTGTTAACCGTTATTGTCACGTCATTTGACAGCTCTGATTGGATACGGTCGGCTACCTATCAACAGATGTCCAGATGAGCCGCGCTTCACGGCAATCTTCATGCCGGCGCGGTTCCGGCCAGGTGCAGTTCGTAGGCGAGCCGGTAGTAGTCCACCAGACGATCCACCAGCGCCGGCCACGTGCGGCTGCGAACCGTTTCGAATCCGGCCTGTCCCATGCCGTGCCGCTGGTTCGCGTCGCCTGCCAGTCGCTCCACCGCGGCGCGCAGATCATGGTCATCCGCAGGGTCGAACAATAATCCGGTACGGCCGTCATCCACCAGATCGAGCGGACCGCCCGCGGCCGGTGCGACCACCGGCAGGCCACTCGCCATCGCCTCCTGAATGGTCTGGCCGAACGTCTCCTCCGCACCGGTGTGCACGAACACGTCGAGCGCGGCATAGGCGTTCGCCAGATCCTCGCCGTGCAGCATGCCGGTGAACACGGCGTCCGGCAGCAGCTCCTCAAGCTGTTCCTCGCACGGGCCGCCGCCGACAATCACCAATTGGATTCCCAATCCGGCCAGCGCGGCAAGCCGGTCCACCTGCTTTTCCGGTGCGAGCCTGCCTACATAGCCGACAACCGGAAGCGTCCCGCTGTGACTCCACTGCCGGTGCAGTCGGGCCGCCTCCGCGCTCGCGGCCCGGGACGGGTTGAACAGGCTTACGTCGACCCCGCGACCCCACTGGTAAATGAGCCGCGCGTCGACGCCGAACGACTCGAGCCGTGCTTTCGCCTGATCGGTGGGCGCCAAGGTGAGCGTCGCCATGTTGTGCATCTTCGCGATGCGTGCGCCTACAATCTGTTCGGCGCCGTCGCCTGCGGCACGGCCGATCTTGCGCAGCCAGCCGGTGTGCTTCTTCGGCAGCACGCTGTTGGCCGCGCTGTCGATCGCCTCACGGGCGAAACGCCGGGCGTACTGCGCAACATCGGTCTGGTAGATCGCCACCGTGGGGACGTCGAGCCGTCTGCCTGCAATCAGTGCAGCGTGACCGAGCTTCGAGATCGGCGCGGCCACGTGGATGATGTCCGGTTTTGGTCCGTCCTTGATGGTCCTGATCACCGAGGATTTCGTCGGAATCGCCACGTTGAACTGCTGGATCGGCCATGTCGGCACCGCGCTCACCGGGTAGCCGTCGACCATGTCGCCTTGCGGCGCCGGGCCGGGGGCGATGACCCGCGCGTCGAAGCCGCGTTCGGCGAACCGTGCCAGGATGTGCCTGACGCTGCCGCTCACCCCGTTGGTCTGTTCGAGTGAGGATTCGCTGACTATCAGGACCGAAAGGGGACGCCGGTTTGCGGTGTCTGCCGGTCCGGCGTCATCCTGCGGCGCGGTGCGTTGGTGCGGTTGCGTTTCAGCGGCGACGATGTGGGCGGTGTCGGCGTGGGTGGAAGTTGCGATTACATGGGCGGTCATAGCAACTCAGTGTAGATATGCAGGCGCCTACGTACCTTCCTGTGCGAACGGTGTTCATCGTGGCGTCGCGATCTGTTCAGCCGAATGACGCCATGCCGTTCGGGGAGGCCTGCCGGTGCCGGATGCGTGAGGTGCGGGCGTGGGGCGTAATCGGCTTCATGCCTTATGCCAGAGGGTCGGCTGCTCCTCGTTCATCCTGCGCATCGAGGTCGTCTTCGACGGAGTATGCCGACATGACCGGCGCCTTCGTCTTCAGCAGATAGGTCTCCGCGAAATCAAGTGTGGTGAACGTCATCGCATACCTCCTTTTTTGTGCGATTGGGGGATGTGTCAGTGTGTTGGATTCCTTCGTTCCCCCTATTCGAAGGTGTCTATCATGAAAACACGGATGCCGGTGCCGATGCAAGGGGTTCGTCATCGGCGTAATCTATGACAGGCTGAAAAACGGCGGAATCGTTGGAATTGCAAGGGGTTAACGGGTTGTGAACATGCCGTGAACGCGACACGACACGCCGAAGTTGGCTTTTTCTGATTCTCCTGTAATATTGTCATTCGTTGCTTCAAGCAAGCACACGGCCCCGTAGCTCAGTTGGTTAGAGCGCCGCCCTGTCACGGCGGAGGTCACCGGTTCAAGTCCGGCCGGGGTCGCTTTTTTATATCTTCCCCCTGTTTTCCTGATATTCGCAGTTTGTTTTCCGTGACCACTTGACGGCTTGTAGCGGCAAACGGACGGTTCCGCGCCTGATGGCGGCCGTTTGCCGCTGCAAGTCATACCGTTCTGGTCGATAACGGACGCAAATCGGCTGTTTTGCGTCCGTTATCGACCATCATCGGGCGGCCGGCGGTGGAAAACGGCCGCCGGCACTCCAACAGTCAGCCCGACCACCCACCGAACCCCGCAATCACCAATCACCGCAGCGTGCGACGCATCCAGTCGACGGCGAGATCGGGCCAGACCTGCACGCACGGCACCACATTCGCCGGATCGCACTCGCCGGCCGCTCCCCGCGATCCCGCGCGCGCCGTTTCCGCCGTGCCCAGCGACAATCCGTGCCCGCCTTCCGGGAACAGGTGCGCCTCGACGCTCACCCCGGCGGCACGGCAGGCGCGGATCAGCATCAGCGTGTTCTCCACCGGAACGGTCGGATCGGTCATCGTATGCCAGGCGAACACCGGCGGCGTGGCCGCGTCGATATGCCGCTCAATGGACAGCAGATCCAGCAGCCGCTCGTCATGCCGACTCTCCGGCCCGAGCAGCGTGCTGATGCTCTTGCGATGCGTGAACTCGCCGGCGGTGATCACCGGATAGCCGAGCAGCAGCGCGTCCGGCCGCACCTCGGCAGGCTCAAACCCATGGGCGCGCAGCTCGCCGTCGCTGGATGAGGTCGCCAGGTTGCCGGCCAGATGACCGCCCGCCGAGAAGCCGATCACCGCCACCTTGCGCGCGTCCGCATGCCATTCGACGGCATTGTCCCGGATGAGTCGCATCGTTTCGGCCGCCTGCAGCAGCGCCACCGGATACCGGCTGGGCGCGCACGAATAGCGCAGGATGAACACGTGGAAGCCGGCCGCGAGGAACCGCAGCGCCACCGGTTCGCTCTCGCGGTCGGAGGTCATCGCGTATCCGCCGCCTGGCAGGATCAGCAGCGCAGGTCGCGTACGGTCCGGATCCATCTCGTCGCTGTTGTCGATGACGTACCCGGTCAGTCGCGCCTCCGACCCGTCAATGCCCGCGATGACCCGTTCGATGTACTGCATGGCCGCCTCCTGTGACGTGCGCCGTTCCGTCGTTCGTTTCGGCATCAACACTACTCCCGTATGCCGTTCGAGGCCACTACAATATGGCCGTATGGGCACTATCATCGACGAAACCCGCAACGATTTCATCACCTTCGCCGAACGGCCGTTCAATGAGATGGACAGTCTGATACTTGCGCAGCTGGCCTATGCTCGCATGCCTGGCAATGTGCCGCGGCTGGAGGATGGCCAGGTGGGTGGTCGTGCGGGCGCCCCTGTGGGCGGTTCCGCGGACGACGGTTCCGCGGCATCGCTCCTGCCGATGGTGGGTCTGCGCGACCTGTTGCGAGCCGAATGCTACGACGCCATGTTCGGCCGGGTGTGGGAGCCGGCGATGAACGTCGACCTGTTGCGCGCGATGTGCGAGAACCCGCGGTGGCGTGGCGTGCGCGTGGGCGGGTATGTGAGCGAATTCGAGCCGGAGGAGACCAAGCAGTTCTCGGCGTGCGCGTTCGAGGTGGGCGACGGCTCGCTGTATGTGGCGTTCCGCGGCACGGACAGTTCCATCGTCGGCTGGCAGGAGGATTTCATGATGGCGTTCCGACGTCCGGTTCCCTCGCAGGAGGCCGCCGTCCGCTATCTTCGGCGGGTGGCCGGGCTGTGGTCTGGTCCGATCCGCGTCGGCGGGCACTCCAAGGGCGGCAATCTGGCGGTGTATGCGGCAGCCGGAGCGCCTTCGGATGTGCAGCGGCGCATCGTCGGCGTGTACTCGCATGACGGTCCTGGATTCGACCGTGAGTTCCGTGACGGGGCCGGCTACGGGCGCATCGCCGGCAGGGTGCACAAGTCGGTGCCGGAGGCGTCCGTCATCGGCATGCTGTTCGAGGACCGCGAGGACGTGGCGGACGGCTATACGGTCGTGCGCAGCGACGGCATCGGCATCATGCAGCATTTCGCGCTCAACTGGCAGGTGAAGGACGGCGAATTCGAGCGCGCGGACGGCCTGAGCGCGGGCGCGCGGTATGCGGCGCGCACGATCAACGGGTGGATGGCCTCCTATGACGACGACCATCGCAGGCGGTTCATCGAGCAGCTGTTCGCGGTGCTCGGCGCGACCGGGTGCGCCACGTTCGGCGAGCTGACCTCGCATTGGCGGCAGTCACTGCCGGCCATGCTGGCGGCCGCGCGTGGCATCGACGCCGAGGATCGTGAGGTCGCGCTCGCCGTGCTCAAGGGATTGGCCTCCACCGCGGCGTCGACCATGACGTCGACCATGACATCCACGGTGACGTCTGCGGTGGTTCCGGCAAGGCCGAACGTCGACGAAATATAAAGGTAAGGAAAGGGTAAAAAATATTATTTTATGTTGTTATCGTTAACGACTCGCCGGTGAATCGTTTTATTTGACAATAACGTAGGGCCGCTTTGCTACGTTCGGGCGATAGGTCATGCACCAGGAGGTGCATGGCGAGAAGGGCCGAAAGACTTACAAGGAAGCAGGTAACATCATGTCCACGCAATGCCATATCGCCGGATGCCACAACCCCGCCGAGAGCGAGGGGCTGTGCGCACGTCATTTCACCCGCGCGCTGATCTACGGTCAGGTGCGCGTGACCCGTCCCCGCGCGTTGGCCGCATGCGCGGTCGCCGGCCGCGCCGACGCCTGATTGAGGGCACCCTGAGCGAAGACGATCGTTCGGCTGGCGGCCGCACCGCATGTATGACGTCGTACATTGATGGCCGTCGTCGAAGCGTATCGTCATGCCGGTGAGCGGCCATTCAATTCAGGATACATTCAGAAAAGTATCAGCGAAGATACGCCGATTACGTCGGCTCCTTCGAGCGGCATTCCAGTGCAGTGCCAAACTTCCCTTGCATAGTTGCAGTCAGATTCCGCTATGAGCGCATCGCGCACCCCACAAGGACGCGCATCCGCCCGGAACAAGCATCCGACTGAACAACGAACGCAAGGAGCGTCATGTTCGTACTGAAAAACGCATGGAAGACGGTCACCAGAAACAAAGGCCGCAACATACTCATCGTCATCATCGTGGCCATCATCGCGGCGGCCGCCACCATCGGCCTGTCCATCCGCAACGCTGCCGACAACGCGCGCGAGACCGGACTTGCATCCACCACGGTGACGGCCACCATCAGCGCCGACCGCAGCAAACTCATGGAGCAGGCGCGCGAAAGCTCCAGCTCGTCGAGCTCGTCGTCCGACTCATCCAGCTCGTCGTCAGACAGCGCGCCGGACTTCAGCGCCATGCGCGCCGCCATGGAATCCGCAACGCTGAGCCTCGCCGACTACCAGAAATACGAGAAGGCGTCCAGCGTGCCGGTGAGCAGCTACTACTCCGAAAGCACCGGCGTCTCCGGAACCGACTCGTTCCAGCCGGTCGAATCCACATCATCGAACTCGGCCAACTCCAGTTCGTCCAGTTCGTCCGACTCGTCCAGCTCGTCCGGCGACTCCAACAGCTCCGGCCAGCCCGGTCAGGGCGGCCCCGGCGGCGACGGTCAGGGCGGCGGCGACCGCGGCGGCATGATGATGACCTCCGGCGACTTCACCCTCACCGGCTTCTCGTCCGACACCGCCGTCGCCAAAGCGCAGAACGGCACCTTCACCATGACCTCCGGCGAAGTGTTCGGCTACGGTTCCGACGACAACGGCAAGGTCATCATCTCCAAAGCGCTCGCCGACTTCAACGACCTCGAGGTGGGAGACACCATCACCGTCACCAACCCGAGCGACACGTCCAAGACCTACACGCTCACCATCTGCGGCATCTACGAGAACACCACGTCCAGCAACACCAACGCCATGGGCCCGATGGGCGGCACCTCGCAGGACGCCGACAACGCGATCTACACCTCCGTCTCCACGCTCAAGTCGCTCGGTCTCGACTCCACGACCACGGCGAACGACGATGACGACAACACGACCACGCAGCTGACCTACACCTACGTGTTCGACAACGCCGACGACTACGAGACGTTCGCCTCCGACGTGAAGAAGGCCGGGCTCGCCGACACGTACACCGTGCAGTCCGCCGACGTGGAGAACTACGAGTCCAGCCTCGTGCCGCTCGACAACCTCGCCAAGTTCGCGCTGACCCTGCTCATCGTCGTGCTCGCCGTGGGCGCGGTCGTGCTGATCGTGCTCAACCTGTTCAACATCCGCGAACGCAAGTACGAGGTGGGCGTGCTCACCGCCATCGGCGTCAAGAAGGCCAAGGTCGCCGCCCAGTTCGCCATCGAGCTGCTCATCGTGACCATGTGCGGCATCGCGCTCGGCGTGGCCGGCGGCGCGGCGGCCTCCGTGCCCGTCTCCAACCAGCTGCTCGCCGCGCAGGTCTCCTCGCAGGAGACGCAGGCCGCCAGCCAGCAGGAGCAGTTCGGCCGCGGCGCCGACATGGGTGGGGCTCCGGGAGCGAACTCCGGGTCGTCCGATTCGTCCGGCTCGTCGTCCGACTCCTCGTCGTCCGACTCCTCATCGTCCAACAGCTCGACGTCCAACAGCTCGACGTCCGGCAACTCCGCGCCGAGCGCGCCCGGCGGCGACCAGGGCGGCATGCGCGGCGGCTTCAACCGGGCCGTCGACTATGTGAGCACCATCAACGCCACCGTCAACCTCAAGGTCGTCGGCCAGCTCATCCTCATCGGACTGGGCCTGACCCTGGTCTCCGCGCTCGTCGGCATCATCTTCGTGATGCGTTACGAGCCGCTGCAGATCCTCGCCGACCGTTCCTGACATGCCAGACCTCAACGAAAGCGCAACAACCATGACCACAGCGACCATCAACGACACCATCAACGAAACAAACGCCGACGCGGCAGCCGACACCGCCGCGACCGCGCGGACCGACACCCCCGTGCTCGAGCTCGACCACGTGTCCTACTCGTACACCAAAGGCGGCAAGAAGGTCCTCGCCGACAAGAACTACAAGTTCCACGCCGGCAGGGTCGTCTCCATCACCGGACCGTCCGGCGCGGGCAAGACCACGCTGCTCTCCCTGCTCTCCGGCCTCACCACGCCGAGCGAAGGCAAGGTGCTCTACCAGGGCAACGACCTCGCCAAAGCCGACCGCTACCGGTACCGCAGCCGCGACATCGGCGTGATCTTCCAGAGCTTCAACCTGCTGCCGGCGCTCACCGTGGCCGAGAACATCATCCTGTCCATGGACGCCTCCGGCAAGAAGTTCGACCGTCCCAAGAAGGAGATCGCCGCCGAGCTCATCGCCAAGGTGCGGCTGCAGCCCGAGTACCTCAACGAGCGTATCCTGCACCTGTCGGGCGGCGAACAGCAGCGTGTCGCCATCGCCCGCGCGCTGAGCTACGATCCTGCGGTGATCCTCGCCGACGAGCCGACCGGCAACCTGGACCTCGCCACGCAGGACGACATCATGGCGATCTTCCGCTCGCTGGCGCACGACGAGGGCAAGAGCGTCATCATCGTCACGCACAGCCCCGAAGTGGCCGCCGCCTCCGACGAGGTGTACCAGCTGGCCAAGCTGGTCCGTCACCACCGGTGATCCTCGTCTCGTAGTTGCGACACGCCGACGGCCGCTGCATGGTTGTGAGATTGGATTTGGCGAATCGGCTTGAAACCGCCGTTTTTGGATTTCCTATCGTCCGACCGTGCAACGGCCGTCGGCGTGTCGCGTAACGTCCGGCAGCCGCCGCGACACAAAAACCGGTAGATATCTACCGGTTTTTTCATGCGGCCGTACGGTGGTCTCATGAAGATCAGATGGCAGAACACACCGACATCCATGCATTGGATGGACGCGCGACATTACGACGCCGAAAACGCCAGGGAGCGCGACCGCGCCTTCGAACGGTTCGCCGCATGGCTGGCCCGGTTCGCCTGGTATGACCGGTGGATCCTCATCAGGGGACTTGACCTGCTCGACCGGGCGCCCTACGCCGACCATATGGAGGTGATCGACGTCTTCGACATCGAAGCCGACCTGCAACCGGACGGGTCGGCCGAGCTGTACCCGCGATACAGGGACGGCCACGACTGGGTGGTGGACGATCCCGGGTACGAGACGTTGTGGGACGACCTGCTGTGGCTGGCAGATGATACGCTTGACGACCTGCTGCGGATCGCGCTCGTCGGCGAGCTCGGCATCACGACGATGAGCGTGGGGGAGGGGAGCATCGTCGTCGACGGCGACCTTACGTTCCGGCTCGACGCGTTGGGCGGCCTATTGCACCGTCCGCTGTTGAAGGAACTTGAGCCGACGGCGATGACCGGGGTAGTGGCGGTCGACGGCCGTGACGTAGCCGGACTTGAGCGTTCCGATCATCGCGGCGACGACGGTTACATGCCGTTGGACGCGGCGTGGATGAGCCGTCTCAGCCAAGGCGTCGACCGGATGCGTGACGTATTGCGTGCTGTGGCGTGAGCCGCGCGGACTGCACCCGCTTCTTGGCCCCCTCGGTGGAGGGCTGTCTCCTTCCGTATATTGATGTTTCGCGTATGCTGCCTTGGCCCCCTCGGTGGAGGGGCTGTCAGCGTAGCTGACTGGGGGAGCGCCACCCGCATATTGAGCCGGCCGAAGTCCATGGGCGAGCCGAGCCGCGTCTGCCGTCAGCCGCGGCGCCCGCCGATGCGCTCCAACATGCGGCCGCTTAAACGAACCTGCGAGACGACGATCGCCAAAAAGATAAGCACGAAGCCGATGCCGGCGGTGACCGTCACACGCTCGCCGTAGAACAGCACCGAGAACAGCATGCTGAACACGGTCTCCAGACACATGATGATCGACGCCTGCGAGGGCGGCGTGACCTTGAGGCCGATGTTCTGCATGACCTGTGCGAGCATCGTCGCGCCGAGCACCAGATAGGCGAGGCAGGAGAGCACGGCAGGCTCGAGCCATGCGGCGCTCGGCGACGGCTCCGTGACCATCGCGCCGCCGACGAAGCACACGCCGGCCACGACGAACATCGTGAACGTCAACGCCACCGGGTCGATCACCCGGCTCCACTTGCCCAGCAACACCAGGTTGAACGAGAACACGAACGCGCACAGCAACGTCAACAGGTCTCCGGGGCTTACCGACAATCCGCCCATGCCGCCGCCGGCCAGCGACACGAAGCCGACGCCCGTGAGGCACAGCGCGGCCGCGACCAGATTGCGCGACGTGGGCCGCTGCCTGATGAGCAGCCACGAGGTGAACGGCACGATCACGCAATACGCGGCCGTCAGGAACGCGCTGCGGCCCGGCTCGATCATCGTCAATCCGGTCATCTGGCAGAACATCGTGCCCCAGTACGTGAGTCCCACGAAAATCGCCGGAATGATGATCGACGGCCTGAGCGCCGGCAGGATCCGCTTATGGAACAGGATGAGCATGACGCCTGCCGCGCCGAGCAGGCGCACGGCCATCAGCCATTGCGGCGTGACCGCGCCCATGGCCACCTTGGCCGTCGGATAGCTGCCGCCCCACAGCATCGCGCACGCCAGCAGCATGATGCGCCCCGTCGTGGGCGACAACGCCGGTTTCCTCATCGAATCCTCGAACTCCTCTTGCATCGCGTCGGTCGGCTGGCCGCATGCCAGCCGATACCGATGGTAGCCGTCGCTGCCCGTCGCCACGCCGGTGTGTGCACGTCATCCATGGCGAGGGGTGCTGATAGGGTGTACGGGCACTTACGTAAGAAGCCGCATGTAGGGACACGCACAAGAAAATTGGTCGGCTTCGCTGTTGGAAGCTGTTGAAAGGCTGTCATGCCGGCCCTGTCGCGGCGGCTCCGGCGCGCCGCGCCGGCCGTTCGCGCGCCTCGTATGGCGTCGCATCCGGCATTACTGGAATAGAACAAGTTGATTACCGAAGAAACGTTGAACATCACCGAACAGAACGAAAGCACCGCCATGGCCGCGCTGGGCGACCGTGCCGAGAACACGCCGGCCGCCGCGCTCGCCGTGGGCGACGCCGAAGCGCCGACCTTCGCCGAGCTGGGCGTGCCCGGTCCGCTCGTGCGCGTGCTCGCGCAGGACGACAAGACCCGCGCGTTCCCCATTCAGGCGGACACGCTCGCCGATTCGCTGGCCGGCCGTGACCTGCTGGGCCGTGGCCAGACCGGTTCCGGCAAGACCCTGGCGTTCGCGATTCCGCTGGTCGCGCGACTGAGCGAGCGCAGCGTCACCGAAGTGGCGATGGAGGATTTCGAAGAGGAGCGCCGCCGCAAGAAGTCCGGCAAGGACGGCAAGGCGTCCGCCGGTCTGCCGCACCCGCGCGGCCTGGTCCTGGCGCCCACGCGCGAGCTCGTCAACCAGATCGACGAGGTGATCGCCCCGTTGGCGCAGGCCTACGGCATGACCACGGTCACCGTGTACGGCGGCGTGAGCCAGAACCGTCAGGTCAAGGGCCTGCGCGCCGGCGCCGACATCGTCGTCGCCTGCCCGGGCCGCCTTGAGGACCTGCTGCGCCAGAAGCTGCTCACGCTCGAATCCGTGGAGGTCGTCGTGCTCGACGAGGCCGACGAGATGGCCGACATGGGCTTCCTGCCGCCGGTGACCCGTCTTATGGAGCAGGTCGACCCCAAGGGCCAGAAGATGCTGTTCTCCGCAACGCTCGACCATGGCGTCGACGAGCTGGTCAACCGGTTCCTGCCGGATGCGGTCGTCCACGCGGTCGACGCGGTGGACGCGCACGTGGACACGATGACCCATCACGTGTTCGAGGTCTCGCAGGGCAACAAGCATGAGGTGATCCGCCTGCTCGCCAGCGGCAAGTCCAAGCGCATCCTGTTCACCCGCACCAAGTTCCAGGCCAAGAAGATGGCCAAGAAGCTCGTGGAGCAGGGCATCCCCGCCGTCGACCTGCAGGGCAACCTCAGCCAGAAGCAACGCGACCGCAACCTCGCCGCGTTCGAGAACGGCCTGGTGCGCGTGCTCGTCGCCACCGACGTGGCGGCCCGCGGCATCGACGTGCATGACGTGGCGCTCGTCGTGCAGACCGAGCCGCCGGAGGACGAGAAGTCGTTCCTCCACCGTTCCGGCCGTACCGCGCGCGCCGGCGAGACCGGTGACGTGGTCACCCTCGTGCTGCCGAACCAGACGCGCAAGACCCGCCGCATGATGAGCCGCGCCGGCCTCAAGGTGCGTTCCGTGGAGATCACGCCCGCCTCGCCGCAGCTGCTGGACCTGGTCGGCGAGACGGTGCCGACCGTGGAAGGCTGGTCGCTTGAGCAGGCGCTGAAGGAGAAGGCGGCGGCAGACCGTGCCGCGGCGAAGGCGGCCCGCGCGGCCAAGTCCGGCAAGTCCGGCCGTCGTTCCGCTGGCCGCTCGAACCGTCGCGACGACCGTTTCGACGGCGGCAATCCGCGCTACAACCGTGCCGAGGCGCAGCCGGCCGTCGTCGAGGAGAAGCGTAGGAAGGGCGGCAAGAAGCGCGGCCGGTACGCGGATGTGTACGCCGACGACGACCAGAACACGCCGCTCGTGCCGCTCGCCGAGCACGAGCGTGACAGCGCCCAGTACCGGTTCGACCACCGCGGCGAGGAGCGGGTCTCGTTCATCTCGGACGATGTCGCCCGCGCGGCCCGCGGCGGCTACGGCAAGCGCCGTCATACCACGAAGCGCGACCGTTTCGAGCGCGACGGGCGCAATGCCGACCGTCGCGACGATCGTTTCGGCGGGCGCGGCGGCCGCAGGCACGACGATTTGCGCGGTGGACGCGATGAGTTCCGTGGCGGATCGCGCCGCGATGATCGCAACAGTTCAGGCTACGAGTCCGAAGGCAAACGTCGTGGCGGCGCCGGCGACGGTCGACGTTCGTCGCATCGCAACGTGCGCGCCGCCCAGCCGTCGCGTAAGGCAGCCGGCTTCCGCAAGGGCCATGGCAAGCGGTCCGCGGCGCCGTTCCGCCGTGGCCGCTGATCGAGACTTCGAGCGGTCCGGTTCGCTGCGCGGGTGACGCTCCCCCAGTCGCGGCCTGCGGCCGTGCCTGCCCCCTCCACCGAGGGGGCAGGGGGGCGGGCCGGTCAGTCAGCTGACGCTGCCAGCGTCCTGCAATTACGGACTGCCTTCGGCAGACTCAATGCTGGCTCGCTGTCGCTCGCACCTCGCCTACAAACAGCTCTGCTGTTTGCTATACGGCTCGGCCCTTCGCCGAGGGGCCCTGCGGGCCAATCGCCTGCAAACGACAGCGTCCTGCCGGTTTGTCACAGCGGGTAGCTACCCGCTGTGACAAACATGATCGCGAATTCGTGGCCGTTGCGGTGATTGCCGTTGCCGAGGGGGCCAAGGGGAGCGGGCCGGCCAGCCTGCCGGCTGGCTGCATCGCAGGAATGCAGAAACAATCGCGCCAACGATGCGAAAAACAGCGTGGTTTACCTGTCGTTCAGCCCATCGTAACCCCCTGTTAAACCTTGGTTTTCCAACGGTTTATTGTCGTTTTGTCGCTAGATAATGAGCGGACTACAACGATGAACAAGAAAGGGTTGCGATGACCCATTCGACACAACAACAGGCATTGTCGGGAGCGTCGCGGAACGCCCCGCAACGTACTCTGCGCACCCGGCTCATGGCGGCGACGGCCGCACTCACCGCGGCGGTGATGCTGCTGGCCGGCTGCTCCTCGGGGGGCAACGGCGGCGACGACGGCACGACGACCACCGACCCCTCCAAATCCCAGACCTTCACGCCGAAGAACGGCGGATCCTCTGACACGCTGAAAATCGCCTCCGGCTCCGAGAACCGCGAGGTCGCGGCCGCGATCCAGCAGGCGGCCGACGAATCCGGCGTCACCGTGCAGCTCGACTACATGGGCTCGCTCGACATCATGCAGTCGCTCAAACGCGGCGGCGACCAATACGACGCCGTCTGGCCGGCCAGCTCCATGTGGATCTCCATGGGCGACACGCAGCACATCGTCAAGGATGAGCAGAGCACCTCGACCACGCCCATCGTGTTCGGCATCGCCAAGCAGAAGGCCGTCAAACTCGGCTGGGCGGACGCGTCCGGCAAAACCAAGCCGGTCTCCACGGCCGACCTCATCAAAGCCGTGCAATCCGGCGACCTCACCTTCTCGATGACCAGCGCCACCCAGTCGAACTCCGGCGCGTCCGCATACCTCGCGTTCCTCACCGCGCTCAGCGGCAAGAACGAGGCGCTCACCGCCGCCGACCTCGACGACTCTGCCCTCCAGCAGAACATGAAGACGCTGCTCTCCGGCGTCAACCGCTCGTCCGGCTCGTCGGACTGGCTCAAGGACATGGTCGTCAAGGACTCCGGCAGGTTCGACTCGATGGTCAACTACGAGTCGCTGGTCATCGCCGCCGACAAGGAGCTCACCGCCGCCGGCAAGGACCCGCTGCTCGCCGTATACCCGTCGGACGGCATCGCCGTAAGCGACTCGCCGCTCGGCTACGTGGACCGCGGCCAGAAGCTCGACGACGCCTTCGCCAAATTCCAGAAGGCGCTCAGCTCCAAGGCGTCCAAGCGGCTGTTCGAGCAGGCAGGCCGCCGCACCGGACTCGGCGGCGCGCTCGCCTACGCCACGGACGCCAAGGTCAAGGAATCCTTCCGCGCCGAATGGGGCATCACCACCGGCTCCGACTCGCTCAAAGCCATCGCCATGCCCTCCGCCACCGTCATCACCAAGGCGCTCGACGTCTACCAGCGCAACCTGCGCAAGCCCAGCTGGACCGTCTGGGTCGTCGACTACTCGGGATCCATGTACGGCGAAGGCAAGGACGGCGTGGTCGGCGGCCTCAAAGCCGCCCTCGACCCGCGCAAGGCCGCGCAATCCATGATCGAACCGGGAAGCAATGACGTGAACATCCTCATCCCGTTCAACTCCAACGCCATGGACGCGATCAAGGCACAGGGCACGGACACCGCGTCGCTCATCGACCAGGCGCGGACGCTCGACCCCAGCGGCGGCACCAACATCTACGACGGCCTCGTCCAGGCGCTGTACAACATGCCGAGCGACCCCTCGCTGTACACCACCGCGATCGTGCTCATGACCGACGGCCAGTCCAGCACGCAGGACAAGACCAAGTTCACCAACATCTACCAGCAGAACACGTTCCAGCCGCCCGTGTTCTCCATCATGTTCGCCGAAGCCGACCCCACCCAGCTCAACGACCTCGCCGAACTGTCGAACGCGAAGGTGTTCGACGGGCGCAAGGGCGATCTGGCCGACGTGTTCCGCCAGGTGAAGGGATACAACTGATGCTCTCCATCATCGCGGGATTCATCGCCGGTTTCGCGCTCGGGGCGCTCGCGTTCGTGCTGCTCAAGGGCGGCGTGGCGGGGCTCGTGGTCGGCGCGGCCGCGGCGGCGCTCGGCTATGTGGGCGTATCCGCGCTCACGGAACGGCAGCGGCGGATCGGCAACATCGCCGTGGACCTGGTGCCGGACGGCGACAAGGCGTTGGCGGTCATCGACCAGGCGAACGCGTGCGTGGAGCGCATCACCGGGCTCATGAACCGCATCCACGACATGCGGGTGCGCTCCGAGGCCAACGACGTGGTGGCCGCCACCAACGCGCTGATCCGCTACGTGACCGGCGAGCCGAAGGCATACCCGACGCTCAGCCATTTCATCAACGTGTACGGCGACCAGACGGCCAGTCTGCTGCAAGGCTACCTTGACGTGGAACGTGCCGGTGTGCTCTCCCAGCTCGGCCGGGCGCGCACCGAGACCATCGAGGCGTTGCAGGCGTTGGAGACCACGGCGGCCGGCGAGCTGCGGCATGCGGTCGAGGCGAAGACCCTGTCGCTGACCGCCGACTCGGACGCCATCGTGCGGCTCGCCCGCATGGACGGGTACGACGAGAGCCTGCGGCTGCAGGATGAGCCGCCCGCGGTGGCGGCGTCCGATAGCGCGGCGTCCGATAGCGCGGCGTCCGCGGCAGCTCTGCCCGCGACGTCGGCACCCGAGCCGACGACGTCCGCGACAGCGGCGCCCGTGGCGGCGTCCGCGGTAACAGCGTCCACAATATCGGCCGGGGAGACTGATCCAACGGAGACCCGGCCAACAGAGACCCGGCCAACAGGAAAGGCGGTATGATGCGCATCACGAAATCGAAGATCATCGGACTGGTGTCGCTGCTCGTCGTGTTCCTGCTCATCGGCGGCATCCTCGTCTGGCGGGGCGCGCAACCCAAGCCCACGCAGCTCAACGAGGTGAACGGCTATCTCGGCGGCGAGAAGATCGGCCTGTTCGACGACGCACGGTTCAAGAAGCTGGCCGAGGCGCAGGGCCTCGACGTGAACTACCGCAAGGCCGGGTCGCTGGCCATGATGGACGCCGACCGCAAGGGCCTGGACTACCTGTTCCCCTCGTCGCGCGCGGCCGTAGAATACGGCAAGGCGAAAGGCGTGGACACGTCCAAAGGCGACATCGTCTTCAACTCGCCGATCGTGCTGTACACGCACAAGCCGGTCGCAGAAGCCCTCGTCAAATCCGGCATCATGAGCCATGACGGCGGCGTGTACCGCATGGACATGGCCAAAGCCGTGGACGCGATGGTGAACAACAAGACCTGGGCTGACGTCGGCTGGATGTCCGGCTACGGCCAGTTCCGCATCGACTCCACCGATCCGGTCAAATCGAACTCCGGCAACGAATACGCCGCGCTCGTAGCCACCGTGCTGAACGGCGGCCAGCCGGCCACCACCACCTCGCTGAGTCGCGACTCGGCCAAGATCTCGGCCATCTTCTCGAAGTCGGGGTGGATGGAGACCAGCTCGGAGGACTCGTTCAACCAGTTCCTGAACCTCGGCGTCGGCTCCAAGCCGATCATGGTCGGCTACGAAAGCCAGATCCTCGACCTCGCCGTCAACGACCCCGACGCATGGAATCAGGTCAAGGACGATGTGGTCATCGTCTACCCGACGCCCACCGTCTGGTCGACGCACGTGTTCATCCCCACGGACGCGGACGGCGAGATCCTGCTCAAGCTGCTGAAAAGCAGCGACGTGCAGAAGCTCGCCTGGGAACGCCACGGGTTCCGCTCCGCCGACTTTCGCGGCACCTCCAGCATCAGCCGGTTCAAGGTCCCGGGAACGCTGGAGCAGATCTCGGCGGCTTCCGAACTGCCGAACAACGACGCAATGCAGCAGCTCATCGACATTCTATCGAAAGGACAATGACATGGTACAGGAGATCTCCCTTGCGGACCTGACGCAGGCAAGCAAGACAGCGACCGCGACCAGCGACCTCACGCTCGGCTCACTCAGCGAGGGCGCCGGCTCGGTGCTCGCCCCGCAGAACGCGCAGCTCACCCCCGAGAACACGCTGGAGACGCAGCTGGCCAACCTGCCCGAAGCGGACCGCGCGCGCATCCGGCAGCTCGCCGAGTCGATCGACCTGACCAAGAGCGGCATCGAATCGTCGTACGGCAAGGACGCGCAACGCTACACCGCCTCGTTCGCCGACGACATCCTCGCCAAGATCCAATCCAAGGACACCGGTCAGGCGGGCGAGCTGCTGCAGAACCTGCTCACCACCGTGGACGACGCCGAACTCGGCTCCATCCGCAAGGTGCCGATCCTCGGCAACCTGCTCGGCGGCGTCGACAAGATGCGCCGTCGCTATCAGAAAGTCTCCTCGCAGATCGACGAGATCGTCGCCAAGCTGGAGGCCCAGCAGACCAGGCTCGTCGCCGACATCGCCCTGTACGACACCATGTACCAGCAGAACGCCCAGCAGTACAAGCAGCTGAAGATGTACGTGCTCGCCGGCAAGAGCGCCATGCACGACTTCCGCACCACGCAGCTGCCCAAGCTCGAGGAGGAGGCGCAGCGTTCCGGCGACGCCATGCAGGCGCAGGTGCTCACCGACTTCAAGTCGAAGCTCGACCGGTTCGACAAGCGTCTCGACGATCTGGACCGCGTCTCCGTCGTCTCGCTGCAGACCGCACCGCAGATCAAGATCATCCAAAACGCCGACCAGACCATCGTCGACAAGATTGACACGACCATCTCCACCACCATCCCCGTGTGGAAGTCGCAGATGGTGATCGCGCTCGGCCTGGAGAACCAGCGTAAGGCGCTCGACCTGCAGAAGCAGGCCGACGACGTGACCAACAAGATGCTCCAGCAGAACGCGCGCATCCTGCATCAGGGCGCGGTGGACGCCGAAAAGGCGAACCAGCGCGGCGTGGTCGACATCGAGACCATCGAACGCGTCAACAACGAGCTGATCTCCACGCTGCGCGAGACCGTGCAGATCCAGAAGGAAGGCAAGGCCAACCGTGCGGCCGCCGAGGTGAAGATGCGGCAGATCGAGACCGACCTGAAGAACGCGCTGCTCGACAACGCCCAGCAGATGCGCTGAAACCGTCTCTGCAGCCTCTGCGTCGCCTCTGTGCCGCCCTGTGCCGTCTCTTGCCGTCCGCGCTCGCGGTCTTCGTTCCAACGGCCGGCCGCGCCCACCCCGTGAGCCGTCCGGCCGTTTCGTGCGCGCATCCGCCTACACTGGCCGGTAGGACCCGTCGGATATGGGCGGATCGTCATGGATCGGCCGGTGTGATCCGGCCGGCGGGGCGGATGAAGACTCGGGGAGGTGCGCACGATGTCCAAACGGTGTTCGGGGCTCATGCGCACGCTTCGGCGGGCGGCGTCCCGTTGCGCCGCCGCGTGCGTCGTCGTCTTCGCCGCCGTCCTGACGGCTTGCGGCGAAATCCGTGGTCGCGTCCGCGACAGCGTACGCAGTGTTGCGCGCGGCACTGTACGGCGTGGCACTGTGAGATGTGGCACTGCGAGATGTGGCACTGTGCGGCGTTGCGTGCGTGCGGTCGGCATGTGGCTGGACGGTTCCGCGGGAGGCGGCAACGCGAAGACCGATCGGCCGACGGTCGTCCGGTCGCAGTCCGGCCAGGCTGTCGGCGGCCAACCGGCCGACATCGACCGCATTGCCTCGCGCATGGCACCGCCTGCACTCGTGTATCTGCGGCGTCGGCTGTGCGTGGCGCTGGCGGCGCTCGCGCTCGTGTCGCTGGTGGTCCTGCCGCTTGCGTCAGGCGGCGGCGATGGCGGCGAACGCGACATCGGCGACACCGGTTCCACGTCGGTGGCGTCCCAGGGAGGCCTGAGACGCTCCGCCGTGCCGGCACCGTCGCTGACGGCCGCGCGCGACCTGAGTGCGGATGCGCAGGCCGCGCTGGATCCGATATTCGGCGACGCCGACTATGCGGTTGCCGTCGTGGACCTGTCCGACGGCGGCGACATCGTGCGCATCGACGCCGACCGCGTGTACTCTTCGGCGAGCACGTACAAGCTGTTCGTCGCCTATTCGATGATGACCGCCGTCGAATCCGGCGAGATGACATGGGATTCGCCGCTCAACGGCATGAGCCTCAAGGCATGCCTGACCACGATGATCGTCGACTCGGACAACGACTGCCCGAAGGCGTGGCTCATGCGCGACAACGAGCGCGGCTATGCGACGGTCACCGCGCAGGCGCGCTCGCTGGGCGCCACAGGCACCACGCTGCACTATCTTGACGTGCGCACCACCGCCTCCGACCTTGCGTTGATCCTTACGAAACTGCATCAGGGGACCATCGGCACGTCGGCGGACCGGGCGATGGTGATCGACCTGATGAAACGGCAGGTCTACCGTTCCGGCATCCCCGCCGGCGTGGCGTCGGTGTGCGGCGGCGACTGCACCGTCGCCGACAAGGTGGGGTTCCGTGACGAGTACCTGCACGACGCCGGCATCGTGACCACGCCGGACGGCAGCTACGCCTTCGCGATCATGACGTCCGGGTCGTCGTGGGCCGCGATCGCGAAGGCTTCCGCGGCCCTGTACCGGCTCGTGTCGTAGCCGGTCGTTGCAGGTCGTAGTCGGTCGTTGCCACGCCAATCAACGCCGGGGTTACCCTGCGTCACTCTGCTCGCCCTTGCACAGTGACGCAGGAGCGAAACCCCAGTGTTTCCAAGGGGTCTCACGGGTGCGTCACCGTGCAAGGGCGAGCAGAGTGACGGTGCTGGGAGCCCTTACCGGCCGACGACCTGCACGCGCTGCGTGATGGCGTGCGATTCGCCGGGCTGCAGCACGATGGCGTGCTCGCGGCAGGAGGCGGCCTCGATGGCCACGAAATCACGCCATTCACCGGGCTGCATGTCGCCGATTTCGGTGTCCGCGGCGACGCCGGGATTCCAGGTGACGGTCTGCTTGGTGCCTTCGGCGGTGATGACGATGGCGCGGTTCCACGCCGGATCCTCCAGCATGATCGGATCGGTCGCATAGTAGATGCGGTCCACGGTGGCGCCGTCGAACGTGATCGGCTCGTCGCCCTGCACGCGCGGCGGGAAGCCGGGCAGCGTGGCGTCAAGATAGTCGGCGTGCTCAAGGCCGTGGATGGACGCCGCGGTGATGTCGCTCGTGCTGAAGTACGTGTGCAGCGCCGCCTCGTAGCGCAGTGGCTCGTCGCCGTCGTTCGTGACGGTCAGCGTCATGGCGAGTTCGGAGCCGACCTCGATGTCGTACGTCGCGTGGAACCGCGGAGCAGCGCCGCAGTGCAGCTCGGCGAGCCATTCGGGGTTCGCGTCGGCGTCGGTCAGTGTGTAGCGGATGCGGCTGTCATCGGTGTATTCCGCGTCGACATGCCAGTCGCTCGTACGGGCGAAGCCGTGCTTCGGGGTCTTCGCCGTCATCTCGCCGTTCTCCCAGCCCTTGGCGAACCAGGGGAACACGACGGGGACGCCGCCGCGGATGGCCTTGCCTTCGCCCAGATAGACGGCCTTCGGCTGCCAGATGACCTGCCGGCCTGCCGTGGGGGTCCAGGTGAGCAGGTGGGCGCCGTAGTCGCTGACCTGCGCGGCGCCATCGTCGTTGCTGATGTTGCGGATGATATGGAGTTCGCTCATGAGATTCAAGTATAGGACCGCGGCTTGTCAGCTCTTGCTTTTTCGCCCTTGCCCTTCCCCTTTGCCGGCATCCTGCTCCCATGTCGCAGCGTGCGGACATCCGCTGTGACGTGAGGGGCGTGATGGTGGGGGATGGAAGGGGAGGGGAGAGGTCTCGCCATCGGTTTTTCGTATGGTGCCTCGATGTGAGCGGTAATGGTCGGTCGATGCATTAGAATCGTTGCAGACCGGTGTGACCGGTGACGGAGCTCCCGTGATGGTTGTGTGAGCGGTCACCTTCGCCGGCGTGACGCGTTGTCTGCAAATCTATGGGAAAGAGGCGGGGCATGGGCAACGGAAAATCCATGTTGATCAGCGAGATGGTGTCGGCGGTGCTTGACGCCGACGCTCCGGTGCGTGTGGAGGCGTTCGACGGGTCGGTGTTCGGCCCCAAGGCCGCGCCGCTGCAGATCAGGGTCACCAGTCCGAAGGCCGTATACCAGCTGGCGGCCAATCCGAACGAGATCGGGCTCGTACGCTCCTACATCCTCGGCTATCTCGACTTCGCCGGCATCGACTATGCGGACCCGTATCCGCAGATGCGGCAGATGATGGCGCTCAAGCCCTACCTGCACCGGCCGTCGGCCATCGACGCGGCCCGCATCGCCGCCGCGGTCGTCAGCCACGGCTATCACAAGCCTGAAGTGCCGCAGTCCGAGGGGCCGTCACGGCTCGAGCGCATCAAGTCCGGTCTGATCCCGCACACCGAGAAGGCCGACTCCGAGACGGTCAGCTTTCACTACGACCTGTCGAACCGGTTCTACGCCGACTTCATCGGCCCGACCATGACCTACACGTGCGCCGTGTTCGACACGCCGGACATGAGCCTCGACGACGCGCAGCGCAACAAGATCGACCTGATCCTCGACAAGCTCGACCTGAAGCCCGGCCAGCGTCTGCTCGACATCGGATGCGGGTGGGGGTCGCTCGTCATCGCCGCCGCCAAGCGCGGCATCCGCGCGATAGGCGTGTCGCTGTCGCACGAGCAGGTCGAATACGGGCAGGACTGGATTCGCCGCGAAGGGCTCGAGGACCTTGCCGAACTGCGCGTGATGGACTACCGCGACGTGCCGGAGCGCGACTTCGACGGCATCACGTCCGTCGGCATGATGGAGCATGTGGGCGCGAAGAACTACCGTCACTACTTCGACGAGATGTTCCGTTTGCTCAAGCCATGCGGACGACTGCTCAACCATCAGATCACCATCGCGAAGGACAAGCCGGGCAACCGTCCGGGAACCGACGAGTTCCTCGACCGCTACATCTTCCCCGACGGCGACCTCGCCTCGCCCGGTTTCATCGAAAGCGCCCTGCACGACGCCGGCTTCGAGGTGGTCAACCAGGAGAACCTGCGTCAGCATTACGCGCTGACCCTGCATCACTGGAACCACAACCTCAAGGAGCATTGGGAGGACGCGGTCCGTCAGGTCGGCTTCGAACGGGCCAAGGTGTACGGCCTGTATCTGGCCGCGTGCGCGCTCAACTTCGAGCTCAACGGCATCCAGCTCCACCAGTTCCTCGCCGTCAAACCCGACAAGGACGGCCGTCCGCTCGGCGACTGGTATCCGCTGCGTCCGTGGTGGATGGCCTGATTCCAGAAGCTGATACAACGAAGTCGGGGGCCGGCCGTACTGCGGTCGACCCCCGACTCATATCAAACGTGACGTCAACGTCAGCGGTACAGCGCCGGCTGCTCGTTGAGCGTCACCGGAATCCGCCCGCCGTGGTGCAGGCTCTCCAGGGCGGCGTCGGCGATCACGTTCGCCACATAGCCGTCCCACGCGGTCGCCTCCTGGCCTCCCGGCTGGCGGTCGGCCTCGATGTTCGCGAAGAACCGGTCGAACTCGCGGTCGTACGCTTCGATGAACCGGTCGAACCATGCCGACGAGATGGCGTGGCTGATCTGCCCGGCCTTGCGCACCTCGGGCGTCGCAACGTCCGGCAGCGAGATGATGCCGGACTCGCCCACCAGACGGCATTGGATGTCGTAACCGTACTGGCAGTTGACGTTCGCCTCGGCCGTCGCCAGCGCGCCGTCCGAGAACTCCACGATCGCCAGCTGCGGCTCACGCAGCGACTCGCCGTTCGGGTTGAGCGAGTTCATGCGGGCGAACTTCATCTCGATCGCCGTCACGTCGCCGCCGAACAGGTAGTGCAGCATGTCGAAGTTGTGGATCAGCGTGTCGTTGATCACGTTGTCGGTGCCGTAGTAGCTGGTCGCCGCCTGCGCGTTGTAGTGGCGCATGCCGGACATGAGCAGCGCGCCGATCTCGCCGGACGCGGTGAACCGCTTCATCGCGTCGTAGCCCGGGTCGAACCGCCAGTTGAACCCCACCTGGATGGTCCTGCGGCCGCGGGCGACCTCCGCCTCGACGACCTTCCAGCTGTCGGCGCCGTTGATGGTCATCGGCTTCTCCGTGAACGTGGGCTTGCCGACGGCGATGGTGTGCAGCAGCGGGTCGAGGTGCACGTCGTTGCGGCTGGCGATGACGATTGCGTCGACGTTCGGGTCGTCGATGAGCGCGTCCGCCGAATCGTAGATGGCCGCGTCGAGCCGGTTGTCGTCGATGGCCTGCTGCGCGTTGGCGGTGACGGTGTCATAGACGCCGACGACCTGGGCGCCGCTGCAGCGTTCGGTGATGCGACGGACGTGGTCGCGGCCCATGGCGCCGCATCCGATGAAACCGACATTGATCATGATGATCTCCTTTGATTGATGATGGTTGACGATGAATGACGATGACTTATGGTTGGCGATGACTGATGGTTGACGGTGACCGCTGGCTGACGGCCGTCAGCCGTTCTTGGTGATGCCGATGAGGATGCCGCCGATGGCGATGAGCACCATGCCGACGATCACGAACGCCATCTCCTTGCGGGTCTTCTTCTCCTTGAGCAGGAAGAGCCCGCCGAGCGTGGCGACGATCACGTTCATCTGCGACAGCGTCCAGCCGACCGCAAGGCCGTTGATCTCGTTGGACAGCTGCACGGTCAGGTTCGCGGTGGCGAACAAGGCGCCCGTCGACATGTTCAGCCAGCTCTTGCGGCCGAACACGCCGATCTCCTTGTCGCCGGCGTCCTTGCCGCTCATGACGAAGGCGATGACCGTCGTGCCGAGCATCATGAACACGGCCTGCGGGAACAGCATGTCCCAGCTGGAGACGGAGAAGAACTTGCCGGCCGCCGCGTAGCTGGTGTACAGCAGCGACGAGATGAGCGTGATGAGCAGGCCGAGCTTGAGGTTCGACGGCCCCTTGTCCTCGCTTTTCTCCTGGAACGCGGTGCAGGCGACGCCGACGATGATCACGACGAGCGCGGTGATGCCGAATCCGAACTGCCATCCGTGCGTCCACTCATGGAAGAACAGCGCGCCCAGCAGCGTGGTGAACACGAGCTGCATGCCGGTGGACAGCGGCATCGCGCGGGCCACGCCCAGATAGTCGAACGACCTGATCTGCAGGATCTGCGCGATGCTCCACGGGATGCCGTTGACGGCCGCCGCGGCGATGAGCGTCCACGACCAGCTGATCGGATGGAAGATCAGCACCACGATGCCGAACAGCAGCGTGGTGAGCACCATGCCCATCTGCTTGTTGGCGGTCGTGCCGCCGACCTTCTGCATGACGACGCCCTGAAAGCCCCAGCCGAACGCGGGGACCAAGGCCAGGAGGATGGACCACATGTCATATCCTTTCCTTCCGCTCCCGCCCGGACTGCCGTGTCCTCACGGGAGCGCAACAACATTGTTCACTGTCTCAGTGTAGGAAAGGCCCGGCAGCCGGCGTCACGCCGCAGCCGGTGGGTTTACGCCAACTTTCGGGAAAATCACGACAGTGTGTTGCGGCTTGGCGCGGCGGGCGTCGTGTGCGGCGGCCACGGTCGGCGGCTGCGCTACCGCGGCAGGGCAGGCTCCTGGAATCGCCTGCGGTACCGGCTCGGACTGACGCCGAACGCGGCGGTGAAATGCTTGCGCAGCAGGTCGGCGTTGCGCAACCCCGCACGCATGGCGACCTGATGGACCGGCAGGTCGGTCAGCTCCAGCAGCTCCTTCGCCGCGTTCAGCCGCTCCGTCAGCAGCCAGCTGCTCGGTGGCATGCCGATGACGTCGACGAACCGCCGCTGGAACGAGCGCGGCGACATGTGCACGGTCCTGGCGAGCGCGTCAAGCGTCCAGTCGTGACTGAGATGCTCCCTGACACGGCAGGTGAGCGCGATGATATCGTCGCGCTGCTGCGATGACGACCTGACGGCGGATGCCGTCTGGCGCTCGCGGGGGCGGCGGCTGTCGGTCGAATGCGGGTAGCGCATCATCAGCACGTCGGCCTCCGCGCTGGCCAGCGACTGCCCCTCATGCTCGGCCATGAGCGCCAGGCACAGGTCGAGGCAGATGCTGCCGCCCGCCGACGTCCATATGCGCCGCCGTACGTCATGGGTGAGCAGACGATCGCGCATGACCACCGCCTTGGGGAACTGCAGGGCCAGATCGTCGACGAACGGCAGATGGGTGGTGCAGTCCACGCCGTCGAGCAATCCGGTCCACGCGAGCGCGAACACGCCGGTGCACATGGCGGCTATTTCAGCACCCGCATGATGCCGTTCGATCAGCCAGTCGCGGATCGCCAGCGCGTCCGCGGGATCGTCGGTGAACAGGGCGGCCTTGTCGTCGCCGTGACGCCGGTCGTGGGCGATGTCCTTGGGGTTGGCGAATCCGGGGATGATGATCAGGTCGGGCGACTCATGGTAGTCGGCAAGGGGAGTGGCGGCGATGGCGAGGCCATGGTCAAGCGGTTGCGAGGCAGTGGCGGCTATGAAATCGATGGTCGGGCGGCTCTGCCCGCCACGTTCCACGGAGTCGTCATCGAAGATCTGGATGATGGAGATGACGTCGAACGCCCACATCGTGCCGGGCAGCAGCACCGCGATTCTCATCAGGCCAACCTCCTGCCATGGTGGATGACATGCCGGATACGCGACCATTGTATCCGCGCGGCCGGTCTCGGAGGCCCTGCGGCGGTGCGCGCGGCGGCGGCCGGCCGTCGTCGCGGTCCGTGTGCTAGACTGTTCAGGTTGGCCTTCGCGCCGACGTGGGGCTGTAGCTCAGTCGGTTAGAGCATCGGACTCATAATCCGCCGGTCCTGGGTTCAAGCCCCAGCGGCCCCACATGGAAAATCCCCTTGAAAACCGCTGTTTTCAAGGGGATTAGCGTATTCGCCGGCTTGATGTCAGTACTTGTTCGCGCCGGTGCCCACAAAGTTGACCCTGAAGCCGCGCTGGTAGTGCAGGAACATGCTCGCGCCGTAGCGGTCGACAGGACGGTGGGTGAAGAGCATGCGGATCGCGAACGCGGTCTGCACGTCCTCGGGCAGCGCGAGGAACGCCTTGTGCGCATCCCAGTAGGGCTCGCGGACGATGGCCGCGTCCGGCACGTAGGCGTAGCCGTAGCCGTCATCGTTCACGTAGCCCATGAACGGCAGATCCCACGCGTTGTACCGGGTGAGCTTCGCCTTGAAGTCCTCGACCTCGGCGATCGCCTCGTCGCTGATGCCGAACGACCTGGCGACCTTGTTGGCCTCGGCGGTCTTCTCGTCGGCGCTCTTGTCGAACATGTCGAAGTTCACGGTGATGACCTCTCATCCTTGCTGTCTTCAGTTGCCATGATGGCTTCCTTTCGCTGTACTGATAGTCGAAACGCACATCCTGAATGTTTGATATTGGATGGTCTTCTGTTGTGATGGAACACATCCAATAGGATTGTGTGATGGTGTCCTCGGATATCCTTGTGGCTCCAACGATAGCAGCGTCGTTGTTTCTTGTATTGATATAACCGTTGATTTATATAGCTGTTCACCTACTTGTCATCGTATTGGGAGGTCGTGTGCGCATCGTTGTCGCCATGTGCGGCTCATGATTCGTTCGCGGCACGGTATGTGCAGTTATGTTCGATTCGACAGTCAAGCGAACGTGCCTGCATGTGGCGGTATATGATAATCCACACCACGGCGTATACTTCCGAAGGTTCCGGTTCACGCCTGCCATAGGGGCAAGGCGACCCGGGTCACCTGGATTCCTTAGGAGACACCATGAAGCAGGGCATTCATCCTGAATACCATGCCGTCGAGGTTCTGTGCTCGTGCGGCAACACCTTCGTCACCCGTTCCACCTACAAGGGCGACCACATGACGGTCGACGTGTGCTCGAAGTGCCACCCCTTCTACACCGGCAAGCAGAAGATTCTGGACACCGGTGGCCGCGTCGCTCGCTTCGAGCGCCGCTACGGCAAGAAGGCCAAGTAGCGTATCGACGCCAGTCCGCATGGTCCGGCGCGCTTCGGCGTGCCCGGGCCGCAAGCGGGCTGGCGTTTTTTGATACCCAAATCGCTTTCCCATACAACAACGTCCACGTGACGATTGCACACGGCCTCCACCTGACGGTCGTGCCGATATCAGGGCCGGCCCGACGCCGGCGTCAGACAAGGAATGACCATGACAGACGAGCAGTTCCCTGCGGCGGCGACCGCATTGGAGGAATACCGGTCCATCGAAGAGCAGATGGCCAGCCCCGAGGTGGTGACCAACCCCGACAAGATGCGCAAGCTCGGCCGACGCCACGCCGAACTCGGCTCCATCGTCGCCGCCTACAAGACCTACCTTTCCGTGCGCGACGACCTTGAAGCCGCACGTGAGATGGCCGGCGAAGACCCGGAATTCGCCGACGAAGCCAAGCGTCTCGAAGCCGAACTGCCGGCAGCCGAAGACAAGCTGCGCACCGCGCTCATCCCGCGCGACCCCGACGACGCTCGCGACACCATCATGGAGATCAAGGCCGGCACCGGCGGCGAAGAAGCCGCGCTGTTCGCCGGCGACCTCATGCGCATGTACACGCGCTACGCCGAAAAACGCGGCTGGACCGTCACCGTCCAGTCCGAGAACACCACCGAGCTCGGCGGTGTCAAGGACGTGCAGATGGCCATCCGCGCCAAAGGCACGCCCGCCCCCGAGGATGGCGTGTGGGCCTCCCTCAAGTACGAAGGCGGCGTGCACCGCGTGCAGCGCATCCCCGTCACCGAATCGCAGGGCCGCATCCAGACCTCCGCGGCCGGCGTCATCGTCTTCCCCGAAGCCGACGAGGACGACGACGAGATCGAAATCGATCCGAAAGACCTCAAGATCGACATCTTCATGAGCTCCGGCCCCGGCGGCCAGTCCGTGAACACCACGTACTCCGCCGTGCGCATGACGCACATCCCCACCGGCATCGTCGTGAGCATGCAGGACGAGAAATCGCAGATCCAGAACCGCGCCGCCGCGCTGCGCGTCCTCAAATCCCGACTGCTCGCCATGAAGCACGAGCAGGAGGCCGCCGAAGCCGCCGACATGCGCCACTCGCAGGTGCGCTCGCTCGACCGTTCCGAGCGCATCCGCACGTACAACTTCCCGGAGAACCGCATCGTCGACCACCGCACCAACTACAAGGCGTACAACCTCGACGCGGTGCTCGACGGCGACCTGCAGGCGGTCATCGACTCGGACATCCAGGCCGACGAGGCGGAGCGTCTGGCGAACCAGAAGTAGCGTGCGGCCGGGGCTGGCTGGGCGTGCGATATTCGAGCGTGACCGGGGCTGGCTTTTTGACCGGGCTGGGCTGGGGCATACGATGCTCGACACGCTCAAGGCCGCTCGGCCAAGCATACGGTCGAGCATCGTATGCCCCAGCCCAGCCCTCGTTGGGTGGCTCTGTTACGTTTGCGTTTGTTTGGGCCGCAAGTGATTTGAAAAAAAGGGGAGGATGGGTATGTCCCTGGAGGAGATGATTCGTGACGCGGCGGGACGGTTGCGCGAGGCGGGCGTGGATACGCCGGAGCATGACGCCAAAATGCTCTTGGCCGAAGCGGTCGGCTGCGAGCTGCACGACATCGACAAGGCCCTCCTCATGGGCGACGACCTGACCGCGCTGACGCCCTCCGCTCCCGCCCCCGCTGTCGTCGTCCCCTCCGCTCCCGCCCCCACCGGCGGCGTGAGCGACCCTTCCTCTCCCGCCCCCGCTGACGGGGGCTGTCAGCGTGAGCCGACTGGGGGTGGTCCCGGCGAAGCCGGCGATTCCCGCCAGTCCGCCGCCACCCCTCTTGACCGCTTCCACTCCATGGTCTCCCGTCGTGCGGCGCGCGAGCCATTGCAGTACATTGTCGGTCATGCCCCGTTCCGCTACCTCGACCTGGCCGTCGGACCCGGCGTCTTCATCCCACGGCCGGAAACCGAAACGGTCGTGCAGGCCGGACTCGACTGGATCACGCAGAACCGCCTGTACGCGCCGCGCGTGGTCGACCTGTGCGCAGGGTCGGGCGCGATCGGACTGTCCGTCGTCACCGAAGTGCGCGGCGCCGAAGTGTGGGCGGTCGAACTGTCCCCCGAGGCATACCGGTGGACCGAACGCAACCGCGAAACGGTCGCCAAGCGCGATCCTTCCGCCGGCTACAACTATCACCTTGAGCAGGCGGACGCGACCAGCCCGTTCACCCTCCCGCAACTGGACGGCACGATCGACATCGTGATCACGAATCCGCCGTACGTGCCGCTCGCCCAGATTCCCGAACAGCCAGAAGTGCGCGACCACGACCCGGACATGGCCCTGTATGGCGGCTCCCTGGACGGCGCGCTCATCCCCGAACGCATCATCGAACGCGCGGCCCGGCTGCTGCGCTCGGGCGGCGCGCTCGTCATGGAGCATGACATCTCGCAAGGCGACCGCCTCGTCGCCTTCGCGCAGGCCAACGGGTTCGACCAGGCACGCACCGAGAACGACTGGACCGGACGCCCCCGCTACCTCTTCGCCGTCAAGGCCTGAACTGTCGGTCCCGTTTCCGCAAACTGCACATAGTGCATCTTACGGAAACAGCAGGCTGGATTGTGCGCCTCAAGGTACACAATCCAGCCCGTTTCTTCACTCATGCTTCACATCATTGCCGCAAGCTGCACAATGTGCATCTTACAAACGTGACGTGCGAGGTTCCCTCGCCGCAGAGACCTGTGCTACTGCGCGTACGCCTGATAGACGCTGGCGTCCGCGTCGCTGATCGTGCGCACCACCCTCGCCGGATTGCCCACGGCCACCGAATTCGCGGGGATGTCCCCGACCACCACAGCGCCCGCGCCGATCACGCAGCCGTCGCCGATCGTCACGCCGCCGAGCACCGTCACATTGCCGCCGAACCAGCAGTTCGAGCCAATCGAGATCGGCCGGCCATACTCATAGTCGTACGTCGAGCCGTCCGCGCGACGCCGCACGTTGCGGTCCTGCCAGCGGATCGGATGCATCGGCGGCAGCAGCGAGACGTTCGGCCCGAACAGCACGTCGTCGCCGATCGTCACCGGAGCGCAGTCGAGCACGGTGAAGTTGAAGTTCGCGAACACGCGGTCGCCGATCGTCGTATGGCAGCCGTAGTCGAAGAACACCGGTCCCATGACGTCCAGATCCTCGCCATGGTGCGGCAGCAGCTCGTCAAGCACCGCCCGGCGCTCCTCCCGGGCGCCGCGGGGGAGCGCGTTGAACCGCGTGCACAGGTCGGCGGCGCGATCGCGCAACGCCACCAGCTCGGGGTCGGAGACGTCATAGAGACGGCCGGCCAGCATCTCCTCGCGTTCGCTGGCGCGGGGCCGGCGCAGCTCGACCGGCGGCACGGCGGAAGCGGCCGCATCGGCGGCGGCGTCAAGCGTATGGTTCACGGCATTCGGCATGGCATCGTTCATGAGTGCCATCTTGCCGCGGGCGGTCGATATGACACGCCGCCGCTGCGGTACGGCCGTGCCGCGACGTTGCCGGCCTTGCGAACGGTGCGGCTGCGGCGCATGCGGCGGCGGTCCGGCGTGTCGCGCCGCAATGGTGCAATGGTGTGGTTATAGATGATTTTCGGGAGGTCTTGAATCTGATGAGTGCGGTGCGCAAGGTTGACGAGGATTCCCTCGCCGAGGCGGCGTCGATAATCCGGGGCGGCGGTCTGGTCGTCATCCCCACGGACACGGTCTACGGCGTGGCCTGCGACCCGCGCAACCGTGAGGCCATCGACCGCATCTACCAGGTCAAGCGCCGCCCGCGGTTCAAGTCGCTGCAGGTGCTGCTCGCCTCCGTCGACCAGCTCGACCAGCTCGGGCTCGACCTGCCCGCGCCGCTCAACCGGCTGGCCGCCAGGTTCCTGCCCGGCGCGTTCTCGCCGATCACCATCGCCCGCGAGGACTGCACGCTGCGCACCATCGCCGCGGACGGCACGCAGGGCATCCGCGTGCCCAACTCCGCGCTCACCCTGCGCGTGCTGCGCGCGCTCGGCCCGCTTGCCGCATCCAGCGCGAACCGTTCCGGCGACACAAGCGCGCAGACCGTCGAGGAGGCCGTGGGGGCGTTCGGCGACGACGTGCAGCTGTACTTGGACGGCGGCGCCACGCAAGGCCATGTGGCCAGCACCGTCGTCGCCGCCGACCCGCATGAGCGCGACGGCATCAGGATCCTTCGCGAAGGCATCATCCCGCAGTCCGCCATCCGCGCGGCGCTGCACGTCAACGGCGGAGGTCTGGGCGCATGAGGGTCTATCTGCTGATCGCCGCCATCGCCGGAGGCGTGACCTGGCTGGTCACGCCGCTGATCCGTCACATGGCCATCCACATCGGCGCCGTCGGCAAGGTGCGCGCCCGCGACGTGCACACCATCCCGACGCCGCGCATGGGCGGCCTGGGCATGCTCATCGGCTTCACGTTCGCCATGATCTACGCCAGCCGCATCTCCTTCACCACCGGTCTGTTCGCCAACAACAACCAGGAGTGGGTGATCCTCGCCGGCGCCGCCATGATCTGCCTGCTCGGCATGGCCGACGACCTGTGGGACCTCGACTGGATGCTCAAGATGGCGGGGCAGCTGCTCATCTCCGTGTTCGTGGCGTGGGGTGGCCTGCAGATCATCTCGCTGCCGTTGGGGTCGCTGGTCACGGCGAGCCCCGGCATTTCGATCAGCATCACCGCCATCCTGATCGTCGCCTCGATCAACGCGGTCAACTTCGTCGACGGCCTCGACGGCCTCGCCTCCGGCATCGTGGCGATCGGCGGCATCGCCTTCGCCGTCTACTCGTACATCATCGCCCGCAACTCGCCGTCCTACGCCTCGATGGCGACGCTGATCGACGTGGCGATGGTCGGCATCTGCGTCGGCTTCATCCTGCACAACTGGCATCCCGCCAAACTGTTCATGGGCGACTCCGGCTCCATGCTGCTCGGCTATCTCATCACCTGCGCGTCCATCGTGATGACAGGCCGACTCGACCCGGCTTCGATCCACACGAGCGTCTACCTGCCGGTGTTCATGCCGATCCTGCTGCCGATCCTCGTGCTATTCCTGCCGGTACTGGACATGTGTCTGGCGATCGTGCGGCGCCTCAGCCACGGCCAGTCGCCGATGCACCCCGACCGCATGCACCTGCACCACCGCATGCTGCGCATCGGCCACACCGTGCAGGGTGCGGTGCTGATCCTGTGGGGCTGGGCGGCGCTCATCGCGTTCGGTTCGATCATGATCCTGTTCTTCCGCGCCGACCATGTGGCGATCGCGTTCTCCGTCGCCGTCGTCGTGCTCACCGTGGCGACGATGTACCCTTACCTCAAGCAGCGGCTGCCCGAGATCGCCGAAGAGGACCGCACGTACGAGGCGGCCCGGCGCAAGGCGCGCCACGCGTCCGACGAAATGAGCCAGGGCAGCGGCAAGGCGGCCTGAAGGAAGCCTCAGGCGGTCTGCGCCCGGCCGTTCGTGCGGCCTGCAGACCGCCGATCAGGGCCGTTCCCTGACCTCAGTGCACCGTCTCATAACCGTGTCGTGTCGTGTTCGTCGCCTTGCGCTCATATAGTGGATACATGGCTACAAATTCTGATGTGAATATGCAATCCTATGCCCCCGTCCCTCCGATCTTCGCCAAACTGGGCCTCGCCTATGACGATGTGCTGCTGCTGCCGAACGAGACGGACGTCATTCCTTCCGAAGTCGACACGACCACGCACCTGACCCGTGAGATCACCATGAAGGTCCCGGCAATCTCCGCGGCCATGGATACCGTCACCGAATCCGAGATGGCCATCGCCATGGCCCGCAACGGTGGCATCGGCGTACTGCATCGCAATCTGTCCATCGACGACCAGGCCGCCCAGGTCGATGTCGTCAAGCGTTCCGAATCCGGCATGATCACCGACCCGCTGACCGTCAGCCCCGACGTGACCCTCGCCGACCTCGACAAGCTGTGCGGCAAGTTCCACATCTCCGGCCTGCCGGTCGTCGACAAGGACAACAAGCTCGTCGGCATCATCACCAACCGCGACATGCGTTTCATCCCCTCCGAGGACTACGACCACCTCAAGGTGCGCGACGTGATGACCAAGGAGAACCTCATCACCGGTCCGGCGAACATCTCCAAGGAGGACGCCCACCGCCTGCTCGCCCAGCACAAGGTCGAGAAGCTCCCGCTCATCGACGACAACGGCAAGCTCGCCGGCCTGATCACCGTCAAGGACTTCGTCAAGACCGAGCAGTACCCGGACGCCACCAAGGACGGCCAGGGCCGTCTGCGCGTCGCCGCCGGCATCGGCTTCCTCGGTGACGCCTGGCAGCGCGCCTCCGCCCTGATGGAGGCCGGCGTCGACGTGCTCGTCGTCGACACCGCCAACGGCGAGGCCCGTCTGGCGCTCGACATGATCCGCCGCATCAAGTCCGACCCCGCGTTCCGCGACGTGCAGGTCATCGGCGGCAACATCGCCACCCGCTCCGGTGCCCAGGCCATGATCGACGCGGGCGTCGACGCCGTCAAGATCGGCGTCGGCCCCGGCTCCATCTGCACCACCCGCGTGGTCGCCGGCGTCGGCGTGCCGCAGCTGACCGCCGTGTACGACGCCGCCCAGGCCTGCAAGGCCGCCGGCGTGCCGTGCATCGCCGACGGTGGCATCCACTACTCCGGCGACATCGCCAAGGCGCTCGTCGCCGGCGCGAACTCCGTGATGCTCGGCGGCACGCTCGCCGGCTGCGAGGAGGCCCCGGGCGAGAAAGTGCTCCTGCACGGCAAGCAGTACAAGCTGTACCGCGGCATGGGCTCGCTGGGCGCCATGGCCCCGCGCGGCAAGAAGTCCTACTCCAAGGACCGCTACTTCCAGGCCGACGTCACCAGCAACGACAAGGTCGTGCCGGAAGGCGTCGAAGGCGAGGTCCCGTACCGCGGACCGCTCAACGCCGTGCTCTACCAGCTCATCGGCGGCCTGCACCAGTCCATGTTCTACGTGGGAGCGCACAACATCGCCGAGCTGCAGGAGAAGGGCCGCTTCATCCGCATCACCGACGCCGGTCTGCGCGAATCCCACCCGCACGACATCGTCATGACCACCGAAGCCCCGAACTACACCGGCTTCCACAACTGATAGCCTCCGGCACACTGCCGGACCGACCCGCTTCCCTTGGCCCCCTCGGTGGAGGGCCGAGCCGTCAAGCAAACAGCGGAGCTGTTTGTAGGCGAGGTGCGAGCGACAGCGAGCCAGCATTGAGTCGGCCGTAGACCGTCCTTAATTGCAGGACGCTGTCAGCGAAGCTGACTGGGGGAGCGTTCACCCGGTCAGGGTGCGCCCGGCAGGGTCGTGGCACCTATCACATCAATCGGGTCTCCCGCCACAGCGGCGGAAGGCCCGATTATCATTATGTAATCCGATTGCCACCCTACTCCAGCCGCAGCCACGCGGACGTGTCCTGCGGCAGCCGGCCGTCGTCCGTCAGCGGGCCGGACGTCAGCGCCACGTCGCCGTCCGGCAGCACGGCCGGCGTCGCCCCGAAGTTCGTGATGTTCGCCCATCCGTTGGCGCGCCGGTAGGCGATCACGCCGCCCGGTTGCCCGTCGGCGCCGTCGCGCGCACCGCTGGGCCGGTCCTCGGCCAGCCACGCGCAGCTGGTATCCGCCGTCTGCAGCTCATGACGCAACGCGAGCACGCGACGGTAGAAATTCAGCATCGAGCCGTCGTCGGCATCCTCCACATCGACCGCGAAGCCGGCGAACCAGTCAGGCTGCGGCAGGTGCGGCTCGTGCGCCGCCCCGGCCGGCGAGAAGCCGAACGAGCCGCCATGGCCGAAGCGGGCACCGGGCGCGTCGAGTCGCGGCGCGTCGGCCGCGGTCCACGGCAACGGCACGCGGCAGCCGTCACGGCCCTTGGTCGAACGGTCACGGTCGCTGCGCAACGGCCACGGGTCCTCAAGCCGGTCCCACGGGATGTCGGGCACCTCGAACAGGCCCAGCTCCTCGCCCTGATACACGTACGCCGAACCGGGCAGCGCCATCTCCAGCATGAGCGCCGCGCGCGCCCGCCGCGCGCCCAGCGCACGGTCCTCACGGTACGTGCGACCCATGCGCAACGCCCAGTCGGCTGCGATCTGATGGTATTCGTCCGTCGGCACCTGCGGCAGCGCATACCGGCTCGCATGGCGAGGCACATCATGGTTGCTCATCACCCACGTGGAGGTCGAGCCGCTGCGCCGCGCGCACGCCAGACCTTCCGCGATTGCCGCATGCATGGCCTCGAACGTCCAGTCGGCTTTGGCGAACTCGAAGTTGAAGATCTGCCCCAAGTCGTCCGGCGAAGCGTACAGGTACTGCCGCTCGGGGCGCACCCACGCCTCGGCTACGGCGAAGCGCGGCGGATCGTACCGGTTGAACACCTCGCGGCGCCACTCATGGTAGATGTCATGCACCTCGTTGCGGTCGAGCACCGGATGCGAGCCGTCGGCGGGCATGTCGTTCGTGCTCATCACGCCGTAGTCGTCCAGGTCGTCACGGTCGAGGTCCTTGGCGAGGGCGTGCGCCACGTCGATGCGGAACCCGTCGACGCCATGGTCGCACCAGAAGCGCAGGGTCCTGAGGAAATCGTCGCGCACCTCGCGGTTCTTCCAGTTGAAGTCCGGCTGCTCCTTGGTGAACATGTGCAGGTACCATTGCCCGTCCTCGACGCGCGTCCACGCCGGGCCGCCGAAATGGTTCACCCACTTGGTGGGCGGCTCGTCGCCGTTCGGTCCCTTGCCGTCACGGAAGACGTAGCGGTCCCGCTCCGGCGAGCCGGGCGCCGCCTTGAGCGCCTCCCGGAACCACGGGTGCAGGTGGGAGCTGTGGTTCGGCACGATGTCCGCGACGATCTTGATGCCCGCCTCATGCGCCGTGGCCGCCAGCCGGTCGAAATCATCCATGTCGCCGAGCCGCGGGTCCACATTGCGGTAGTCGGCCACATCATAGCCGCCGTCAGCCAGCTCGCTCGGGTAGAACGGCGACAGCCAGATCGCGTCCACGCCGAGCCGTTTGAGATAGCCGATCTTCTCTGTCACACCGTTGAGGTCGCCGATCCCAGAGCCTGTCGTGTCCTTGAAACTGCGCGGATAGACCTGATAGACGACCGCCTGCCGCCACCAGTCCGCCTGATTGTCTTGTGTCATGCCCCCATTATGCGCCTGCGACGGCCCATCGCCGTTCACGATTTGAAGGCGGCGGCAAATCGTGAACGCGGAGATGTGCGAACGAACACGCCGAACCTTGGAATCCTGCGGTTTGGCCGAATGCGCATGTGCGATATCGTGCGTTTCGCCGTTCACGATTTGCGGGCGCACCCAAATCGTGAACGGCGAAACATCGTCCCCGGTCGGATATAGTCTGTAACGTTCCCAAAACAGAAGGAAAGGCGGCTTCACATGGTAGACAGCCATGATGCGGAAACCTACAGCGCGAAGGACTCGCGCCTCATCTGGATCGACTGCGAGATGACCGGACTCGACATCTTCGGCGGCGACGAGCTTGTCGAAGTCTCCGTCGTGCCCACCGACTTCGACCTCAACGTGCTGGATGAGGGCGTCGACTACGTGATCAAGCCGTCCGACAAGGCCGTCGCCCACATGAACGATTTCGTCCGCCAGATGCACACCCGCTCCGGCCTCATCAACGAGTGGGAGCACGGCCTGAGCCTCGAGGAGGCCGAGAGGAAGGTCACCGAGTACGTGGCCCGCTTCACCCCGGACGGCGTGCGCCCGCTGCTCGCCGGCAACACCATCGGATCCGACAAGAAGTTCCTCGACCACTACATGCCGAACCTCATGAGCCACCTGCACTACCGCAGCATCGACGTGAGCACGTTCAAGGAGCTCGCCCGCCGCTGGTATCCGGCCGTGTACGAGAACCGCCCGCCGAAGAACGGCGGCCACCGGGCGCTCGCCGACATCATCGAATCGCTGGACGAGCTGCGCTACTACCGTGCGGCCGTCATGGCGCCCGCCCCCGGCCCCGACGCGGCCGAGGCCGCGCGCATCCGCGACGAGATCGTCGCCACCAGCCTGAACAAGTAGCCTGCATGGGCGGCGGTTGCGCAGCGCCACGTTCGCGCCGCCGTCCGACCGCGCCCGCACGCAACTGACCGACCGACCCCACAGAAAGGACCCCTCATGACCGCAGTCGACTGGACGGCCATCACCCCCGGCCCTCACGACATCCGACTCATCGTCGCCGACATGGATGGCACGCTGCTTGACGGCGACAGCCGCATCCCCGACGGCTTCTGGCCGTTGCTGGGCGAGCTGCAGGCGCGCGGCGTCGAGTTCGTCCCCGCGTCCGGCCGCCAGCTGGCCACCCTGCAGACCATGTTCTCGCACGAACAGGCGGCAGGCGTGTCGTCGTTCGTCGCCGAGAACGGCAACGTGGTCATGGCGGACGGCGACATCGTCGACGTGCACGGCGTCGGCTGGGACCTCACCCGTGACGTCATCGACATGGTAGACCAGGCCGTCGCCTCCGGCAGGCACGACATCGGCCTGGTAGTCTGCGGCCTCAAGACCGCGTACATCCAGCGCGCCGACAAGCCGTTCGTGGATGAGTGCAGCAAGTACTATCAGGCGTTGCGCATCGTCGACGACCTGCATGACGTGCTCGGCACGCCGGGGGAGACCGTGCTCAAGCTCGCCATCTTCGACTTCGGCGCCGCCGAGCCGATGGCAGACGAACTGCTCTCCGACATCGCCCGCACGTGGGCGGTGGTCGTCTCCGGTGCGCACTGGGTCGACATCATGGATCCGGCGACCAACAAGCGTCAGGGAGTCGTCGCCCTGCAGCGCAGCCTTGGCGTGACTCCCGCGCAGACCGCCGTGTTCGGCGACTACCTCAACGACCTGGAGATGTTCGACGCCGGCGAATGGTCGTTCGCCATGGCCAACGCCCACCCCGACCTCAAGCAGGCCGCGCACTACGTCGCGCCGGCCAACACCGAGCACGGCGTCCTCACGGTCGTGCGGCGGCTGCTCGGCATCGGCGGCTCGCAGGCCGCGCAGGCCACGCAGACCGAGCAGACCGCACAGACCGTGCGGTAACGGACAGGTCGACATGAGACAGAGCGAAGCCCTGGCGATCCTGAACGCCGGCGCGAACGTGTTCCTGACAGGTGCGCCGGGCGCGGGCAAGACGTATGCGCTGAACGAGTTCATCCGTCAGGCGCGTGCGGACGGTGCCGACGTCGCCGTCACCGCGTCCACCGGCATCGCCGCCACGCACGTCAACGGCCAGACCATCCACTCGTGGAGCGGCATCGGCCTGGCCGACGTACTGACGACGAACCTGCTGAAGACCATCAGGACCCGCCGGCGCCGCCGCATCCAGGCGACCGACGTGCTCATCATCGACGAGGTGTCGATGATGCACGCATGGCTGTTCGACATGGTCGATCAGGTGTGCCGTTCGGTGCGCCGCGACCCGCGCCCGTTCGGCGGGCTGCAGGTGGTCCTGTCCGGCGACTTCTTCCAGCTGCCGCCGGTTTCGGTGTCCGGTCGTAACCGTGACGTGCTGCCGAAAAGCCAGGAGTTCCTCGACTCGCGGCGACGGTATGCGGACGCCGGGCTCAACCCGGAGGGGTTCGTCACCGAGTCGCTGGTGTGGCGTGAGCTTAATCCGGCGGTCTGCTACCTGACCGAACAGCATCGTCAGGATGACGGCCGTCTGCTCGGCGTGCTCACCGACATCCGCAACGGCTGCGTGGACGACGGCGACCGTGACATCCTCGTCACGCGGCTCGGCGTCCGGCCTGCCGAAGGCGAGGTGGCGGTCCACCTGTTCCCCGTCAACCGGCAGGCCGACGGGCTCAACGACATGCGGCTGGAGCGCATCGCCGGCGATCCGCACTGGTTCCACGCCGAACAGGCCGGCGAGGCGACGCTGGTCGAACGGCTGAAACGCAACATGCTGGCGCCCGAGCATCTCATGCTCAAGGAGGGCGCGGCGGTGATGGCACTGCGCAACGACGCCGACCACCAGTATGTGAATGGCTCGCTGGGCACGGTGCGCGCGTTCGCCGCCGACAGCAAGGGCGGCTGGCCGGTCGTCGAGTTCGAGAACGGCAACATCGTGACCATGAAACCGGCTTCATGGGAGATGATGGACGGCGACACAGTGCTCGCGTCGGTCAGTCAGGTGCCGTTGCGCTGCGCGTGGGGCATCACGATCCATAAGTCGCAGGGCATGACGCTCGACCGGGCGGTCATGGACCTGAGCCGCACGTTCGCGCCCGGCATGGGGTATGTGGCGCTGTCGCGCGTGGAGCGGCTCGACGGACTGTACCTGGCGGGAGTGAACAACCGCATGTTCGCGGTGTCGCCGGATGCTGTGTCGCTGGACGGTGATTTGCGACGGGCGTCCGACGATGCGTCGGCGACGCTGGACGCGGACGGGGCCGCGGCGTTCCGGCCGGGGCGCCGGGATGGTGGCGGCTCTGCGGGTGACGGCGTCGCGAGTGCGGCGGGCGACGGTGGGTTCGAGCAGGCCGCGCTGTTCTGACGTGTCGCGGCCATGATGTTTTGTCTGGCGTCTTGGTAAAGTATGCCGATGTTGTCCATACAGAGTTGTCCACAAGACAAAGGAGATTGAGAGTGGCACAGAACAACAGCGCCAGCAAGGACGTCGCTAACAAGAACGGGTCGAAGAAGAAGCCGGTCGTGGCGATCGTCATCGCCGTGGTGGTGGTCGTCGTGGCCGTCATCGCCGGCGTGATCGCATGGAGGTCGCTCGGCGGCGAGAGCGTGGAGTCGCTCAAGGCCAGCTGCGCCGAGGTGTCCGAGCAGCGCCGTATGCAGCAGAACGTCTACAACACGCTGGTGAACGGCGACGCCGCGGCCGCCAGCGCGTACACGGAGGATCAGGTGAACGACCCCGACACGCTCGCCAAGCTGGCGGACGAGCTGGACGTCAAGACCCCCGAGCTGGGCGCCTGCAACGTCGAGACCGCCGACGAGTTCAAGACGCAGATCAGCAAGATCGAGTCCAACACCACGTGGTACAAGGACCACACCGCCAGCCTGCAGAAGGCGGTCGACGCCGTCAACGCGAGCGTCAAGAAGTGACCAGAGCCTCCCTTCGCGTAAGGTGAGGCATAGCGTCGCTATAGCGTAGTGGGGGCCGGCCCGACGTGTCGTCGGACCGGCCCCCACTGTCGTTGTTTTCGTTGTTTTTCGTCACAGCGGGTAGGTGCACGCTGTGACAAAACGGGGTAATGCCGCGATCCGCGTCAGACGCTGATGTCGCGCACGGAGCCGCGTTCCACGAGCTCCGCGGGGATGACGGTCTTCACGCCGGCCGGCACCTTCGCCCCCTCACACATGCGCTTGGCCATGAAGAACGCCTCACTGCCCACGTCATTGAACCGCATCCGCATCGTGGTCAGTGCGAGCCTCGGCACGGTGCCGACGAGCGAGTCGTCGACGCCGATCACGCTCACGTCCTCGGGCACGCGGCGTCCGCCGGCCTGCAGGCCGAGCATCGCGCCGTACGCCATCTGGTCGTTCGCCGCGTAGATGGCGGTGCAGTCCGGGTCGTGCGCGAGCACGAGCCCGGCCTGATAGCCGCTGTCCGCGTCCCAGTCGCCCATATAGGTGGGCGGGATGCGCAACCCCAGCTGGTCGAGAGTGTCATGCCAGCCGCGTGCGCGGCTTTCCGCCGCTCGCGACGACGAAGGGCCGGCGATGTGGTAGACGGTCTTGTGCCCCTTGCTCAGCAGGTAGTCGACGATGGCCGTCGAACAGCCATACTGGTCGGAGTCGATGGTGGGGCAGTGGTTGGCCGGGTCCTCGCTGATGATGACCACCGGCAGCTCCTTCGGCGGCTGGAACGTGTCGAAGTCGGGCACATGCTCCTCCATGACCACGATCACGCCGTCGACAGGCAGTTGCTTCATGCGTTCGACCGCCGCCTCCAGCGTGCGCTCGTGGTTGCGGCCGATGAACTGCATGGTGATGGCGTACCCGCTGTCGTTGGCCGCCTGCGCGATGCCGCCGAGAATGCGAGCGTTACCATAGGAGAGCATGCTGAACAATACGACGCCGATGTCCTTGAACCGGCCGTGCTTCAGCGCGCGCGCCGCATAGTTGGGACGGTATCCGAGCTTCTCCATCGCCGCTTCGACACGTTGTCTGGTTTCTGGTCGCACGGCGTTGCTGCCGTTGGCTACGCGGGAGACGGTCTGCGGCGACACGCCGGCCGCGCGCGCGACGTCCTGCATGGAGGCTGGTTGTGAATGATCCATGGTTACTGCTTTGTCTTGACGTGGAATCTTATGTTTTGGTTACCATCATAGGCGATTTTTTCTTGCGACTTGCCGGGCGGCGAAGTGGACAATCTCAACATTGGTGCTATTATGATAACGCAAACATTTTTCCAGACAATGTTGCACGGAACGAACGTAACGGCACACAACGTCACAGAACGTTCCATGCGGCAGCGACTTCGAGTCCTTCGAAGGAGAGGGTTATGGCAGCAGCTGAAGTAGCGCCGTCGGCTCGTGTGAATAGGCACAAGCCGGATTGGCGTGGTTGGAAGTTCATGTGGCCGTTCGCGGTGGTGTTCGTGTTCGTGTTCATCATCCCGTTGGTGTATGCGGTGTACATCTCGTTCT
>NZ_WBVT01000029.1 GCF_009193355.1 Bifidobacterium leontopitheci
CCGGCAAAAGGCCGGACCGGGGGACGGGTGAGACGCAGGCACATGACGCATGTGTCAACCATGCCCCAGGACATACCGTCAACCATGCCCCGACACATGCGTCATTCATGCCCCGAGACATTACAGTGTTTTGTTTTGGGAAAACGGCGGACACGCGTTTTGCCTGATATGCCCAAAACGGCTCTATCAAGCCATTGTGATGGTTCCTGCGGTTCTGAGGCATCGCCCGAATCAGGAAATGAAACACCCACATCTCGTGTGAGAGACCGGACGCTGCTGCAAAAACGGTCAGTACGGCAAAATCCGGCTGGTTTTCGCTGATCCATGCTCAATGAAAACCCGCCGGATCATTGCTGCCGCATCCGAGCCGGCGCGACTCACATGGTCACGCCGTCCGAACCGCTGCTGTACGAGGACTCGGAGCCATCGGAGCTGCTGCTCGAGCCGCTGGAGCTACCCGATCCGGATCCCGTGTCGCCGCTGCCCATCTGGCTGTCAGACCCGGACCCCGAGTTCGAGGATCCGCCGGGCGCGAACTGGCCGTTGCCTCCCTGTCCGCCGCTTGGCGGCTGCATCATGCCGCCGTTGCCATTCGACGATCCGGACGATCCGTTGCCCGGCATCTGCATCTGCTGCTGACTGCCGTTGCCGCCGCTGATCGCGGTCACCGCGAACGCGCCGCCCACGCCGCCGAGCAGGCCGCACGCCAGCGACACCGCCGCGATCACGCCCCACGTCTTGCCGCCGAGTCCAGGCCGTCCGGCCTTGCCCGCGCTTTTCTTGCCTGCGCCTGCGCCGGCGCCGGCACCCGCCGCGCCGCCGAAACCGCCGCCCTGCTGCTCGGCCGTGTACTGTGCCGGCGCGTACTGCGGGGGCACCTGACCCTGCTGACGATATCCGTCATACGCACTGCCCGGCTGTCCCGCGCCCGGCTGTCCCGCTCCTGGCTGGCCCGCACCGGCACCCGCGCCCGGCTGCACGCGGTAGCCGGCACGATACCCGGCCTCGCCGTAATCGTTGTCCGCGGCGTCGGCGTACTGCGGCTGACCCATCGCCGGCGCGTTCCGTGTGGCGAACTGCGTCGCCTGCGCAACGTTCTGCATGGTCGTCGGGGTGGCGGTCTGTGCGGCGCCATCCTGGCCGGACGTTTGCACAGTTGCCTGGCCGGTCGCCTGCGCGACGCTCTCCCGCTCAGTCTGCGCGTTCGCGTTCGTCGTGTTCTTGGTGTCATTGATGTTCTCGCTCATGATGATTCCTTTACGTTGTTGTTGTGTGTTGTTGTGCTGTGTCGTTGTTGTTGTGCTGTGTCGATGTGTTGCGTAATGCGCCAGCCGGCCGCCGGCGCCCCGCGCTCAGCCCATCGTCCACGCGCTCGACGTGCCGAACTGACTGTCGAACTCGCTGCGGTCGGTCATCGTGTCGTCGTCGGCGAGTTCGGTGTCGCTGCCGGCGTCCACGCTCGTGGAGTACGCACCGGTCACGGTGACGGTCACGTCGCTGCTGCCGGAGACGACGGTTTTGCCGTTCGCCACGATGGTGACGGTCTTGCCGTCCTCGTCCACCACCTTGCCGCCGGACGCCACGTTGAGCGCGGAGATCGTCGTGTCACCGGTCACCACCCAGGTGGAGGTGCCGTCGACGTTCACGGTGATCGGCGCGTCGCTGGCCGAGCTGGCCGAGCTGGCCGAGCCGGCGCTGTTTGTGGCGATGTTCGCCGCGCCCGTCCACGTGCTGCCGTCGAGCAGGTAGAGGTTGAGCGTGGAGATGGTGTCGGCGGTGATGTCGCCTTCCAGCGTCTGGTCGCGCCCGGTGAAGTTCACGGTCGCGCCGTTGGAGCCGGCCGATCCCCAGTTGTTCGCGTCGTTGCCGGACGCGTTGATGAGCGTCGCCTTGGACGTGTCGAAGTCGAGCGTCGTGTTCTGTAGCACCACATCGGCGGTCGTGTTGGTGAAGTAGAACATCGAGCCGGAGCTGATGGCCGACTTGAGTGTGGAGTCGACCGCCTGGAACGTCGCGTGTTCGCCGGTGGTGCTTTCCGCGTCGCCGGAGGTCGACTGGTAGATGATCACGCCGTTGGCGATCGGGTCGGAGCCGGTTTTGCCGGTGTTCGTGCTTTCCAGCGTCGAGTCGCGGATGAGGATCGTGTTGAGTCCCTCCATGCCGGCGATCTGGCTGCCGTTGGATGTTCCGGTCACGTTGCTCACCTGGATGTCGCCGGTGGAGTAGAGCAGCGGCGAGCCGGAGCCGTCCGTGGTGAGCGTCGAGTCGGTCAGCGAGACGGTGCCGCCGCCGCGGTCGGTGGCGACGGTCGCGCTGTGGTCGCCTTTGGTGCTGGCCGTCACGGTCGAGCCGATGATGGTGCCGCTGTAGGTCGCGTCGAGCGCGCGCGAGTTGTCGGCGGTGGTGGCGATGGTCGTGTCGTTGACGAGCGCGGTGCCCGAGTCGGTGGCGAAGATGCCGTTCGAGCCGGAGCTGCTCGCGCTGATCTTGGATCCGTCGATGATGGTTTTGGATTGCTCGCCGACGGTGAGCGACACGGAGTTGGTGCCGTAGAAGTTGTTGTTGTCGGCGTTGTCGCTGTCGCCGGATTTGGTGAGGGTCACGCCGTCCAGGGTGACGGTGCCGCCGTTCTGGGCGAGCGTGACGTTGGTGTCGGAGTCGGTGGCGGTCAGGGTTTTGCCGCTGGCGTTCTGTTCGCTGCCGTCGGCGGTGAGGGTGCCCGAATAGGTGCCGCTGTAGTCGTACGACATGGTGTTCGCGCCGCCGCCGAAGTTGCCGTTCAGCGTCAGGTTGGTGGGGGCGCCGGCGGTGCCGCTGGAGCGCCTCAGGAGCGCCGCGCCTGCCGCGCCTGCGCACAGGCCGCCGGTCAGCGAGACGGCTGCGGCGAGCGCCACGAGTCTGGTGGTGGCGACGACGGTGCGGCCGTCGCGTACGTTGCGTCGCGTTGTGGTGTGCCTGTCCATGGTTGCCATCCTTTCTTGCTTGGGATGGTTTCATTGAACGGCACGTTCGTGGGTGGGCGCTTTGAGGCCGGGTAAGGGATGCTGCGATGTTGCGGCTGGGTGCTTGGGAGTTTCCTGAATGGTTTCTGGATGCGGTGGGCTGGGTTGGGATGGTGAGGGCCGGGTTGGGCGGTGTGGCGATGGGTGGTGTGGTGATGCGGCGACAGACGGCGCGGTGACGAGCGTTATGGTGACGGACGAATGCGGCGACGGGTGGCGCGGTGACATGCGATACGACGACGAGCTGCGTGGCGACGGGCAACACGGCGATGAGTGACCCGTGCGCGGCGCCGTGATACGGCGACACGCCGAGGAGCGTTGCACGCTCGCGAGATGCGGTTTCCGGTTTTGGCGGATTTCCGGCGTTCCGACAATCAGTATCTTGCGAGCGTGCAACGCTCCTCGGCGTGTCGCGACAATCGACGGCCGCCTGACGTCCGTCACGCAGCCGGCCGTCGCGCAGCCGGCCGACCGTCGCGCGACAGCCGGCCGCCGCCTCTTACAGCCCGTACACCTCGTGCGCGAACCGCTCGAGTACCGGGATCGACCGCTTGACCTTCTCCGTGTCCACGCAATACGCCATGCGGAAGTGGCCGGGCACGCCGAAGCTGTCGGACGGCACCAGGATCAGGTCGTAGTCCTTGGCCTTCATGCAGAACGCGTTCGCGTCCGCCTCGAGCGCGCGCGGGAAGATGTAGAACGTGCCGCCGGGGCGCACCACGTCGAAGCCGATCGAAGTCAGCGCGTCGTACAGCAGGTTCATGTTGGTCTCGTACACCGACAGGTCGCTCGTCTCGTCGATCACCTTGGCGACGGCCAGCTGCATGGTGCTCGACGGGCAGTTGTGGCCGGTGCCGCGCGAGATCTGTCCCATCATCGGCACGATGAGCCCGGCGTCGGTGGCCTTGGGATTGACCGCCACGTAGCCGATGCGCTCGCCCGGCAGGCTCAGCGACTTGGACCATGAGTAGCAGGTGAGCGTGTTGTCGTAGAACTTCGCCGGGTAGGGCTGTTCGGCGCCGTCGAAGACGATCTCGCGGTAGGGCTCGTCGCTGATGAGGAAGATGTCGTGGCCGTATTCGGTCTGCTTGTCGCGCAGCAGTCCGGCGAGTCGTTCCAGCGTAGCGGCCGAGTAGACCGCGCCGGACGGGTTGTTCGGCGTGTTGATGAGCACGGCCGTCACGCCGGGGTTGAGCGCCTGCTCGAACGCGTCGAAGTTGATCTGGAAGTTCTCGGTGTCGGCCGGCACGACCGTCAGCCGTGCGCCGGTGCCGCTGACGTACGGCTGGTATTCGGGGAAGTACGGGGCGAACGTGATTACCTCGTCGCCGGGCTCGGTCACGGCGCGCAGCGCGTGGGCGAGCGCACCGGCCGCGCCCGTGGTGGGGAAGATGTGGTCGAGCGTGTAGTCCATGCCGAACCGGCGGTCGAGGCTGTCGGCGATGACCTTGCGCACGCCCGGCAGACCCAGCGACGGGCTGTAGCCGTGCAGGACGACCGGCTCGGCCGTCTCGTACATGTCGATCACGGTCTTGGTGAAGCTGGGCGGGCAGGGCACGCTCGGATTGCCGAGACTGTAGTCGAACACGTTCTCGTAGCCGATCTCCTTGCCGCGGGCCGTCGCGTATTCGCTCAGGGTCCGGATCACGGACTTGCCGCCGAGCATCGCCTTGTATGTTTCGTTGATCATGTCGCAACCTCCACGTCGCCGTTGCTGTGCAATAGATTCGTTTCTACCACCGCCCCGGCACATTGCGCCGCCCGCGCCGCCGTCCGCGCCGCGTATGGCGACGCGGGTATATTGTCACGTAAGACGGCGGGTGCCGCCGGTCCGTTGTGCTGGTGGGAGGTGCTGCGATGGCGAACATCATCGACTATGCGCATGCCGAGACGCGTCCGTTCTCCCGGCTGCCGTTCAACGCCGTGGACGCGCTCGTGTTCGCCTCGCTGGTCTACAAGCGGCCGGCCACCACCGATCCGCCGACGATGTCGATCGCGTTGTCGCGGTACGGCACGCTGTCGGGGCGGCTGTCCACGTTCGACATGCGTCATCCGCTGGCCTCGCTCAGGCGGCTGCCCCACGCTCCGTTCAGCGGCACGACGCTCGCCGAGGCGGCGTCGGACATGCGGTACGGCCGGCCGCGCGGCTTCGACGATCCGGCGTTGACGCGCGCGCTGTTCGAGGCGGTCGCGGCGAATCCGCGGTTCGCCGGCGTGCGCGTCGACGGGTACGCGGACTACCTCAACATGGTGGAGCAGTCCCAGTTCGCCGCCGTGACGGCGCTGCTGCCGGACGGCACGCTGGTCGTCGCATTCCGCGGCACCGACGATTCGCTGGTGAGCTGGAAGGAGGACTTCAACATGGCCTTCCGTTACCCGGTGCCGGCTCAGCGGGCGGCCTGCGAGTACGTGTGCGACGCGGCGCGGCTGTGGGGCGGCCCGATTATCCTGACCGGCCATTCCAAGGGCGGCAATCTGGCGGTCTACGCGGCGATGAACGCGCCTGCCGCGGTGCGCCGGCGGATTAGGCGCGTGTATTCGCTGGACGGGCCGGGATTCCCCGACGAGGTGGTGCATGGCGCGCGGTATCGGGCGGTGGTGGACCGGATCGTCAAGATCGTGCCGGACTCCTCGATCGTCGGCATGATCTTCGAGACGCCGGAACCGCTGCATGTGGTGCGTTCGGACCAGAAGGGCGTGCTGCAGCACATGACGTTCTCGTGGCAGGTGGAGGGCGACGATTTCGTCTACCTGCCGGATGTATCGACGGGCTCGCGGCTGTTCAGCCAGTCGCTGAACCGGTGGATTGCCGGCATGTCGACGCAGCAGCGCGAGCGGACGGTGGACGCGTTGTTCGCGATACTGCGGTCGACGAACGCCGATACGCTGTCCGGCGTGATGAAGGCCGGGTGGCTTGCGCTGCCGGGCATGGCGGTCACGTATCTGGGATTGTCGGGCGAGGATCGCCGGCATCTGGCGGAGGCCTGGACGCTGTTGCGCAATGCCGAGCGGGCGCGTACGCCGGCACGTGCGGCGGGCGGCGGTGTGGGTGACGACGGCGGTGACGGCGGTGACGTTGCGCGTGGCGGCACCGGCGGCGACGCTGACGTTGCAGGCGGCGATGCCGGCGACACGGGCGTCGACATCGGCGTTTGAGCCGCGATAAATACGGCAGACCTTCTATACTTGTACTTCGCCTATAGTGAAACAGCGAGTGAATCCTCGGCTTCTTTTACGGGCCATCCGTCATAATGGACGGCAATAATCGAATAAATAGACATAACGACCAATAACAAGGTCGCACCCTTCTAAAGACCAAAGGAGCCACTGCCATGCCCCGCCCACGTAAGGATTCCGAGATCCTGCCCGCCCCCGAACGGCTGGAGAACGCCTTCTGGGACCTGCTCGCGGAAAACGAGTACCACAAGATCACCGTCACCGCGGTGGTCAAGCACGCGAAGCTCAACCGCAACTCCTTCTACTATCACTTCGCCGACCTGTCCGAACTCGCCGACTCCGCCATCATGCACGCCGTCGAACAGTCGACCGCGCCCATGCCGGCCGGCGACATCACCGAACTCGACGCGGACGGCGAATGGCGACGCCGCTGCACGCAGCTGATGAACGACCCCGCCCAGCGCCAGCGCCTCGACCGTCTCTCCCTGTTCGCCGGCAAGCACAGCTCGCCCGAGCTCGTCGAATCGCTCAAGGACTTCGGCCGACTCACGCTCATCAACGACCTGCAGCTCGACGCGAACAACCTGGACCTCAAAACCGACCTCATGCTCGACTTCACCCTCGGCGGCATGCTCGCCGTCCTGCGCCGCTGGCCGGAACTGCGCCAGAAGGTGTCGGTCGACGACCTGCTCAACGAGGATGTGGCCGTGCTCGCCATGAGCGTCTACCTGTCGATGTCGAAGAAGAACATGCTCGACTACTGGAACCGCGTGTTCAAAGGAAACCTTCGGGCGAGTTTCAAGTCCGGCAAGTAAGGTGTAGGCCGGTGGCCGCCGACTGGCGGCGTCGGTCGGCGGCGCTGACGGGCGGCACAGACTGGCGGCGGCCCGCAGGCCGATATCGGACAAACGAAAGGTGGAACGCGCATGACGACCGGCACGAACGTGGTGGACAGCGGCATGGCATGGTACTGGTACATCCTCGACTGGCTGAAGGCGAACGCGGGGCGGCTCGTGTTCTTCGCGGTGGTGCTGGTGATCGCGCTGCTCATCACCAAGGGCCTGTCGCGGCTGATGCGCAAGGTGCTCGACCATTCCAACGTGCCGAGCGCATCGATCTTCATCAACATCATGCGCGTGCTGGTGTGGGTGGTGGCCGCGACGATCGTGCTCAAGCCGGTGTTCGGCATCGACCCGACCACGCTGATGACCGCTCTCGGCGTCGGCGGCATCGCGGTGTCGCTCGGTCTCAAGGATACGGTCGCGAACGTGATCAGCGGCTTTGGCCTGATGCTCGGCAAGGTGATCCAGCCGGGCGACATCGTCTCGGTGGCCGGCACGACCGGCACGGTGAAGGACATCACGTGGCGGCAGACGGTGGTGCGCGAACGCAACGGCAACGAGATGGTGATTCCGAACTCGGTGCTCAACACGGCGTCGCTGGAGAAGCTGACGCCGGTCAACGAAGGCTTGGTGACGATGACGTTCACTGCGAAGGCCGGCAGCGATCCGGCCGAACTGACGCAGGCCGTCAAGGCCGCGATCGCCAAGGGGACCGTGCAGTTCGCGCAGCCGGGCAGCAAGCCGCTTGTCAAGCTCACTGGCTTCTCGCCGTACGGCATCGAAGTGGAGGCGATGGCGTTCACTCGCGACGGCGTGCTGCTGTCCACCATGCGTGACGCCATGGCCCGCGCGGTCGCCGGCTGCGCCTACGTAGAGCAGCGCGCCGCCATCGGCGAGTAAGTCGGCGGGCCGGCCCGCGCCTTTGGCCCCCTCGCTGAAGGACGCCTGGCGGAGCCTGTTCCTCGGCCCCTCGCTGAAGGGCGCTGGCTGAGCGTAACGAAGACTGACCGATTCGCCCTTGGCCCCCTCGGTGGAGGGCGCTGGCTGAGCGTAACGAAGACTGACTGTCCCGTTTCTTGGCCCCCTCGATGGAGGACTCTGGCTGAGTGTCGAAGACTGACTGTCCCGTTTCTTGGCCCCCTCGGTGGAGGGGGCTGTCAGCGTAGCTGACTGGGGGAGCGTCACCCGCTTCACAACCGACCGTACCCGAACACCGCCGTCCGAGTACGTTCCGTTGGGATTTGTTGACCGACAGTACTCAAACCCACTGCTCCGAGTACGTTCCGTTAAACAAATACGACAAACCGTACTCGTATGAGTTCCCCGAGTACGTTCCGTCAGGATTGTTCAACGGAACGTACTCGTACGGCACTCTTCGAGTACGTTCCGTCAGGATTTCGCAACCGACCGTATCCGAACCCGCTGCTCCGGGTACGTTCCGTCAGGATTTCGCAACGAACCGTACTCGTACCCGCTGCTCCGAGTACGTTTTGTCAACAATTCACAACGAACCGTACCCAAACCCGCACCTCCCAGTACGGTCCGTTGAAAACGAAAAACGGACCGTACCCGAACATAATCTTCGGGTACGGTCCGTTTCGACAGCGCGGCGAGCGGCCGCGCGTCAGCGACTCACTTCAGCGCCGCGCGCTCCTGCTTGGAGAGCAGCACCTTGTAGTCGAGCGAGCAGAACACGGCGAACAGCACGACGATGAACATGACCGTCACGCCGCCGATCTGGCCGAAGGCATCGGCCGCGGCGCCCACGATCGGCGGGAACACGGCGCCGCCGAACAGGCCCATGATCATCAGCGCGGAGATCTCGTTCTTGCGGTCGGGGTGCACGAGCATCGCGCGCTCCATGTACAGGGTGAACATGTTCGAGTTGCCGAGGCCGGCCAGGCACATGGCCGCGTAGTAGACGAACGGCGTCATGCCGGCGCCCCACAGCGAGTAGGCGCCCATGAGGACCATCGAGGCGACGAGCATCACCGTGGAGATGCGCAGGCCGGCCTTGTTGCTGATCTTGCTTAGGACGTACACGCCGCCGAGGCTCGAGACGGCACGGGAGGCGTAGTAGATGGTGTTGAAGCTGGCTGCCGCGGCGGGGCTCCAGCCGGTCATGTCGGCGAGGATGCGCGGACCCTGCGCGTTGACGCTCACATCGATGGTCATGTGCATGATGATGCCGAAGAAGCACAGCAATACGACCGGATCCTTCAGCAGGCTCAGGCAGCCGCCGATGGTGGTCTTCGTGTCGGGGTTGACCTCGGTCTCCTCGATCTTGTCGGCGGAGAGCAGCACGTAGATGACGATGCCGATCACGAGGTAGAGCACGTAGACGAGCCACCACTTGCCGAACGCGATGGCGAACCAGCTGACGATCAGCGGGGTGAGCAGCGAGGTGCAGGCCTTGATGCCCTGGCCGATGTTCAGGGTGGCGGCGAGCTTGTCACCATGGGCGAACATGCCCAGCAGCGGGTTCAGCGAGACCTGCATGAGCGTGTTGCCGACGCCCAGCAGCACGAAGGAGATGACCAGCAGCACGAAGCGCACCGGGTTCTTCTCGGTGTCGAACAGCGCGTAGCCGACGATCGGGAACGCCATGGCGAACAGCGTGACGAGGATGGAGACCAGCACCGTCTTGCGGCGGCCGATCTTCGACATCAGCACGCTGGTGGGTGCCGAGAAGATCAGGAACCAGAAGCAGGCCATCGTGGTGAACAGGTTCGCGACTGTGTTCGACAGATCGTATTCCGGCTTGACGTAGTTCGTTGCGGTGCCGACGAAATCAATGAAGCTCAGCACAAGGAACGACGCCATGACAGGGATCATCGCGCCCCTGCCGAGCGTCGCCGTGCGTGACTGTGATTCGTCACTCATATATATCTCCTTCTCGAAGACGACCGGTCCGATACCTCGGGCCCGATACTGCGCGCTATTGTAGGGTACTCATGGCGTGAGCGCTAACAAAACGCCGTCGGATTGCGCTTTAAGAGAACAGTCCGGTACCGCTAACAAACCAGCTATAATCCGGAACCGATACGGCACAGCCGCGGTCGTTCCCAGCCGCGGACGCCGTCAAAGCAAGGAGTTTTGACCATGGCTGTAATGACCGAGTTCACCACTGACCTTCAGCATTCCGGCATGGTGTCGAAGGACCTCGACGCCACCATCGACTACTACGTCAACAAGATCGGATTCAAGCTGGTGGGCCGCTACCCGTTCGGCAACAACCAGCACGTCGCCTTCCTGCGCTACGGCCACCTGACCATCGAGACCTGGGACGGCGAAGAGGCCCCGATGAAGGCCGGCGCCATCAACCACTGGGCGTTCGACGTTCCGGACGTCGAGGCCGCCTTCGAGAACGCGAAGAAGCTCGGCCTGAACCTGAAGGACAAGGAGATTCAGGAGATTCCGACCTTCTGGGAGCACGGCATCCGCTACTTCAACGTCATCGGCATCAACGGCGAGACCCTCGAGTTCTGCCAGATCCTCAAGAAGTAACGCCGCGTTACGTCGCGTGACGTCGCTGCCGTGACGGCACGTCACCAAACGTCGCCAAACGTCACGCTGCTCGCCCTTGCACGGTGACGCACCCGCGAAAAACGTTGCAATACTACGGTTTTCGCGGGTGCGTCACGCAGACAGGGCGAGCAGCGTGACGTTTTTTGTTGCGCTCCATGCCGTTATTCTGGCCGTACGGCGAATCCGGTGTCCGCCAAATCCTGATTTTCCATGAACCTGACGAGGCCCTGCACACGGATGTCGCGCACCTTCTTCCCGCTGATGAGATCGTATCTCATCAGTCGTGCGTCACCGTTGTCATCATCTATATGAGGCCGTTGCCAGATGTCGACATGTCCCGGTTGAAAATCCACCATGCGCGGGTGGGCTTGCCAGAAATCAATCCCGTCGTCTGAGCCGGTTTCCGTCTCGACTGCGGCGCTGACGACGATGCGTGTCCGTCCGGTTGCGACATCGGTGTCCAGGATTTCGCCGTCCCCACTGGCCCAGTAGAAATGCCCATCCTGCAATGATCGTTCGTCATATGCTGCACCGACCATGGAATTGGCGGAGTAGCGCAAGGGCTTACCCTGTTCGTCAGTCAGCGGTATGACCGTACGAGTGCCGTTTGTTACGTTCCAGCGTTCGATTGTATGGTATTGCTTGGCGCCGCTTGCATCGGAGAAGATGTAGTCGTTCGGGTCATGATTGAGCGGTGTCGCGTCCGGCTCGGTGGAGATGCCTTTGTCGCTGTACTGGGTCGAGATGAAGGTCATGGTGTTGTCGCGGCAGGGTATGTTCGACGTGCTGCGGCTGCTGCCGGTCATGATGTTGGTGTTGACCTTGACGGTCGTGGCAGTGATATGCTCGCCGTCCATCAGCGAAATCAGCCGTACTCCGCCGCGCTCCGAAACATCGGGATCATCTGGCAGCGCAGTCTGCAGACCGTACACGTTGCCGCCGCATGCAGCCATCTGCGGCATGTACGACCGGGTGACGATTCGTTTGCGGTTGGACCGCGAACCGTCGGTGATAACGATGTCCTCCTCATAGGCGCCGTCCCCCGCAAAGCCCACGTTATAGGCGGCAATATGGGCGGCACTATCCTCCCGTGCAATGAGCCCGTCCTGATAAGGGCTTGTCTTGGCGCTGTCGATGACGTCGGCCTTGTCGGTGTCATGTATGAGATAGTCGTATTGCGCGTCGGCTATGAAAAGGCCGTCCTTGGTCCAGGAGAGTCTGCCGAGCTGCATGCCTGCATTCTTTGCCAGGGTGTAGGTGCCGTCATTGCTGATGAGCGCGAGGTATCCGGTTTTCTTGCTGTAATCATATTCCCCGGCGGATGTCAGGTATGCGGCGGCGACGGCTTCGCCGAGTGTGATATCACGTACGGAAACGGTGCGGGTGCCGGATGATGTCGTGTTCCGGCATCCGCCCAGCATGAGGGTGATGGACAGCAGGACCGCCAGCATGAGGATTGACTTCAGCCGGACGGCTGCGTGGGTGTCTGCCGTGGTTCTGGTGCCCATGATTCCGCTGCCTTCTGCTCAGAGGGTCTTGTATGTCAGTGTGTACTGCGAATCGCGGATGTCCTTGGGGTAGACCCCGGAGCCCCCGTTGGAATCCAGATCAAGCTTGGACGTGTAGTAGTAGCTTGCCCAGGCCAGCTGGGAGCAGTTCATGTTGCCGCTCTCGGTCTTGTTCGCCCAGAATGCGCCGTTGTACTCACGGCCGACATAGGTCTTGGCCTTATTGGCGGCCTTGGTGCGATTCGCCTGAGGTGGTGACGGACTGCTTCTGGGCGCCCTTACCGACCAGCACGTTGGTGCAATGCGTATAGCGGGCCTTCTTGCCGACGCCTGGGGCCTCGACTATTTCACTCGTGCTGGTGTAGATGCCGGAATGTCCATGAGCGAATCCTGAAGTGGATGCGGGACTGTAAAACACGTCCCCTCCCTGATTTCCGGCCCCCAGAACAATGTTTGCGGCGGTTGCGGTTCGTGCGGTACGAAAGGAATGGGTCTCGGCCTCGAGCACGGCGTCATCAAGCGTTTGCTCGAAGGTCTGGCCCAGTGTCTCGGCGGTGAGACGGACGGCTTCTTCGGCTTCTTCGGCGGTGATGCCCGGTGTGAGTTCCAGCAGCCGCTCGATCTTGGTCTCGGTGGTTTCGACGGCGTATGCCGCGCTCAGCGTGCCTCCGGCGATGAACAGCGTCAGCACGATGGCCGCCATTGCGGCAAGCGTGCTGATATGAGGTCCTGATTTGTTGCGAGTCATCTCTGACTCCTTCCTTGACATGCCGTTTCTTCTATGAAAAGGCTGTCATTCAATGGTATCAGCACGGACATTGTGACGTGCCGGTTCCGGACCTAGCTGTGCGTCTTGTGTGTTGTCACAGCGGGTGAACGCCCGCTGTGACAACACACAAGACCATGCATATATCGCTGATGCTACTTCTTCTTCGGCACGTAGATGACCGTGTCGATGAGCTCGCGATAGTGCTCGACGATCTGCTTGCGGCGGGTCTTCAGGCTGGCGGTGAGCATGCCGTTGTCCTGCGTGAACTCGTCGGGCAGGATCTCGAACTTGCGGATCGACTCGGCGCGCGAGACACCGTCGTTCGCCGCGTTGACCGCGCGCTCCACCTCCGCGTGGATGATCGGGTTCGCCGCCAGCGCCGCTAGGTCGGCCTCCGGCTGGGCGCCCTGGGACTCCAGCCATGCGTTCGCGTCCGCTTGGTCGATGGTGACGAGCGCCGCGACGAACGGCTTGCGGTCGCCGATCACCAGACACTGGTTGACGACCGGCGACGTCATGACCGCCGCCTCCAGCAGTCCCGGCGACACGTTTTTACCGCCGGCGGTGATGATGAGGTCCTTCTTGCGTCCGGTGATTGAGATGAAACCGTCCGCGCTGATGTCGCCCAGGTCGCCGGTATGCAGCCAGCCGTCCACGATCTGCTCGGCCGTCACCTCCGGATGGTTGTGGTAGCCGTGGCAGACCAGCGGGCCGCGCACGCACAGCTCTCCATCGTCGGCGATGCCCGCGGTGATGCCGCTCATCGGCATGCCGATCGTGCCGATCCGGTTGTTCTCCGGCAGGCTCACGCACACCGGGCCGCACGTCTCTGTCATGCCGTAGCCCTCGAGCAGCGGCATGCCGATGCCGTTGAAGAAATGCGACAGGTTCGCGTCCATCGGCGCACCGCCCGTGATCGCGAAGTCCGCGTTCGGGCCGAAGATCGTGCGGATCTTGCGATACACCACACGCTCGTAAAACCCATGCGCGAGCCGCTGCCGCCAGCCGGGCCGCTCGCCCGACTGCTCGGTGCGCGACCATGCGCGCGCCACGTCCGCCGCACGCAGGAACATCTTGCCGGCCAAACCACTGCCCGCACGCTGCGACGCCGCGTTGTACACCTTCTCGAAGACGCGCGGCACGGCCAGCAGCAGCGTTGGGCCGAACGACTCGAAATCCTTGACGATGGTCTTCATGTTCGAGCTCAGGCCAAGCGTCAGCGTGCCGCAGAAGCTCAGCATCTCCATGAACCGCGCGAACACGTGGCTCAGCGGCAGGAACAGCAGCAGGCGGCGGTCCGGCCACGCGCAGGCGCGCGGCATGTACTGCATGGCCGACAGGCACAGGAACGCGAGGTTGCGGTGTGTGAGCTCCACGCCCTTCGGGGTGCCGGTGGAGCCGGACGTGTACACGATGGTGGCGAGGTCGTCGCCGTGCGCCTCGCGCTTACGGTCCCAGAACCGCTCCTCGCTCACGTCGCGGCCGTACGCCTTGAGCGCGTCGAGGCCGCCCGCCTCGATGACGAACACGTTGCGCAGCGTCGGCACGTCGGCGTGCACCGACTCGATCTTGTCACGTTGGCCGTCGTCCTCGGCGAACGCGACGGTCACCTGCGAGTCGTTGAAGATCCACTTGACCTGTGCATCGGAATTCGTCTCATACACCGGGACCGTGAGCGCGCCGACCGCCATGATCGCCATGTCCAGCGCCGCCCACTCCCAACGCGTGTGCGAGACGATCGAAACCGAATCGCCCTTCTCGACGCCCAAGCCGATCAGACCACGGCCCAGCTCCACCACCAGATCGCGGAACTCGGCGGCCGAGAACGACGCCCAGCCGTTGCCGCCGGCGGTCGCGTCCTTGTGCTCCACCATCGAGCCGTCCGGGTCGCGCCGGGCGCGGCGGTCGAGAAAATCGAACAGGTTGATGTCGTCGTCGATCGGTTCCTTGAGCGGATTGGTGAACTCTTTGACGATGGTCGTGGAATTAACGGTCATGAGTACTTTCTTACCACGCGGCGGTTACGATATCGCCCCATGGTTCCCATGCAACTCTCAGAAAACCGTCATGCTGCACCAAGATGGGTGCGGTTACATAGGAACCACGGCAGCAATAAGCCGCATAACTGAACTCCTTCTTCTCTCTTCCCTCTGCAAGGCCCGGCCACTGCGCCGGGCCTTTTGCTGTTGCGGCGGTGGGCGTGCGGGGGTGGGCGTATGCTGGAAGCCGTAAGCGGCAGAGTGGCTGCAGCTGGATCGTCTCGAGGAAGGGGCCGATCATGACCATGCACGCGTGGCGCATCGTCGCCGCAACGGTATCCGCAATCATCATAGGAGCGCTGCCGTTCGGCGGCTGCGGGATGTTCCCCAGGGAGGAGGCCGGCGGCACCACCAGCGAACAGAAGCAGCCCGAACAGAGCGAACAGGTATCGGCGGAATCGTGCGCGTCCCGCGCCAAGCTGTACGACTCGCTCAAGGCGCTCGCCGCGGACAGCGACCTGATCGTTGCCGGTCGTGTGAGCGGGGTGAAGACGGTACCTGATTCCGAGGATGTCTCGCTGTTGAGCGTCGACGTTACGCGCGGGATCAAAGGGGCGAGCGGCGTCGGATATGTGACCGTCCGCCAGGAAGGGTTCTGCGGGCAGGAGAGAGGCAAGGCGCTGGCCAAGGGCGACACGGTGCTGTTGTTCCTGGACGCCTCGGGCCTGTCGGGGAACCTGGCGTCGCAGTACTACGTGACCGGCGCCGATGCCGGCGTGTACCAGGCCGCCGATGTGAAGGGTTCCGCCGACGGGCTCACGTTCGACAGGGTGAACAAGGATTCCGGCGATACGTTGCCGGCGTCGCTGACGGTCGATGAGGTCAGGAAGGCCGTGCAGTGATGGTATAGGACATGTTGGTTGGTTATGTCGCGTATTGCCTTGTATTAGGGCAAGTTGACGGCTGGTTGACGGCTTGGGTGTGAGATGTGGGTGTTTTACCTGGGCCGTTGTTGCAGGGCCGTGATGTATGATTTGCCTAGAAACGGCTTAATAGAGCCGTTTCTAGGGTGAACTGCTGCGGAATGGCCGGTGTTTTGCCGGAAATGAAACACCCACATCTCGCATTGAGGCGGGTATGGGGGCTGTTTCCGCGTCCTAATCCGTGTCGATCAGGGCCGTTCGGCCGTATTGCGGCCGTCTCCGAGGTCGCCGCTGCGCCTGCGCCGCATCCGCCGCGCACGCAACGCGTAAATCCCATAGCACAGCGCGATGAACACGATCTCGCCGACCAGCGCGAGCCGCTGATGCCGGTCGAACACCACCAGCACGAACGACGCCGTGCACAACGCGAACGCCGCCCACGAAACGTACGGGAATCCCGGCGTGCGGTATTTCAGCTCGTCCGCGGAATGCCCCTCGGCCAGCCAGCGGCGCCGGAACCGGATCTGGCAGAACGCGATCGCCACCCACACCACGACCGATGACAGGCCGGAGACCGCCACCAGCATGAGATACACGGTCGACGCAGCCACCACAGAGGACAGCAGCGCCAGCAGGCCGCCCGCCATCGCCGCGCACAGCGCGAGCATCGGCACGCCGCGGCGGTTCGTCTTGGCGAACCAGCGGGGGATGACCCCCTCGTTGCCCAGCGACCACACCATGCGCGTCGAAGCGTACAGGCCAGAATTCGAGGCGGAGAGCACGGCCGTGAGCACCACGAAGTTCATGATGTCCGCCGCGTACGGGATGCCGATGCGCTGGAACACGAGCACGAACGGCGATTCGCCCACGCCCGCCTGCCGCCAAGGAATCAGCGCGCACATCACGACGATCGAGCCGATGAAGAACAGCACGAGACGCCACAGCGTCGTATGGATCGCCTTCGGCACGGCGGTCTCGGGGTCGCGCGTCTCGCCGGCGGTCACGCCGATCAGCTCAGTGCCCGAGAACGCGAAGTTCACCGTGAGGATCGTGGCGAACACCGGCGTGAAGCCGTTCGGGAAGATGCCGTCGCTCGTGAGATTGCCGAACAGCGGCGCATGGTCGTACCCGGCGATCGGGATCGCGCCGAAGATCGCCAGCAGGCCGATGAGGATGAACGCGATGATCGCGATCACCTTGACGGACGCGAAGAAGAACTCGGCCTCGGCGAACAGGCGCACCGACAGCGCGTTCGCCAGGAAGATCACCACGATGCACGCCGCGCTCCACATCCAGATCGGCGTATCCGGGAACCAGCGTTGCATGAGCAGACCTGCCGCCGTGAACTCCGAGCCGAGCGCCACCGTCCAGTTGAGCCAGTACTGGATGGCGACCACGAAGCCGGTCGCCGGCCCGATGAACCGGTTCGCGTACACGTGGAACGAGCCGGTCACCGGCATCGCCACCGACAGCTCGCCGAGCGTGAGCATCACCAGATACACGATGAGCGCGCCGATGCCGTACGCGAGGATCGTGCCGATCGGGCCTGCCTGCTGGATCGTGTAGCCGGAGCTCAAGAACAGTCCGGTGCCGATCACGCCGCCGAGCGAGATCATCTGCAGGTGGCGCGCCTCCATGCCGCGCTTGAGTCCGGTGTGCTCGTGGCCGGTTGCGGGGGCTGGGGACGCGGGGGACGCGGGTTGGGCTGGCGACTGGGCGGCTGTGTCTGTGGTGGCGGTGCCGGGGGAGGCGATGTCGTCGGTGGCGGCATCGGTGTCGGTGGTGTGGCTCATGACTCTCTTTCTGTGCTGGCCGCGTTTCCGCGCTGACCATGCAGCGGCGGCCGCACTGGCGGTTCTGTGGTCCAGAACAGTATACGCGGCAAGGGGTTTGAGGTGGTGTGAGTGGTGCGGTTTGGTGGGTGGTCGCGAATTTCAGAAAAAATTATCGATGATTTTGCCGTTCATCGGCGTGTCGCGGTAGAGGTGCGTGTATTGTATCTTTCTGTTGCCTCACGGGGCAGCAAGAAATTGCGGACATAGCTTAGTTGGTAAAGCGCAACCTTGCCAAGGTTGAGACCGCGGGTCCGAGTCCCGTTGTCCGCTCGCAGGGCCGGTTGGCTGATTGATTTCAGCCGGCAGGCACGCAGGCCCGGGCGGTTGGCGCAGAGGTAGCGCACTTCCCTGACACGGAAGGGGTCACAAGTTCGAATCTTGTATCGCCCACGAATGTCGAAGGCAACTTCGGCTTTCACCGAACGAAGTTCGGGTGATTGGCGCAGCGGCTAGCGCACTTCCTTCACACGGAAGGGGTCGTAGGTTCGATTCCTACATCACCCACGGCCACTGCGGTGGTTACTCTATTCGGGGCTATGGCGCAGCTGGTAGCGCATCTCCATGGCATGGAGAGGGTCAGGGGTTCGAATCCCCTTAGCTCCACGAGCAAGGCTCGTACTCATTGAGTACGAGCCTTTTTGCTGTTCCGTCACTCGGTCCCTCGGCGAACTTGGCCCCCTCGGTGGAGGGGCTGGTTGAGCGGAGCGAAGACTGGGGGAGCGTTGCCCGCAACCACACCCGCCGGTACGTTCCGTCAGGATCGTGCAACCGACCGTACTCGAACCCACTGCTTCAAGTACGTTCCGTTGAATAAATATGACGAACCGTACTCATACAAGTTCCCCGAGTACGGTCCGTCAGTATTTCACAACGGAACGTATTCGTGAGTCCGTTCCGAGTACGTTTTGTCAGGATTCTGCAACGGACCGTACTCGTAGCGTCCTTTCCGAGTACGGTCGGTTGGTATTTTTTGACGAACCGTACTCGGGGTCGGTTTACGGGTACGTTCGGTTGATTTTTTCTGACCGACCGTACTCGAACTGGTCCATCAGAGTACGTTTCGTTGAGTTTTTTTCAACGAAACGTACCCGGACGAAGTTATCCACATTGACGATTTCGCTGTGGATAACCGGTCAGTTATCCACATATCCACAGATTTTCCGAGGTCGGTTGCGGCACCACGCAACACTCCCATACAGTGAACCGCACCACGGGACGCCGCCGGCCGCGGCACCGTCGCCACCGGCAGTCCCAAGGCAACGCAGAACACGACACGCCCGACGAAGGGAGCGACCATGACCACCACCATCGGCGACATCCACGACGCCAACGACCACGACGCCAACGACCGCGACGACCGCGACCTCAACGGCCGCGACGACCACGCCAACGACCCGCCGGCGGCCCTGCTGGACACCGCCGACATCGCGCGGTTCTTCGAGCGCCACGAGCCCGACCTCTACTATGAGTGCAAGCGCGAGTTCGACCGCGAGGTCGACCTCAACCCGTACAAGCGGCATTCCGAAGCGGTACTCAATCTGGTCAGATGGATGTTCTATGACTGGTTCGCGTTCGAGTGCGCCATCGTGATGACCGGCAAGGAGAACGCGGACGGCTACCCGCAGACCAGGCGCGTGCCGCGCGGCGAAGGCATCTCACCGTTCGGCTACATGACCGAGCTCGCGCACGTGCAGGACATGATTGACGATGCGGTGCGCAGCGACCTCAAGGAAGTCGACGCCACCAACAAGGCGACCATCTTCTGGATCCGCGACGCCAACGCCGCAACGCAGCGGATGCGGCTTGAGGACGTCATGCACGGCGGCGAATACACCGTGTACGGAGGCGACCTCGCCGCCCGGTACGACGGCGCGCACGGCGGCATGCTCGTCAACCGCATCGCCCGGGTGCGCGGAATGTGGCGGTTCTGCGCGGTGTGTCTCTACGAGTCGCGCCGTCCGGACACGCCGCGAGCCCGGCAGAAGCTGCTCACCGGCTTCGGCAAAGGCGGCTACCAGCCGGACTTCCCCGGTCTGGTGCGGTTCTTCTACGGCCGGGCCAAAGACACCGGTCTGGACTGGGAGGAGACGGAGGCGTTGCTGCGTCGGCGGCGGAAGCGGTGAGCCGGGTGGCGGGTGGCGCGAGTATCGTGGGCCATGTCAGGCATACGATCTGCTGGAAGGGAGCCGACGATGCTGCAGTACAAGACCGTGGTCATGGATTATGCGCCGAAAGCCGCGACGATGGCGGCGAACATCGAACAGTCCGCGAACGACATGGCGGGGCAGGGGTGGCGTCTGACCACCATGTCCATCACGAACTCAGCCAAGGCGATCCTCGTGTTCGAACGCGACGCGTGACGGCCGTGTGCCGACGTGTTCGCGTGGTCGTCGTGGTCGGCGTGCGTGACTTGCGCGTGCGGCCGGCTTGGTCGGTGCGCGGATAGTGTTGCCGGCGCGGTCGGCGTTACCTGCGTGCGCGGCATGTCGCCGGTTCGCACGACGGACCGTTCGCGGCGCGCGCGTCGGCAACGTCGCTACGGTGGTGAGTCATGAGTGAACGGACATTGTTCCATGGCAAGGCGCAGGCGTACGCCGACGCGCGCCCCGGCTATCCGGATGCGGCGGTTCGTCATATCGCCGCGCTGATCGGCGACGGCACGGCGGTGGCCGACGTCGGCGCCGGCACAGGCAAGCTCGCTGTGCCGATTGCGCGGCATGGGCTGCGGCGAGGCCTCGCAGTGAGGGCGGTCGAACCGGACTCTGACATGCGCAGCGTGCTGCTCGACGTGACGCGGCCATACCCGAACGTCACGGTCGTCGACGGTTCGGCCGAGCATACGACGTTGCCGGATCACAGTGTGGATGCGGTCGTCTGCGCGCAGGCGCTGCACTGGTTCGACCATGACTCGTTTCTTGCCGAATGCCGGCGCATCTGCCGCGGCGGCCGGTTCCTGCTGGTGTCGGTCTACAACGTCACCTCGTTCGATTCGGCGATGACGATACGGCATGGGTTCGGCGCGGCCGCGTCCGCGTGTGCGGCTGATGGCGCGGCGGGTGATGTGAATGCGTCAGGCAGCGCGGCCGCGAGCGCGATTTCGCCGGACGTCTTGGATGGAATCGGCGTCAGCGCACGGCACTGCTGTGAGACGACCGCCGCGTTCTTCCGGCGGCCGACGGTCCGGCGGTTCCCCAATCCGATCCGCTATACGCGCGACTCGTGGCGCACCTACATGGATTCCCATTCGCACAGTCCGCTGCCGGACGACCCGTCATATGCGGCGTATCGCGCGTGGGTCGACGCGATCTTCGACGAACGCAACGTCGACGGCATCATGGTCGACGACACGGTCACCGTGGTCGTCAGCGAGCTGCTGCCTGCCGAACGCGGATAGTGTGGGCGCCTTACGACGGGCACGGATGTGTTTCACGTCGCGTCCGAGGATACGACCGCGCCTCAGAGCGGGTTCGGGAGGTCGGGCGGAGGCGCCGAGATGTCCGTCAGGCGGCCTTCGGCGAGATGTGGGTGTTTCGTTTTGAGAAAACGGCGGGTACCGCTCACGGCCGATGTGCCCAAAACGGCTCTATGAAGCCAAAGTACCGGTTTTGGCGAATGTGACTTGGTGCCGGAATCGCCAAATGAAACACCCACATCTCGCGAGTAGCTCCTCGATGCCTGGCAAATCGTGGTCGATTGCCTTATTCCGCTACCTTCTAGGGCATATGAATGCTGGGCGTTCGACTGCCGGGGCTGCCGGGGTGCTGTTACGTGCAACAAGGCAAGCTGTCCGGATTCGCGCGCCGCTGGCCGAATGGGCGGCGGCGATTGTCGTGCCCGCCCGTCGCCAGTCAGGGCGGCAATCGCCGTGCCCGCCCGGCATCGCACGGCGTCCCGCGTATTATTGTTAACGCAACCATCGTTGTCGTAGCCAGAATACAGGGAGTCTCCATGGATAACGCCGCCCGCCGCACCGCACAGCTGCCATACCATTACGACGACCCGTCCATCATGGGCGGTCAGCTCGAATACCAGGAACTGCTATGGCAGTTCAACCGGACGCACCCTACCGACACCGCCGGCAAGCAGCGGCTCCTCACGGCCATGTTCGCCGAGATCGGCGACGGCTGCCATGTCGAGACGCCAGCCCACGCCAACTGGGGGTTCCACCACGTCCACATGGGCAAGGGCGTCTACTGCAACGTGAACTTCACCTGCGTGGACGACGCGGACATCACCATCGGCGACTACTGCATGTTCGGCCCGAACGTCGTCATCGCCACGGCCGGTCACCCGGTGCTGCCGGTGCTGCGCGAGCACCATTACGTGTACTGCATTCCGGTCACGATCGGCCGCAACGTGTGGGTCGGCGCGAACGTGACGATCCTGCCCGGCGTGACCATCGGCGACGACTGCGTGATCGGCGCCGGCTCGGTCGTCAGCCACGACATCCCCGCGAACACGGTCGCGTACGGCGTGCCGTGCAAGGCGGTGCGCAAGATCGGCGAGAAGGACCGCGAGTTCTTCTACAAGGACCGCCGCCTCGACGTGTGGGAGTGACGTCGGGTCGGCTTGGGTGTGGAGTATCGGCATTCGTTCGCCGCCCGACCGTTCGGCGTCATCCGCCGCGCATCGCACGCAGCCAACCGTCTCGGCATCGTGCCCTCACGCCCGATCGTCCGGCGACGCCGGCCAAGCATCGTGTCGAGTCGACCGCCGCGTGTCCTGCTCCATCTCTCCGCCGCACCCCGCGTAACCATTGGAATTCCAACGATGCAACCACTGGTTGCGCGGCGGTTGCGGGGCGTTCCGGTTGCGTTTCGCCGATGCAACCGCAAGATGGTGGCGCGGACGTCATCGCCGTGCCATAGTGAAACCATCGTTCAGGCACACCGCGGAACGACCAAATAGAGAAGGGAACGACGATGACTTTCCGCACGAATCTGCAATCGCTGCGAGCGCAGCGCAACATGACGCAGGAGCAGCTGGCGATGCTGCTCGGCGTCTCACGACAGTCCATCTCGAAGTGGGAGTCCGAGAAGGCATACCCGGAGATGGACAAGCTGCTCGCGATCTGCGACCTGTTCGGCTGCACGCTCGACGACCTGGTGCTCGGCGACGTGAACCATCCGATGGCTGCGGCGGCCGGCGAGGCAACCGCATCGGCATCCGACGGTGATGCCGGGAACGCCATGCAGGACGGTGCCAGCGCACCTGCATCCGGTTCAGGTACCGTCGTCGGAGCGGCTGCGGCTGCCGCCCCGGCCGCACCCATCCAGCCCGCGCGTCCGGCCGCGCCAGCATCCGCCACGTCCCTGCCGCGCGACCTGACCGGCTACGATGACCACCGCCGCCGGTTCGCGCTGATGATCGCGGCCGGCGTCGCGGCGATCATCGGCGGCGTGGCGGTCTCCAGCCTGTTTGACTCCGAAAGCCCGATTGTCCCGTTGCCGGCAGGGCTGGCCGACGTGCTGATGTTCCTGTGCATCAGCGTCGGCGTGATCGTCGGCCTGGCGCTGCTGATTCCCGGGAGCATGGCCCACGCGGTCTTCAAACGCCGTCATCCGTACGTCGAGGACTTCTACACCGAGGATGACCGCAGCCGTGAGACCCGTCTGCTGGCGGTCGGCATCGTCGCCGGCATCGCCGCGATCCTGATCGGCATCGTAGTCGCCGTGTACATGGACGAGGTGCTCGGCGTCGGCGCAGGGTGGCCGATCGCGGTCATGCTGCTGCTGGACGCGGCGGCCGTGTTCGGTTTCGTCTACGTCGGCATCCGCTACGGAATGCTCGACATCGCCGCATACAACAAGGAGACCGACAAGGAGCGTCGCGTGCGCGCCGGCAGACTGAACTTCCACGAGAAGCTGGCGGGTGCGGCGTCGGGCATCATCATGCTGGTCGCCACGATCGTCGGCCTGACGCTGCTGTTCCTGTCGGTGCCGCTGTTCTGGTTGTCGTGGGTGATCGGCGGCCTGCTGTGCGCGATCACCGGCGTTGTGATCGGCTTTCTCAAGGACATGGACGAGCGTAAATGACGGAACGCGCGGCAGTCACCTGACCGCTGCGCGTTCCGTCATTTGTTCGCCCGTGCACCGTGACACGGAAGAGGCCGCGGCGCACGAACTCATCCGTGGATGTCTACTGAATGTCTACTTCAGGCACGCCTCGATGTTGTTGCCGTCCGGATCGTGGATGAACGCCGCATAGTAGGTCGGTCCGTAGTTCGGACGCGGCCCCGGCTGGCCGTTGTCCGTGCCGCCGGCCGCAAGTCCGGCCTCGTGGAACGCCTTGACGGCATCTTCGCCGGAAGCGTGGAACGCCAGATGCGTGGGCACGAGCGGCTGACCGTCCTTCGGCGACTCCAGCCACACGCTGTCGCCATCTTGCTCGTTCGCGAAGCACACCGCGCCCGGGAACTCATGCTTCTTCACGTAGCCCAGCGGGGCCAGCAGCTTCCCGTAGAACTCCGCGCGCGCGTTCGCGTCCGCCACGAACAGTCCGACATGATCGATCATGACAACCTCCTTGTATCGTCTTGCATCGTCGCTCCCCATCATACGGCGATATGCGGCGATACGATGGATGGGACGTACGAATACGAGCAAACTTCCCGAAGCCACTCCAACGATGGCAGGCGAATCGGCGAAACGAAGGAAAGGGCGGAACCATGGCGAACACCATGCCGGCAGGCAAACCCGGAGCCGAGGATGCGGACGACTGGCGCGAGCCCATGGTCAGGGACCTCACGCTCATGCTGCTGTGGCTCACCTCGTGGGACGAGCGCGGCGGCACGACCTACGGACAGGACGCCGGGCCGCTGCTGCGTTCGTGGATCGGCTACGACTGGGATGCGATGGATGCGTTGCGCGACGAGCGGCTGATCGAGGGCCGCAAAGGCAACAAGTCCGTGTATCTTACGCAATCCGGCGCGGCGCTGGCCGAGACGCTGGTCGACCGGTACCGTCACGCGGTCGACGCCGCCGCCGGACGGGACGCGCGACCGTCGGCGATGTCGCTGCTGGCGCAGGCGTTGGGGATACCGAGCCACTATCTGCCTGACCTGTACGGTGAGGATGATGATGCCGACGTCACGGTCGCCGATCATATCGATACGCGCTATGCGGGCGTCGACGATCCCCGTTCCTTCCTTTTTCGCGTGACCTTGCGCATGCACGACGTGACGGACCCCGCCGGCAAGCCGCTGGTCTGCCTCCGGGACATCGAGATACCCGCCGGCCTGACCTTCGCTGACCTGCATCACGCCATCCAGCAGGCGTTCGACTGGAAGGACTATCACCTGTGGAACATCCAGCTGAACAGCCACGGCGTGAAATACCAGCTGGAACCCATGTCGAATGAGAACTCGTTCGAGGACTACTGGGACACCCGCACGCCGGCCGACGCGGACAGCGTGCGGCTCGGCGAAGTGTTCCCGCGCAGCCGGACCGCGTTGTACACGTACGATTACGGGGACGACTGGGAGCATGACATCAAGCTGGTGAAGACCATCAGCAAGGCCGACATCGATCACCCTGTCGTGCGCGACAGCGAAGGCGAAGCGCCGCCCGAGGACGTCGGCGGACCGTGGGGTTACGCGGAGTTCCTCAAGGCGTACACTGACCCGAACCATCCCGATCATGCCGATATGGTCGCATGGAAGGCTGGCATCGACGCGCTGTGAGTGAGCCGCGGCGTGCCGTCTGGCGGCGTTCGCGGCATTCACTCACAGCATGCCGTCTCGCGTGTTATTCGGCCATACGACGGTAGACGTCTCTTTCGAGCTCCTCGTCGATTTCTGATGGCGTGAGTTGGCGATATATATTGGGGGGCGCGGTGTATCCGGCGTCCTGTAGGTGAGTGATGATGCTTTCCGCTGATCTCGAGTCGTATTCATCGGGAGTGCATACGATGTTCGAGAACATGTCGATCAGTGCGGATTCATCGGCTGTCTCGCGGGCGATTTGCGATGCTCTGTCGTTTTCCTGCTTGGAGACTCTGCTCCAGTCGAGTCTCCATCCTGCGTCGTGGGCTACGATATCCCAGAACATGCGCTGGGTGCGCCCGTTGCCTTCGCGGCATGGATGAAGGATATTGAAGTTGTCATAGTTGACGCTGAGTCGGTTGATGAAGGTCAAACGATTCATATCCGGCAGTAGATGGTCGTCTTTGAGGGTCCGCTCGGAGTACTGGACGCCCATGTCGAACACGGCAAGCGGCTGGAAGACCTGTCCGGTTCCTTTGGCGATGTCCACCGTTCTGATTTGGCCTGCCTAGTCGTAGACGTCCTGGAACAGCTGATGATGAATCCACTGCAACTGCTCCAGTGTTCCCTGCGCTTTCGGAGGATTCTCCATCAGCTCCAGCGCCCGAACGGATACAAGATCGTTTTCCGCAGCCTCGAGATCCGCGACTGTCGTGGCTCCGACCAGATTGCGCAGAACATTGGTTCCTGGAATCAGATACGGGTCAATGGCATCGGGAAGTTCGATCATACGGCTTCCAGTCCATAGCGGAGACGCGTGCGGTTGAGCAGCTCGCGAATGTCGATGGTTTCCTCGATGTAATCCTTCGCGTCGGAAAGAAATGCCGGCGTGACGTCGCCTCCTTCCATATGCGCGGAGTGGATGACCTTGGCCACGCCAATCGCGCGTGTTTCGCGTTCCGTCATGTCAGCCTCCTTGTATTCCATGATAAGACGATGCCACAAATACCCGGGGGAAAGTACCGCCTGACGGCGTTCGCGTGTCCGCCCGCTAGGCCGCCGTCTTCGTCGGATCCTTCTGCAGCACGAGGAACACGAGCGCGACGACCAGCAGGATCGCGATCGAGAGCACGCCGAGCGACGCGTTGCCGGTCAGCGACGTGGTGGTCGCCACGAGGAACGTGCCGAGGATGCTCGCCGTCTTGCCGAAGATGTCGTACAGGCCGTAGTACTCGTTGGCGTGGTTCTTGGGGATGATCTTGCCGTAGTACGAGCGGCTCAGCGCCTGGATGCCGCCCTGGAACATGCCGACGAGGATCGCCAGGATCCAGAACTCAACCGCCGTCTTCAAAAAGAACGTCGCGAAGAACACGATGCCCATGTACGCGACGACCGCGGCCATGATCATCGGCTTGCAGCCGAACCTGCCGGCGAGGCGGCCGTACAGGATCGCGCAGGGGAACGCGACGAACTGCGTGACCAGCAGCGCCACCACCAGCTGCGTCGAGTCGATGCCCAGCTGCGTGCCGTACGACGTGCTCATCGAGATCACCGTGTTCACCGCGTCGATGTAGAAGAAGAACGCGATCATGAACATCCACAGCGGCTTGTTGCGCACCAGCTTGCGCATCGTGCCGGCAAGCTCGGTGAACGTTCCGCGCACCGCCTCGCGCGTGTGCTCGCGGGTCGCGCGGTAGTGCACCTGACGGTAGCTGGTCAGCAGCGGAATTGTGAACGCCACCCACCAGATGGCCGTGATGACGAAGCTCGCGCGCGTGCAGGCGGCCGTCGACCAGCCGAGCAGCGAGGGGCCGCCGAAGATCAGCGCGATGCAGGCGATGAACGGCACGGTCGAACCGACGTACCCCCAGCCGTAGCCGTGCGAGGAGACCTTGTCCATGCGCTCGTTCGTGGTCGTGTCGATGAGCATGGAGTCGTAGAACGTGAGCGAGCCGTTCAGGCCGATCGTCGCCAGCACATACACGATGAGGAACGGCAGCCAGGTGAGCGGCAGGGCCATCGCGCAGCACATGACCGCGCCCGTGCCGAAGAAGCCGAGGAAGAACTTGACTTTCATGCCCTGCACGTCGGCGATCGAGCCGAGCAGCGGCATGAGCAACGCGATCACCAGCGAGGCGATGGTCTGCGCGTAGCCCCACGCGGAGACGATGTTGCCGTCCTTGGGCATCAGCGAGTTCGCGTAGATCGGCACGACGGCGGTGGAGAGCAGCACGAACGCGGAGTTGCCGACGTCGTAGATGATCCACTTCTTCTCGCGGGACGTGAGTTTCGCTTCGGCGGTCGGCGCTGTGGCTGTGTCGTTCATGTGTGCTCCTAACGGGTGTCCTTCACCATCGTACGGTGCCGGACGCCCGCGACGCGGCGCACAAGTGAACGCCGCATGAATTTTCCCGGCGGTGAGTGCGGTGGCGCGCGTCACGGTGCGGTCGCCATATCGTCACTCTGCTTGGGCGAGCACAGTGACGGCAGCGCAGGACAACGCGGACGCGTCCGGATGTCGCGCACTCACTCGGCTTTGCGGCGTGCGACATCCTCGGTGCGCTCAACCAGCGCGATCGCCTCGTCGAAGTCCGGGCAGTCGGGCACGCCGTTGACCGACCGCTGGATCGCCAGCGAGGCCGCCGCGTTCGCGATCTGCACGGCGTCGCGCAACGACCATCCGCGTGCCAGCAGCGCGCACATCGCGCCGGTATGGCAGGCGCCGGCCGACCGGGTGTGCTTCGCCTTGGTCGGATATCCGGCAACGTATTCCACGTCGCCGCCGGGCGTGCGCACCCAAGCGCCGCGCGAGCCTGCGCGAACCACGAGCGGCGCGCGCAATGCGGTGCCGAGCCGGCTGCACAACGATTTCATCGACTCGTCGAAGCCGCCGCCCACGGTCATCGACATCGTGTCGTCCAGACTCACGCCCAGCCGTTCGGCCAGCGTGCGCGCCTCCTGCCGGTTGCACGACCAGATCGGCCGGGCCAACACCAGATCCTCCAGCAGCTGGTCGCTGACCATGTGCAGCGTGTTCGTCGGATTGAGCACGATGCGGTACGCGCGCTGCGACGGATCGGCGATCGTGCGGTCCACGAACGCGTCGATGCCGGCCGCGCTGTGGTCCATCAGCGTGTTGCCGCTGATGTGCACGACGTCGCCCTCGCCCGGCTCCACGCAGTCGAACGTGGTCTCGTTGCCCTGCGCCTCCGCGCCGTAGGTGGCGATGAACGTCTTGCGTTCGCCGTCGTTGAGCACCAGACGGAACCCGGAATCCGCGTCGATGCGGTCCTGGCCGATGTGCTCGATGCCTGCGTCGGCGCACGCGTCGCGGATCATCGACGCCCACGGGCCTGTGCCGATGATGCCGGCGTGACGGGTCGTAGCGCCCATGCGGCTGGCCGCGTGCATCGCGCGGAAGCTGCCGCCGATCGACGGCATGGTGTGGTTCGAGACGGCGAATCCGCCGGCCTTGGGCATGGCGTTGACGTCCATCATGATGTCCACCCACACCTGTCCCAGCGAAATGACCGTGGGATGCGGGGTGTCGTGTTTGCGCGCGAGCAGCGCGCCGAGCGAGTCGAGCATCGTATCCTCCTTGATATGTCGATTCAAACCGACTGTACTGCGATTGTATGAAGACTTGCTGAGAGCGGCAATACGCACGGAGGATGATGGTGGGAGCGTGGTATGCGGCGATGTGTGGCGGGACGCGCGTGGCGCGGCGGTATGATACACGCTGGATTTGCGTTTGTATGTATTGAGCGGTATTATTGTGAAGTTGTGTGTTCAAGCCTGCGTGCTGGAACACAGGAAGACTTGAACATCAAGGTATACCAAGGAGTCCATCATGGCAGCTCGTTGTGCAGTGTGCGGCAAGGGTCCGCAGGTCGGATACAGCGTTTCTCACTCGCATATCCGCAACAAGCGCACCTTCCGTCCGAACCTCCAGCCGGTTCGTACCACCGTTGACGGCCAGAACGTCCGCGTTCGCGTCTGCGTCAAGTGCCTCAAGGCCGGCAAGGTTCAGCGTGTGGTCGCGTGAACCGCGCTCTAGCGCTTTGCAAACCCCGTGAGTCGCAAGACTTGCGGGGTTTCTTTTTACCCGAACGCGGGGCGTGCGCGGTGTGGGGCGCGTCCGGTCGCGCGATATTACGGCTCAACGACATCACCGTGGTCAGGGTTCTCTCACCGTGCACGGGTTGCGTCACTGTGCAAGGGCGAGCAGAGTGACGCGGTGGGCGTCTGATTCCGGGCGTGTCGCGTCACGCTGTCCGAGTCGCGCGTCACTGTGCTCGGGGGAGGGCGGATCCGGGGCTAGGGTGCGCCGTAGTTTTGGCTAGGGGCCGATAAAGTCGGCTCGGGCGGGGACAATGACAGGTTATGGGCACTTCGAGGAACACTAGGACATCGACGGGCGAGTCGCCGTTGCCGGCGTCGCGGTCAGATGCGGCCGCTTTGGGCGCGGCGTCGCGGTCGACCAAGCGGCCGACCAAGCAATCGACAGTGCAATCGGAGTCACAATCGGCGTCACAATCGACAGGGCAGTCGGCAGTGCGGTCGGCCAAGCGGTCGGCAGCACATCCGACAGCGCAACCCACTGCGAAACCGGCGTCACAGCCGGCATCGCAATCATCGTCGCACCCGACGTCACTGCCGCCGACGTCACTGCCGTCAACGTCGCCATCACCGACCGCCGGCCGGACGGTGAACTGGCTGACTCCGCTCTCCTCGCTGATGACCAACAAACGCCGCGTCGGCGCGCTGAAAAGCCTCGGCGTCGTCAGCGTCGGCGACGCACTGACCTACTATCCGTTCCGCGTGACCGATCCCGTGCCGTTGCGCGCGCTGCGTGAGGCGCGCGCCGGCGAGCGCATGGCGTTCGCCGCGCTCGTGCGCAACCTCAGAGTCGTGCCGATGAACGCCCGCCGCGGCTATCGTCTCGAGGCGATCGTCGACGACAGCGACTTCGCCGCATCCCGCCGCGTCGCCGGAGCCGTGGCGCGTCTCGTGTTCTTCTCGTACAAGAAACAGTACGTCGACTGGGTGAGCATGCGGCTGCGCAACGGTTCCACCGTGGTCGTCGCCGGCGAGCCGAGCGAGTTCAACGGCCAGCTGCAGTTCACGCACCCCGACGTGATGACGGTCGCGCCCGCCGCAGCCGACGCGGACAATCCCGGCGTCGTCACCATGTCCACGTTGAAATACGACGCCGATACGGTCGACGAGGCGCTGCGCCGCGTCAGCCGGCCGCGTCCGGTGTACCATGCGACCTCGCGCATCTCCAGCGAGCACATCCACGAGTCGATCCTGCAGTGTCTGACGGCGCTGGAGCAGTCAGACGGCGACGACAGTGCGCCTGCCGACGCCGCACTGTCTCGCGCGATACCGGACGTGCTGCCCGAGCCGGTACGCGCGGCGCGACGGCTCATGCACCGGGCGGAAGCGTTCCGCGCGATCCATGACCCGCGCGACCCCAAGGATTTCAAACGAGCCATCGACACGCTGCGGTACGAGGAGGCGTTCGTCTCGCAGACCGCGCTGCTCGAGACGCGCCGGCACGCCGCCAAACAGGACGCCCACCCGTGCCCGGACGTCACGCTGCGCGACCGGTTCATTGCCTCACTGCCGTTCCCGCTCACCGGTGGCCAGCGCGAGGTGATCGACGACATCGCCGCCGACATGAGTCGCGACTATCCGATGCAGCGGCTGCTGCAGGGCGAGGTCGGCTCCGGCAAGACAGTCGTCGCCGTTGCCGCGATGCTCGAGGCGGTCGGCTCCGGCCGGCAGGCGGTGCTCGTCGCGCCCACGCAGGTGCTCGCCGAACAGCATGCCGACACGATCCGCCGCATGATGGAGACCATGGGGACGGCCGACAGTGCCGTTACCGCCGACGACTCCGACAACGCCACCGCAGTGCCGGTCATCCTGCTGACCGGCGGCATGAAACTCGCCGCACGACGCCGCGCACTGGCCATGGCCGCAAGCGGAACGCCCTGCATCATCGTCGCCACGCACGCCGCGTTCTCCAAGACCTTCCAAGCGCCGAACCTGGCGCTCGCCGTGATCGACGAACAGCACCGCTTCGGCGTCGAACAACGCGAATCCCTGCGCGGCAAGGCCGAACTCGCGCCGCACCTGCTGGTGATGACCGCCACGCCGATCCCGCGCACCGCCGCCATGACCTGGTTCGGCGACCTCGACATCTCGTGGCTGACCGAACTGCCGGGCGGCCGCAAGCCGATCCGCACGTTCATCGTGCCCGAGGCGGACGGGGCGACCATGGGGCGCATGTTCGCGCTCATCCGTTCGCGCGTGGACGCCGGCGAACGCGCGTACGTGGTCTGCCCGCGCATCGACGAGGACGAGCCGGACGATGAGGCGGCTGCCGGCGCGCGCGGTTCGGCGCGGTCGGCCGGCGACGTCGACGGGCCTGACATCGGCGTCTACGACGAGTCGGACGCCTACGCGCGGGCCGGCTCGCGAGGCGGGGCAGGGGGTGCGGCTGCGACCTCAGCCAGTCGAGGGTCGTCGGCGGGTGCCGGTGACGACGGCGAACCGGCTCCGCAGCGGCCGCCGCTGCACGCCGTGAGCGAGATCGATCGCAGGCTGAGCGCATTGCCGCAGTTCCGGGGCGTCCGGTTCGCCACGTTGACCGGACGCGACGATGACGAGACCAAGCAGCGGGTCATGGCCGCGTTCGCAAGCGGCGAGACGCCGGTGCTCGTGGCGACCACGGTCATCGAGGTCGGCGTGGACGTGCCGCAGGCCAGCTGCATCGTGATCTTCGACGCGGACCGGTACGGTCTGTCGCAGCTGCATCAGCTGCGAGGCCGCGTGGGGCGAGGCGGCACGAACAGCTGGGCGTTCCTCATCTCGCGCGCCGAGCCGGGCAGCCCCGCCGAACAGCGCCTGCAGGTGATTCAGGGCACGCTCGACGGCGCCGAGATCGCGCAGGCCGACTTGGAATTCCGCGGGGCTGGCGACGTGCTCGGTGACGCGCAGTCCGGCGGCAAGTCAAGCCTCAAGCTGCTGCGCGTGGTCAAGGACGCGAAGCTCATCACCGACGCGCGCGAGCGGGCCGAACGGCTGCTCGCCGACGACCCGGACCTGACTGCCCACGTGCAGCTCGCCGGCGCGGTGCTCGACTTCACCCGCGGCAACGAGGCGTTCCTCATCAGCAGCTGAGTGCGGTGAATTTGGCTTGACTTGGACGCTATTCCGGAATAGGCGGGCATCGGGTTGGGTAACACGCACTTTGTAAACGCTTATATCGTTGTTTTAAACGCTTACAAACGCTTGTTGTTTGACGGGGATGCCCGCCTAGTCCGGAATGCGCCGCCAGGCAGGCCGTTTTCTTGAATCGGCGTTGGCTGGTGGGCGCGTGGCATGGCGTTGTTCGCTGTGGCGTCGTGCGTCTCGGCCAAAGGCGATGGCCTCGGTTTCATGAATGACCAGCTGGCGTCATGCTCCTTCGTCATTCCTGCTCGCACCCCGCCCCTTGCCCCCCCGCCTGCGATGCCCGCCATAGATTATTGGTATGACGTCGCGGCGATGCGGGTTTCCAATCATGGTTCAGTAGCTATCAAAGAGCCATCACGGCGGCCGCAGATGGGGCCGCCGTCATCGCGCGGTCTGTCACGGCCGATTGAGGGGGGTAACCATGAGCACAACCGGACAACTCGCGCCGCGTAAGTCAGGCGGCACGCCATCGCGCAGTCCCGCCACGTCGTCACGCCGGCCAGCTACGCCACCGCACAGCCTGGGTGGCATGCCATCGCGCAATTCCACCGCCGTGCCGCGCAATCCCGCTGCGTCGCCACACGATTCCAACACGCCGCCGCGCCGCCCCAGTCCCGCCGCGTCGCCGCGTGGCCTCGGCGCCGCGTCGCTGACGGCGCTCGCCGCCGGCAACATCATCGGACTGGGCGTCCTGTCGCTTGCAGGCATCGGCATCGGCATCACCGGTACCGGCCTGTGGATCGCCGCGCTTGCCGGCGGTCTGGCAGCTGCGCTCGCGCTCGCCCCGCAGCTGCTGGTCAGCGCCGCCGCCGACTGGCCGGGCGGGCAATACGAGCAGGTCGCCACGCTGCTGCCACGCACTGCAGGCGGCATCGTTGCGTACATCCTGTGCTTCCTCGTGTTCGACGTCACCGCCTACGCGCTGTCGGCCGCCGAGCTGCTGGGCCTGCCGCCGCTGGTTACAAGGCTGGTCGCCATCGTGCTCGTCGCCGCCGTGCTGTTGCTGCACATGGTCGGCGCCCGTGCCGCCGCCGCGACACAGCTCGTCATGACCGCCGTGCTCGCGCTCGCCTTGGGCGTGGCCGTCGCCGCGCTGGCACCGCACGTGCGGCTCGGATATTTGACAGCCGACACGTTCCTCGGCTCGCCGGCCGTGTTCGCGTTCGCCGCGGTGTACATGGCGTTCATGATGAACGGTGCCGCCGTCGCCGCCAACTATTCCAGCGTCACGCGTGCACCGCGCCGGACGGTGCCGCGCGCCATGGCGGCTGCGCTGCTGATCGTGGTCGTGCTGTATGCGGCGGTCTGTCTGGTCGACGCCGGCGTGCTGCCGATCGGCCGCGTCGCCAATCAGGACCTGTCGGTGACGTTGGCCGCGTTCCTGCCGGCTCCCGCGGTCACGGCGCTGACGGTCGCCGTGTCCGCGTTCGCGTTGCTGACGTCCCTGAACGCGGTCGTCGGCTGGATCGCGTATCCGGTCGCCGCGGCCGCCGTGGACGGCTGGCTGCCACGCGAGCTGGCCGCACGTTCGCCGCGCACGGGCGCGCCGACGCTGCTGCTCGCCGTGCTGCTGATAGTGGCTGAGGTGCCGCTGATCGCCGGCGTTCCGGCGAAAACGGTGTCGTCGAGCGTGACGATATTGGTGGTTCTGGTGCAGCTGCTGGTCGCGGTCGCCGGATTGCGGCTCGCGTTGAGTGGTGGTGTTGGCGGTGACGCGGATGGTCGTACGGACGATGCAGGTGTGTCGGCGGCATCGGCGCGTGCGGCTCACGGTCGCCGCGACGTCGTTGGTGATGACGTCGCTGATGATGACGTCACTGATGATGACGTCGCTGGTGATGACGTCGCTGGTGATGACGCCGCCGGTGATGACGTCGCTGGTGATGCCGCGAGCATCCGGCCCCTGCGGCGTTCCTCGCCCGGTCGCCGCGGTGCAGTCGATGACGGTGCCGTCGTTGACGGTGCCACTGACGCCGCTGCTGTCGTGCGCCGTGACGATGATGACGCCCCGGTCTGGCTGGTCCGTGTGCCGCGGGCGGTGCAGGTCGCGGCATGCGTGGCGGCGATCGTCGTGGACGTGCTGCTCGTGGCATGGCTGCTGTATACGATGAACCGTCTGCTGATCGTCGGCAACCTCGTGTTGCTGGCGGTCGCCGTGATATCCGCGAGTGTCGTGCGGGCGTTGCGCGGGAGCACGGCAACGACTGATACACGGTCATAAGCAGTACGTATAGCTGTGGGTTTGCGTTGCCATGGGCAGCGGCCCTACGATGGGTTCAACGTTCGGGGGAAGTCGCGAAGATGCCCCTCGGGCCAGCCCCGGCACACGGGGCGGGCGTCCCGGTCAGACGCCGTTATCCGAGCAAGGAGTTCATTATGAAGGTTGTTTCTCGAGGCGTGGTGTATCACGTCACCGATGTCAGCAGGCCGGCGCAGCAGTCCGGCACATGGTTCGAGCAGCCGACGGCGACATTCCTCATGCTCGCGCGGTGAAAGACCGCTTCCAGTCATAACTGCAGATGAGACGATGGCGGCGTCGGCGTCGCAGGGCTCGCCACGGAATCGGTTGCCGCGGCAGCGGAAACGGACGGTTCGGCGGTTCGTCACTGTGCTCGTCCGAGCGCGGTGACGTGGGTGCGGAATCCTAGTGTTTCCAAGGGATTTCGATGCTGCGTCACTGTGTTCGCACGAGCTGCGTGATGCTTCATCATTGTCACCCCGGACGGCCGGCTGTTCGAGCGTCACTGTGTTCGCGCAATCGGCGTGACGCAGGAATGCCGGGACTCGCGGAGTGCCGCACTCCCGTTGCGGCGACTGTTCCCTTGCTGCGGCGCAAGAAATTACGGAAATCACTCCTATCGTCCGTAATTTCTTGCGCCGGAGGGAGCGGCAACTTCGGGAAGCGGCTTCGCGACAGCGGTTGCCGAAGAAGCGTTGTGTTGGGGACAACGGTCGTTCTCACGAACCGATGTCACAACAACGTCCTCGCTGTGGCCACAACAGCCGAACGACGTCGAGATTCGCCCCGTCGAGCATCATCCCATCATCACTCATCTCCGTCACAGCGGGTAGCTACCCGCTGTGACGTAATGTCCCGAATCGTTGGAATCACTGGGGTTTCGCGAGTTCTGTCACAGCGGGTAGCTACCCGCTGTGACAGAGGAGGGGCGATCATCGTCGAGTCGGGCAGCGGCTTAGGCAGCCGATTAAGTAGCCGATCGGACAGCCGACTCAAACAGTCAGACAGAAGGGGAAGTGCATCCATGTCAACATCAACATCAACATCAACATCAACATCAACGAACACGGCAACAACCAAGCGCCGCAGGACAGTCAAGGTGCTGCTGGCGACGACGATCGCCGGCGCGGCAGCGGTCGGCGGGCTGCAGCTCGCGCTGGGCACGGCGTACGGCATCGGCGACGTGTGCGACCTGTGCTCCACGAACTACAATCCGGTCGCCTGCTGCTCCAGCGGCGGCTCCGCCTACGATTCCAACCCGGGCGGCGGCATCGACGTCTCCGCGCAGAAGGCCGCGTTCGACAGCTACTGCGCCAACTACAAGGCCGAGCAGGCCAAGAAGAAGGAAGCCGCGCAGCAGCCGGCGAAGCAGGCCACGCCCGCGCCGAAACAGCAGTCGCAGCCCGCCCAGCAGTCCGCGCCGCAGGCCTCCGCCACGCCGGCGCCGTCCGCCAACGCCAACAGCGGCGCCACCGCGTCCACGCAGACCGCCGCGCCGCAGACGACCACGCAGTCCGGCACCGCGGCCGGTTCCACGGCGACGACCGACAGCCAGGCCGCGGCGACCGACACCGGCGCCACCACGGCGAACGATGACACGACCGCCAAGAAGGACGAGGCGGCCGCCCAGACCGACGCCGCGACCACCGACACCACCGACGATTCCGATGCCGCCGCTGATTCCGCGGCCGATGCCGCCAACGAGAAGTCCGATGTCACGGCGGCGCCCGTCGGCAGCACCACGCAGGAGACCAATCCGACGCTGCGCATCGCCGCCGGGGCGTTTCTCGCGCTCGCCGTCATCGGCACGGCGGTCGCCTCGATCATCGTGCGCCGTCGCCGCGCACTCGCCACGGTCGGTGGCGGCCACGCGCACGATGACGCCGATCCGGCCGCGTACGCCGATGCTGACGTGGCCGTCGTCGCGCCGGCCGCATCCGCTGTGACGTCCGCGACGGACGCGACGCTTGCGGACGCGACGCTTGCGGACACGGCGACCGTCGCCGAGCAGCCGCTCACCGCCGTCGACGTCGCGGCAACGCAGGTCCTGCAGCCTCAGGGCGTCGGCTACGGCGTGCCCGGCGACGGATACCAAGCCGCGCGGCCGTTCGACTTCCAAGCCGCCGCCGCGGACGCAACGGCATCCGACGGCCAGGACATCGACGCGACCGTGCCGTCAGCGACCGTGCCGTCAGCAACCGTGCCGTCGGCAACAGCGGCGACAGACGCCGGCCAGACCGCGCAAACCCAGTCATTCCAAGCCAAGTAACCACAAGAAGAAGGGAACCCAACCATGACCAACCACAACCAGACCCCCAACGGCCGCACAGTCGGCCGCGCAAGTAGCCGTGCAGTCGGCCGTCTCGCCGCCAAAGCCACGGCGCTGCTCGCGGCCGCCACGCTGACGCTCACCGGATTCGCGCTCACCGGCACCGCGCGCCCCGCGCTCGCCGCCACGCCGGACGCCTCCGCCCAGGAGGACACGCCGTTCGACTACTACTCGGGCATCGCCAACCTGCCGGAGACCCACGTGTTCGAGAACATCACGCTCGAGCGGCTCGAGGACATCCTGCGCAACGGCACCGGCAAATACGCGATCCTGATCGGCGGCACGTGGGACGCGAACGTGACGCGCGCACTGCCCGTCATCGACAAGGCCGCCAAGGCGCAGGGCATCAAGAAGGTGTACAACTTCGACCCGCACCTCGACAACGCGGGCGCCGACACGCTCGTCGACGTCAACGACAAGACCAACACGGTCAAGGAGTTCGCGGCGCGCTTCCAGAAGACCGTCGACGACTTCGGCCTGGGCGCCATCCAAAGCAAGGACGCGTCTAAGGTCGTCGACCTGCCGACCCTGTTCACCTACGACAAGGACGCGGCCGGCGGCAAGGTGCTCGCCGTATCCGCCGGCGCCGACGCCACCGCCGACGAGGCGAACGTCACCAAGACGCTCTCCACCGCGAAGAACGCGGCCGTGCGCACCAACGGCGACTTCTACGTCAAGTACTACACGGACGCCAAGCAGGACGGCCAGGCGGCGGTCTTCAAGGACGGCGAACAGGACGACATCAGCCTCGTCTCCGTCACCTACGGCGAGCTCGAGAAGCTTCTGCAGTCGCCGGGCGGCCACTACGTCTTCTTCGGCGCCACCTGGTGCGGCAACACGTACGCGACCATCCGCTACGTGAACCAGGAGGCCCGCAAGTACGGCGTCAAGCACGTGTACACGTTCGACACGATCCTCGACAACACGTCCGGCAAGCACTCGCCGTTCCACATCCGCGACAGCTACAACAACGGCGAACACCCGCTCGCCGACCTGTACACGCACCTGGTGAACACCTACCTGCCGAACCTCGTCACCGAGGACGGCTCGCACGGCATCGTCGACTCCAAGGGCGTGGGCGCCACCCGCCTGCAGGTGCCGCTGCTGCTCCACTACGACAAGGACAACACGACCCAGCTCGCCGGCACCGACCAGCCGGCAGGGCCCGTCACCGACGAGGTCGTCGACTATCAGGGAGCCAAGTACAACGTCGGCACCACGCCGACGCCGACCGCACGCGAATACATGCTCACGTGGGCCGGCACCACGTACGATGACGCGACCATCGTCAAGCCGTACATCCTGCAGGGCGACGACCTCAAGCCGGCCAAGAACTTCGGCCGCACCGTCACCAACGACCGCGACGCCTACATCGCGCAGACCGACCACTTCTTCTCGCTGACCGAACTGCGCGGCCAGGTCGCCTCCGCCGAGGCGAAGCTCGCCGGCGACACGTCCTCGCTCGGCTACACGCAGCAGCAGATCGACGCCTACAAGGCGCAGGTCGCCGCCGCCAAGGCGAAGCTCGTCAAGAACGCGCCGCTCGACGGCAAGGACGGCACCGACGCGGCCGTTGTGGCGCTCGCCAAGGCGAACAGCCAGTTCACGGCCGGCACGTACGGCAAGGACGGCGGTCAGTCTGGTGATGATCAGCCTGTCAATGGTCAGCCTGGCGGCCAGCCGGGTGCGTCCCAGCCGGACGGCGACGCCGCGAACGACGGCAAGCCGGCCGGCAAGCGGATCGTGACGACCGCCGGCGGCGAACAGCTGAGCCGCACCGGCGCCGACGTCGCGACGCTGACGACGGCCGCGCTGCTGCTCGGCGTGGCCGCGGCGGCGCTGACGCTCGCGCGTCGCCGCCTCGCCGGCAGCCTCGCCGCACGGAGGTGAGCCTTCATGTCACTCGGACCGCTCGCCAACCTTGACCCGACCGCCGTGACGGTGTGGGCCGCTACCATCGGCCTGTTCGTGCTCGTCGCGCTGCTGCGCACCGTGTTCAAGCTCAACTTCAGCATCCTCACCGTGCTCTCGCTCGGACTCGGCATCGCGCTCAGCCTCGTGTTCAACGGCCAGGTGGACTCGCTCAACCTGCTGGGCAACATCTACATCAACCTCATCACCGCGCTCGTCGCGCCGCTGATCTTCGTGTCGATCATCTCCAGCATCACGTACGTCGGGTCGCTGAAAAAACTGCGCAGCATCGGGCTGCGGTCGGTCGGCTGGCTGCTGCTCACCAACCTCATCGCCATCGTGATGACGCTGGCCGTGGCCATACCGCTGCGCATCGGCGAAGGCGTCAAGCTCGCCGATGACGCCTCCACCGCCGGCTTCCTCACCTCGCAGACCGCGCCGTTCGACCAGGTGGTGCTCAACTTCTTCCCGAAGAACCTGTTCGGCGACTTGGCCGGCAACCGCGTGGTGCCGATTATCATCACCGCGACCGTGCTCGCCGTCGCCATCGTCGCCGTCTCACATGACGGACGCGACGTGAGCATCGTACGCAAGTTCTTCGAGCAGACGAAGGACGTGATCTACAAGGCGGTCGGCTACGTGGTCGAACTCACCCCGTACGCGGTGGTCGTGCTCGGCGCCACCTCCACGGCCGCCACCACGTCGAAGGCCGACGCGCTGCTCGCCCTGCTCGGCATCCTGCTGCTCGGCTTCGCGCTCAACTTCGTGCAGGCGTTCGTCGTCAACGGGCTGCTGCTCAAGTTCGTCGCCAAGGTCTCGCCGATTGCGTTCTTCAAAGCAGTGCTGCCCGCGCAGGCCGCCGCATTCACCACGCAATCCAGCGTGGCGACGCTGCCGCTGAGCATCCGCCAGATCGGCACGGTCGGCGTCGGCGCGGACGTGGCCAACTTCACCACGCCGATCGGCACCACCATCGGCATGCCCGGATGCGCCGGCGTGTGGCCGATGCTGTCGGCCGTGTTCACCATTAACGCCCTCGGGCTCGACTATGGGCCGGGCGCGTACGCGGCGCTCGCGCTGATCGGGCTGCTTTCGTCGATCGGCACCGCGGGCGTGCCGGGAACCGCGATCGTGACGGCCACGACCGTGTTCACCGCGGTCGGGCTGCCGGTGCAGCTGCTCGTGCCGCTCGTGCCGGTGAGCAACATCGTCGGCATGCCGAGCACGATGGCGAACGTGTCCGCCGCGGTCACGTGCGCGGCCGTCGTGGCGCGGCAGACCGGCGAATTCGACGACGGCGTGCTGCGGGCCGCGCGGCGTGCGGCGTGTGGCGCCTCGCGGGCCGGGGGAGCCGGGTCGGTGCGGCCTGGCGGATCCGTGCGGCGGTCCGGTGTCGGGCGGCACGGGCACCGCAGGGGCGTTGTTGGCGCTTCGGCCGGTGTGGGCGCCTTGGCCGGCGTGTCCGGTGGCGCTGGCGGCGGCGCTGTGTCGGTGCCGGTGGGTGTCGCTGCGGACGCTGCTGCGTCGGCCGGGCAGGCCGGGGCTGGTGCTGCCGGCGCGGTCGTTTTCGGCAGGGGTGTCGCAGGCGGTATCACTGGCGGCGCCGCGGGTGCCGTGGGCGTCGCTGCAGGCGCCGGTCAGGGCTCTGGCGCAGTGCCTGTGTCGCCGGCAAGTCTTGGACTCGGCACAGCGGCGTCCATTGCCGCCGATGATGCGCCGGTGCCGGTGGGCGCCTGCGGGGTGTCTGGCTCAGGCAAGGTGACGACGGTTCGGTTCGGATCTCCTGCCGGCTCCGCCGCTGCCGCGGCAGCTGGCCTGGCGGCTGCGCCTGCCGTGCCGCATCTCGCGCTGAAGTTCGGACCGACGATTCACCTGTCGTCGCGTTCGACGGCGGGTCGGGCGGGGACGTCTCGTCCCGCATTGTCACCCGCATCGGTCTTGACCGCTGACGACGCGCCGGTGCCGGTCGGCGCCTGCGGCATCGGCAGCCACTGACTGATTTGTGCGGCGTGGGCGGTGGCCGTCAGCGGTCGCTGCCCGCGCCCTCATGCCGACGCACTGTCGCTCCCGGGGTGCGTCTCCCGCTGTGTCCGCCGCGGATTGCGGGTCGCGGGGGCGTTTCCCATATGTTATTGCGCTGCGGACAAGAGAAAAGCCCGGCGGGTTGGGCCGGGCTTCAACAGAGAAAGGAGAAGAGAAGAAGGGGTTCAGTTATGTCGGCTTCCGGACCGTTCTCCCAGTGGATTGCGTTCCTTCCGTCGTTGACATCCATATAAGCGCCCGATGCTTGGCACAACGATGCGCTTGACTGAAAATCCCGTGGAAATACGCGAACAGTTCGCCGGGATGCGGGGGGTCGGGGTGTGGAGTCCGGATTGATCGTCCCTCTGCGCGTATCGAGGAGCGTGGAGCATTGGTTGCGTGGTGGCTTCGGTGATATGCCTGTTCTCCCTCGGCGGCTTCGACTGTCTGGGGGCGTTAGCGACCGTTTCCCACTAGGACTTGCCGGATCCTGGTTGCAAACGGACGCGAATCGGTCGTTCGGCGTCCGTTTTCGGCCAAGATTTGCCGGGTTCTATTCGCAAACGGACGCAAATCGTCCTGCTGGCGGCCTTTCGTGACTAGGAGATGTCGTCTCCTAGTGGAAAACGACCGCAGAAAGGCCGTTGCGCGCCCCCGTGATCACGACCCGGCGGGTCCTGTTTGCAGGTGACCGCGAAAGGCCGTTGCGCATCCATTTCCTTCTGGGGCCGGCGGGTCCTGGTCGTAAAATGGCCGTACGGCAGGTCTCCGGCGTGTTGCCTGATGCGCACTGCGTGCCTCACGTCACCCTGCTCGCCCCTGCAGAGTGACACTTCCCTCGAATCCCAGTGTTTTCAAGGAGTTTCGGATGTGCGTCACGCTGCAAGGGCGAGCAGGGTGACGGTATATGGTTGCGTTCGGGCATGGCGCATGTGATGGCTGTTGCACGTCGTCTGTGCGCCATAACGAAAAAGGCGACCTGCAAACGGTCAAATTACACAGGTCGCCGTGAGTATCCGAGCAAGGGTACCCGAGTGGTCATGATAACACGGTCGTCTTGGTGCGGCATCCAGGCGTGTCCGGGCCGCGTTACATCGACGGTGCGCTTCGCGGTGAAGGGCTTCGCGCTCATTCGGGCGTGTTCGGTGCGGTTCTACGCTCTCAGTGGAGCGAGGCTCGGGTGTATTCGGGGTGTGATCGTCGCTATTCGGCGTGATGGGACGGGTCGAGGCCGCTCCAAGCGTGTCGCTGATTGATGTTGGCGCAGTTTTGGCTTGCTACGGGCGCTATTCCGGAATCGTAGGGCATTGGGCTGGGTAGCGTGTGCTTTGTAAACGCTTATATCGTTGTTTCAAGCGCTTACAAACGCTTGTTGTGTGACGGGGATGCCCTACGATTCCGGAATGCATCGCCAGGCGGGCCGTTTTCTCGGTTCGGTGCCGGCCGGCCGGTGCGTGGCATGGCTTTGTTCGCTGTAACGTCGTTCGTTGCCTCTGGCTCCCCGGTGTGGGGCGGGCCATTGAAAGGAACCATGATGGCATCCAACGTGAACTCTGGCTCCCCGGTGTGAACTGCGCCCCAAAAGTTGGACGTGGTTTATTAAAGGGTACCAGACCGGGCTGTGGGGAACGTGTCCCGGAATTCCTCCGGGGTCAGTCCCCCCAGCCGTTCCTGGCGTCGTTTGGTGTTCCAG
>NZ_WBVT01000003.1 GCF_009193355.1 Bifidobacterium leontopitheci
ATCAGGTCCGCGACCTTCCTCATGAAACCGTCGTCGTAATGACGCCTGCGATCCCCACACATGAGAAACCGCACCTCCAATCATCGAATCTGCATTATCGCAGTCCAACAATCGGGGTGCAGTTCAGCCGAGGGGGCCAAGTCCGTATATAGTTTGTGCGTGCGGCCGTTACGCCTGGACCGTCTCGTTCAGCTTGGAACGCTTGCGAGCGTAGCCGAAGTAGACCAGCAGGCCAAGGCCGAACCAGACGGCGAAACGCACCCACGTCTCCCAGTTGAGGCCGGCGATGAGCACCAGGCAGAACAGGATCGACAGGATCGGCGTGACCGGCACGCCCGGGGCGCGGAAGCCGCGGTGCGCGTCCGGCTGCGTGTGCCGCATCCACAGCACGCCGGCCGAGACGATGATGAACGCGCTCAACGTGCCGATGTTCACCAGCTCGAACAGCACGTTGATGTTGATGAAACCGCCGGCGAACGCGGTCAGCAGGCCGAAGAACCACGTGCCCTTGAACGGCGTAAGGTACTTGCCGTGCACTTCGCCGAAGAACTTCGGGAACAGGCCGTCACGGCTCATCGCATAGCAGATGCGCGACTGTCCGTACAGCTGCACGAGCATCACCGTGGTCATGCCGATCAGCGCGCCGAGGTTGACGATCACCGCAAGCCAGTTCATGCCGGTCTTGATGATCACGCCCGCCACCGGAGCGTCGATGAACTCGGCGAACTGGTCGTACGGCACCACACCGGTCATGATCAGCGTCATCACGATGTACAGCACCGTCGACACGATCAACGAATACAGGATGCCCTTAGGCAGCGTCTTGTTCGGTTCGACCGTCTCCTCGGCAGACGACGAGACCGCGTCGAAGCCGATGAAGCTGAAGAACACGATCGACGCGGCAGGCACGATGCCGTACGGCTGCGTCGAACCCGGCTGGAACGTGTACACGCCGTACGGGGCGAACGGCTGCCAGTTCGACGGGTTCACATACCAGATCACGCACACGATGAACAGCACGATGATCGCCAGCTTGATCATCACCATGATGTCGTTCGTCCGCTTCGTCTGGTTGATGCCGATCGACAGCACCCAGGTGATGAGCAGCACGATCACGAAGCCGGGCAGGTTGAAATACGTGGTCACATCAGGGTTCGTGCCGTACGCGGCGGTCAGCTCGACCGGCAGCTGCAGGCCGAACCCGGCCAGCAGCTTGTTGAAATACCCGGACCACCCGGCGGACACGGTCGCCGCCTGCAACGCATACTCCAGGATCAGGTCCCAGCCGATCATGAACGCGATTAGTTCGCCGAACGCCAGATAGGCGTACGAGTATGCGGAGCCGGACACGGGCGCCATCGACGCGAACTCCGCGTAGCACAGGCCGGCGAAACCGCAGCAGATGGCGGCCAGCAGGAACGAGAGGGTGAGCGCGGGGCCGGCGGTGAGCGCACCCTTGCCGGTCAGCACGAAGATGCCGGTGCCGATGATCGCGCCGATGCCGAGCATCGTCAGGTCGAACGTGCGCATCGTGCGCTTCAATGGAGTGGATTCAGCGACCAGCTGATCCACCGATTTCTTGCGAAAAAGATCCATGAGTCTTCTCTCAATGACGGATTGGATATGGGCTGGACCGGACGGCATTCCGGGACCCCGGCACGCCTCAACGCCGGGAATCAGAAATCCGCGGGCGACATGTCAAGGCCCGTCGGATATTGCGCAAGTGTATGGCCTTGCCGTGGACAAACGGCGCGCGGCCGGGCGAATCGTTTCACGTAGTGGGAAAACCGGCACGATATGGACGTTTCAGCGTGCGGGGCATGCCGGATTTGTGACGATTGCGATGGAATTCGGACGGTTGCGGCGCATGGGCGCGGATTCGTCATCGCGGCGCGCCACAATGGTGGGCATGACTTTGAATGCAGCACCTGAATTGCAGTTCTCATCCCCGCAGGGCGAGGCCAACTATAAGGCCGCGCGCCGCAGGTATCCGGCCCAGGCGATCGTGGACCTCGCCGCCCTGCGCGACAACATGCGTCATCTCGTCGACGTGGTCGGCGGCCCGAACTCCGGGACCGCGGTGATGGGCGTCGTCAAGGCGGACGCCTACGGCCATGGCCTGCTGCCGTCCGCGCTGGCGGCGCTTGCGGGAGGCGCGACCTGGCTGGGCACCGCGCAGGCGCATGAGGCGCTGCTGCTGCGCAAGCTCGGCATCGGCCCGGACCGTTGCCACATCATCACCTGGGTCTACAACGGCACCGACGTGCCGTTCGACGAGCTCATCGCCAACGACATCGACATCTCGGTCGGCTCACTGCCCGGCATCGAAGGCGTGGCCGCCGCCGCGCGCCGGCTCGGCCGCACCGCCCGCGTGCACGTGAAGGTGGACTCCGGATTCGGCCGCAACGGCTTCACCGAGGAGTCGTTCGACGAGGCGCTCGCCCGGCTGGTGCCGCTCGCGCATGAAGGCGTGCTGCACATCGTCGGCCAGTGGAGCCACCTGGCGGTCGCCGACTCGCCGGACGTGCCCGAATTCGTCGCCTCCACCGACCGTCAGATCGAGAACTTCAAGGCGTTCACCGCCCGCATGGAGGCCGCAGGCATCGCCCCCGAGATCCGGCATCTCGCCAACACCGCGGCCACGCTCGACCGCCCTGAGATCCACTTCGAGCTCACCCGCCCGGGCATCGGCCTGTACGGCTACGAGCCGGACCCGGCCATGGGCACGCCGCGCGACTGGCATCTGAAGCCGGCCATGACCCTGCAGGCGCAGCTGGGCACGGTCAAGCACATCGCCGCCGGTCACGGCATCTCCTACGGGCGCACCTACCTGACCCCCGACGACACGTCCACCGCGATCGTGCCTCTCGGCTACGCGGACGGCATCCACCGTTCCGCGTCCGGCTTCGACATGCAGGGCGCCAAGCATGTAGAGAAGCAGGGAGGTCCGGTGCGCGTGATGACCACGGAGGGGCCGCGCCTGTACCGCGTCTCCGGACGCGTGTGCATGGACCAGTTCATGCTCGACCTGCACGGCTCCTGCGACGAGCTGGGCGTGCACGAGGGCGACACGGTCGAACTGTTCGGACCGGGGCGCGGCGAGGACTTCGCCGAGCCGACCGCCGACGACTGGGCGCGCGCGGCCGACACGATCAGCTACGAGATCTTCACCTGCCTGCGCAACCGCATCCCGAGGCTCTACCTGCACGCCGCCGACGTGCTGCCCGCCGACGACCTGGCGAAGCTGGATCCGGCAACGCTGCTGTAGGCGGCGGTTGCAGGACCGCAGGGCTGTTCGCACGCCGGCCGGCTCAGTTCATTCCTGTTCCGTTTTCCTTTTCCCCTCAAGATGCACAATGTGCACCTTGAGGGGAAATTTGTAAAGGAGATATGGAGAAAGGTGATGGATTGTGTACCTTAAGGCGCACAATCCGGCTTCCGGACTTCTTAAGATGCAGAATGTGCATCTTGCGGAAGGGGCGTGTTCGTTTGCCGCGGGTATGCTGGGGTTTCAGGGGGTGACGGTCATGCAGGACTACGACGATGGTGAGGGGCGAACGCAACGGCCGATCATGGAAGGTTTCGACGCCGATGGCGAGAACAACGACGGTGGGGACGCGGACTGCGATGCGCTCGCCGAACCTACTGACGCAGCCGAGCCTGCACCCGGGACGCCGCCCGCGCATCGCGGCATCGGCATGACGCTGTTGCGGGGAATAGGCAGCGTGCTCGGCGTGCTGCTCGGAGGCATCCTCGGCCTGTGCGGCTTGACCATAGCGTTCATGGCGGTCCTGCTGCCGTTCATGATCAACACGACGAACGGGACGCACGACGACGATCCCATGATGTTCCTCATCCCCATCGAACTCGCATACCTCATCGCAGGCGCGGCATATATCGCTTACCGCATATGCGTCGGGAGGCTTGTTGACCGTCGGCGCACGACGCCGCGGAAACCGGTGCCCACCCATACGCGTGATGGCGTCCGACGTCCTCGCGGCGCCATGGCCCGATGGCTCGACGCCCGGAAGCAAGGCAGCCCCTTGCTGACGCTGATCGCCATTGTCGCCATCGGCTATGGGCTGATCTGGGGCGGCAGCGACATCATCGCTGTCATCAATGGCCCCGTGAGCGTCTCGGTCGCACGCCCGCGCATCGAACAGCGCACCGAGAAGAACACTGAAGAATACGATGAAGGGACCCATCAGGAATGCACCATCGTGTTCGACGCGAACGGCAAGCAGATCCGCTTCGACAGCGGCGAATGTCCGGGCGGGGAGCTTGATCCGGGCGATCGCATCGGTCGGGCGCTCGACCGGACTCCCGGAAAACGGGTGCTGCTGCTCTACTATCAGACCATCCACGGTCCGGTGTTCCACTCGATCCGTTCGGATCCGCAGTATTCGTAAAACCCATCCGAAGCGGCCGACAAAGCCGACAGACGCCATCGCAGCGCGGCCTCGGGAACTGCTGGTACGCTGGGATGCCAAGGGGGTGACGGGCATGCAGCAGTACGACAATCCTGAAGAGCAGACGCAACAGCCGGTCTTGGAAGGTCTCGGCGGAGGGGACGCTGACAGTGGAGATGCCGACGGCGGGAATATCAGCGGCAAGAATGCCGGTGCCACGCCTTCCGGGCGGCCGCAGGGCGGCATGGCAGCCCCGCCGGCCGGTCTGACCGGTCGCACGGCCACGGTCCCCGAGCGCATTCCCGCGGGCGAAGGGTACACCGCATCCGACGAGGAACGCTGGGCGCCCGAGCCGCCCAAATCCAAATCTCGCACCGCCTTCGAACGCGACCGGGCCAGACTCATCCACTCGTCCGCGTTACGGCGGCTCGGCGCGAAAAGCCAGATCCTCGTCGCCGGAACCGACGACTTCGCGCGCACCCGGCTCACGCACACGCTGGAGGTCGCGCAGATCGGCAGGCAGATCGCCAAAATGCTTGGCTGCGACCCCGACGTCGTGGACTGCGCATGCCTCGCCCACGACCTCGGCCACCCGCCGTTCGGACACAACGGCGAACGGGCGCTCGCCGACATCGCCGCCGACATCGGCGGATTCGAAGGCAATGCGCAGACGCTACGGCTGCTTACCCGGCTCGAACCCAAGGTCTTCCATCCGGACGGCCGCTCCGCCGGCGTCAACCTCACCCGCGCGTCTCTGGACGCCGCCGTCAAATACCCATGGACCCTCGCCGAAGCCGACCAGCATCCCAAAGGGGAGCGAAGCCGCAAATTCTGCGTCTACCCGGACGACACGGCGGTGTTCCGCTGGCTCAAGGCAGCCGCCCCCAAGACGACCGCCAAGCCGATGGAATGCCAGATCATGGACCTCGCCGACGACATCGCCTACTCGGTGCACGACGTCGAGGACTCCATCGCCACCGGCGCCTTCAACCCGATCGCGCTCGACGATGCCCGCGTGATCGACCGCATCGTCGACGACACGCGCGCCTGGTACGGGACGAAATGGAACGCCGACGCCCTGGTGGACGCCTTCGCCAGACTCAAACGCGACCGGCTGTTCCCCGAGCATTTCAACGGGTCGCGCCGGGCGCTCGCCCAGCTCAAGAACATCACCTCCGACCTGATCGGCCGGTTCGCATGGTCGGTCGAACAGGCCACGCGCGACGTGTACGGCACAGGGCCTCTCACCCGGTACTCGGCGAACGTGGTGATCCCAGATTGCACGGCCTACGAGATCGTCGCGCTCAAAGGCATCGCCGTGCACTTCGTCATGGCCCCCGGCGAACGCGAGCCGATGCACCGGGAGGAGCGGCGCATCGTCACCGACCTCATCGACGTGCTCATGTCCGACTCGCCGCGCCCCTCCGACGCGCTGGAGGACGTGTTCCTCGATGACTGGAACGAGGCGGCGAGCGATGCCGAACGCCTGCGCGTCGCCGTCGACCAGGTGGCGTCGCTGACCGACGGCTCGGCGCTCGCCATGCACTCGATCCTGTGCTGAGGCGACGGCCGCGCGCCGTGGCAGGTCGCGCGCCGGCTGTCACGCTGACGGCCGAACCGCGGCATGGCTGACGATACACTGGTGCGTTATGGCTGGAATGATCGCAAAGGAAGACGTGGAGAAGGTTCGCGCCGCCGCGGACCTGTATGACATCGTATCCGCAAGCGTGACGCTCAAGCCCTCGGGGACCGGCACGTTCGTCGGCCTGTGCCCGTTCCACGACGAGAAGACGCCGAGCTTCTCCGTCAGGCCCGCGCTCGGCGTATGGCACTGCTTCGGCTGCGGCCTCGGCGGCGACGTGTTCGGATACGTCGAGCAGCAGGAGAACATCGACTTCCGTGAGGCCGTCGAACTGCTCGCCGACCGGTACCACATCGAACTGCACTACGACAACGCCACCGGCAAGGTCGAGCATTCAGGCTCGAAACGCGCCCGGCTCATCGAGGCGAACGAGGAGGCGCAACGTTTCTTCACCTCGCAGATCATGGCCAAGGAGGCGCTCGCCGCACGCAAGCTGCTCGGCGGCCGCAACTTCACCCGCGCCGACTGCGAACGGTTCGGCTGCGGCTACGCGCCGCAAGGCTGGGACAATCTGGTGCGCTACCTCGCCTCCAAAGGGTTCACCCAGCAGGAGATGCTCGACGCCGGCCTCGCCAGACGCGGCGCACGCGGCGTCTACGACTACTTCCGCGGGCGCGTCACCTGGCCGATCCGCGATTCGACCGGCCGCACGCTCGGCTTCGGCGCGCGCAAACTGTACGACGACGACCAGATCGCCGCGAAATACATCAACACGCCCGACACGCAGCTGTACCGCAAGACGCAGGTGCTGTACGGCATCGACCTCGCCAAATCCGCCATCGTCAAGAAACGGCAGGTCGTGATCGTCGAAGGGTACACGGACGTGATGGCCATGCACCTGGCCGGCATCGACACCGCGGTGGCCACTTGCGGCACCGCGTTCGGCGCGGAGCACGCGAAGATCGTGCGCCGTCTCGTCGCCGACGACTCTCTGGGCGCCGTGCAGCTGGTCGGCCCGCTCAACGTGCCCGGCCAGCCGCTCAGCTCGCGCATCGTGTTCACGTTCGACGGCGACGCGGCCGGCCAGAAGGCCGCATTGCATGCGTTCGGACTGGACGCCACGTTCCTGTCGCAGACGTTCGTGGCCGTCGCCGACGACAACCTCGACCCCTGCGACCTGCGCATCAACCGCGGCGACCAGGCGGTGCGCTCGCTGATCGAACACGCCCGGCCGCTCTACGATTTCGTGATCGACGCGGCGATCGGGCGGTTCGACACCGCGTACACGACCGGCCAGATGGGGGCGGTGAAGGCCGTCGCCCCGCTGATCGCCCAGATCCGCGACCGTTCGCAGCGCGACCTGTACGCGCGCAAGGCCACGCGGCGCATCGGCGTGGACCTCGACATCATGCAGCGCGAGGTGCGTGCGGCCCACAGCCAGCTGCACGTGCGCGACGAGGACGCCTACGCGCAGCGGCGACGCTTCAACGCGGGCGGCGAGCCCGGCATGGGGGCCGGGCCGGCCGGCGGCATGCGCGGCGAGAACGCGAACCCGTACGAGAACCCGGCGCTGCGCCGGGCGCTGGAACGTCGGGACGCCACCGAACAGTCGTACTTCCGCATCGACGACGCGGTGTTCATCTGCGAACAGCAGTTCATGGCCACGCTCATCCAGATTCCGCGGGCCATCGACCGTACCATGTTCGCGAGGCTCGACGCCGACTCGTTCACGGCACCGGTGTTCCGGGCGTTGTTCCAGGCCATCGAGGCGGCGGGCGGGCTGCCTCCCGAGACCACGGCGCAGGGATTGTGGCTGCACAACCTTAACAAGGCCGGCGGCATGGTGCTCGCGCCAGTCATCAACGAACTGGCCGTGCTGCCGCTGCCCCTGCCGCCGTCCGAACAGGACCGGGCGGTCGCCGGCGGCACTCAGGGCGTGCAGAACGCGGCGGCCGTCCAGCTGCGGCCGGCCAGCCCCGCCGAGACCCAGTATGCCGCCGAGCTGCTTGCCAGACTGCTCGACATGGGTTACATGCGTCGCATCGCGGCGGCGAAACGACGCATGGTCAGCCTGCCGGACGGCACCGAGAAACTCACCCTGCTTGGCGACATCACCAAGCTGGAGGCCGCGCGCAAGGATCTGCAGGCCCAGATCTACGGCAACACCGTGGGGTGAGCGACGGTGGCGATGGGCCGGGTTAGTGGTCCGTGTCGCGGAGCCTGCGGCGTATAGGTCTTCCGTTAGCGGTTGCGGGGATGGTCGCATGTCCATGAAATCGCCGCGGTCAGAGGCCGTATTGGCGGGGTTTGCGCGTGAGTTTCGATGATGGTTGGGACGCGAGGCGGAATCCGCGGTTTTCGGGCTCGCGTCCCAACTGGTATTGGGACGTGAGACGCATATCGTCGGTTTGGGCGTTCGCGTCCCACGATATTGTGGGATGCGAGCCTTTGTAATCGGTCACATTGTCTTGAGTACCAATGGGCATTGGGACGCGACGCGTTTTTTCGCCGTTTTTCCGCCCGCGTACCAACACGGTGGAGCGGCTGCGCGCAGCGCGCCTTCTTCGTGCCGGTACCGCGAGATGCCGCGGACGCCACGACGGGATTGTCGCATCCTTGGCAGAGAATATGCCGGTCTCTCGGATTTGACGCGGCGGCGTGCGCCGGTTACACTGGCGACCATTATGGTGCAGAGTGGTATGTCCGGCAAACGCGGGTTCGCAAGCCCCGCGCAACGTGTGCAGAAAGTGCTGCACACGCTCCTCGAGCATACCTTCGTCCAGTGTGAAGCCCTTACGGAAGGGCTGTATCGGCTTCGACAGCCCGGACTGCAGGCATAACAGCATAACAACCATCTGAACTCCGTGCGCCGAACATCAGCCGGCATGTCCGGAGACCCCCGCAATTCAGCCTCCGGCCCTGCCATCTCCCATGATTCGGCGTCATTGCGGACCTCATCGGCACTATCGGCAGCGTCGAATCGACAGCATCAACAGAAAAGAGACCACGATGAAGTATTTCACCACAGACACGCATTTCGGGCATCCGCTCGTCTCCGCGCTGCGCGGATTCACCACGTTCGACCCCGGCCGCGGCGAATACCTGCGGCTGCTGCACGACCAAGGTCGTAAGGCGGCCGAGGATTGGGTCAGGCAGACCGTCGAGGACGACTCACGGCTCACGTTCCGCACGGCGGCCGACACCGACGCGCACGACGCGGCGGTCGTGGCGTCCATCAACGCCGCAGTCGGGCCGGACGACGAGCTGTGGATCCTCGGCGACATCGGCTTCCGCACGTCCGTGAAGCATCTCAAGGACTGCCTGCGGCAGCTGCAATGCCGGCACCTGCACGCCGTGATCGGCAACCACGACGACTGGTGGATGGCCAACAGGCCGGCGCTCAACCTGTTCGAGAGCATCGAGCCGAACGACACGGTCGACCTGCCCGGCCTTGACGCCGCGCGGCCGGACGACCTTGAGACCGTCAACCTGTCGCATTTCCCGTACCGGGAGGATCTGGCGTACGGATGGCCCGACGACGCCGTACGGTTCCACGACCAGGCGCTGCCTTTCGACGGCCGCCGGCTGCTGTACGGGCACACGCACCAGCTCACGCCGGAGGGCGCGCGCCCGGAGTCGCTCAACGTCGGCCTTGACGCATGGAACCTGACGCCGGTGTCGGCCGATCAGGTCGCCGCATGGTTCCGCGAAACGGCCCGGACCGGCGGCGACGGCGACGGCGTGACGGAACGCAATCGTCTCGACATGCCCTCGCGCTGAGCGCCGCGGGCGGCGGCCGCCAGAAGCGGCAACGAAGAAACAACACAGGAAAGGAGCAGACGACGATGGCGAAGCTCATCATTCTGCGTGGACTGCCGGCGGCCGGCAAGTCCACTTGGGCGCGGGCATGGGCGCTGGACCCGGCCAACACGTGGCCGCACTGCGTGATCTCGCTTGACGAGATCCGTCTCATGATCGCCGGTTCGCCGGAACGCCGCGACCGCATGCGTGCGACGCGCGGCAGCGGATTCGAGGCCATGGTGGTGGCCATGGGGCGGCACATGGTGGCCGACGCGCTCGACGCCGGCTGGGACGTCGTGGCCGACGCCCAGCATGCGAACCCGCAATATGCGAAGGATCTGGTGCGTCTGGCCGAGGCGCACGGGGCGTTGTGGGAGACGCGCGACTTCGACGTGCCGCTTGATGAGTTGCTGCGCCGCAACGCGGCACGCCCCGACGGCAAGCGTGTGCCGGAGGACTACATCCGTTCGTCGTGGAAGCGATTCCACGATGTGATGTTCCGGCCTCTCGACGGCGGCGGACTCGGCGGCAACCTGCTGGAACGCATGCGCGCCGATCCGGACGTCCGGGTGACGCCGGTGCGCGGGGAGGCGGACGTGTTCGTCTGCAACTTCACGCGCGACGCGTTTCTGAAGGGGCGGTGGAACGAGCGGACCGTCAACGCCCGGGGACTGTTCGTGGACGGCGACGGGCGCGTGGTGCAGCGCGGGTTCGAGAAGTTCTTCGCCGTGGACGAGACCGAGGCGACGCGATACGACCGGGTGGTCGCCTACGGCGACGAGCACCCCGGCGCGTTCCCCGTGCGCGTGGAGCGCAAGGAGAACGGCTTCCTGGGGCTGGTCGGGGCGGCCGGGGAGCCGGGACGGTTCCGGTTCTGGTCGAAGTCCGGCCAGACCGACTATTCGGCGCTGATCGAGCGGCTGTTCCCCGCCGACGCGCAGGTGCGGGAGCAGCTGTGGCAAATGCTGCATGACTGGGATGTGACCGCCGCGTTCGAGGTGCTCGACATGCAGTCCGACCGGCATATCGTCGGCTATGACGGGTCTGGGTTGCGGCTGCTGCATCTGATCCGCAACCAGGAGACGTTCGCCATCGACGCCGCTCATGAGCCGCGGTTCGCCGCCGCCGGCGGTTTCGCGCGGCCGCAGGTGGTGGCGGTCTGCCATGACGCGGCAGACGTGGCGCAGGCCATCGCCGACGCGCGGCGAACCGACAGGGAGGGCGTCGTGCTGTATTTCGCCGACGGCTGGATGGTGAAGGTCAAGTCGGACCATTACAAGCTGGTCAAGTCGCTGCGGCCGATGCTGCAACGGGTGTTGCTGCGAGGGCGTGCGCTGAACCGTGCCGGCGAGACGGCCGACCTTGCGCGCCGGGTGATCGGGTACGCAAACGACCACGGCATCGACCTGACCTACGAGCGGCAGGCCTTCGGCGAACGTGACGTCGATATGATCCGTGTCGGCGACATCGTGCGGACGCTGGACGCCGATTGATGGTGCGTAATGCCCGGTTTGGTGTGCCGAAACCGGGCATTACGCACCATCAACCGGCGGAAACGGGCATAATGGGTCATCGTGAGTGTTGATTTCTATGTGGCGGGGCCGTTTTTCGACGACGAGCAGGTGGCGAGCATGGAGCGGTTGGAAGCCGTGCTGGAGGGGCACGGCAAGCGGCTGTTCAAGCCGCGGTTCGCCTCCGACATCGCCGAAGTGGGACCCGAGGGCTGTTTCGCCGACGACGTGCAGGGCATCCGCGACGCGGACGCGGTCATCGCCAACCTGCGCGGCGAGGACACTGGCACGATGTTCGAGGTCGGGTTCGCCTACGCGCTCGGCAAGCCGGTGTACGGCTATTATGAGGGACTGCGCGGTACCGACCGCATCAACCTGATGATCTCCCAGTCCGTCTCCATGGTGTTCGCCGGCCCCGCCGACCTCGCCCGATGGCTGGAGACCGGCCGGCACGAGGAAGTCGACTACATCCAGTTCTGAGACGTGCCGGCGCATGGCCTGGTCGCGCGCTGTCGTGTCTGTCACAGCGGGTAGCTACCCGCTGTGACAGACACGTGGGTTGTGGGTTTGTGGTTGTGGGTTTGTGGTTGTGGGTTTGTGGTTGTGGGTTTGTGGTTGTGGGTTTGTGGTTGTGGGTTTGTGGTTGTGGGTTTGTGGTTGCGGGTTTGCGGTCGTGGGGGCGAGGTGAAGCGGCATGATGCGGCCGTGCGGCCGAACAGTTGTTGAATTCTTTGTGGAGCTTCGCCCGTCATGGCCGCGGTTCGACTACCATGGTTCGGTAATAGCCGCGTCCACTGTGGAACGCGACGCAACCAAAAGAAGGGGGAACGGTAATGGGATTCCTCATTTTCCTCGCCGTCGTACTGCTGATCCTGATCTGGCTGCTGTGCCTGGCGATCTACGTCGTGCCGCAGCAGCAGGCGTACATCATCGAACGGTTCGGCAAGTTCAACAAGGTGCAGTTCGCCGGCATCCACGCGAAGATTCCGTTCGTGGACCGCATCGCGACGAAGACCAACATGCGCGTCTCCCAGCTCAACGTGCAGCTGGAGACCAAGACGCTCGACAACGTGTTCGTGACGGTCGTCGCCTCCACCCAGTTCCGCGTGAACCCCGAGAACGTGGCCACCGCATACTATGAGCTGCGCGATCCGGCCGGGCAGCTGCGCAGCTACATGGAGGATGCGCTGCGCTCCGCAATCCCCGCGCTCTCGCTCGACGACGCGTTCGCGCGCAAGGACGATGTGGCGTTCGACGTGCAGAAGACCGTCGGCAACGAGATGGCCCGCTTCGGTTTTACGGTCGTCAAGACCCTGATCACCGCCATCGACCCGAGCCCGCAGGTCAAGAACGCGATGGACTCCATCAACGCAGCCCAGCGTGAGAAGGAGGCCACCCGCCAGCGCGCAGAGGCCCAGCGTATCCAGATCGAGACGCAGGCCGCGGCCGACGCCGAGAAGACCCGCCTGCAGGGCGAGGGCCAGGCGAACTACCGCCGTGAGATCGCCAACGGCATCGTCGACCAGATCAAGAGCCTGCAGGCCGTGGGCATGAACATCAACGACGTGAACAACGTGGTGCTGTTCAACCAGTATCTCGACGTGATGCGTTCGCTCTCCGAATCGAACAACACGAAGACCGTGGTGCTGCCCGCGTCCACGCCGGGAGGCTACCAGGACCTGTACGATCAGGTCACCAAGGCCATGCTCACTGCGAGCGAGACCAAGTAGCCGCACCTCAGCCGGCAGGATGCCGGCCCAAGGATGACAGGCCTTTGCGCGACGTGTCGAACCGCGTTGCACAAAGGCCTGTTTTGTAACTAATTATCCATATAATAGTGCGAACAAATCCGCGAGGGAAAGGCAAGACGATGACGTATGCGGCGATGACGTGCGCGCAGTGCGGCAACGTGCTGGAGCAGGGAGCCAGATTCTGCACGTTCTGCGGCACACCGGTGACGGCCGCCGCGCCGACGGCTCCGGCCATTCCGGCACCGCCGAGCCCGAACACGCCGGCAACGCCGTTGCCGTCACCATCATCATCGCCGGCTGCCGCCGCCGTCCCGATGCCCGGCTTGCCACCGATGCCGGACCGGCCGCAGCCGCAGGCGTCGGGTCATGCGTCCGCCCAACCAGTGACGCCACCGGCTCCCGCGGTCCCATTGCCGCAACCCGTCGCCACATCCGCGCCGTCCGCCGCGGCCGCGGACGGCAACACCCATGCCGATGACCACGGCAAAGCCAAAACCGTGAAAAAGCCCGGCAAGCCGAACAAGAAGGAGAAGAAGCCCACCGCGACCGGCGGAACGCGCAAACGCCGCATCATCATCGGGACAGTCATCGCGGTCGTGGCGCTCGCCATCGCAGCGATACTCGCCGTCGTGTTCCTCATCATCCTGCCCGGGCAGAAAGTCGGGTTCAACGCAATCGTCCACGCCGCGGGACCGGACAGTCCGAAACTGTGCCGCAACCTGCTCGGCGACGACAAAGCCATGTCCAAGGCGTTCGGCTACACGGTGACCGCCACCGACCCCGGCGACAAGGCGGACACCGGCGTATGCATCTACAATGACGACGCTCGCAAGCCGCACACGATCCGCATCGGATACGCGACCAGCAACCTCGGCGGCGACGCCGTGGTCAAGGCCGCCTCGTCCAACGGGCGATACGTCATCGCCATCGACAAGGACCCGTCCATCACCCCCGATGCCGCAAGCCGATTGCAGCGGGTGTTCGGCAAGGCCGCCAACCGGCTCAAGGACGATACGACGCAATGGGCCAAAGCGCTGCCGAAACTCGAATCCGGCATGACCGTCATCCCCAACCAGACGGTGTGCGAGGGGCGGGCATGCAACGGCATGCCGTCCGATGGTTCGCCGGCATCGTCGGGCACGAGCGAATCCGGCTCGTCGGGCGACGGCACGTCGGATGGCAGTGCATCGGGCGACGGCACATCGTCCGGCAACGCCGCAGCGACCACGTTCCCGGCGGCCGGCAACGATACGCCCACCGTCCACGCCTACGACACGTCGCTGGCCGTGCTCGACCATCCCAAGGCCGTCAAAACCAAGCTGACCGACGGCACGGTCACGTACGCCGTGCCGGCGGACGGCGAGACGTTCGCACTGCTCGACTTCCGCCGCGCCCCTGCGAACCGCTGCACCGCGCAGGCATGCACCTGGCAGTCCGACGCCTCCAAGTCCGCCACGATCACCATCGGCGGCAAGAGCGACAAGGGCGCGGACAACGTGCTCAAAGGCGTCGTCGCGAACTCGGCGCCCGCGCACGGCACGTTCGTCGTCAGCGCGAAACCCGGCGTCAAGGCGCGCATCACCGTCAACGGCGGTGGCGGCGACCATGAGGCCCAGCTGAGCCTTGACGCCGCGTCCGGCAAGACCGACGTTCTTGAGGAGGCGGCCGCGAAGAAGACCGCCGTCGACGCGGCCGGCAAGCAGGGCAACGCCTGCGACCGCGGCTGCACCGCCACCGGCGTCGTCACCTTCGACCATCCCGTCTGGGGACGTTCGACGCTGGTCACGCTCGCCATGGGCAGCAAGGCCAAGACCTACGACGGCGACATGGGCGTCGCCCGGTACGACGCCGGCTTCGGCTACGTCGTCGTCAGCCAATCCGGGCAGGCCATGTACGGCAACTTCGTGCTCGACCCGATCCTCGACGACCCCAGCGGCCCCCACTACAGCCGGTACAACCTGCTGCCGGCGATGAACAAGCCGGACAAGTCAGGCAACATCCTGCTCGCCGCCTACGACTATCCGGGCGGCAGCGCGACCGCCGACTATGCGATCGCGTTCCACGTGGGCGCGGGCGGCGACCTGCAGGGCATCGGCTTCGGCGACGACTCGTTCGGCGGCGGCATACGTCCGCTGATCCTCAACGCCGGCGACGTCGACAAGGACGGCAACGCCGACGTGACCATCGCCTACGGCGTCGACAGCGGCGACGGGACCGCGGCCAACGCCTGGAGGGTCGACTACCGGTGGAGCTACGACAAGGGCAAGGGCAGCTACCAGCCCACGCAGGTCGAGACCAGCGAGAACTCCGCGCTGACCAACGCCTACATCACCACGAACGTACTGTACAACAGCGAATCGATGTCAGGCGCGCACGACATCATCGTCCACCAGTTGTCCGACGATGCGGAGATCTTCAGCTGGGACTCCTGCCAGGTCAAGAAGGTCTCCGAAGTGGAGCCGTTCGACTACAACCAGGTGGGCGGCGGCACCGCGCACGCCGACGACCCGGTGGACTTCTCGGTCGGGCTCAACCTGTACTTCCTCGCAGGCACGCAGAACCCGAAGCCGATGGACAACCTGCTCGCCCAAGGCAACAAGGAGTTCTGCAGTCAGGCGCACAGCACCGGCATGGGCGGCATCGGCGGCGCCGGCTATCCGACCGCCTCGCTGCAGGCCACCTCGCAGTCGTATGACGCCAAGACCCGCACCGCGAAGATGACCGCCACCATCAACTGGTCGTATCCGTCGATGTACGGGTTCGATTCGCCCGACCCGGCGCCGACCACCGCGACCATCACCATCAAGTTCGACAAGGACGGCAAGCTGCTGCGCGTCGACACGACCAGCTGGGGAGCGCCGAGGAACTACTAGCGGCGGACGGCACGCCCGGTAGACACGGGTGTGCCGTCCGGTGTCACCGCGCCCGCCCGTGCAGCGTGACGATATCGGCCAGCGTCCGCTTCAGCCGGTCATACGGCGGGTACGCCAGCGACAACGTGTCCGGCAGTGACGGCTTTCCCACCACGGTCTTCACGTGGCTGAACTCCAGAAAACCGGCCTTGCCATGGTAGGCGCCCATGCCGGAGCCGCCCACCCCGCCGAACGGCAGTCGGCTCGACGTCAGATGGCCCAGCGTCAGGCCGAAGCCGAGCGCGCCGGAACTCGTCTCCCGCTCGAACAGGGTGCGCGTCCGGCGGTCCCGGCTGAACACGTACGCCGCCAGCGGCCGGTCACGCGCGGTGACGAACGCCACCGCCTCGCGCGCGTCGGCGACCTCAAGCACCGGCAGGATCGGACCGAAAATCTCCTCCTGCATGACCGGATCGTCCGGCGAAACCCCTGTCAATACGGTGGGCGCCACATATCGTGCCGCGACATCCACCTCGCCGCCGCACGCCACGTGCGGCCCGTCATCGCCTGCCGGCAGCAGCGCGGCGAGCCGACGCACATGCCGCTCGCTCACGATGCGCCCGAAACTCGCGGATTGTTTTGGATCATCGCCGAACATCCGCCTGACGGCGACGACGATGCGTTCGGTGAGCGGCCCGATTACGTCCGGCGTGGCGAGCACATAGTCCGGCGCCACGCACGTCTGGCCGGCGTTGATGAACCGTCCCCACGCGATGCGCCGCGCCGCGACCTCCAGGTTCGCCGTGCCGTCCACGAACACGGGGGACTTGCCGCCAAGCTCCAACGTGACCGGCGTCAGCCGCTTCGCCGCCGCTGCCATGACGATGCGGCCGACCCTGCCGCCGCCCGTATAGAAGAGGTGGTCGAACGGCAGGTCGAGCAGCATGCCGGTCTCCGTGGCGCCGCCCTGCACCACGGCGACCGCGTCCGGATCGAGATAGCGTGGCACGAGCGAAGCGATCAGCGCGCTGGTGCGCGGCGACAGTTCGGACGGCTTGAGACACGCGCAGCAGCCGGCGGCGATCGCGTCGGCCAACGGCTCGAACGTGAGCATCAGCGGATAGTTCCACGGCGAGATGATCAGCGCCACGCCCTTCGGCTCGGCCAGCGTCCAGCCGACGGCCGGTTGCATGAGCAGCGGCATCGGCTTGGGATGCCGGGCCGACCATCGGCGGACGCGGGCGCGCACGAACCGGATCTCGTCAAGCACCAGGCCGATCTCCATGAGCTTGGTCTCGGCAGCAGGCTTGCCCAGGTCAGCATGGACCGCGCGCGTCAACTCGGCCGCGTTGTCGCGCAGCAGCCGGGCGAGCGCGTCCAGTTGGGCCTGCCGCCAGCGGATCGGCCGGGTGACGCCGGAGCGGAACGTACGGTGCAGCCGGTCGGACAGACGCTGCGCCTGATCGTGTGACAGCGTGGGAACGTCGTCTGTGGGAACGTCGTCTGTGGGAACGTCGTGAGTGACGTCGCCGTGCGTGTTGCTGTCGTGTGCGGTACTGTCGTTCGTCATGCTGGCCTCCGTGCTGCAATGCTCCAGACGTTCGCGTCGTGCTCGCCGTCTACCTGCCGACCATAGCCTCAGGTGGAGATTCGTCACGGTTCACGTCGCGGCGGCGGTGTGGCGGCGATGTCGCGGCTAGCATGGCCGTATGAAGGATTTTCTGACACGTTGGCTGGTATTGACCATCGCCGCGGCCGTCATGGTCGTCGCACTGCCGGGCATGACCACCGTCGGGCAGCCGCCGGTGCTGGGCATCGCCGCGTTTGCGCTGTTCATGGCGCTCATCAACGCATCCGTCAAACCGGTCGTGCAGCTGATCGCCCTGCCGTTCTCGATCCTCACGTTCGGCCTGATGTACCTCATCATCAACTGGCTGTTCATGCGGCTCGCCTCATGGTTCGCGCTGAGCCTGTTCGGCGTGGGCGTGTGGGTGCACGGGTTCTGGTGGGCGGTGCTCGGCTCGGTCATCATGGCGATTGTGTCCGGCATCGTCGACTCGATCATGCAGTAAGACGGCCCGTCGCCGTGGCGGCGATGACGAAAGGGGGAGCGCATGGGACGTTCCGGCAGGCGCAAGCTCGCGCACAAGATCGACCGGATGAGCTTCGGCGAGTCCGCGGCTGCGGCGTTCGCCATCATCCTGGCCGTCGGCGCGGTGGCCTTCGCGCTATGGGCGATCGTCTCGCTTGCAGGGTCGGCGTTCATGGAACGGTTCTTCCCCGAAGGGCCCGACCGCACCATCGAACAGGTCAATATCACCGCGCGTCTGCGAGCGAACGGCGACCTTGACGTCACCCAGCGCATGAGGCTTGACTTGCGTCAGCCGCAAGATGTCGTCGTCATCGCGCTGCCGCTGTCGAGCGCCGCCGAAGACCAGCTCAAGGAGCGCGGTGTGACCGGAACCGGTCTGACCGTCACCTCAATCCGCAACGAGACCGCCGCGACCAGTTATGAACGTCGCGAATACGACGAGACCGACGACACGAACGGCACCTACGTGCTCGACCCGATCACCAGAACCGCGGCCATATACGGTCCGCAGCAGCCCGGCCGCTCCGACTGGACGGTGACGTACACGCTTGACGACAACGCCCTCACCTGGTCGGACGCCGGCGAGCTCATCTGGCGGTACGGCAGTGCGCTGCCGGACCAGCCGATACCGTCGATGCATGTGACCCTCACCTTCGACGGGTCGAACGGCGGTACGCAGGCGATCCCCGGCCGCAACTTCTCCGCCCAAAGCGCCGAAGACTATCGGGCTGTGACCACCATCAACGCCGGCAAAGACGCGTCCCACGGCGACGGAGCCGTCGCCATCGCCATCGACACCGGTCTCGACGGCGGGCGCACCGGCACACTCCACGTGGTCTTCCCACGCGACTGGATCGCCGACTCGCCCATGCCCGAGCCGAACAGCGGCGTCGCACGCATGCAACGGGCGATCGCCATGGACGCCGACAACACGACGCAGCTTGGGCGTGCGCGCATCAAGGCGGCGGTGACGGCAGTGCTTTGGCGGCTGCCGCTCGCGGCGGCGCTCGCGTTCCTGCTGATTGCCGCGTTCCTGCGGATCCGACGGGCGCGGCAGGCCAGACCGACGTTCCGTGACCGGTACAGCAGCGAGCCGGTATTGGCCGACCGGCCATGGCTGCTGGCCGCGCTTATGGGCGAAAGCCACCGGCCACGCGCGTTCACAGCCGCGCTGATGAAGGCCACCATGGACGGCGACATCATCATCGTCGACCCCAAACACGGGTTCCCCGCGGCCCGTGTATACCCGGGGATGCCATCCGGCAGGCACCTGCACTACGACGGCGCCCTCGTTCACGATCCTGCATCGCCGAAACTGCCGCAGGCCGCCATCACCGCGCTGTTCGGCTGCGACGACGTGCGCTATGAGCCGGCGATGACGACACGGCCTGATGCAACGGCTGACGGCGACGAGGGCGCGCAGATCTTCAGCGGCGGCCGAGGAAACCGGAGCCGACGTGTCGGCAAGCAGGACGATTCGATGCCCGCCTTCCGCGTGCCCGCGCGCGACCACGGCTTCGACGCCAGTGATGCGGCGATGTTACGCTGGCGCACCGGCGACCCGCTGCTGTGCGCAACCCTGACCCAGGCCGCCGGCGAGGCATCCTCCCAAGCCATCGCGGCGACCGGGTGGGTGGCATCCCGCGGCGTGCTCGGCAAGGTCTTGGGCGTACTGCTCGGCGTTGCGCTGCCAGTCGCGGCCTTGTATGCGCGACTGCATACCGACGACTGGATCGGCTTCACCGTCACCATCACGGCGGCGCTCGCAGGTGCCATGCTGAGCTTCGGCCTGCGGGCATGGCGGGGCGAGGGCGTCGACCTGCACGCCCGAGGGGTGGCAGTCAGACGATGGTTCGACGAGCGGCGATGGCGCAACGGGGATGACGCAGATGATGTCGGCAGGAGGTTCACCGCCGACCAGGCGCGCGGGCTGCTCATCGACGCGGTGGCGCTGGGCTTTGACGGCAACCGCATCGAGGAGTTCGCACGGTACGCCATACGGTGTGACGTCTTCGACGGCTACGATCCGGTCGTCTGGTGGTGCCTGCGTAACGGCCGCAAGTGCATACCCGCCGATGCCATGACCGCGACCTACAAGCTCAACCGCGACTGCAATATGGACACCAGCGGCATTGTTATGGCATGACGAGATGGGGGCATTCCGGCCGATGCCGGTGATGCAGCACAGCCTTACGGCCGTCACTTGTTCGGCATGTCCATGAAGCCGAGCTGGCGCAGGTAGCCGTGGCCGGCCGTGATGTCGTACTGGATGAGCCGGTAGTCGTCGAGCAGCCGGCGTGTGGCCTCGGGCGCCTTTGCCGGGTCGAACTGCCGGCCGGAGGCGTCCAGATACAGCGGCGTGCCGGCAGGGATGCGCGTCCAGCCCTGCGTCACGTTGACGACAGGCGGCTCCATGGCGGGTGCCGCGTGGTGCATGGCCGTGAGGAACGCCAGATACGGGGACACGCGGGCATTCAGATGCTCGGCGGTCTGCGCCATGAGATAGTTCGGCGACGTGTAGGCGGCGTCGTTGTCGGCCGAAGCGTGCGGCGAGCCGGCGGCCGACGCATCGCTGCCGGTCCGGCCGGTCGCCTTGTTCGACCAGATGAAATAATCCGTCTCATGCAGCGGAATAGAATTGCGGTCGTCCGCGCTGGCATGCTTGTAGATGCTCGGCAGATGGTCGCCGTAGAAGATTACGGTGACCGGACGGTCCATGCGGTCGAGCGCCTCGAGGAACGCCTTGGTCGACTGGTCGGTGATGCTCATGCCCTTCGCGTACGTGTTGATGTGCATGGCCTCGTCGTCGCCGAGCCTTGTGCCGTTCGTGGAGCTCGCCTTGAACTGGTTGCGGTCGTACCAGTTCTCGTAGCCCATATGGTTCTGCATGGTGACCAGTTGGATGAACCGGTTGCCCGCCGAGGGTGTGCCGTCCGGGTCGATGAGCCGCAGCACGGTGTCGTACGAGGTCTTGTCGCTGATGTAGTGCGACCGGTCGATGCGCTGCGCATGGTCGGCGATCAGCGGGTCATCCTGCGAGTAGAACTTCGCGAAGCCGAACTTGCGGTAATTGGCGGTCCGGGAGTACAACGCCGGGTTGTACGGGTGCACGGCCTCGCTGCCTGCCGCATCCTTGTTCCAGATCTGGTTGAACGAGGGAGCCCAGCCCATCTGCGGCACGAGCTGCTGGTACGGGCTGGACAGCGACGCGTTGAAGTTCGCCATGCTCAGGCCGGTCAGCGCCTGGAACTCAAGGTTCGCCGTGCCGCCGCCGTAGCCGGACGACAGCATGAGGCCGGACGTCGTATGCCGTTTGAGCGAACGAATGAACGGCATCGGGTCATGGTTGAGCGTGATGCCGGGAACGCGAGTCGGGTCGGAGAACGATTCGGACAGGATCATGATTACCGTGCTGTCGGTCAGGTCCGCGCTCCTGCCGGCGTTGATGGCGGCCGCCTGCCGCGCGTAGCGTTGCGCGATGCGCCGCATCGCCGCCTGACTGTAGCCCGCCGGCTCGTCCATGACCTTAGGACGGGTCAGGCGCAGGAACCCGACCGCCACGCCATTGGACTGTGCGTCCTCGATGGAATCCCACAGCTTCGCCTTGTCGCCGAACGCGGTGGCGAACCCGTTCGCCCACGAGCCGGTCGTGCCCAGGTCTGCGGAGAACGCGACCAGCATGGCGGCGCACAGCACGGCGGCGACGCCACGGCGGATGCGGCCGATGAACCGCCGCGGCGTGGCGATCAGCGAGCGCCGGCCGTCGAACCATGCGGCGAGCGCGCATACGGCGAGCAGCAGCACGACGGTGACGCTCATCTGCGCGATGGCGGTCCCCGAGCCGGCGGGGGTGTTGGTGACGGTGTCGCCCATGCCGCCCGCTCCGCCGGACGCCATGAGCGTGATGTCGGTGGGTCGTATCGTCTCCGAGCGTACGAGCACCTTCATGCGTTCCAGCACGGCGATGACGCCGGCGATGACGGTCAGCAGGCCGCTGGCGATCCAGAACCGGTTGATGGCGAACACGAGCGTCATGTATACGAGCGAGACCACCAGCAGGTTGAGCAGGAACTGGAACTGGCCGGGGGTGGTGACCGTCTTGGCGAGGAACTCCCATGGGGTGGTGCGGCCGCGCACGATCATCACGCTCCACTGCAGCATGAGGACCGCCGCCGTGGCGAACAGGGTGAACGCGATGGCGTACGCCCACCAGGGGAACGGCGTGCGTGCGCGTTTCACGGTGTGTTTCACGCTGCTGGACGTGTCGGCTTGCGGCCGGCGCGGCCGTGTGCGCAGCGGCGTGTGCACGTGCCGTCGTACCGGGATGCCGGGCAGGGTCGCGGCGCCGGCCATCAGCATCGTCTGTGCTGACGTGACTGACGGTGACGTGACTGACGGTGACGTCAGCGTCGCCGTCGTGCGCAACGCGGCCGCCGCGTCCGTGGCCTCGCCTTTCGAGACGAACGGCATGCAGGCCAGCGCCAGCGCGAAGCCGGCGATCGCGTACAGGAACATCCAGCGATACGATCCCGTGGCCTGCTGGACGAGGCCGAACAGGGCGGGGCTGACCGCCGCGCCGCCCGACGTGGCGAGATAGTAGTAGGCGGTCATCGTGCCGGTGCGTTCAACGCCGCCCAGTTCGGTGGCCCATGGCAGCGCGTTGACGAGCACCATCATCCACAGGATTCCGAACGCGAACGCAAGATAGGGCAGCATGGCCGCCGCGCCCACCCACGGCATCGGAGCCAGTGCGGCGATGGCCAGCGCAAGGCCGGCGCTCATCGTGCGTTTGCGGCCGAAGCGGGTGCCGAGCCAGCCGGCCGGTATGGCGAACAGGATGCCGCTGACCGCGAACCAGACGAGTCCGCCGCTGGCCGCCGCCGCGTCCATGCCGAGGTCGTGCGTCGCATACAGGGTGAAATAGGTTTCGATCGCGCTCGAGCCCATCGTGTACAGGAACAGTATGAGCAGCATCATGCGGAAGCTGCGGCGGCAGTCGGCGTCGGCAAGATCGACGCGCGGCACGGCGGCGTCGCGAAACTCACGCCAGCCGACGAACGGGAGCACCGGTTTCTGGCCGGGCCGCGTACGGAATTCGGCAGGCTCATGCACGAGGCGTGTGAGCGCGGCGACGGCCGCGACCATGACGAACGCGCCGGCGACGAACGTCACGCCCATGCCGTAACGCCGGTACAGCAGGCTGCCGCCGCCGAGCGCCAGGACATTGCCGATCGATCCCATGAGGTTGATGATGCCGTTCGCCTTGCTGCGCGCCGGCGAGGCGGTGACGTCCGGCATGAGCGCGACGACCGGCGCACGGCAGGTGGACATGAGCACCGCGTACGCGACGACTGCCGCGATGGTCAGCGGCGCGTTCGGCGCGGCGGCGATGGCGATCAGGCACAGCGCGGCCAGCGGAATCGCGAACAGGGCGAACGGAAGGCGGCGGCCCCAGCGGGTGCGCACCTTGTCGGACAGGATGCCGCACAACGGCTGGATGGTGAACCCGCAGATGTTGTCGATGCCCATGATGATGCCGACGATGGCCGTGGGGATGGCGAGATCCTTGAGCTTGAGCGGCACGAACGCGTTGTACATCGCCCAGGCGGCGGCGATGGCGAGCATGCCGAAGCCGATGGAGAACGTCTGCGCGGCGTCGAGGCGGCGGCCTGCCGCGGCTGCGGTCCGTCCGGCATGACGCTGCCGTGGCGTCGCCAGATGCACGTCGGGGATGCGAAGCCCGCCGATGATACGCGGGCGGGCGGGCAGCGCGGGCGCTGCGACGGAGACAAACGGGGCCTGCACGGTAGCCGCAGGCGTTTCACCGGCGCTGATGCCGGTCGCGACCAGTCTTGTCTGCATGACTCCAGTGGTACGCCGGGGAACTTGCGCAGGCGTGGCCTTATTGGGGTGCCGCGGTGAAGCGCGGGTGAATTCTACGGGATGCGGGTGCGCCCGACGTAGACGGCGACGTAGGTGGTTCGTCGGGATTTCTGCACGGATGGCCGGTTTGTTCCTCGGGATTTTTGCACGAAACCGGTGTTTGTTCGTCGTGATTTTTGCATAGTCGACTGTTTGCGTTGTGTATAATCACAGAATATGGTGACATGAGCCGCTGAGACTGGGGGGCGAAGATGAAGCGTGACATCATGCGGCAGCTGGAAGCGTGGCGGGTTTCGAAACATCGCAGGCCATTGGTGCTGTGCGGGGCCCGCCAGGTGGGGAAGACCTATGTGCTGAAGGAGCTTGGCCGTACCGGTTATGACTCCTGTGCCTACGTCAATCTGATGGATGAGTCGGCGCGGTCCGTGTTCACCGCATACGACGCTCGTCAGGTGCTGGAGAACATAGCCGTGTTCACCGGCGTGAAAATCGTGCCGGGACATACGCTGGTCATCATCGACGAGATCCAGGAGGTGCCCGAGGCGTTGACGTTGATGAAGGCGTTCGCCGAGGATACGCCGGATCAGCATATCGCCGCCGCGGGCTCGTACCTCGGCCTCGCCTACCATGCGGTGAAATCATTCCCTGTGGGAAAAATCGACTCGCTGGACATGTATCCCATGACGTTCATGGAGTTCCTGCAGGCGAGCGGTCAGGATGCGCTGGCGGACATCGTCCGTTCGCTGGATTTCGGCAGGGCCGCGGTGTTCGAGGACCGTCTCGAACGACTGCTGCGACGCTATTATTTCGTCGGCGGGATGCCGCAGGTGGTCGGCGAATTCCTCGACGGCGACAACGACTATGCTGCCGCCCGCCGTCGTCAGCAGGCGTTGCTGTCGGATTACGACAATGATTTCTCCAAATACAAGATCGACGTTCCCGAAATCGACGTGGAACGGGTTCGTCTGGCGTTCCGCTCGATACCCTCCCAACTGGGCAGGGAGAACCACAAGTTCGTGTTCGGCCATATCGTGCAAGGCGCCAGGCGTGCGCAGTACGAGACGGCCATCCAGTTCATCGTCGACTCCGGTCTGGCGCGTCGCGTGTACCGTGTCAGCAAGCCGCAGCTGCCGTTGCGCGACTATGAGGATCTGTCTGCGTTCAAACTGTACATGCATGACGTCGGGCTTCTGGGCGCCGCGATGGATGTCGGTGCACGTGACGTATTGCTGTCGAACGCCGTGTTCGAGGAATACAAGGGTGCGATGACCGAACAATACGTCTGTCAGCAGCTGGCCGCCACCGGACGGAACCCGTATTACTGGACGTCCGGCAAAGGCACGGCGGAAGTGAATTACGTCGTGCAGTACGACAGCCGACCTGCTCCGTTGGAAGTCAAGGCGGAGGAGAACGTGCACGCCAAAAGTCTGCGGATGCTTTGCAACAGCACCGGGCTACACGGCTACCGCACGACAATGCGCGGCTACCGCGAGCAGGACTGGCTCACCAACGTGCCGCTCTGGGCCGTCGGCGCATACTTCGACCCGGTCAACGACCCCGCCAACATCATTCCGGACGAGGGGCTGGACTGAGGGTACAATCGGCAACAGATTGATGGAAAGGAGTCAATGATGACTGCGGGGAAAGTCGATTCTGTGTTGCAGTCGAATCGCAGAAAGATGATGAGGCCGGTCTTGGAGGCGCTGCGGGAGCTGGGAGGCAGCGGTGAACGGCCACAAGTGCACGAGCAGGTGGCGAAGGATCTTGCCGTCGGCAATCAGGATTGTTTCTATAACCAGAAGGATGTAGATTTCGTTCGCCTGATGCTTGTATTCGGCGGATACATCGAATCGGACACTGATGATGGTGTGTGGACTCTGACGGATAGCGGCAAGACCGTGAACATGACCGCCGAGCTGGCTTCGGACATAATACGTCGAAATAACCGGAAATACAAAGATCAGCGCGCGAAAAAGAAGGTCGCAGACAATGCTCTCGGCGACGGTGGCATTCCGGAGAAACGGTACTGGTCGTATCGTCCTGGTTCCAAGGCGGAACAATGGCAGAAGTGTCTGCAGAACTCCGTGATGCTGATCGGCTATGGCATAGTCGGGAATCTCGCGAAATGTAATGGCAGGAACGACATCCAACAGGCCTTGCAGAACTCCTATGGATTGAGCAATGCTCCCACAACTATTTCCCGTGAACTGTGGCAATTCGTTCATGATATGAGTGTCGGCGACATCATCGTTGCTGCTGACGGGCACAGAAAGATTCTTGGCATCGGCGAAGTGCAATCCGACTATGAGTATCAAGAGAGCGATACTGACGATTTCAACCATGTAAGGCAGGTTTTATGGACCGACAAGAGCGGTGATGATATCGTCATACAATCCGAAAAACAGTTTCATAACAAGACGCTGAACGAAATCACCGGAAACCTTGACATGGTCCAGCAGATTGATGACCTGCTCGATGATGAGGCCATGGACGTCGACGATGCATCCACGGACGACGTGGAATCCTATTCCCGTGAACAGTTCCTTGACGAGGTGTACGTCGACGGACGAACCTACGACAATATCGACGCCGCACTCAAGCGCAAAAAGAACATCATCCTCATGGGCGCCCCCGGCGTGGGCAAGACCTTCATGGCGAAGCGACTCGCCTACTCCATCATGGGCGAGAAGGACTCCAAGCGCGTGGAGATGGTGCAGTTCCACCAGAACTACTCCTATGAGGACTTCATGCTTGGCTATCGGCCGAAAGACAACGGCTTCGAACTCAAATACGGGGTGTTCTACGAGTTCTGCAAAAAGGCCGAGGAAGACGAGGACCGCTCGTATTTCTTCATCATCGACGAAATCAACCGCGGCAATCTCGGCAAGATCTTCGGCGAGCTGTTCATGCTCATCGAGAACGACAAACGCGGTTTCAGCCTCCGGCTTCCCTATGCGGATGAACTGTTCTCCATCCCCGCGAACGTGTTCATCATCGGCATGATGAACACCGCCGACCGGAGCCTGGCGATGATCGATTACGCGCTTCGTCGTAGGTTCGCGTTCATCGAGCTGGAACCGGGATTCGACGCCAAAGGCTTCATGTCGTATATGAACACGTTGCACAGCGAACGGTTCGACAGGCTCATCGCCGCCGTGAAGCACCTGAACCGGGAGATTTCTCGTGACGACTCACTGGGCAAGGGCTTCCGCATCGGGCACAGCTATTTCTGCGGATTGACTCCCGAAACCGCGGACGAGCAGACTTTGACGGGCATTGTCGAATACGAGCTGGTTCCGTTGCTTGAGGAATACTGGTTCGACGATCCGCAAAAAGTCGAAGAGGAAGCCGGGAAACTGCGAGAGGCCATCCGATGACATCGTCGGCCATGGCGTCGGCAGCCATAACGTCGCCCGGCATTCCAATCCGGAATGTGTACTACATGCTGTCGTATGCCTTTCAGATTTTGCAGGAGCGGCAGTACCGGAAACTGGCCACGGAACCCTTTGACAACATCGCCGACCTATGCGCCGCCATTCTCATTCAGGGAATGACGGCGCAGATTAAGCGAGGTCTTTCCCGGGAATACGTTCCCCATACCGACGAACTGGACTCTCCCCGCGGCAAAATCGAAATCACCGAAAGCGTCCGCAAGGCCACACTGTCACGGAAACGGCTCGTATGCACGGTGGACGATTTCACTGTAGACTCGCGGCCGAACCGCATCATCAAATCGACCATGCTGCTGCTGGTTCATGCCGACATCAGTCCCAATCGGAAAACGAGACTACGGCGGCTGATTGCCTGTTTGAATGGCGTAGGACGAACCGACCTGCGTCGAACCGACTGGCACATACGATTCGACAGAAACAACGAGACATATCGGATGCTCATCGGCATCTGCTATTTGGCAGTCAAAGGGCTGTTGCAGAGCTCCCAACCCGGAAAGGCCCTGCTCATGGATTTTCTCGACGACCAGCAGATGCACCGGATTTATGAGAAGTTCCTGTACGGATACTATTCGCGCGAATGGCAAGGGCGCATCAGCACGACCCATCACCGCATCCCCTGGATGTGTTCGGCAGGCGAGGGACTGCCGGTCATGCAGCCCGACGTGGTGTTGGACGACGGCCGGGATGTGCTCATCATCGATGCGAAATACTACACGCGGACGATGCAGCGGAATTTCGGCAGCTACACGATGCATTCCGCGAACATGTATCAGATGTTCACCTACGTCAAAAACAAGACGGCGCAACTGGCGGCGAGAGGGAATGAGCACGCCGTGTCCGGTCTGCTGTTGTATGCGAAAACGGACGAAGAACGGCAACCGGACGGAGAATTTGATATGGGAGGCAATCGCATCGCCGTACGTACATTGGATCTGAATCAGGATTTCCGCGGCATCGCCAGCCAGCTTGACGATATCGTGACAAGGTATTTCCCCGATTAGGATTCAGTGTCGGAAATGCTGTACGGATGCGGAAAGGAGAGCAGACCCATGGATATGGAGATGCGGCGGGCGCTGCAGGCGCAGTTGTTGCGGATCGACGGGCTCAAAGACGAGATAGGGGAGTTGCGGGGGCGGCTGAGCGATCCGGATGCCGACGCGGTGGCGATCGAGGCGCGGATCGCGCAGTTGCAGGATGAGATCGACCGGATCCGGCAGATGCGCGAACGGGCGAGGAAGCCTACAGTCGGCCGGTCGTGATGCGCCGGCCGACGCCGTGCCCGCGACATGCGTCCGTTCCCGACCAGGAGACTCACCGGGCTGGTTGAAAACAGACGCAAACCCGGTCGTCGGCGTCCGTTTCCGACTAAGAGGCTGGGGAAGTTGGTCGGAAACGGCCGCGAATAGGGCCGCCAGCGTCCGTTCCCGACCAAGAGGGCCGACCGGCTGGTGAGAAACGGACGCAACACACCCCCTGTGCGTCCGTTTCCGACCATAAGCATGGCGGTGGAAGTCGAAAACGGCCGCCGAGAGAACCCCCGGCGGCCGTTTCCATCAGAATCGTTCAGGCTCGGATCAGGCGATCTGCCGCAGCAGGGCCGGCAGCTCGGCCATTGTGTCGATGACCGCATCGGCGCCGGCGCCCACGAAGGCGTCACGTGCGGCGGCGCGTGCGGCGGCACGGTCGGCCGGCGACAGCGCGGTGAACTCGGCCTGGCTGAGCGCCATCTGCGAGCTGCCCTCCGTTACGCCGACGGTGAACACGCCGGCGTTCTTGCCCTCGCGGATGTCGGAGAGCGTGTCGCCCACCTTGACGGCCTTGCGCACGTCGGTGACGTGCAGCGCCTCAAGGTTCTTGAAGACCATGTACGGGTAGGGGCGGCCATAGCCGTCCGTGCCGTCCGGGCTGATCCAGAAGTCGGGGTCGTAGCCGTTCTCCTTGGCCTTGGGCACGACGATCTCCATCATCTTGTCGGTGTAGCCGGTGGTCGAGCCGATCTTCAGGCCGTCCGCGCGCAGGGCGGCCACCGCGTCAAGCACGCCCGGCTTCGGGTCGGCGAAACGGTCCAGGATGGACAGCAGCTTCGGCTCGAAGCGCGAGTACACGGCGTCCGTGTCGGCCTCGGTCGGCGCGGCGCCATGCTCGTCCTCCCAGGCGCGGGCGATGCGCTCCATCTTCAGCATGGTGGCGATGTGGTCGTGCTTGAGCATGCCCATCGGCTTGCGGGTCTCATCCATGGTGGGGGTGATGCCGAACTCCTTGAACGCCTCCTGGAAGGCGCGCACGGGCGCGAAGCAGCCGTAGTCCACGGTCGTGCCCGCCCAGTCGAAGATGACGGCTTCAAAACGGTTGGTCATTGTCGTGACTCCTTCACTTGCCACTTGTCGTTTGTGTCCCGCACGTCTCACGCGGTGAGCTTCACACCGGCGGGGGCGGCCGCCTTGATCGGCGCACCGGCCTTGTCCATCGCCGCGATCGCCTCGGGCACGGAGGCCGAGCCGGTGGCCGCCTCCAGCAGGCCGCGCTCGCCCATGTACAGGGCCAGCAGCTCGGTCACCTTCTCGATGTCGTCGGTGTAGATCTCGCCGATGTTGCCCAGACGGAACGTGTCCTCGTCGGTCAGCTTGCCCGGGTAGATCGCGTAGCCGCGCTCCTTGATGAACTCGTACATGTCGTGGAAGTCGAAGCTCGTGCCCTGCGGGTAGAGGAACGTCGTGATGATCGGCCCCTGATGCTCGTTCAGGAACACGCGGAAGCCGAGCGCCTTCATGCGGGCGATGAGCAGGTCGTTGTTCAGCTGGTAGCGGGCGGAGCGCGCGGGGATGCCGCCCTCGGCGAACATCTCGTCGAGCGCCTTGGAGAAGGCGAGCACCACGTGCGTCGGCGAGGTGTAGCGCCACTTGCCGTTAGCCTTCTCCAGCGTGTTCCACTGGTCCCACAGGTCGAGCGAGAGCGAACGCGCCTTGCCCTTCGACGCCTCGAGCTTCGCCTTGTTGCAGATGATGAAGCTGAAGCCGGGCACGCCCTGAATGCACTTGTTGGCCGAGGAGACGAGGAAGTCGATGCCCCAGCCGGCCACGGGGATGTCCACGCCGCCGAAGGAGCTCATCGCGTCGACCATGAACGTGCAGCCGTGCGCCTTGGCGACGGTGGCGACCGCGGCGATGTCGTTGAGCAGGCCGGAGGTGGTCTCGGAGTGGATCATCGACACGTGGGTGATCGACGGGTCGGCGTCAAGGTACTCCTCGACCTTCGCGGCGTCCGGGATGCGGTCGTACGGCTCGGCGTACTGCGTGTAGGCGATGCCCGCATGCTCGCAGATCTTCACCTGACGGTCGCCGTACGCGCCGTTCGTGCACAGCAGCACCTTCTCGTCACGGCCGATCACCGACGTGAGCACGCTCTCCACGCCGAACGTGCCGGAGCCCTGCATGAGCACCACCGTGTAGTCCTCCGGGTCGCAGTGCGCGAGCTCGAGCAGCTGGCGGCGGATCTTCTGCGTGATCTGCTGGTAGTCCTCGTCCCACGTGCAGTGGTCGAAGAGCATCTCCTCCTTGACCGTGCGGGTGGTGGTCAGCGGTCCCGGGGTGAGCAGCTTGTATTCGTTGGCCATGGTCGTGATGTTCCTTTCTGTTTGGCGCTGTGGCTGTGTTGCGATGCTGTGTGCCGACTGTAGTCACTTGCGTAGTTCATGGCATCTTCTACGTAGTTTCCGTGATGCCGTCGGCGTGTCGGTTGTAGTTCTGATGGGTTTGTTCAGTCGCCGTTCAATTTGCGGCGGCCGGCCGCTCACTCGCCTTGGGCGATGCGCTTGCACTCGGCGGAGAAGTCCTGCTGCTGTTGCAGCAGGTCGACGGTCAGCGGCTTGGGGAAGGTCTTCGACCGCTTGGACGCGTTGGCCGGGGCCTTCTCGCCCACGTACAGCGGCGTCGGATAGGTCTGCAGCAGCTCCTTGCGGCCCTTGTCGATGATCACGCCGGCCATCTTCTGCGCCTTCGGGTTGGTGGCGCGGCCCTTGTCGAGCACCGCCACCGATTCGGTCAGCGAGTAGTTGCCCTCGGTCGGGTCGACGTAATCGATCGGCAGGCCGTTCTTCTTGTCGGCGACCGCTTGGTGGCGCAGGCCGAAGCCGATCGCCACCTCCTTGGCGCGCACGGACTTGAGCGGGCCGGAGCCGGACTGTTCGAGGTGAGGGCCGGCGTTGCGGTAGATGTCCGTCAGGATCCGCCTGCCCTTCTCGCCGGTGCCGTACGCGTCGACGATGGCCTGCACCATCAGCCAGCCGGTGGAGGAGCCCTCCATGTCGGGCACGGAGATCAGCCCCTTGTATTCGGGCTTGGCAAGGTCCGCGTAGCTCTTCGGCTTGGGCACGCCCGCGGCCTTGAGCGCCTCCGTGTTGATGATGATCGCGCCCTCCTGCGCGGTGGTGGGGGAGCGGTAGGCCGGGGCCTTCGAGTTCTCCGAGTCGCCGAGCAGCTTGGAGTGCACGTCCGTCAGGTTCGCGAACATGTGGTTGCGCTCCTGCGCGGAGTCCACGTAGTAGGAGCTCATCGTCAGCATGTCGGCCTCCAGCGCCTTGCCTTCGGCGAGCATCTTGCCGCCGAGCTCGGAGGTGCCGAACTCCTGGATGATGTACTGGTCCTTGTAGCCGTTGTCGTCGAGCGCATGCTCGAACGCGGTGACGGCCTCCTCGTCGGCGTTCGTGTAGATGACGACCTTGCCGCCGGCGGCCGAAGCCCCCGTGGAGACGGTGCCGAACGTGACGAGCAGCACGACGACCACCGCCGAGACGATGCTCGTCAGCAGGTTGCGGGCGCGGCGGTTGCCGTCGCTCGGCAACTGGAATGCGGCCTGCGCGGCGGCGAGCTGACGGCTCGGGCGCACGGTGCTGAACGAGGCGGCCACCTGCGGCGTCTTCACGGTCGCACGCGCCTTGGCCTTCGCCTTTACTCGGCTGCGCGAACGGTCGCGGGTGGCGAGCGAGATCAGGCCCTTGACCACGAGGTTCACCACGAGGATGAGCAGCGAGAGCACGAACACGTCGTCGAACTTGGCGATGTGCTGCAGTGCGGAGATCTTCGTGGTGATGACCTGCGTGCGTGCGCCGGTGAGGAACACGACCGCCGAGATGGTGACCATCGCGTTGACGAAGTAGTAGCCGAAGATCTGCAGCAGCGTGGGCCACGCGTTCGGCGTGACCACGCGCACCAGCGTCTTGATCCAGTTGTCGCCCATGAGCTTGGCCGTGGTCTCCCAGCCGGCGTTCATCTTGGTGAGCGAATCCTTGATCATCTGGTACGGGGTCGCGAAATAGTGGATGATGTTCGCGATGATCAGGATCCAGAACGTGTTCTGCAGCGGCGAGCCGGAGAACATGAACAGGAACGCGATGCCGAGCACCATGCCGGGGACCGTGTTGATGATCGCGGAGGTCGCGTCCACGCAGCGGCGCGCCCAGCCGGGCAGCTTGGAGCGGGAGGTGACCAGGCCGGCCGCGTAGACGAACAGGCAGCCGAAGATGGCCGTCATGACCGCCACGTACAGCGAGTTGACGAACACCTGCGACAGCTGCGAGTCGGTGAACAGGTTCGCGATGTGCGCGAACGTGAAGCCGAGGCTGTCAGGCCATTCCTTGACGAACGGGATCATCAGGATCACCAGGAACACGCTCAGCGTGCACACGAGCGTCGCCACGGAGAGGATGCCGCACACCCAGTCGCGGCGCCTGCCCTTCGGCAGGTCCACCTGGCTGATCTGCTTGTAGCGGATCGCGAACCGTTCGAGCACGGTCATCAGGATGATCGAGATGATCGAGGGAATGAGCATGAACACCGCGATCACGGCGCCGCGGTTGAAGTTCGGGATCGAGCCGAGCATCTGGTTGAACAGCGACATCGCCAGCACATCATAGGTGCCGCCCACCGAGGTCGGGATGCCGTAGTCGGTGAACGCGAGGAAGAACGACTGGATGAACGCGACGGCCAGCGTGCCGACCAGCGGGCGCAGCACCGTGTTCAGGAACGTCGTGAGCGGGTTGTCGCCCATGATGTGCGAGACGATGATGAACTTCTTGTCGACGAACCGGAAGCTGTTGTTGATCAGCAGGAAGCAGGTCGGCAGCGTGTAGATCACATAGCCGATCAGCAGGCCGTTGAAGCCGTAGATGTCGAACAGCGGATGCCCGATCAGCTGCGTGATCAGGCCGTTCTTGCCGAACGAGTAGATGATCGCGAAACCGTACGTGATGGTCGGCAGCAGCATCGGCAGCTGGGCGAGCAGCGCGACGGCCTTCTTGAAGCCGCGCGGCACGTTCGTACAGTTGATGGTGTAGCTCAGCAGGAACGCGAGCACGACGGCGACGAGCGCGGAGACGGCGGAGACGGTCAGCGAGTTGGTGATTGAACGCACGAACTCCGGTTTGCTCAGGATCGTCGCGTAGTTCTCCATCGTGGCCGAGCCGCCGGCGGTGGTGAACGAGCGGATGATCACCAGGATCATCGGCACGACGAGGAAGACGAGGAAGCACACCGAGACGACCGCCATCAGCGTCCACAGTTCGGTCTGCTTGGGCCTGCGCGGACGGCGTTCGTAGTTGACGATTTCGGGGCGGATGTTGGGCAGTTGGTTGCCGGCCTGGATCGCTTCGGTCGTCATCTCACGCCTCCCGGGCGGCGGCTGCCGCGTCGGTGTCGGCTGCCGCGTCGGTGTCGCCTTCGTGGAACAGCGTGTAGATGTTGTTGCGCTTGACCTCCAGCTGGTGGAGGATGAACTTGCGCACGAAGTCGCTGGCCGGATGCTCGATGATGTTCTCCGGAGTGTCGAACTGGGCGACCTTGCCGTGGTTGATGATGAGCACCTTGTCGCTCATCGTGCACGCCTCCTCGGGGTCGTGCGTGACCATGATGGTCGTGAGCTTGTACTGGTCGACGATCTGCTTGATCTTCGCCTTGATGGACTCCTTGATCACGCCGTCCAGGGCGGACAGCGGCTCGTCGAGCAACAGCAGCTTCGGCTTCATCACGAGCGTGCGGGCGAGCGCCACGCGCTGCTTCTGGCCGCCGGACAGCTCGTCGATGCGCTTGCCCAGATGCTCCTCGAGGCCGAGCAGGCTGATGAGCTCCTTGATCTCGGCTTCGGACGAGATGTTCGGGTTGTTGCGCAGGCCGTACGTGATGTTCTGGTATGCGGTCAGGTTCGGGAACAGCGCGTAGTCCTGGAACACGATGTTGAATCCGCGCTTCTCCATCGGCACGTGGGTCAGGTCCTTGCCGTCGTACAGCAGGCGTCCGCTGGTCGGCTCGGTGATGCCGAGGATGATGTTGAGCAGGGTGGTCTTGCCGCCGCCGGAGGGTCCGAGGATCGACATGATCTTGCCGTTGTCCAGCGTGAGGCTGATGCCGTTGAGGACGTGCGTGTCCCCGAAGGATTTGGTGATGTCGTCGAGTTCGAGCATGTGTTGTCGCTTGCCTTCCGTCGCGCCGCCGGTGTCGCGGCGCTCGCATAATGGATCCGTTCGCCGGCGTTGCGCCGGGAACGGTGTGTTGCGTTGCTGTGTTGAGTTGTCGCGGCCTAACTTCACGCCGTGATTCCATCTTCGGCCCGCGCGTGGGACGGTGCGGACGTTTCGGTGAAAAGTTCGGGGAAAGGAAGGTGAACAGCAAGTGCGACTACATGCGGATTACGTAGTTATGTAGTTTATGCGGCGACGGGTGCGCCCTCGCTGAGGGTCGGGATGGGCCCGGCCGTGGGGCGACCGCGGCTCAGCTGCGAAACTCGCGGTCGGCGATGATGCGGCCGGAGCGGTCGAGTTCGGTGGAGAAGCGGCCGTAGTCGCTGAGGATCACGCTCATGTACAGCATGTCGACCATGACGCAGTGGGCGACGCGCGAGAAGATCGCGTTGCCGTAGATCGCCACGTCGCCGCGGCCGGTGAGCAGCACCACGTCCGCCCAGTTGGCCAGCGGAGTGCCCGTGTTGTTGGTGATGGCGATGGTGTGCGCTCCGGCCGACTTGGCGACCTTGAGCGCCTTGACGGTGTCGGCGGAGCTGCCGGAGTGCGAGAAGGCGATGGCCGTGTCGTCCTTGGTGAGGTGGCCGGCGCCGATCTGCTGCAGGTAGGCGTCCACGTTGCAGCGCGCCTGCAGGCCGAGATAGGTGAGCTTGGTGCACAGATCGATCGCGGGGGCCATGGAGTTCTCCACTCCGTAGATGTCGATCATGCGTGATTGGGCGATGAGCGCCGTCGCCTTGCCGAGCGCCTTGACGTCCACCGAGGCGTGCAGGTCGTCGATGAGCGTCTTCGCGCGCGCCACCGCCTTGGCGGGAATGCCTTCGGGGTCGTCCCACGGGTTGAGGTCGAAGCCTTCCAGCGGGTCGAAGGTGACGGCACGCTCCTCCTGCGGGTGACGCAGCACGTAGCGCAGCTCGCGATAGCCGCCGAAGCCGAGCTTGCGCGCGAACCGGATCACCGTCGGCTGGCTGACCTGCGCCGCTTCGGCCAGCTGGCCGACCGTCAGCTCCGAAGCCTCGCCGAGGTGGGCGCGGATGTACTGCGCCACCGCCTGTTCGGCGGGCCGCAACGAGGGATAGACATGGTCGATGCGGTCGCGGATGCCTACCGAGGATTGCACGGTTGTCTCCTTTTGCTTGGCTTCCTGTCCCATGGTCTATGTCGAGGGTATCCGCATGAGTTTACGCAATGGTCTTCATGAAGCTGTCCGGAAGATGAACGGAAACCGAATTCTCGTCGACGCCGTGGTGGCGCCGCGGCTCACGGCAGACTGTAGCGGGTGGCACGCGACCGGCCCTGACGCAGCACGAGGCCGCGTTCCACCAGATGCCGCAGCACGTAGGTCATCTGGTTCTTGGTCATGCCGAGGTCCTCGGCGATCTGCCTGCGGCTCAGCGGCGTGCCCGACTGCGCGATGCAGTGCAGCGTCACCTCCTCCAGCGTCTGGGTGGAGTGCGGCGGCACCGGCAATCCAGACCGGCCGTCGTCCTGCCGGACTGCCGGCGCCGGCTCGTCCGCCTGCCGTCGCAGCGGCGCGACGATGGGATGCGACCGGTCCGCCGCGCCGCCCATCACGGGAAGGCACCCGATGACCCGCATGCCGGCGAGCGCCACCGCGGGGTCGTCGGTCATGGATTGCACGATGGCCGGGAACGCGTACATTTTCGCGTGTCCGCCGGGTGTCCTGCCGTCCTGCGTCGTGCGGGCGTCCGCCGCAGCCGTGTCGCTGGTCGTCGCCTTGCGCCGCGGCTCGGCAGGCGTCGGCAACGGCAGCACCAGCGCCACGGAGGCCGCGCCGACCCTGATCTGCGGACTGTCGGCGCAACGCTCGTACTCGTCCATGATGCGCCTGATGCCGGTGCCGTAGTTTTCGCTGAACCCCAGTGCGGCGAGCAGGTCGGCGAGCGCCGGGTTGCGCGGCTGGCAGATCCCGTTGAGCAGGTCGTTGATCTCCAGGCCGGGCATGAGACCGCCGAGCGAGACGATTTCGACGCGCGAGGCGAACACGTTCACCAGCGTGGGGCCGGAATACCGGTAGTCACGGTGCAGCACCGCGTTCACCAGCGCCTCGCGCAGGGCGGCCTGCGGCCATTGCCTGCCGTCGTCGCCGGGCTGGTTGTGGTCGGTGAGGAACGCCATGGCGGTGTTGAGCTGTCGCAGCAGCGAGCCGTGCAGTTCGGCGCGGTCCGTGATCGAGGCCTTCGCGTCGCCGTCGAACGCCGCGCATTTGATGGAGAACGGGCACTGGTCGGAGATGAGCAGCGCAAGTCTGGTGAACGCGCCGTTGCGGCGAAGCGGGAAGGTCGGGCGGGTGCCGTCGGCTGCGTTGTCGCCGCCGGCGTCGAGCGGCCAGCGCACGCCAGCCGTGGCGAAGGCCTGCCGCGCATGGTCGAAGGTGAGGTCGGCGCGGCCTGCCGGTTCCCAAAGGCCGCCGGTGGTGGTCGAAGACTGGCTGAAGCCCGGCGCGTCGTCCCCCGTCGCCGGTGTGTTCCCTGCTGTTGCCATAGACCGATCGTATCGTTGCGTTGAGACTCAGCGCTGACGCGGTTCACGATTCATCGCATATGACGAATCGTGAACGGAAAACCGCACATAACCGCACATGAGGGATTCCATGACCGTTGCAATCATGCGCATTCGGCATGTTCATTCGCACATGCCGGCGTTCACGATTTGCCGGGCCGTGAAAATCGTGAACGGTGAGGCGGCTACCATGGAAGCGGATACGAGGTGATCGCCATGATGAAGTCGTCAGGAATCGTCACAGGGACCGGCGTCCGCCGGCAGGCCGTCGCCGGAGCGTTCTATCCGGCCGATGCGGGGGAGCTGCGGTCGCTGGTCGACCGGCAGATGGACTATGGGCGCACGCTGCTGCGACGCATCACCGCCCGCCTGCCCGAAGGGTGCCCCAAAGCGGTGATCGTGCCGCACGCCGGCTACGTCTACTCCGGCACGACGGCCGCGCTCGCCTATGCATTGCTTGAACGCGGCCGTGGCACCGTCACCCGCGCCGTGATCGTCGGCCCCACCCATCGCGTCGCCGTGCGCGGCGTCGCCTGCTGCAACGCCGGCGCGTTCGCCACGCCGCTGGGCGTCGCTCCGGTCGACGTGGATGCGGAACGCCGGGCATTGGACGCCGTGCCCTCCATGATCGTCAACGATGCCACGCACGCTCGCGAGCATGCCGTCGAAGTGCAGGTGCCGTTCCTGCAGCGGATCTTCGGCGAGACCCTGCGCATCGTGCCGCTCAACGCCGGCGACGCGACACCCCGGCAGGTCGGCGACGTCATCCGCGCACTATGGGGCGGTCCGGAGACCGTGATCGTCATCAGCTCCGACCTGTCCCACTACCATCCCGAAGTCCAGGCGCGCGAGCTCGACGACATGACCATCGCGCGCATCGCCGCCGGCCTGCTCCCCATCGGGCCGGACCGCGCCTGCGGGGCGTATCCGGTCAACGGACTGCTTGACGTGTGCGCCGAACGCGGACTGCGCATGCGGTTCCTCGGCTGCTCGACCTCCGGCGACGACGGCGAGGTGTCGCTTGCCGGCGAGACGACCGCCTCGTCGATCACTCGCCAGCCCATGCGCGACCCGTTCGAGCGTGTGGTCGGCTACGCTTCGTTCGCGCTGTGGAAGACGGACGGGGACGGACATGGCGACGAGGGCGGGGCTGCGGCAACGGTAGATTGCGCGCAAGACGGTGGCGACCCCGGTGACGGCGGTCGTGACCACGACTGTGGCGGGTCTGGTTCCGGCTCAGGCGATGACATTGCCGATGACGTTGCCGGCGACGCTGCCGACGACGACGGACTGCCGGTCGACGCGGGGCCGGTCCTGCTCTCGCTTGCGCGCACGGCGCTCGCCGCCCATCTCGGCATCGAGCCAGCCGGTCCGGACGGCGCCCCCGTCACCGCGTCCGCCATCGTCGACGACCATCCATGGCTGAGGCAGCCCGGCGCAAGCTTCGTCACCTTGCGCGAGGGCGGTGACCTTCGCGGCTGCATCGGCACGTTGGAGGCATGGCGCGAGCTCGGCCGTGACGTCGCCGACCATGCCGTCGACGCCGCTATACACGACCCGCGGTTCAGGCCGGTTACGCCGGACGAATACCCGCTGATCGACATCGAAGTGTCGGTGCTGGGCAAACCTGAACCGATTGAGGTCGTCACGCCCCGATGGCGGCTCGGGGACGGTGGACGCATGACCGCCGAACCGCAGCCGCATCCCGTGCGTTCGCGTAACGAACTCGAACGTGCGCTGCGGCCCGGCAGGGACGGGCTTATCCTCGCCGAACAGGGCGGTCGCGGACGCCGCGCGACGTTCCTGCCGCAGGTGTGGGAGCAGCTGCCGGCCCCGCACGACTTCGTCTCGCACCTGCTCGCCAAGGCGGGACTTCCTGCAGGACTCGACTGGAACGACGGCGAGGTCGACTGCGCACGATACACGGTGAGCGCGTTTGCGGAAGAACGATGATGACAGCCGACAGGGGAGCATGGCGTGAGACGGTCGACGTGACGGCTCATGACCCGCGCGCGGTCGGCAGGTGGCAGCGCCGGCTCGCCGACGGCCGCGTGCAGTGCGACCTGTGCCCGCGGCACTGCAGGCTGCGCGAGGGGCAACGCGGATTCTGCTTCGTGCGCGCCTGCCACGGCGGGCGGATCATCCTCGACTCGTACGGCCGCAGTTCGGGGCTCGCCATCGACCCCGTGGAGAAGAAACCGCTCAACCACTTCCATCCCGGCATACGGGTGCTCAGCTTCGGCACGGCCGGCTGCAACTCGGCATGCCGGTTCTGCCAGAACTGGGACATCTCGGCATCCCGCCGCTGGAGCACGCTGGCCGTCGAAGCCTCGCCGGAACGCATCGCCCAGATCGCGCGCGCCCATGGCGCGGGAGCCGTGGCGTTCACCTACAACGACCCCATCGTGTTCGCCGAATACGCGATCGACACCGCGGCCGCCTGCCGCGAGGCCGGCGTGCAGACCATCGCCGTGACCGCCGGGTACATGGCACAGCCGGCGCGGAAGGACTTCTATCAGGTCATGGACGCGGCGAACATCGATCTCAAGGGGTTCACCGAATCGTTCTACCGCACGGTGACCGGCACACACCTCGCCGACGTGCTCGACACCATCGCATACGCGGTCAACGAGACCGACACCTGGGTTGAACTGACCACGCTGCTTATCCCCGGGCTCAACGACGACGACACGCAGCTGCACGCCGAATGCGCGTGGATACGCGAGCAGTGCGGGGCGGATGTGCCGTTGCACTTCTCCGCGTTCCACCCCGCGTACAGGATGATGGACGTGCCGGCCACGCCGCCCGCGACCCTGACCCGGGCGCGCGCGATTGCCATGGAGGAAGGACTGCGGTTCGTTTACACCGGCAATGTGACCGACCGCGAGGGCGGCACCACATTCTGCCCGGGCTGCGGGGCCGCGCTGGTCGTACGCGACTGGTACGAGATCCTTGACAATCGTCTCGGTGCCGATGGTCTCGGTGCCGACGGTCGCTGCCCGGACTGCGGCACCGTCATCCCCGGCCGCTGGTGATTGTGTTGCCGCGGGTACGTTCCGTTGAGAATCCATGACGGACCGTACCCGAGCGGCCGTCTCCGAGTACGTTCCGTTGGAAAATCATGACCGACCGTACTCTAATGTCGTCTACGAGTACGTTCCGTTGGAAATTTCTGACCGACCGTACTCGAGTGGGTGTCTTCGGGTACGTTCCGTTGAGAATCCATGACGGACCGTACCCGAGCGGCCGTCTCCGAGTACGTTCCGTTGGGAATTTCTGACCGACCGTACTCGAGTGGGTGTCTGCGAGTACGTTCGGTTGGTGGTTTCGTGACGGAACGTACCCGTAGGCGGCGATTCGAGTACGTTCCGTTGGGAATGTCTGACCGACCGTACTCGAGTGGGTGTCTGCGAGTACGGTCGGTTGGTGGTTTCGTGACCGACCGTACTCGGACGGGGTGCTTCGAGTACGGTCCGTTGAGGAGGCGTGCGGATTCATGTGCACCCCTCGTGCACCCCTCGCGCAACATACGCGCAACAAGAATGCGCGAAACAGGAGGTGAAACAAGACGTCTTCGAGTAAAACGTCTAGATATGAAAAGCCCGAAATCGTTGGAATTCCGGGCTTTTTGAGGTGACCCCGGGGAGACTCGAACTCCCGACCCTGAGATTAGAAGTCACATGCTCTATCCAGCTGAGCTACGGGGCCAAACATCGCACGAGTATAGCACACGCGCGGCGGACACGGACGCGCCGGCCTTGGACATCAGCGCGCTTCGGAATAACAGCACAGCGTGTCGTGCACGCGGCCCGTGACGCCCTCCACGGTCAGTCCGTAGCGTCGCTCGAGCTCGTCCAGCGGCACGCGGTCGGTGAATTCCTTGACCGCGCCGAAGTTGAGCACGCGCGGGACGTTCCCGCCACCGGCAAGGTTCGCGTAGTAGGCGGTCACTTTCTCGCCCCAGCCGCCTTCCAGCTGCCCGTCCTCCAACGTGACGACGAGCCGGTACCCGTCACGCAGCAGGCTCAGCGTGGCCGTGTCCAGCTCGGTGCACTGCCGTGGGTCGATGACCGTCGCCGCAAGAGCACGGTCGCCGTCCTGCCGCAGTGCCGCGGCAGCGCGGCGTGCGAGCGGCATCGTGTTGCCGAGTGCGAGAATCGCGACGTCGCCGGCCATGTCGCCAGACCGTCGCACGTCGGCCGGCTTCGCATCCGGCCGATACGACAGGATCTCGTTGCGGATTCGTCCGGCAAGATCGGCGGACTCGCTTTCGCCCGGACCCACGTACCGGCATCGACCGTCATACAGGGACCACACGGCGCCCGGCGCCTCCCAGCGTTCGGTACGTGAGAACTCGTCGGCGGTGAGCGGCCTGTCCGCACCGTTCTCGCCGGTGCGCTCCGCGTCGAGGATCCGCTGGCCGGGCACGCGGATCGTCACCGGACCGTCCGGTGCGCCCGGTGCGCCCTGCGGCAGCGTGGCCCACGCGAGGTCGGCCAGATAATCGTCGGTGCCGGTCGGCGCGAGCATCGTCATGCCGGGGATGTTCGCGAACATCCCCGCGTCGTACGCGCCGGAATGCGTGTTGTCCGTGCCGGACAGGCCGCCGAGGAAGTCGAGGATGGTGATGCGCGAACGGTTCAGGCTCACCTCCTGAAACAGCTGGTCGTACGCGCGCTGGAAGAACGAGGCGGTCGTCGCCACCACCGGTGTGCCTCCCGCCTTGGCGATGCCCGCCGCGAACGTCACCGCATGCGCCTCGGTGATGCCACAGTCCACGTAATGCGAGCCAGCGCGCTCGCGGAACTCATGCGTGATGCCGTTCGACCCCGGCGTGGCGGGGGAGATGACCACAAGCCCCGGCTCCGTGGCGAACCTGCGTTCCAGGAACGCCATCGCCAGCCTGCCGTAATGCTTGCGGGAGTCCTCGGGGCGGCCCAGCGCCTTGTCCGGGGTCTGCCAGTGCGAAGCCTCGCATTGGCCTTCATGCAGATGCCGGTCGGGCAGGTTGCACAGGTCGGAATGCCACGGCTCGGTATGTGAGACGTTGCCGGTGGGACGGATGCCGGTGGCTGAGCCGGCCGTCCCTGCTGTGGACGTCCCTGCTGCCGACGTTGCGGCGCCGCCCGTCGCCGCATCCCCTGCGTCAAGCCCGGCGCCCTTGAGCGTGTGGATGTGCACGACGACCGGATGGTCGATGTCCTTGACCTCACGGAACGCGGCCACCAGCGCGTTCACGTCGTTGCCGGCCTCCACATACCGGTAGTCCAGGCCGAGCGCGTTGAACAGGTTCGGCTGGCAGGTGCCGTTCGAGGCGCGCAGCCGGGCAAGCGGCCCGTACATGCCGCCGAAGTCGCCGGCGATCGACATCTCGTTGTCGTTGAGCACGATGATGAGGTTGCCGCCCTGCTCGGCCGCGTTGTTGAGCCCCTCGAACGCGATGCCCGAGCTGAGCGAGCCGTCGCCGATCACGGCGATTACGTTGCCGATGTCGTCGCGGACGTCGCTGCCGCCGCCGTCGCGGCCTGCCGCACGCCGCATGTCGCGAGTCTTCGCCAGACCGCACGCCAGCGAGATAGACGTGCCGGTATGGCCGAGCGTGAACTGGTCGTGGGCGGATTCGTCGGGGTTCGTGAACCCCGTCACGTCGTTGAAATGCGCGGGGTCCAGATATGCCGCGGCGCGTCCGGTGATCATCTTGTGCACGTAGCTTTGATGCGACACGTCGAACACGATGCGGTCGCGCGGCGAGTCGAACACGCGGTGGAGCGCCACCGTGGCCTCCACCATGCCCAGGTTCGAGCCGATATGGCCGCCATGCGCATGACCGAACCGGATCAGCGCGGCACGGATCTCGGCGCACAGTTCGGGCAGCCGGGCCGCGTCGAGCGCATGCACGTCGGCAGGTCCGTGAATCGTGTTCAGTATGCCGGCGGTCATACGCATCTGTCCTTTCCTTGTCCGTTTCCAAAAGCGCAATGATAACGCATGCCTGAACCGCCGGGCCGGCATTCGCGCAAATGGGTTCAACATCTCTGCAATTGACGTCCAGCGTGCGGCCACCGTCCAGCGTGCGGCCGGCTCCCGTCCGATGCCGCCGCCGCGTGGTTGAATGGTGCACGACACAACCGACCACCGGCAAAGGAGCAGCGATGAAGGCCGTATACGCAGCGAACATCAACCCAACCGATCCCCTGTCCGCACTCGCGGTGGGAGAACGGCCCGAACCGCAGCCACGGCAGTTCTGGTCGACGGTCGGCGTGAAGGCGGCCACGGTCAACCATCACGACCTGTGGAGCCTCAAGGGCGTGGGGCTGCCGGCCGAGGCCACGCCGATGATCCTCGGCACCGACGCGGCGGGCGTGCTCGAGGAGGACGTTCCGGCGGCGCGCGGCGGGCTCAGGGCGGGCAGCGAGGTCGTACTGTACACCGTCGTCGGCGCCGACGGCTCCGGCGTGGCGCCGGGGGAGCGGCGCTCCATCCTCTCCGAGCGGTACCAGGGCACCATGGCCGAGCGCGTGCAGGTGCCGAGCGCCAACGTGTTCGCCAAGCCGGCGAACCTCGATTTCGCCGAGGCGGCGGCGCTCGGCACCAGCTGGCTGACCGCCTACTCGCTGCTGTTCCGCGCGGCGGACGTGCGTCCGGGCGACACCGTGCTGGTCCAGGGCGCCGGCGGCGGCGTGTCGACGGCCGCCATCCAGCTGGCCCATGCGGCAGGGCTCGAGGTGTTCGTCACGTCGCGTTCCGCCGGCAAACGCGGGCGTGCGCTGGAGCTTGGCGCCGACGCCGTGTTCGAGTCCGGCGCGAGGCTGCCGCGCAAGGTCGACGCGGTCGTCGAATCCGTGGGCGCTGCCACGTGGGCGCATTCCGTGCGCTCGGTGCGTCCCGGCGGCACCATCGCCGTGTGCGGCGCGACCAGCGGCGACCAGCCGGGCGCCGAGCTGACGCGCGTCTTCTTCCAGGACATCCGCGTGCAGGGCAACACGATGGGCTCGCGCGAGGATTTCGCCCGGCTGCTGCGTTTCGTCGAACACGCCGACCTGCATCCGGCCATCGACTCGACGTTCCACGGCCTTGACGCCGCGCCGGCGGCGTTCGCCCGGCTGCTCGGCGGCGACGTGTTCGGCAAGGTCGCGCTCACCGTGTGAGCCGTGCGGGCGCAGGCGGCGCGGACTGTCGCGGCCGGGTGCCGCCTATCTTGGCAGGTCGTCCGACGTCCGGCCGCCGCCACCCGCGCGCCGGCCGCTGTATCCCGTCCTGCGTACAGTAATACTGTATTGTTCCCCGATACCGTCCTTCCCTTTTTCGGAGGTTCCAATGACAGACAGCAAACCCGAAGTCGCCGTGATCATGGGGTCGGCGAGCGACTGGGAGACCATGAAGCGCGCCTGCGACATCCTCGACCAGTTCGGCGTCGCCTACCACAAGCAGGTCATCTCCGCGCACCGCACGCCCGAGCTGATGGGTGAGTTCGCCCACAACGCGCGCGGCAACGGTTTCAAGGTCATCATCGCCGGAGCCGGCGGCGCCGCCCACCTGCCGGGCATGGTCGCCGCCCAGACCACGCTGCCCGTCATCGGCGTGCCGGTGCGCTCGCACGCGCTCTCCGGCTGGGATTCGCTGCTGTCCATCGTGCAGATGCCCGGCGGCATTCCGGTCGCCACCACGGCGGTCGGCAACTCCGGCGCGACCAACGCCGGCCTGCTCGCCGTGCAGATCCTCTCCACCAACGACGAGGGGCTCGCCAAGAAGCTCGAGGACTACCGCAACGACCTGAAGAAGAAGGTGGCCGAATCCAATGCCCAGCTTGTCTGAGGAGACGCACGGCGCCGTCACCATGCTCCAGCCTGGAGCCACGATCGGCATCATCGGCGGCGGCCAGCTCGGCCGCATGATGGCCCTGTCCGCCAAATACATGGGATTCCGCATCGGCGTGCTCGACCCCACCCCCGACTGCCCGACCGCGCAGGTGGCCGACTTCCAGGTCGTCGGCGAATACGACGACAAGACCGCCATCCATGACCTCGCGGAGAAGTCCGACGTGCTCACCTACGAGTTCGAGAACGTCGACGCCGAATCCATCGACGAGGTGCGCCATCTGGTCGCCGCCCCGCAGGGCACCGACCTGCTGAGGGTCACACAGGACCGCATCCACGAGAAGACGTTCATCAACAAGCACGGCATCGAGACCGCACCCTGGCGCGAGGTCAACAACTTCGAGGAACTGGACGCCGCCATCGACGAGCTGCACTACCCGTGCGTGCTCAAGACCCGCTCCGGCGGCTACGACGGCCACGGCCAGCACGTGCTCAGGAACGACGCCGACCTCGAGAAGATCCGCGCGCGCGGCGACCGCGGCGGCGGCTTCCCGCCCAGCATCCTCGAGGGGTTCGTCGACTTCGCGTTCGAGGCGAGCATCCTCGTCTCCGGCAACGGCCACGATTATGTGACGTTCCCGATTGTGCGCAACGACCACCGCAACAACATCCTGCACATGACCATCGCCCCCGCCGAGGTGCGCCCCGAGATCGCGCAGACCGCGCACGAGATGGCGCTCGCGCTCGCCAAGGGCTTCGAGCTGGCCGGCACGCTCGCCATCGAGCTGTTCGTCACCAAGGACGACCGCGTGATCGTCAACGAGCTCGCGCCCCGTCCGCACAACTCCGGCCACTACACCATCGAGGCGTGCTCCATCGATCAGTTCGACGCGCACATCCGCGGCATCGCCGGCTGGCCGCTCATCCAGCCGAAGCTGCTGTCGCCGGCCGTCATGGTCAACGTGCTCGGCCAGCATGTCGCTCCCACGCGCGCGCTCATCGCCGACCATCCCGAGTGGAACGTACACGACTACGGCAAGGCGCAGGTGCGGCACAACCGCAAGATGGGCCACATCACCGTGCTCACCGACGACACCGCACGCACGGTCGCCGAACTCGAGGCGACCGGCTGCTGGGACGACCTGAAGTAGCCTGCGACAAGCCGGTCTGGTTTCGGTGTTTTCCCGGCGCGGCCGCGCATGGACCTGCGTGGCCGCGCCGGATTCATATGGCGGCGCTGTTGAGTGTTGCTGTGCGCTGTTGCGCCGGCAGCGCCGCCGTGTAGTATCATCTGCTAGTCATCGATGGTTCGGATTGAAGGAAGTGCGTCATGACGGATGGAGTGACCCGGCATACCAAGCAGAAGGACGCCGTGCTGCAGCGGCTGCGTGGATGCGATGATTTCGTCTCGGCGCAGGACCTCCACCGCAAGCTCGAGGATGACGGCGTGCGCATCGGGCTTGCCACCATCTACCGTCAGCTCAACGCGCTGGCCGACTCTGGCGCGGCCGACACGATCCGGCTGGACGGCCAGCAGCTGTTCCGCCTGTGCGGCGAGGACGCGCACCATCATCATCTCGTATGCCGCAACTGCGGCAAGACCGTCGAAATCGATCCGCCGAGCGAAACATGGCTGCGCAACGTCGCGCAGGCCCACGGGTTCACTGTCGAAAGCCACACGCTCGAGGTCTTCGGCCTGTGCCCGGACTGCCAGCAGGCTGACGGCCGCTGACGGCGGTTCGCCGGCTGTGAGGATATGAGGCCGTGAGGATATGCGATTGCGCGATGCGCGGCCTCTCGCCGCGACTGGCCGTCATGTTCCAGCCGAAAACGGCCGCTGAACGGCCGGTTTGCGGTCGTTTCCGACTGCCGGCGCGGGACTTCTCGTCGGAAAAGGCCGCTGGAAGGCGTTTTTGCGTCGGTTATCCACAATGAGACCGTCTCTTCTGGTCGGAAAAGGCCGCGACACGCCGTAGATGGCCGTTTTGGGTGAACCTCCGACCACATACCCCGGTGCAGGTGGATATGCGCCGGTCGCTCCCGTAACGTCACGGACATGAGAGCACATCACATCATCACCGACAAACTCATGCAGGCCAGCCGGTACGGGCGTTGCCTGTCCGCATCCGACGCCGCCGAGGGCAAGGCGCTCCGGCGCCGCGTGCAGGCGGGGCTGTGGACCTACTGCTGACGTATGCGGATCCGCTCAGCGAAAACGGCGGTGAATCCTTCGTCAGGGGAGTGATCCTGGAGGAGGGCCTCCCGGTGCCGCTGCTGCAATACGTGTTCGTCAACCCCGATAATCCCCGCGAATGGTACCGATCCGATTTCGTATGGATATTCCCGGGCGGGTACACGGTCGTGCTCGAATTCGATGGCATGGCCAAATACGTCGACCCCACGATGACGGATGGGCGCACGATTCGGGCCGTGGTCAGCAGCCAGAGCGAGCGGGAGCGCGTCATCTACGCCTGCGGCGCCGACCGGATCGTCCGTGCAACTTTTGAGGAGGCGCTGCAGCGCAAACCGTTGGTCGACAAGCTGGTCGGCGCCGGTCTGCCGCGCAATCCCCGGACCGAAACGGGCGCGCCGCCTGCGATTCCGTTCCTTGTGGCGGGGCAGCAGTGGGATGAGCGGCTCAGGCAGTCATGGATGCGGTCGTTTCATGCTGCTTCGTGACGGCTTCTAGCTGGGAAAGGCCGAAAATCGGGGCCGTGGCGTCCGTTTGCGGTTGGCGGACTGCGCGTTCTCGCGGCAAATGGCCGCAAATCAGCGTATTTGCGGCCATTTGCCGCGAGAAGTCCCCTGTTGGTTGTCGCGAAGGGAAGTTGCACGGCGGCATTGCGACACGCCACAGCTATCAATAATGATAATAATTCTCAATATGTGTTACGATGTCATGCCGTGGCCGGTTGAAGGAGACTCCCCGCACGGGAGGCGCCGGCCAAACAGAGAGGAACAACAATGCCCATCATGTCCGTCATCAAACGCACACTCGCCGTGACCGCTGCCGCCGCCACGCTGGTCTCCGTTGCCGCCTGCGGCCAGACCGCCGGCTCAAGCGCGGGGGAGGCCGCCATCAAGGTCGTCGCCAGCATCAACCAGTGGGGTTCCATCGCCAAGGACCTCGGCGGCTCCCACGTCGACGTCACCAGCATCATGACCAAGACCAACGTCGAAGCGCACGACTATGAGCCCACCAGCCAGGACGTCGCGAAGATCGCCTCCGCCAAGGTCGCCATCGTCAACGGCGCCGACTACGACCCGTGGGCATCCAAGGCCGCCTCATCCACGAAGGCCGCGCTGGTCGACGCCGCCGAAACCGCAAGCATCAAGGATGGCGACAACCCGCACGTGTGGTTCTCCGCCAAGGTCCGCAGCGCCACGGCCGACGCCATCACCGACGCCTACCAGCAGGCCGACCCCGCACACAAAGCCGACTACGCCACGCTCAATGAAGCCTGGCACAAGCGCGAAACCGCCCTCGAAGACAAGATCAAGGACGCCTCCGCCACCACCAAGGGCCTGCCGTACGCTGCCACCGAATCCGTCGCATGGTACCTCGCCGACGACCTCGGCATGACCGACGCCACCCCCACCGGCTACGCGCAGGCCTCCGCCAACGAGAGCGAGCCCACACCCGCCGATATCAAGGACTTCCAGAAGGCGATCAAGGCCGGCGACATCAAGGCGCTCGTCCTCAACACGCAGGAAGCCAACTCCACCACCGACCAGATCACCTCCGTCGCACGCGAGTCCGACGTGCCGATCGTCGAACTCACCGAACAGATGCCCGCCGAATACGACGACCTGCTCGACTGGATGGACGCCCTCGTCGCCAAGTTCGCCGCGCTGTAGCATATGCGCACCCATTGTACAGGGCCGGTTCCACATGCGTGACAGTATGCGGGACCGGCCCGTAACATGCCATATATATATCGGTATATGCTGGACGGCAGCGTGGCGGTAGGGCTTACGCATCCGACGCATGAGGAGATGGCTGACATGGCCGAACAGGGAAACACAGCGTTCAGCGTTCCGCAGCAGACGGCATCCAAGCGAGCCGCCTCCGTATCCTTCTGGCATCAGCGGCGGTATGCGTCGTGGATGACGGCGGACACGACGCTGCGGCTGGCCGGGGCGCTCACCTCGTATGCGCAGCCGCTGATCGTGTTCGCGCTGTCGCGTTCACTGGAGCTCGCCGGCACCGTCAGCACGGTCGCGATGCTCGTCACCCTGGTGTGCATGCCGTTCGGCGGCACGCTGGTCGACCGGCATGACCGTCGCCGCATGATGATGCTCCACGCTGCGGCCGGCGCGGCGATCTGGGCGCTCGCCGCCGTCCTGCTCGCGCTCGGCCGTCTGAACACGCCCATGTTCCTCGTGCTCACGTTCATCGCCGTGGCGGTCAAGGGGCTGATGTCGGAGGCGAGCGACGCGATGCTGCGCGAGCTCGTGCACGGCGAGCAGTACGCCAAGGCGCGTTCCGTCAACGAGGGCCGTGACGCGACGCTCGACCTGCTGGGCGGCCCACTCGGCGGCCTGCTCTACGGTCTGGGCCAGTGGGTGCCGTACGTGGCGAGCATGGTGTCGTTTATCGTCGGCGGCGTGGCGGCGTTCCTTACCGGACGTCCGCGGCCGCAGGCGTCCGGCTCTGCTGACGGTCAGGCCACCGGTCGCGCGTCCCGCCGCCGTGACCGCTCGTTTTTCGCCGACCTTGCCGAGGGCTTCCGTTTCGTCGTGTCGCATAAACGCCTGCGTCTGCTGACGCTGTTGCTGTGCGTCTCCAACTTCCCGTTGCTCGGCATTCAGATGGGCGGCGAGCTGCAGCTCATCCACGTGCACGCCTCACCGTTCGTCATCGGCCTGCTCAGCTCGTGCGTCGGCGGTGCCGCGCTCGTCGGTGCGGCATTGTCCACGATGCTGATCGGCCGGATGCCCACCGGAGCGGTCATCATCACGTCGATGGTGCTGCCGACGCTGGCGATGTTGCCGCTCGTGTTCGTACAGTCGTTGCCGGTGCTGTTCGTCTGCGTGACGCTCGCCGTGCTTGCCACCCCGATGTCCAGCGCCTCGGTGTGCGGCTACGTGTTCGCCCAGACGCCCGACGAGTTCCAAGGCCGCGTGTCGTCGCTGGTGTCCGTGGTGAGCGTCTCGCTGGGCGCGCTGTCGCCGGCGGTCGCGTCCGTGCTGATCGAACGGTTCGGTTTCGGCGTGCTCGCCACGGTTCTGGTGTCCCTCGCCGCGGTCTGCGCGGTCGTCGCCCTGTGCAGCGACGGCGTGCGTTCGATTCCGAAGCCGCAACGGTGGGACGAAGCCGCGCTGTGATGTTGCCGCAGTGACGTTGCCGCAGTGACGTCACCACGACCGTGAATGTCGCCTGTCGTTCACTAATATGTCATTTCGGATTAATCATGTGAAGGTGTCGGCTGTGCCATGCCGCCCGTGAGACGCGGGTGGAACAATGGACACGGCGCGAATGCGCGACACCGACACCTGTCGTGACGTCGACATGAGATCGGCGTCACGACGACGGATAACGAAGACATCAGCATGGGCGGGAACGACATCCCCATGCGGTAAGCGTGAGTGCAGGTTTATGAGCGACAGGAACAATGTGAGTGCTGGCGGCACCCCTGTGAGCCCGGCTTCAGGCGGCTCCGGTGCGGGCGACGACATCGAGGTGCTGGAGATCAGGCGCAAGGACCCGAACGAGAAGAAGCACCGCTGGTTCGGCGGCGGCAAGAAGACTGCGGACGGTGATTCCGGTGCGTCGGCTGCCGCGGCTGCCGATACGTCGCCGGACGATTCGGGCGAGACGCGCCCGTCCGGCGGCGAGGGGAGCGATGCCGGCCGTCGAGGCCTGTTCGGCCGTCTGCGCAAGTCCGGTGGCGCCCGCCGCACGTTCAAGCCGTTCCCCGGCTGGCTGTACGGCGTGCTGTTCGTCGTGTTCGACATGATCGCCGTCGCCGCGCTGGAGATCGGCGTCAGCCAGTCCAGCACGCGCGTCCAGCTGTCCAGCCCGACCGTCGGCTGGGGGTTCGTCTCGAAGATGTGGACCAAGGGCAACTTCGTGTTCGTGCTGAACCTGCTGCTCATCGGCATGTTGTACCTTGCGCTGCTCATGCTGTTCAATCGGTTCTGGATCGCGACTCCGGTGCTGCTCGCCGCGGCCATCATCGTCGCGGTCATCGAACATTTCAAGGTGTCGATACGCTATGAGGCGATTCTGCCGTCCGATCTGGGCTTTCTGAGCGCAAACACGGGCGACCTGCTGAGCTTCACGCCTCCGGGGGCGCATTGGGTGATTCTCTTCGCGGCGTTGATTTTCGCGGCGTTCGTGGCCGTGTTCGTCGTGCTCAACCACATCGACGGCCGTCATGGCCGCATCATCCGGTTCGACAACAAGGGACTGGCCGCGGTCAGCCGCGTCCTGCTGCTGCTCGTCCCGTCCCTGTTCTTCGGACTGTACTGCGCGCAGGTCAGCACGGTCGACTCGTGGGCGTACCGGTTCTCCCGTGCGATGGGCGACACGCCGTCCATGTGGGATTCCGTTTACGACGCGCAGCGCAACGGTCCGCTGATCTCTTTCACCCGGCAGCTCAACCCGATGATCATGGAGAAGCCGGAAAACTACAGCAAGGAGACGATGCAGGCCGTCGTCAAACGGTACGAGAAGGCCGCCAAGCAGATCAACGAGACGCGCAAGACCAGTCTGACCGACTCGACGGTCGTGTATGTGCTCTCCGAATCGTTCTCCGATCCGTCGCGCGTGCCGGGACTGACCCTCAACAAGGACGCGATGCCGAACATCCGCAAGATCAAGGCCGGCACCACGAGCGGACTCATGCTCTCGTCCGGCTACGGCGGCGGCACCGCGAACCTTGAGTACATGGGACTGTCCGGCCTGAGCATGGCCAATTTCGACGCCTCGCTCACCAGCCCCTACCAGCAGCTGGTGCCGAGCCAGCATTGGACGCCGACCATCAACCAGATGTGGGGCGCGCCGAAGAACTCGATCGCCTTCCACCCGTACGAACCGTCCATGTACTCGCGAGCCATCAACTACCAGAAGTTCGGCTTCTCTCACTTCTACACGCTCGAAGGCAAGGACATCATCAAGTACCAGGACAAGATCGACGACTCGCCGTACGTCTCCGACGCCGCCACCTACAAGAGCGCGCTGGAGGACATCAGCGCCTCGAAGTCCAACCAGTTCGTGCAGATCATCACCATGCAGAACCACATGCCGTACAACGGCTGGTACCGCAACAACGAGTTCAAGGCGACCGCGTCCGAGGGCGCGCAGCAGCTTGACGGTGACGAGACGAAGTCCATCGACACGTACGCGAAGGGCGCGAGCATCACCGACGTGGAGACGAAGAAATTCCTGGACGAGCTGGACAAGCTCGACAAGCCGGTCACGGTCGTCTTCTACGGCGACCACCTGCCCGGCATCTACGAGACCGCCAGCCAGGACACGAACAATTCGCTCGCCCTGCACCTGACCGACTATTTCATCTGGTCGAACAAGGCGTCCGACTCGCAGGGCCACGTCAACAACGACAGCGCGTACTCGTCGCCGAACTTCTTCGTGGCGCAGGCCGCCGAGCACATGAATGCGAAGGTGTCGCCGTATCTGGCGTTCCTGACGCGCATGCACGAGAAGGTCTCCGCGATGGAGCCGCCTGTCGTCAACAAGATCCAAGGATGGGACCGCATCCCCGAAGGCCAGGACATCTATCTTGACCAGAGCGGCAAGCCGATGGCCGAAAGCGAGTTCGACGAGCAGACGAAGCAGCTTATGGAGGACTACAAGCTGATCCAGTACGACATCACCGCCGGCGACAACTATCTCAAGGACACCGGCTTCATGGACCTGCCGTAAGGTCGTTGCCGTACGGTATGACGAAGACCCGCCCTCTTATGAGGACGGGCCTTCACTGTATTGCGCTGCTGACCGTGGGCTCAATATCGCCCCCGCTGGCGGGGGCGTTTCTTTGTGTGTTATAAGTTTGGGTGGTGTGGCTGCAAGGCGTACCGAGGGAAGGCGTACTCAGTACGTCGACCGAGGAACAACGCAGCAGACGCGCCGGCCGTATGCCTGTAGGGTGGGCATGTGTGCGGTAGCAAGGCGTGGAAGACGAAGGCGTACTGAGTACGTCGAGTCTTCCGCAACGCAGCTAACGCTCCATGCCCGCCCTACAGGGCGCGGAAGCCGATGTCGTGGCGATAGAACATCCCCGTCGTGTCCAGCTGGTCGATGATGCCGTAGACCTTGTCCTGCGCGTCCTTGATGGTCGGCGCGGTGGTTTCGACGAAGAGGACGCGGCCGGAGGAGGCGACGAGCTGGCCGTCGTCGTTCTTGGCGACGCCGGCGTAGTAGACGTGGGAGTCGCTGTCGACGTCGATGGCGGGGATGTGGGCGCCCTTGATGACGTTGGTGGGGTAGCCGTCGGAGGCGAGGACGACGCCGAGGGTGGCGTCGCCGGTCTTCCAGGTGAACTCGGGGGTGCCGCCGTCGAGGATGGCGCTGATGCCGGAGCCGAGGTCGGAGGTGAGGCGGGGGAGGACGACTTCGGTTTCGGGGTCGCCGAAGCGGGCGTTGAATTCGATGACCTTGGGGCCGTCGGCGGTGGCGATCAGGCCGGCGTAGAGGATGCCGGTGAAGGGGGTGCCTTCGGCGGCCATGGCTTCGACGGTGGGGCGCACGATGGTGCTGATGGCGGTGTCGATGACATCCTGGCCGATCTGGGGGACGGGGCTGTAGGCACCCATGCCGCCGGTGTTGGGGCCCTTGTCGCCGTCGTAGGCGCGCTTGTGGTCCTGGGCGATGGGCATGGGCCAGAATTCGGTGCCGCGCACGAAGCTCATGAGGGAGAACTCCTGGCCTTCGAGGAAGTCTTCGATGACGACTTTGGCGCCGGCCTTGCCGAAGCGGTGGTCGATGAAGATGTCGTCGAGCGCGGCGACGGCGGTGTCCTCGTCCATGGCGACGGTGACGCCCTTGCCGGCGGCCAGGCCGTCGGCCTTGATGACGATGGGTGCGCCGTGTTCGCGCACGTAGGCGACGGATTCGTCGAGGTTGTCGAAGGTGCGGTATTTCGCGGTCGGGATGCCGTGGCGTTCCATGAGCTGCTTGGCGAAGTCCTTGGAGCCTTCGATCTGGGCGGCGGCCTTGCTGGGGCCGAAGGCCTTGAGGCCTGCGGCGGCGAAGTCGTCGACGATGCCGTCGATCAGCGGCACTTCGGGGCCGACGAACGCCCAGTCGTACTGGTTGTCCTGCATGAAGGCGATGAGTGCGGCGTGGTTGGATTCGTCGATCTGCGTGGTGCGGATGCCGTCGAGTTCCATGCCGGGGTTGCCGGGGGCGACGGTGACTTCGCTGACGCTGTCGCCGCGCAGCAGCGCGTGGGAGATGGCGTGCTCGCGCGCGCCGGAGCCGATGACCAGAACCTTCTGTCCCATTGTTTGGGTCCTTTCAATCTAGAAGGCCCCCGCTGGCGGGGGCTGTCCGTCATAGACGGACTGGGGGTGGCCTTCGTCAGGCGGCCGCCCCCAGTTTCATTGTGCACGTTGCGGCATCCGCCAGCGGAGGAGCCGCGGATGTACGTTACTTGAGTACGATCTGCTGGCCGTCGACGGCCTTGCCGATACGGCCGACGAGGTATCCGGTCTCGCCGTTGTCCTTGAGCAGGGCGAGGGTTTCGTCGGCGCGGTCGGCGGGGACGGCGAGCACCATGCCCAGACCCATGTTGAAGATGTTGTACATCTCCTTGTGGTCGATGTCGCCGGCCTTCTCGAGCACGTCGAAGATAGGCAGGACGGGCCAGGTGCCGAGGTCGATCTCGGCGGCGAGGCCGTCGGGGATCATGCGCGGGATGTTTTCGATGAATCCGCCGCCGGTGATGTGGGCGACGCCCTTGACCACGCCCGCCTTGAACAGGGGCTTGAGGGTCTTGACGTAGATCTTGGTGGGGGTGAGGATCACGTCGCCGAGCTTGGCGCCGCCGAGTTCGGGCAGTTCGGTGTCCACGGTGTAGCCGGCCTGTTCGAAGAGCGCCTTGCGCACGAGCGAGAAGCCGTTGGAGTGGATGCCGGTGGAGGGCAGGCCGATGAGCGCGTCGCCTTCGGTGATGGTGGAGCCGTCGACGATGGCGGACTTTTCGGCCACACCGACTGCGAAGCCGGCGAGATCGTACTCGTCCGGATCGTACATGCCGGGCATTTCGGCGGTCTCGCCGCCGATCAGGCCCGCCTCGGACTCCACGCAGCCGTCGGCCACGCCGGAGACGACCTGCTCGAGCAGTGCCGGGTCGTTCTTGCCGCAGGCGATGTAGTCGAGGAAGAAGAGCGGCTGGGCGCCCTGGGCGGCGATGTCGTTGACGCACATGGCCACGCAGTCGATGCCGATGGTGTTGTGACGGCCGACCATCTTGGCGACCATGAGCTTGGTGCCTACGCCGTCGGTGCCGGAGATGAGCACCGGCTCCTTGTAGCCGAGCGAGGCGAGGTCGAACAGGCCGCCGAAGCCACCGATGCCGCCGACGACGCCCGGGCGCGTGGTGCGGGCCACGTGGGATTTGATGCGCTTGACGACTTCGTAGCCAGCTTCGACGCTGACACCGGCGTTCTCGTATGCTTTGGGCATGACGTACCTTTCTTGCTGTTCTCTATGCTGTTGCTGTTGGTTGGGTTGTTCGGCTGTGTCTTGTGATTGTACGTGACGGATGGCCGGGCGGAGGGGCCGTGCCGTCCGCGAAGCCCCTCCGATGGCTTTTCTACTCGGCCGTCACCGGTGCGGTGGCGTACTCGTTGCCGATGTACTTGCTCTTGTAGAGTGCGAATTCGGGCAGGCGCACGCGGTCCTCGGGGGTGAGGGATTTGAGGAAGTCCTGCTCGTAGTCGTCGAGCGCGGTCGGGTAGTCGCCGTTGAAGTAGGCGACGCACAGGCCGCCATAAGGCGCCTGGGCGTTGAGTCCGATGGACTCGACCAGGCCGTCGAGCGACAGGAAGGCGAGCGAGTCGGCGCCGATGTATTCGCGGATCTCCTCGACGGTTTTCTTCGCGGCGATCAGCTCCTTGGTGGTGGAGATGTCGATGCCGTAGAAGCACGGGTACTTGAGAGGCGGCGAGCTGATGCGCATGTGCACTTCGGCGGCGCCGGCCTCCTTGAGCAGCTGGACGATGCGCTTCGAGGTGGTGCCGCGCACGATGGAGTCGTCGATGACGATGACGCGCTTGCCGCGCACCACGCCGCGTACGGCGGACAGCTTCATGCGCACGCCCTGCTCGCGCAGCTCCTGCGTCGGCTGGATGAAGGTGCGGGCGACGTACTGGTTCTTGATCAGGCCCATCTCGTTGGGCAGGTGCGCGGCTTCGGCGTAGCCGGACGCCGCGGACAGCGACGAGTTCGGCACGCCGATGACCATGTCCGCGTCGACCGGGGATTCGGCGGCGAGGCGGGCGCCCATGCGCTTGCGCGCGGAGTGCACGTTGACGCCGTAGATGTCGGAGTCGGGGCGGGCGAAGTAGATGAACTCCATCGAGCAGATGGCCAGCTGCGTCTTGTTGGTGTACTGCACGATCTTGTAGCCGTGGTCGGAGACGACGATGATTTCGCCCGGGCGGATGTTGCGCACCAGCTCGGCGCCGACCACGTCAAGCGCACAGGTCTCGGAGGCGAGCACGTAGGCGCCGTTCTTCATGCGGCCGAGCGAGAGCGGGCGGAAGCCGTTCGGATCGAGCGCGCCGATCATCGCGTCCTCGGTCATGAGCAGGTAGGCGAATCCGCCGTGCACGGTGTTGAGCGCCTCCTTGAGCTTGTCCATGAACGTGGGCTTGTCGGAGCGGCGGATGAGGTGCATGAGCACTTCGGTGTCGGAGTTCGAGTGGAAGATCGCGCCTTCGTCCTCGAGGTGGCGGCGCAGCGACGGGCAGTTGGTGAGGTTGCCGTTGTGGCACAGCGCCATGTCGCCGTCGTGGAAGCGGAAGATGAAGGGCTGGATGTTGTCGGTCGTGCCGGAGCCGGCGGTGGCGTAGCGCACGTGGCCGATCGCCTTGTCGCCCTTGAGGCGGGAGATCTCGCGCTCGTCGCCGAACACCTGGGTGAGCAGGCCGAGCCCGCGGTGACCAATCAGATGACCGTGGTCGTTGGAGACGATGCCGGCGCCCTCCTGTCCGCGGTGCTGCAGGGCGTGGAGGCCGAAGTACGTGAGTCGGGCGGCGTCCGGGTGACCCCATACGCCGAAGATGCCGCATTCTTCGTGAATGTCTTCGAGTTCAGCTGACAAGCCAAAAGCTCCTTTTCAAACTGGGAGACGAGGGGATTAGCTAGCCATCCAGTCTAGCAATCGGCGGCTACATCGGACCGTCCGCCGCGCCTTCGCCAGGGTTTGCGGGCTCCGGCAAAGGCATACGCCGTTTTCGCGTGCGCAAGCCGGGAAGTCCAATGGTAATCATATGCTTGTTCGCATCAAGTAATCGAACATGTGTATGATATGGTGCGTGCTTGGGGCGGCCCGCCGTTTCCGGGAGCCTGAACCAGGGCGTACACGTAGCAGCCTCGGGGAGGTGTGATGATGAACGGGGAAGGGTCCGCCGGCACGGCGGGGATGCCACGGCATGATGCTTCGCGTGGCGGCTCGATCGGAGCCGACGGCCGTGCCCACGTCTATCTCGCCATCGACCTGAAGTCGTTCTATGCGTCGGCCGAATGCGTGGCGCGCGGGCTTGATCCGCTGACGACGAATCTGGTGGTCGCCGACGCCAGCCGTACCGAGAAGACCATATGCCTGGCGGTGTCGCCGTCGCTGAAGGCCTATGGGCTGCCGGGGCGGCCGCGCCTGTTCGAGGTGGTCGAGAAGATGCGCGCGGTCAACGCCCAGCGTCGTCTGCGTTCGCCCAACGGCCGGCTGGTGGGAGCGTCCACGGACGCGCGTGAACTGGAGGAGTCGCCATGGCTGGAGGCCTCCTATCTGGTGGCCAAGCCGCGCATGGCCCATTATCTGGAGGTCAGCGGTCGCATATACGGCATCTACCTGCGCTATGCCGCGCCGGAGCATATCCACGTATACTCCATCGATGAGGTGTTCATCGACGCCACGCCATACCTGCGGGCCTTGGGCATGGGGCCGCACGCGATGGCCCGGACCATCGTGCGCGACATTCTGGCCGAGACGGGCATCACCGCCACGGCGGGCATCGGGACCAATATGTATCTGGCGAAGGTCGCCATGGACGTCGTCGCCAAGCACATGCCGGCGGACGCGGACGGCGTGCGCGTGGCCGAGCTCGATGAGATGTCGTATCGAAGGCTGTTGTGGGACCACCGACCACTCACCGACTTCTGGCGTGTGGGCCGCGGCTACGCCCGCAAGCTCGAGGCCATGGGGTTGCTGACCATGGGCGACATCGCCCGATGCTCGCTCGGCAGGGCCTCCGACTATTACAACGAGGATCTGCTCTACCGCATGTTCGGCGTGAACGCCGAACTGCTCATCGACCACGCATGGGGGTGGGAGCCGTGCACGATCGCCGACATTCAGGCGTATACGCCGGAATCGCACAGCATCAGCAGCGGGCAAGTGCTCACCGGCCCCGCCGATTATGCCACCGGAAGGCTCATCGTCAAGGAGATGGCCGATACGCTCGCCCTCGACCTGGTGTCGAAACGTGTGCTGACGAATCGGTTGGCCCTCGCCGTCGGCTATGACTCCGGCAGCCTTGACCCCTCCAGGCTGGATGCCGGAGTCGGTGCCGCGATGAAACGGACGGCTGCGCGTGCGCAGGAAAGCTATCGGGGTCCGGTCTCCGTCGACCATTATGGTCGGCGTGTACCCAAACCGGTCTCTGGAATGATTGATCTGGGGGAGTTCACCTCGTCGGCGACAAGCATCCGCGAAGCCATGGTGACGCTGTACGAGCGAATCGTGGATTCGTGGCTGCTCGTGCGCCGACTCACCGTCATCGCGGCGGATGTGGCCACGGCGGCCGACCTTGCGGCCGGGCGCCGGTATGAGCAGCCGGGGCTGTTCGAGGAGACGGCGGATGAGGACGCGGGGCGCCTTCGCGAGGAGGATCCGGGCGAGACGACGAACGGGACGGTACGTTCCTCGCACACGGGTTCTGACGGCCGTGATTCCGGGCGCGTGCCGAATCCGGGGGAGCGGGAGCGTCGAAAACGCCGGGAGCATGACGTGCAGCAGGCGCTGCTGGACGTCAAACGGAAATTCGGTCGTAACGCCGTCATCAAGGCGATGGACATGGAGGACGGCGCCACCGGTCAGGAACGCAACCGTCAGATCGGAGGCCACCGGGCATGACCCCAGAGTTCACCCGCTGAGCGGGCCAGCCTGATGAGATGTGCGCTCGCGCAGCCGTAATGTGCCCACGTGGAGACCCGTCATTCGCTCCCGCTGGCGGGAGCTGTCTCGCATGCGCGAGACTGAGGATGGTTGAAGCAGAAGAACCTGAGGAAAGGAGCCGTACACCATGCCATTGCATGAGACCCACCGTTACGACGACATCATCAACCTGCCGCATCATGTCTCGCATAGGCATCCGCCGATGTCCCGGCAGAAACGCGCCGCCCAGTTCATGCCGTTCGCCGCGCTTACCGGCTATGAGCAGGTTCTCTCCCGCACGGCGCAGGACTCCGAAGCCGCGGTCGCACAGGCCGACACCGCCGGAGACACCGACTTCGGCGCATAGCTTTTACGCCATGCCCGGAAGTGAGGAGCCCGTCTCTCGCTCCTCATTCCCGGGCATGGACGATGACAGTCTCCGGTTGCTGATGTGGTGCCGGGGCGAAGCAGCTCACAGGCGGACGAACACGGTGGGGGAACCGGACGGCAGATCGGCCGCCTCTCGAGGCTTGCCATCATCTGCAAGTAGGAACGCCGCCACGTTATCGGATGTCTCATTGGCTGCGAGCAGCAGACGGCCGACCGGCATGATGTGGCGGGGACGCCTGCCGCCGCAATCGATGCCGCGGCCTTTCCAGCCGGGCTCATCAACCGGCGCCAGCCTCTGCAACGTCTCGCCGTCCCAAGCCAATGAAACGATGCGCTCCGAGCCACGCAACCCGACATAGACGAAGCCTGCAGCCGGATTCCCTGCCGTTGAGGCCGCATCATTCCGAAGCACCGTCTGCGGTACGAACGCCAGCGAAGCCGCCTGATCGAGCGGGTCGGCACCCAGTGCCACGGTCTGCAGGACGGCGATGCCACAGGAACCGTCATCCACGTGGCCGCTTGATCCAAGCAGCGTCACGGTGCCGCCCCATTCTCCGACCACCGCCACGCGCCAGCCATGTGCGGCATCACTGGACACAGGCAGCAGATGCATGTCGCGCGGCCCAGTGCCGGGAGCGAGGTGAACCGCCCCATCACGGACCAGCCGGCCGGAACTCCAATGATGCACATACACACAGTCGGCCCCCAGGTCGGTGGACAGCACACGGCCGTCAGGCAGCGGAAGAATCCAATGGGCGTGCGGGCACTCCTGCGCCGGCAGCGGTCCGCGTCCCTCGCCGGTCAGCACTTGGGCCGACCCCGACACCGCGCCATCAGCGGCAATCGGATGCACGCAGACATGGCCGTCCGCATAATTGGCCACGATCAGATGCTTCGCGCCCAAGTCGTCGGTGCATGCCACCGCATGCGTTGGGCTTTCCCCCTGCACGCCGACCTTGGACAATTCGGCCAGGCGCATCCCATTGTCGTCATGTTCGATGCGGTACGCGGCGATCTCATCGGTATCTTCAAGGACGGCATACAGCAGATCACCATCGCGCTCCATCCACGTGGGAGAAGGAGCGTCGGCGAGCAGCAGGCCTTTCGACAGGATCACATCCGGTTCATCATCGCCGGCGACCTGTACGGTGAGCAGTTCGATGCCGGGACACGCCGATCCGCGCAATGCGCCGAATCCGCCGGTCAGCAGCTTCACCCGAAAAGGCAGGCCGGTATCGGGTACAGTCGTTTCATTCATGTGGCCAATGTACGTCCAAAATGCACGGCCGTTGTATTTGCCATTATTTGCCACGGTTTGCCATCACCGCGTCACCTTGCGGAACGGTCTGCAACCGGCGAAACCGTGCATCACCGGTTCACTGTCATGCCGGCATCCAGAAAAGCGGCGCGGTAAGCGTCGATGAGGTCCGGCAACCGCATCGACGCATTGGCGGGACTGGTGGATGGCAGCGGCGTCATGTCGATGCGGATGCCCTGCGCGTCCAACCGTGGTGCAATGAGCCGACGATACAGCTGAGCCGCCTTCGCCCCGGTCGTGAACACCGCGCCAATCGGCGCGGCGCGCAGGATCGGCGTCAGGTCGTTCGGCACGACGTTGCGGATGCTGGCGTCGCTGGCGCCTGCGATGTCGCAGGAAGCAATCACATCCCACAAGGCGATGCCATGGCGCAACGCGAACATGCGGCGCGACCCGGCATCGTCGCCTACCGTGTCGGCCGGATTACCAGAGTCGGCGAACAACGCTTCCATGACCGGCCAGAACCGGTTGCGCGGATGCATGTAGTAGAACGCCGCCTCGCGGGATTTCGGGCTGGGCATCGACCCCAACACCAACACGCGCGACCGGGCGTCCCACACCGGTCCGGCCCCATGCTCTACATGCGTCATAGCGCCCATGATAGTCCGATTCATGGTTTTGACGCCGGCGAAATCGTGTGCCAGGAACCGGGATTCCCCATTGGGGTACGGTCGGTATGGTCGTCGGTATGATTACTGTTTTCGCTCATTCGCTGGTTGCGCGCGCGGTTTCCCTCATTCGTGCCTTGAGTTCGTCGCTGAAAGGATACTTCTCGATATCGGCGATGACGGCTTCTCTGTCTTCTCCATGAAGGATTCGTTTCCTTACTCCGTTAACAGCCAGCCTGCTGATGGTGGGCTCGCCAATTGCGGAGATAACCAGTGGAGTACCGCCGAGAGTAACGAGCCCAGCTTCCATATTCATGCCGAATCCCATTGTTTTCAATCCTTTGGTCGTACTCGCCGCACCGGGGATTCCGGAACTGTACTTTGATGCCAGATACATGACGCAGGCGGCTGCAATGCCGATTGCCTTAGGCAGCGTCTTATCCAACGTGAGTTTGGGCATGTTCGTAATCATTGTGTTCCTCGTGAGGTTGGTTCCTGGAAAAAGCAATCATTCGGTTGAAATGTTTTTCTGAGAGTTTCAACCTTTTCGTCACATCGCGTCGCGCAGCTCGTCTTCGGAATACCCGAACGTGTAGTCCTCGTCCATGCCGCTGGAGCCCCAGATGAGGGCGGAGTCGGAAGCGCTCAGGCATTCGGCATCCGGGTACTCGTAGGCAACGTTGTCGGCGTTATGGTCATGCCCGATCATGCAACGGCAGGGTTCGGTGTCCTCCTCCTGTTCCCCGTTGTCATAGGTGGTGATGAGCACCGTCTTCCAATGCAGTGGGCCGGTGGGCATATCGTGCTCCTTCATATGATCGCTTCGTTGTCGGATATCGGTTGTTCCGCATGCCTGCGAAACGTACTTGAGAATAAATGTATGCCACCGCCCGCGTCATACCTCAGTTCCCAACTGAATTTCGCGATATTCGATTGATGAGTCGACTGGTGTCCGCGAGGCGCCGCGCCGGCGGCTATAGCTCCGTTTCAGGGGATTCCGGGTCGCGCAGGATGCCGAGGAACAGGGGAATCGTGTGACTGGAGCCAGGCAGATTGGCGTAAAGCGTGTAGATGAAGGGGCGGTCCACACGCACGGTCACGGTCGTATCGGGTTCCGGCGGCGCTCCGGCTGCGAGCACGCGAATCATGGTGTATGCTGCAGCCTTCGCGCCCTCCTCGGTGACCTCCATGCGTGTCTCCTGAATGACCTGCCCGATGTGCAGCGGATTGTCGGACATGTCGGAGAAATCCGCCAGATCAGGGTCGAATGCGCGTGTGATTCCCATGGCGCTCAACCGCATTCGCAAGGAGGCGGCATCGAACGTGGAATCGGTGATGAACCGTGGCATGGACAAATCCACCAGACGTCGCCAACTGCTCTCGGCCGGTGCGTCGAGCGCATCTTCGAGCAGAAGCCTGTCGTGCAGAAGTCGGTCGAGACACATCGAATCATCGGGGAGTATGACACTCACACCGCCCGAATACCCGCTGAACGGCAAGGTGGCCTTGGTCCACCCATCGCCGCGCAGATATCCGGTGACGGTCGAAACGTCGTGCATCATAGGCGTGGGAGTGTCACCACGCACGCCGTGGAACATCTCGGGGCATGTCAGTTGTTCGTCGAACGTGCAGAGCCAACGTCCGTTGGAGACTAGCGCGTCGATCAGGACCAGAACGTCATCTGGATTCGTGTCGATCTCCGGTTTGAGCATGCCATGGGTGTGCGCGTCGATCCAATCTGACATGCGCCGGCCTGTGGATTGATCGAACGGTTCGTGGCCGAACACTTCGGCGGCGCATCGGCGCATCCCGTCCAGCCAGTCCTCATGGAGAGCGATTCCATCATGCACCCATAACGAGTCGGCGATCTGATGGATGCGAGTGGCATTGAGCGCATCGCGGAACAGCCCCAAGTCGTCTGCGCCAATGTCCGCGGAACCCAGCATGGATTCCAGTTCACGTCGCGTTTCGCCGGCGGCGCCGGTGGCGACAAGTGCCAGTGCCGTCCACAGCGATGCAGGTGAGTAGTTCACGTTGCCGTCGACGGTCAGGAACATAGGAGCGGATGCATGGGCGAACCGGCGAATCGCTTCCGTAACGCATTCGGGTGCTTCGGGCGCCGGCGGCGTATCCTCGTCATATTCGAACGTGGAGCACCAGTCGTCATCAGTCCAGTCGTCGTCATCGTCATCGAAGAGGGTTTCATTCTCGTCGTCTTGCATCGTTCATTCCTCCTTGAATAAATCAATGCCTTCAGACTACCAGTCCGTCGTGTATGTTGTGCGTGGACGACGGTTCATGGTTTTCACGCCGCTGGAATCATGCACAGGGGACATAAGGGGAGGGGCTGGTTTCCAGAGTCGCAGGACCCCGGAAACCAGCCCCTCCCCTTAGCGGCTTATCGATCACGCGGTGAAGTACTCCACGCCGGCCTCGAAGATTGGCTGGTACTTGTCGCCGGGCACGTTCACGTACAGGCCGTTGCCGCTACGCTCCGAGTGGCCCATCTTGCCGAACACGCGGCCATCCGGGCTGGTGATGCCCTCGATGGCGAGCAGCGAGCCGTTCGGGTTCACGTCAAGGTCCATGCCGGGCACACCGTCCTCGTTCACGTACTGCGTGGCGATCTGACCGTTGGCCTTGAGCTGTTCGAGCACCGGCTCGGCGGCCACGAAGCGGCCCTCGCCGTGCGAAATCGCCACGGTGTGCACGTCGCCCACGTTCGTCTTCGCCAGCCACGGGGAGAGGTTCGACGCGACGCGCGTGCGCACCAGACGGCTCTGGTGACGGCCGATCGTGTTGAAGGTCAGCGTCGGGCATTCGGCGGTCATCGGCACGATGTCGCCGAACGGCACCAGGCCCAGCTTGATGAGCGCCTGGAAGCCGTTGCAGATGCCGAGCATCAGGCCGTCACGGTTCTGCAGCAGGTCGCGCACGGCCTCGGTGACGGCGGGTGCGCGGAAGAACGCGGTGATGAACTTCGCGGAGCCGTCCGGCTCGTCGCCGCCCGAGAAGCCGCCGGGGATCATCACGATTTGGCTGCGGCCGATCTCCTCGGCCAGCGCGGCGGTGGACTTGGCCACGTCCTCCGGCGTGAGGTTGTTCACGATGAGCGTGGTCACGTCCGCGCCGGCGCGCTCGAACGCGGCGGCCGAATCGTACTCGCAGTTGTTGCCCGGGAACACGGGGATCACCACATGCGGCTTGGCCACGGGGGCGCCCACGTACACGGTCTTCTTCGGGGTCTCATACGTCACGGCCTCGACGCTCTTGCCGGCATCGGCAGCGGCGGCGGCCACGTTCTTGGAACGATACGGGAACACGGACTCGATGCCGGACTCCCACGCCTCCTGCACGTCGTTCAGGTCCAGCGTCTCGCCGGCGGCCTTGAACACGTAATCGGACGTGGTGACGCCGATCTCGGCGACGGACACGCGGTTGGATGCGGCCGGCACCTTCTCGTTGTCCGCGAGCTCGACGATGAACGAGCCGTAGGCCGGGGCGAACAGGTCGTCCGCCGAGATGCCGTCGTTCAGCGTCACGCCGATGCGGTTGCCGAGCGTCATCTTGAACAGCGCCTCGGCGGTGCCGCCGTAGCCCGGGGTGGAGACGGCCAGCGCCACGTGGTGCGACGGGTCGGTGAGCTCCTCGACCAGCGAGAACGCCTCGAGCAGCGCATCCTTGTCCGGCGTGAGGCCGTCGGCCAGATACTGCGGCGCGATGCGTACGAGACGGTGGCCGGCGCCCTTGAACTCGGGCGAAGTGGTGCGCTTCATGCTGCCCACGGCCACGGCGAAGGAGATCAGCGTCGGCGGCACGTCGAGGTTCTCGAACGAGCCGGACATGGAGTCCTTGCCGCCGATCGCGCCGGCGCCCAGATCGATCTGCGCCATGAGCGCGCCCAGCACGGCCGCGGTCGGCTTGCCCCAGCGCTCCGGCTCGTCGCGCAGCTTCTCGAAGTACTCCTGGAAGCTCAGGTACGCCTTCTCGTGCTCGAAGCCTGCGGCCACGAGCTTGGCCAGCGATTCGACCACGGACAGGTACGCGCCGGTGAACTGGTTCTTCTCCATGAGATACGGGTTGAAGCCCCATGCCATGGCGGATGCGGTGGTGGTCTCGCCGAACACCGGGATCTTGGCGACCATGGCCAGGTTCGGGGTGAGCTGGCGGCGGCCGCCGAACGGCATGAGCACAGTGCCCGCGCCGATCGTGGAATCGAAACGCTCCGACAGGCCCTTGTTGGACGCCACGTTGAGGTCGGTGACCAGCGCGTGCATGCGCTCGGCCAGCGAGCCGGAACGCCATGCGGCCGGCACCGCGTAGCCCTGTTGCGCCTCGACGTGCACGACCTGATGCTTGGATGCGCCGTTGGAGGCGAGGAACGAGCGCTTGAGGTTCACGATCTCGTCGCCGTTCCACGTCATCACCATGCGCGGATCCTCGGTCACGGTGGCGATCACGGTCGCCTCGAGGTTCTCCTCACGGGCGTACTTCAGGAACTCGTCCACGTCCTCGGCGGCCACGTCCACGGCCATGCGCTCCTGCGATTCGGAGATCGCCAGCTCGGTGCCGTCAAGGCCCTCGTACTTCTTGGGCACGGTGTTGAGGTCCACGTACAGGCCGTCTGCGAGCTCGCCGACCGCCACGGACACGCCGCCCGCGCCGAAATCGTTGCAGCGCTTGATCAGACGGCAGGCGTCGCCGCGACGGAACAGACGCTGCAGCTTACGCTCCACGGGAGCGTTGCCCTTCTGCACCTCGGCGCCGTCGAGTTCGAGCGATTCGACGTTGTGCGCCTTGGACGCGCCGGTCGCGCCGCCGATGCCGTCACGGCCGGTGCGACCGCCGAGCAGGATGATCTTGTCGCCGGGGGCGGGGGTCTCGCGGCGCACGTGGTCCGCCGGGGTGGCGGCCACGACCGCGCCCACCTCCATGCGCTTGGCGACATAGCCCGGGTGGTAGATCTCGTCGACCTGGCCGGTGGCCAGTCCGATCTGGTTGCCGTAGGAGCTGTAGCCGGCAGCGGCGGTGGTCACGAGCTTGCGCTGGGGGAGCTTGCCCTCAAGCGTCTGGGAGACCGGGACGGTCGGGTCCGCGGCGCCGGTGACGCGCATGGCCTGGTACACGTAGGAGCGGCCCGACAGGGGGTCGCGGATGCAGCCGCCGATGCAGGTGGCCGCGCCGCCGAAGGGCTCGATCTCGGTGGGGTGGTTGTGCGTCTCGTTCTTGAACAGGAACAGCCAGTCCTGGTCCTCGCCGTCGACGTCGACCTTCACCTTGACGGTGCAGGCGTTGATCTCCTCGGACTCGTCCAGACCGGTCAGGATGCCGTTCTTCTTGAGCCACTTCGCGCCGATCGTGCCCATGTCCATGAGGCAGACGGGCTTGGCGTCGCGGCCCAGCTCGTGGCGGATCTCAAGATACTTGTCGAAGGCGGCCTTCACGGTCGCGTCGTCGATTGTGACCTCGTCCAGCTCGGTGCCGAACGTGGTGTGGCGGCAGTGGTCGGACCAATAGGTGTCGATTACCTTGATTTCGGTGATCGTGGGCTCACGACCTTCCTCGGCGAAGTATCGCTGGCAGAACTCCAGGTCGGCGAGGTCCATGGCGAGCCCTCGCTCGTCGATGAACCGCTGGCCGGCCTCGGCGTCCATCTCGTCGAAGCCCTTGATGACCTCCACCTTGCCGGGGGTGGGCACCTGGGTCTTCAGTGTGTCCTTCACGGCCAGAGACGCCTCGCGCGCCTCCACAGGGTTGATCACGTAACGCTTGATGGCTTCGACGTCCGCGTCCGTCAGCTCGCCTTCCAGCGCATACACCTTGGCGGAGCGGACGGTGGGGCGCTCGCCCTGGGAGATGAGCTGGATGCATTCGCTGGCCGAGTCGGCGCGCTGGTCGAACTGGCCGGGCAGGTATTCGGTGGCGAACACCGTGGCGTCGCCGAAGTCGGGCAGGTCGGCCGACACGTCATCCACCTGCGGCTCGCTGAACACGGTCGGGGTGGCCTGGCGGAACAGCTCCTCGCTGATGCCCTCCACGTCGTAGCGGTTGACGATGCGGACGGCGTTGAGGCCCGAGATGCCGAGAATGGTGCGCAGTTCGCCGGCGAGCTGCTGGGCTTCGACGTCGAACCCGGGCTTCTTCTCCACGTACACGCGGAAAACCATGGGAATCCTTTCGTTTGGGAAGTGCTTTGGGGTGCTTTGCAGCGGTGATGAAAGACTGGTGAATATGAATATGGCCCCCGTTGGCGGGTCTGCGGGGACACTGTCCGGGACGGTCACCGCAGGATTTGCGGATCGTCATCCCCGGCCGGTGTCCGACCGGCAGCCCCCGCCGATGGGAGCCAGAACGTCACTCGGCGCGCTCGACGCCTTCGGCCTCGGCCAGCTTGACCAGGCGACCGTAGATCTCCTCGTACGCGGGGATGATGTTGCCCAGGTCGCGGCGGAAGAGGTCCTTGTCGAGGTGCTCGATCTTGCCGCTGTGGTCCTTGAGGTCCCACAGGCGGCAGGTGTCCGGCGTGATCTCGTCGGCGAGCAGGATGGTGCCGTCGGAGGTCTTGCCCTCCTCGATCTTGAAGTCGACCAGCTGCACGTCGATCTTCGAGAAGATGTCGAGCAGGCCCTTGTTCACGGCGCGGGCGATGCGGGAGATCTCAGCGAGCTCCTCCTCGGTGGCCAGTCCCAGGGCCACGATGCCGTCGTCGTTGATGAACGGGTCGCCCAGGTCATCGGACTTGAGGCAGAACTCGAGGATCGGCTTCTTGAGCGGGGTGCCTTCCTTGACGCCGTAGCGCTTGGCGAAGGAGCCGGCGGCGGTGTTGCGCATGATGATCTCAAGCGGGAACATGTCCATCTTCTTCACCAGCTGCTCGGTGTCGGAAAGACGCTTGATGAAGTGGCTGTCCACGCCGCGGGCCTTGAGCAGGTCGAAGATGACGGAGGTGATGTGGTTGTTCAGGTTGCCCTTGCCTTCGATCTGGGCCTTCTTCGCGCCGTTGCCGGCGGTCGCCTGATTCATGTATTCGACCCAGAGCACATCGGGGTCGTCGGTCGCGTACATCTTCTTGGCTTTGCCCTGGTAGAGCATTTCCAGTTTCTCCATAATCGCCTTCCAAATCGTGCCTGAGCGGCGGAATTTCTGGGTGAACTAACGGTAAAAGGATAGCAATGGGCGGCTACATGCGACATGCGCCGCACGCGTCGGAAAACACGTGCGGCGCATGCCGCATGTAGCCGCCCATCGGGGGCGTCTCGCAATCGGAACGGTGGCAGGGTCGTCGTCCCCGGCGCTCAGCGCACCGTGATGCGCAGCGCGTCGGCCACCTGGGCGGCCTTGTCGCGGGCGTCGGCTTCGTCGTCGCCGACCGCCAGAGCCACCGCCATGCGGCGATGGCCGTGCACCTCGGGCTTGGCGAAGATGCGCAGGTCGGTGCCCGGGTCGATCAGCGCGCGGGCGACGTTCGAGAATTCGGCCCTGCCGTCGCCTTCCACGACGATCGCATGGCTGGCCGCCACGCCGTCGCCCGTCAGGGTCATCGCCACATGACGAGCGGTGATCGGCATGCCGAGGATGGCGCGCGCGTGGATCGCGAACTCGCTCAGCCGCTGCGAGATCATCGTCACCATGCCGGTGTCGTGCGGACGCGGCGACACCTCGTTGAACAGCACCGAGCCGTCCTTGAGCACGAACAGCTCCACGCCGTACACGCCCCAGCCGGTCTCGCCTGCCTGCTGGGCGCGGGCGACCAGACCGTCGACGATGCCGCGCGCGATGATGTTCGCCTGCGCCAGCACCGGCTCGGCGCACGCGGCAGGCTGCCACGACTCGCGGTAGTCGCCGGACTGCTGCCGCTGCCCGATCGGCGCGCAGGTCACGATGCCTGCCGACGACGAGACCGTCAGCACCGTCAGCTCATAATCCAGGTCGACCAGCGCCTCGACGATCACCCGGGAGATGTCTCCCTCGTCGTGGGCCCGGCGTCCCTCCTGCGCCTCGGTCCATGCCGCGTCGATCCCATCCGCCGAGCGCACGACCGACTGGCCGTGGCCGGACGAGCTCATCACCGGCTTGACCACGCAAGGGTAGCCGACCGCCTCGGCGCCGGCGCGCAGCTCCTCGAGGGACCCCGCGAACCGGTACGGCGTGGTCGGCAGCCCCAGCTCCTCGTGCGCCAGGACGCGCAGCCGTTCGCGGTCCATGCAGATGGCGGCGATTCCGGCGCTCGGCACCACCTGGATGCCACGGGCCGCCGCATCCGCCAGCTCGGATGTGGCGATCGCCTCGACCTCGGGGACGATGATGTCCGGGCGCACCTCGTCGATCAGTGCGCGCAGCTGTGCGGCGTTCGCCATGTCGAGCACGCGGCGCTCATGCGCCACCTGCTGCGCGGGCGCGCCGTCATAGGAATCGGCGGCGCACACCCAGGCGCCGAGCCTCATCAGCTCGATGGCGACCTCTTTGCCGAGCTCGCCGGAGCCGAGGAACAGCACGCGGGTGGCCCGGTCGCCGTACGGGGTGCCGAGCACACGGCCTTCGGCTGGCTGCGCGTCGGCCTGTTCAACGAGGGTGGATGATGTCTGTGTCGCTGTCATACGGGTCATACGGCACATTGTGCCATCGAGGGGATACGCAGGCGACACGGCCCGCAGGCCGCGCCCTCTCTTGCGATGGCGCCGCCTTGATGACGGCCCATAAACAACGTCTATGGCGTGGGGCTTGTGCGCGCCGCCCGCGCATGCCATCATGGATGTCACCGGGCGGCACGAAGGGGCTGCACCGGGCCAACGTTACACGGGGGAAGGCGCGCCGCGCATGGCGGCGCAGGTCGGTGAGGGAACACGATGCGGGGGAGCGTCGGCGGTACGATGATGCAATGCTCGCAAACAGAGGGAAAGAGAACGACGGGCGGACTCAGGCGCCGCAGATCGAGGCGCCGCTGACGATCGCCCTGGTCGTGGACACCATCGGCAACAAGGGCAACGGCACTTCGAACTCGGCGCTGCAGTATGCGCGCGAGCTGGAGCGTCAGGGGCATCATGTGCGGCTGGTCGGCGTCGGCGCGCCCGAATATCCGGCGAAGGTCAACAAGGTCCCGCTGGTCTCCTGGGTGGCGGCGAAGCAGCAGATGCAGTTCGCGCGTCCCAGCGACACGCTGTTCCGCACCGCGTTCGCGGGCGCGGACGTGGTGCACGTCTACCTGCCGTTCAAATTCGGCCGTCGGGCCTGCAAGGTCGCGCATGACATGGGGATCCCCGTGACGGCAGGCTTCCACCTGCAGCCGGAGAACGTCATGTACTCCGCGGGGCCGCTCAAGTACCTGCCCGGCATGTCGGCGTTCCTGTACGCGCTGTTCCGGTTCTGGCTGTACCGGCATGTGCGTCACATCCACGCGCCGACCGAGATGATCGCCGGCCAGCTGCGCGCCCATGGCTACAAGGCGAAGCTGCATGTGATCTCGAACGGCTATGTGCCGAGGTTCACGCCGAAACGGCAGCCCGCAGCCGATGCCCCCGTGCCGGTGCCGTTCCGGATCGTCGCGTCCGGCCGGCTCACCCATGAGAAGGACCATATCACGCTGATCAAGGCCATCGCCCGCTGCCGTCACGCGAAGGACATCGAGCTCGTCATCTGCGGCACCGGTCCGTTGCAGCGGTATCTGCGGTTCCGCGCCAAGCGGCTGCTCGAACGCGAGGCGCAGATCGGCTTCCACCGCAACGCGGACATGCCGGCGCTGCTGCGTTCGTGCGACCTGCTCGTGCACCCGTCGATCGTCGACATCGAATCGCTGAGCGTCATCGAGGGCATGGCCTCCGGCCTGGTGCCGGTGATCGCGGCCAGCGACCTGAGCGCGGCCAGCCAGTTCGCGCTGCTTGACGAATCGTTGTTCCCCGCGCGGGACGTGACGATGCTGGCCAGGCGCATCGACTGGTGGATCGACCATCCCGACGAGCTGCGCCGGTGGGGTGCGCAGTATGCGCGGCATGCGAAGGAGCATTACTCCGTCGAGGCGTCGGTCACCAAGTTCGTGGCCATGGAGCGCGAGGCCGTCGCCGAAGGCGTGTGAGGATGTGAACGGATGGGCGGTCGGGTGGCATCATCGTCGATGCCACCCGACTCTTGTGTTGCGTGTGCTGCGTGTGCCGTGCGTGTGCGTGGCGTGGCCGTGCGGTCGCCGTATCGCGCGTTGCAGGCCGCCTATAGCAGCGCGATCAGCTCGTCGACCTGCTCGTCGGTGGTGCTCCAGCCGGTGCAGATGCGCACGACGACGTGCGTGTCGTCCGCCTTCTCCATGAAGCCGAGACGCACGTGACGTTCCAGACGCTGCCGTGTCGCCGCGTCGACGGTGATGAAGATCTGGTTGGTGGGCGCGTCGAAGGTCAGCGTATACCCGCGCTCGCGCAGCGCGGCGCGGATGCGGTCGGCGGCCTCGTTCGCCCGCCGGGCGATGCGCAGGTACAGGCCGTCGCTGAACAGCGTGTCGAACTGCAGCCCAAGCAGCCAGCCTTTGGCCAGCAATGCGCCATGCCGCTTGATGAGCGTGAGGAAGTGCTTCGGCGCGCGGCTGAACTCGTCGCGATTCATGAACACCACCGCCTCGCCGAACAGCGCGCCGACCTTGGTGCCGCCGATGTAGAGCACGTCGACGATGCGGGCGAGGTCGGCGAGCGTCACGTCGGTGCCGGTCGCCGTCAGGGCGTAGCCGAGACGCGCCCCGTCCACATACAGCGGCATGCCGTAGCGGTGCGACACCGCGGCGATGGACTCGAGTTCGGACTTCGTGTAGATGGTGCCGTATTCGGTGGAGTGGGAGATGTAGACCATGCCGGGGAACACCATATGCTCATGGTTGTCGTCGGCGTAGAAGGCCTCGCAGTATGAGGCGAGGTCATCCGGATTCAGTTTGCCGTCGTGCTGCGGCAGCGTGATCACCTTGTGACCCGTCGCCTCGATGGCCCCGGCCTCATGCACGTTCGGATGGCCTGATTCGACGGTGACGACGCCGGCGTACTGGGGGAGCACGCTGTCGATGACCGTCTGGTTGGTCTGCGTGCCGCCGACCAGGAACCATACGCCGGCGTCGGGTGCGTCGCAGGCGTCCTTGATGCGGGACTTGGCGCTGGCGCACAGGTCGTCCGAGCCGTAGCCCGGGTAGGCGGTGTCGTTGATTGCGGCGAGCCTGTCGATGATCTGCGGGCAGGCCCCATAGGAATAGTCGTTCTCAAAGGAAAGCATGTCGTTACCATAGCACCGTGTGCATCGCGTCGTGTAAGCGGGATGCGAAGCGGCTGCGGACGGGACGGAGCGCCGGCGTCGGGATGCATTGCGCGGCCTCGGTCATGTGTTCCGAAACGGCGCGACACGCCGAAGTTGCATCACGGTGGATTTCCTGTATTGTATTCACCTGTTGCGCAGTTCCGGTTCGCCGGGACATGCTCCACATGGTGGATATAGCTCAGTTGGTAGAGCATCTGATTGTGGTTCAGAAGGTCGCGCGTTCGAGCCGCGTTATCCACCCCATCAAGCCCCGGTCTCCGGGGCTTTTTTGTTTGTTCCGCCATGGTCGTCGGGCGTGTCGTTTGTCCGTCGCTTCCGTAGTATTGATATTCGTGTGTGCCGACGGTTCGCCTTATGTGACAGGCGGACGGGTCGGGATATCCCGCGAATCGGATGCATCGCGCGCAGTAATGCGGTCGGCGAGAGACGAGCGGGCCATCGGGCCGGTGGACTGTGGCTGCTTACGACTGATTCGTGGTTGTGGGCGTGGGCGCAGTGCGGCGGCTCCACGGAAAAGAAGAAACCACTGAATCGGAGAATTCAAGTTGCCTACTATTGAACAGCTCGTCCGTAAGGGACGCCAGGCCAAGCCGAAGAAGTCAAAGACTTTGGCTCTCAAGGGCAGCCCGCTGCGTCGCGGCGTGTGCACCCGTGTGTACACCACCACCCCGAAGAAGCCGAACTCGGCTCTGCGTAAGGTCGCTCGTGTGCGCCTTTCCTCCGGCATCGAAGTCACCGCCTACATCCCGGGCGAGGGCCACAACCTGCAGGAGCACTCCATCGTGCTCGTGCGCGGCGGCCGTGTGAAGGATCTGCCGGGTGTTCGTTACCACATCGTGCGCGGCGCGCTCGATACCCAGGGTGTCAAGGACCGCAAGCAGGGTCGTTCCCTGTACGGAGCAAAGAAGGCGAAGTAAGAGATATGTCACGTAAAGGACCCTCCAAGAAGCATCAGGTGCTGCCCGATCCGATCTACGGTTCGACCGTCGTGGCGCAGCTCATCAACAAGATTCTGCTCGACGGCAAGAAGTCGATCGCCGAGGACATCGTCTACTCCGCGCTCGATATGGTGAAGGCCAAGACCGACCAGGAGCCGGTCGCCGTCCTCAAGCGCGCCCTCGACAACATCCGCCCGTCCCTCGAGGTGCGTTCCCGCCGAGTCGGCGGCGCCACCTACCAGGTCCCGGTCGAGGTCAAGCCGGCCCGCGCCAACACGCTGTCCCTTCGCTGGCTGACCGACTTCTCCCGCGCCCGTCGTGAGAAGACCATGGCCGAGCGTCTCGCCAACGAGATCCTGGACGCCTCCAACGGTCTCGGCGCCTCTGTCAAGCGCCGCGAGGATACTCATAAGATGGCAGAGGCCAACAAGGCCTTCGCCCACTACCGCTGGTAATACGTCAGAACGAGAGTTAAGGAACACTCATGGCACTAGACGTGCTTACTGATCTTCATCAGATCCGCAACATCGGCATCATGGCCCACATCGACGCCGGCAAGACCACCACCACCGAACGTATCCTCTTCTACACCGGTAAGAGCTACAAGATCGGCGAGGTGCACGACGGCGCCGCCACGATGGACTTCATGGCGCAGGAGCAGGAGCGCGGCATCACCATCCAGTCCGCCGCCACCACCTGCTTCTGGAACCGCCAGACCCACGACACCAAGGAAAAGTTCCAGATCAACATCATCGACACCCCCGGCCACGTGGACTTCACTGCCGAGGTGGAGCGCTCCCTGCGCGTCCTCGATGGTGCCGTCGCCGTCTTCGACGGCAAGGAAGGTGTGGAGCCGCAGTCCGAGACCGTGTGGCGCCAGGCCGACAAGTACGGCGTTCCGCGTATCTGCTTCATCAACAAGATGGACAAGCTCGGCGCTGACTTCTACTACTCGGTCAAGACCATCAAGGAGAAGCTCGGTGCGAAGCCGCTGGTCGTCCAGCTGCCGATCGGCGCCGAGAACGACTTCGCCGGCGTCGTCGACCTGATCCGCATGAAGGCCTACGTCTGGAACGACGTCAAGGACAACATGGGCGCCCAGTACGACACCGTCGACATCCCGGCCGACCTCCAGGACAAGGCCGAGGAGTACCGCTCCGCCCTGCTCGACGACGTGGCCGAGGCCAACGACGAGCTGACCGAGAAGTACCTCGACTCCGGCGAGCTGACCGAGGAAGAGATCCGTGCGGGCATCCGCCAGCTCACCATCGAGCGTCGCGCCTACCCGGTCCTGTGCGGTTCCGCGTTCAAGGACAAGGGCGTGCAGCCGATGCTCGATGCCGTCATCGACTTCCTGCCGTCCCCGGAGGACGTGCCGTCCATCAAGGGCTTCAAGCCGGGCGACGAGTCCGTCGAGATTGACCGCAAGCCGCTGACCTCCGATCCGTTCGCGGCCCTGGTCTTCAAGATCTCCACCCACCCCTTCTACGGCAAGCTCGTGTTCGTGCGCGTCTACTCCGGCTCCGTCAAGCCGGGCGACAACGTGCTCGACTCCACGAAGGGCAAGAAGGAGCGCATCGGCAAGATCTTCCAGATGCACGCCGACAAGGAGAACCCGGTCGACGCCGCCGAAGCCGGCAACATCTACACGTTCGTCGGCCTCAAGAACGTCTCCACCGGTGACACCCTGTGCGCCGAGTCCGCCCCGATCTCGCTCGAGTCCATGACCTTCCCGGATCCTGTGATCCAGGTGGCCGTCGAGCCGAAGACCAAGGCCGACCAGGAGAAGATGGGCGTCGCCCTCGCGAAGCTCTCCGACGAGGATCCGACCTTCCAGGTCACCACTGACGAAGAGTCCGGCCAGACGCTGATCGCAGGCATGGGCGAGCTCCAGCTCGACATCATCGTCGACCGTATGCGCCGCGAGTTCAAGGTCGAGTGCAACGTCGGCAAGCCGCAGGTCGCTTACCGCGAGACCATCCGCAAGGCCGTCATGAACGAGGTCTACACCCACAAGAAGCAGACCGGTGGTTCCGGCCAGTTCGCAAAGGTGTTCATGAACTTCGAGCCTCTCGACACCGAAAAGGGCGAGACCTTCGAGTTCGAGAACAAGGTCACCGGCGGCCACATCTCCGCCGAGTTCATCGGACCCATCGAGGCCGGTGTCAAGGAGGCCATGGAGTCCGGTGTGCTCGCCGGCTTCCCGGTCGTGGGCGTCAAGGCCACCGTGTACGACGGCCAGATGCACCCGGTCGACTCCTCCGAGATGGCCTTCAAGATCGCCGGTTCCATGGCGTTCAAGGAGGCTGCCCCGAAGGCGAAGCCCGTCATCCTCGAGCCGATCATGGCCGTCGAGGTCCGTACTCCGGAGGAGTACATGGGCGACGTCATCGGCGACCTCAACCAGCGTCGTGGCAACATCCAGTCCATGACCGACGCCACCGGCGTCAAGGTCATCGACGCCAAGGTCCCGCTGTCCGAGATGTTCGGCTACATCGGCGACCTGCGTTCGAAGACCCAGGGCCGCGCCATGTTCACCATGCAGATGGACTCCTACGCCGAGGTGCCGAAGAGCGTCTCCGACGAGATCATCAAGGCCCAGCGCGGCGAGTGACACGCGCTGCCGCTGAAGATGCCGGCTGTCTCCAGTCAGCGGTAAAATCGTTTACCGCTGACTGGGTTCTGGCTCCAAAGTGGCAAGCAACCCAGAAACCCAGTACAATGTAGCGAGTGCCTTGCGCCACAAGTGCAAGCCAACTACACGAGACGTCCAGGAGGACAATTAAATGGCAAAGGAAAAGTACGTACGCTCCAAGCCGCACGTTAACATCGGTACCATCGGCCACGTCGATCACGGTAAGACGACGCTGACCGCAGCCATCTCCAAGGTGCTGCACGATGAGTACCCGGATGTCAACCCGGAGTACGATTTCAACCAGATCGACGCCGCTCCGGAAGAGCAGCAGCGTGGTATCACCATCAACATCGCCCACATCGAGTACCAGACCGCGAAGCGCCACTACGCTCACGTGGACTGCCCGGGCCACGCCGACTTCGTGAAGAACATGATCACCGGTGCCGCCCAGATGGATGGCGCCATCCTCGTTGTGGCCGCCACCGACGGCCCGATGGCCCAGACCCGCGAGCACGTTCTGCTCGCCCGTCAGGTCGGCGTCCCGAAGATCCTGGTCGCCCTGAACAAGTGCGATATGGTCGAGGACGAGGAGCTCATCGAGCTCGTTGAGGAAGAGGTCCGTGACCTCCTCGACGAGAACGGCTTCGATCGCGACTGCCCGGTCATCCGTACCTCCGCCTACGGCGCTCTGCACGACGACGCCCCGAACCACGAGCACTGGGTCGAGACCGTCAAGCAGCTCATGGATGCGGTCGACGAGTACATCCCGACCCCGGTCCACGACCTCGACAAGCCGTTCCTGATGCCGATCGAGGACGTGTTCACCATCTCCGGTCGTGGTACGGTCGTCACCGGCCGTGTTGAGCGTGGCCAGCTGGCCGTCAACACCCCGGTCGAGATCGTCGGCATCCGCCCGACCCAGAACACCACCGTCACCTCCATCGAGACCTTCCACAAGACGATGGACTCCTGCGAGGCCGGCGACAACACGGGTCTGCTGCTCCGTGGCATCAACCGTACGGACGTCGAGCGTGGCCAGGTTGTGGCCAAGCCGGGCTCCGTCACCCCGCACACCAAGTTCGAGGGTGAGGTCTACGTCCTGACCAAGGATGAGGGTGGCCGTCACTCGCCGTTCTTCTCCAACTACCGTCCGCAGTTCTACTTCCGCACCACCGACGTCACCGGCGTCATCGAGCTGCCGGAAGGCGTCGAGATGGTTCAGCCTGGCGATCACGCGACCTTCACGGTCGAGCTGATCCAGCCCATCGCCATGGAGGAGGGCCTGACCTTCGCTGTGCGTGAGGGTGGCCACACCGTCGGCTCGGGCCGTGTCACCAAGATTCTCGCCTGATTTTCATCAGACGACATCCGACACGCTTGAACTAGCGCGCTGAATGGGCCCCGGAACCTTGCAAGAGGTTCCGGGGCCCATTCGTATATCCCCACGGAGTATCACCCAGCGGGTCTTACACTTACCTGCGCCCCTATGCCGCTCAGTGATACGTCGTTGCCATGCAGCCCTTGGCACGCGCTCGCAGCGCTGTATACGGGTCATGGCATAATTACCAAGGCTAATTTTGAGCTTTGCCGACATTGACATATGAAAAGGTGAGTTACTGTGGCACAGACTACCAATGACATCAAGAACGGATCCGTCCTGAACCTCGACGGCCAGCTGTGGACCGTCATCAAGTTCCAGCACGTCAAGCCGGGCAAGGGCCCCGCCTTCGTGCGCACCACCATCAAGAACGTGCTCTCCGGCAAGATCGTCGACAAGACCTTCAACGCCGGCATGAAGATGGAGTTCGAGACGGTGGACAACCGCAACCTCCAGTACTCCTACGAGGACGGCGACAACTTCGTCTTCATGGACATGACCACCTACGACCAGATCTACATCCCTAAGACGCTGCTTGGCGACCAGGCCAAGTTCCTGCTTGAGGGCACCGACTGCGTGGTGAGCTTCCACGACGGCACCCCGCTGTCCGTCGAGCTGCCGGCGTCCGTGATCCTGACCATCACCCACACCGAGCCCGGCCTGCAGGGCAACCGCTCCAACGCCGGCACCAAGCCCGCCACCGTGGAGACCGGCGCCGAGATCCAGGTGCCGCTGTTCATCGGCGAAGGCGAGAAGGTCAAGGTCGATACGCGTGACGGCTCCTACCTCGGCCGTGAGAACTGAGAGTAAGGACACCAAGCTTCCATGGCACGTTCCACCGCTCGCAAAAGGGCTCTGAACACCTTGTATGAAGCGGACGAGAAGGGACAGGACTTCCTGTCCCTTCTTGCTGAGCGCATCAAGCAGCCCGGCGCTCAGACGCCGCTTCCCGACTATGCCATCGAAATCGTGCGCGGCGTCGCAGACCATCGTCGCGAGATTGACCGTATGCTCAATGATCACTCCACTGGGTGGAAGGTCTGGCGTATGGCCGTCGTGGATCGCAACATCCTGCGCATCGCGGCGTGGGAGATCATCTACAACGACGACGTGCCCGACCGCGTCGCCATCGACGAGGCCCTTGATCTGGCCAAGCTGCTGAGCGATGAGCATTCGCTGGCCTTCATCCATGGTCTGCTCAGCGCGATCAGCGATGACGACGAGGCCCGTACCCAGCTGCGCAGGACGGCTGACGCGAACGGCCAGGACGATGCCTCGCATCAGGACGGCGAGTCCCATGAAGACACCGAGGACAAGCCGGTTGCGACGGACGCTGCCGATTCGGCCGGCGCTGATTCCGCCGACGATGACGGTGCCGTCGACTTCGAGGACATGAGCTTCGATGATGTTTCCGTGGACGATGCCCATGTGAACGACGCCCCTGCGGACGACGCGGCGGCGAACGACGGCGAGTCCGTAGACAAATAAAGTGAAACCACCATGCCGGGCGGCGGGGAGCGTCCCCGCCGACGGTTATGGTTGGTACGAATATCCCAAGATTATAAGGGGGTTTTGGTGAACCAGATTGATTCCGAAGCCGTGAGTTTCTCCCCTGATGATGCCGTTCTTGTTCTCGAGGACGGGCAAGTGTATGTGGGTGAGCCTTACGGCGCGGTCGGCAGGACCACTGGCGAGATCGTGTTCGCGACCGGCATGACCGGTTACCAGGAGACATTGACCGATCCCAGCTATGATCGGCAGATCGTCGTGCAGACGTTCCCGCACATCGGGGACACGGGAATCAACGAGGAGGATCCGGAATCCTCCCGTATCTGGGTCGCCGGATACGTGGTTCGCGACCCCAGCCCGACCGTCAGCAACTGGCGTGCGACCGGCAGCCTTGACGACGATCTGGTACGCGAGGGCATCGTCGGCATCAGCCGCATCGACACCCGAAAGCTGGTGCGTCACCTGCGTTCGGCAGGCGTCATGCGCGCCGGTATCTTCTCCGGCGATGTGCTCAAGGACGAGCAGGGCCGCATCCGCAGTATCGACTCGCTGATCGACGAGGTCAAGGCCACCCCGCAGATGAAGGGACTGAGCCTGTATGACGAGGTCAGCACCAAGCAGGCATACACCATCGAGCCGTGCGGCGAGTTCGCAGGCAAGGAACCGCTGTTCACCGTCGCCGCCGTCGATCTCGGCATCAAGGCCATGACGCCTCATCGCATGGCCGAGCGTGGCTGCCGCGTGCACGTCGTGCCCTCGACCATCACGTTCGACGAGCTGCAGGCGCTCAACCCGGACGGCGTGTTCTTCTCCAACGGCCCGGGCGACCCCGAGCAGGCCGACCCCGAAGTCGAACTGCTGCGCAAGGTGCTCGACGCCGGATACCCGTTCTTCGGCATCTGCTTCGGTAACCAGCTGCTCGGCCGCGCGCTCGGCTTCGGCACCTACAAGCTGAAGTTCGGTCACCGTGGCATCAACCAGCCCGTCAAGGACCTCACCACCGGCAAGGTCGAAGTCACCGCGCACAACCACGGCTTCGCGGTCGACGCGCCAATCGGCGAGACCGTGGTCTCCCCGTTCGACTCCGGCCGCTACGGCAAGGTGTTCGTCTCGCATATCGACCTTAACGACAACGTGGTGGAGGGTCTGCAGTGCGTGGACATCCCCGCGTTCTCCGTCCAGTACCACCCCGAGGCGGCGGCCGGCCCTCACGACGCCGCCTATCTGTTCGACCGTTTCGTCGATCTGATGAACACGTCCAAGGAGGAACACCGCAATGCCTAAGCGCACCGACATCAAGTCAGTGATGGTCATCGGCTCCGGCCCGATCGTGATCGGTCAGGCCGCCGAGTTCGACTACTCCGGCACCCAGGCGTGCCGCGTGCTGCGCGAGGAGGGCATCCGCGTCATTCTCGTCAACTCCAACCCGGCGACCATCATGACCGATCCGGAGATGGCCGACGCCACCTACATCGAGCCGATCGCGACGCCGATCCTCGAGCAGATCATCGCCAAGGAGCGCCCCGACGCGCTGCTGCCGACCCTCGGCGGCCAGACCGCGCTCAACGCCGCCATGGCGCTCGGCGAGGCCGGCGTGCTCAAGAAGTACAACGTCGAACTCATCGGCGCGTCCCTTGATGCCATCGACCGCGGCGAGGACCGCGAGCTGTTCAAGAAGGTCGTCGACGAGGCGGGCGCCGAGTCCGCCCGCTCCGAAGTGGCCCACTCCATGAAGGAGGTCGACGCGGTGGCCGCCGAGCTCGGCTTCCCGCTGGTCGTGCGCCCCAGCTTCACCATGGGCGGCCTCGGTTCGGGCATCGCCCACAACGAAGAGGAGCTGCACCGCATCGCTGGTGCCGGCCTGCACTACTCGCCGACCGACGAAGTGCTGCTCGAGGAGGGCATCGAAGGCTGGAAGGAGTTCGAGCTCGAGCTCATGCGCGACCGCAACGACAACGTGGTCGTCGTCTGCCCGATCGAGAACGTCGACCCGGTCGGCGTGCACACCGGCGACTCCATCACCGTCGCCCCCTGCTTCACCCTCACCGACCGCGAATACCAGAAGCTGCGTGACATCGGCATCGCCATCATCCGCGGCGTGGGCGTCGACACCGGCGGCTGCAACATCCAGTTCGCCGTGCACCCCGAGACCGGCCGCATCATCGTCATCGAAATGAACCCGCGCGTCTCCCGCTCCTCCGCGCTGGCGTCCAAGGCCACCGGTTTCCCGATCGCCAAGATCGCCACCAAGCTGGCGCTCGGCTACACGCTCGACGAGATCCGCAACGACATCACCCAGTCCACGCCCGCCAGCTTCGAACCGACCATCGATTACGTCGTCACCAAGGTGCCGCGTTTCGCGTTCGAGAAGTTCCCCGGTGCCGATCCGAGGCTCACCACCTCCATGAAGTCCGTCGGCGAGGCCATGGCCCTCGGCGGCAACTTCCAGGAGTCGCTCGGCAAGGCCATGCGGTCCATCGACAAGCGTCACATGGGCTTCAGCTGGGACGGTGACAAGCCCGACCGCAACGAGGTCGACGAGCTGCTCGAAGCGATCAAGATCCCGACCGAGCATCGCTACCTGCAGATTCAGCGCGCCCTGTGGGGCGGCGCGAGCGAGAAGGAGATCTTCGACGCCACGAAGATCGACCCGTGGTTCGTGCGTCAGCTGGCGCTCATCAACGACACCGCGCTCGAGGTGCGCGACGCCGAGACCCTGACCCGCAAGCTGCTGAAGAAGGCCAAGCTGGCCGGCCTGTCCGACCTGCAGATCGCCCACCTGCGCCATCTTGGCGACGAAGGCGAGAACACGGTCCGCGAGCTGCGCTGGACGTATGGCCTGCGACCCGTCTACAAGACTGTGGACACCTGCGCCGCCGAGTTCGACGCGGTCACGCCGTACTACTACAGCTGCTACGCCGACGAGTCCGAACTGCGCCCGCGCGAGCGCGAGGCGGTCATCATCCTCGGTTCCGGCCCGAACCGCATCGGCCAGGGCATCGAGTTCGACTACACGTGCGTGCACGCCGTGCAGGAGCTCGGCAAGGACTATGACACCATCATGGTCAACTGCAACCCCGAGACCGTCTCGACCGACTACGACATGTCGAACCGCCTCTACTTCGAGCCGCTGACCTTCGAGGACGTGCTCGAGATCTACGAGGCCGAGAAGAAGATGGGGCCGGTCAAGGGCGTCATCGTGCAGCTCGGCGGACAGACCCCGCTGTCGCTCGCCGCGCGACTCAAGGCCGCAGGCGTTCCGATTCTCGGCACCACGCCGGAATCCATCGACCTTGCGGAGAACCGTGAGCTGTTCGGCGAGGTGCTGCGTCGCGAACACATGAACGCGCCGCGCTACGGCACGGCGCTGAGCCTCGAAGAGGCGCGCGAGGCCGCGCACAACATCGGCTACCCGGTGCTCGTCCGCCCCAGCTACGTGCTCGGCGGCCGCGGCATGGAGATCGTGTATGACGACGCCCAGCTGATCAAGTACGTCAACCGCGCACTTGACGAGGCGAAGGCCGATACGGTCGTCTCCGGTCGTCTTCCCTCCCCGCTGCTCATCGACAAGTTCCTCCAGGACGCCATCGAGATTGACGTCGACGCGCTGTTCGACGGCAAGGAGCTGTACATCGGCGGCATCATGGAGCACATCGAGGAGGCCGGTGTCCACTCGGGCGACGCGGCCTGCACGCTGCCGCCGTCGACGCTCTCCGACGATCAGATTCGCCGCCTGCGCGAGGGTACGTACGCCATCGCCAAGGGCTGTGGCGTCCAGGGCCTGATCAACGTGCAGTACGCCTTCATGGCGAACACGCTGTACGTCATCGAGGCCAACCCGCGTGCGTCGCGCACTGTGCCGTTCGCATCCAAGGCCACCGGCGTCGCGCTGGCGAAGGCCGCCGCGCGTATCATGGCGGGGGAGACCATCGCCCAGCAGCGCGCCAACGGCCTGCTGCTGCCGAAGGGAGACGGCGGCGTGATGCATCGCGGCCAGCAGGTCGCCGTCAAGGAGTCCGTGCTGCCGTTCAAGCGCTTCCGCACTCCGGTCGGCAAGACCGTCGACATCCTGCTCGGCCCCGAGATGCGCTCCACCGGCGAGGTCATGGGCTTCGACCGAGACTTCCCGCACGCGTTCGCCAAGAGCCAGCTCGCCGCCTACGAAGGCGGTCTGCCGACCAGCGGCAACGTCTTCATCTCCGTGAACGACACCGACAAGCGGCAGCTTCCGCTTATGGCCGTGCGTCTCGTCCAGCTCGGATTCTCCATCTGGGCCACCGAGGGCACCGCCTCCGTGCTGCGCCGCTACGGCATCGAATCCAAGGTGGTCGACAAGATCAGCACCAGGATCGACTCCGATCCGGATGCCGCGGTCAAGGTCGTCCACGCCGAGGGCAGCGTCGGCAAGAACGTGGTCGAGCTGATCGAGGAAGGCAAGATCGACATGATCCTCAACACGCCGAACTCGAGGGGCTCGCGTTCCGACGGCTACTCGATTCGAGCCGCCGCCATCGCCGCCGACCTGCCGCAGTTCACGACCATAACCGAGTTCTCCGCGGTGTTGCTCGCCATCGAGGCCGTGAAGAACAACGACTACCAGATCATGAGCATTCAGGAACACGCCAAGCAGTTGTTCGAGTTGGAAAGTCAGGATTAACGATGACACACCCCAGCAGTGATCAGGAACTTCAGGCCTTGCGATCGGACTTCGGACTGCGGTTGAGCAGTTCGATGCAGAAATACGGTCCGTTGTGCGTGGGCATCGACCCACACCGGAAGATCCTCACCGACTGGGGATACAACGTCGACGCTGAGGGCGCTGAGCTGTTCTCGATGCGCATGCTGCAGGCCATGAGCGACCGTGCGGCTGCCGTCAAGTTCCAGGCGCCCATGTTCGAGCGCTACGGATCCAAAGGATTCGCCGCGCTCGAACGCGTCCTGTATGCCGCGCGGCAGATGGGCATCATCACCATCGTCGACTGCCTGCACGGCGGTCTGTCCACCACCATCTCCGCCATCGCGGACGCCTACTTCAAGCCCGGCGCGCCCATGCTCGCCGACGCCATCACCCTGTTGCCGTACTACGGCGCACGCTCGCTGCAGGGCCTGACCAACGAGGCCCTCAACAACGGCCGTGGCGTCTTCATCGCATCGCTCACCTCAAATTCCGAGGGCGCGAGCATGCAGACCGCCATCCGCCAGACCGGCGACTTCAAGGGCAAGACCGTGGCGTACGGCATCGCCAGCACCGCGCAGAAGTTCAATGATGGCGTCAGCGGCATGGGCTCCGTGGGCCTCATCATCGGCGCCACCATCGGCCAGTGGATCGCCGACAGCGGCGTCGACCCCGCCAAGTTCACGGGGCCGATCCTGTCGCCGGGATACGGCTGGCAGGGCGCCGAGGCCAAGGACCTCAAGACCGTGTTCAAAGGCACCAAGGGCAATGTGCTCGTCACCGTGTCGCGGTTCATCGCCGCGCACGGCCCCGACATCTCGGCGCTCTCGCAGGCCACCGAAGCCATTGCCATTGACGTGCGCCAGGCATTGTACGAGGCCATGAAAGAAGGCGAAGACAAGGAGAAGGACGGCATGGGAACCATCCGAAAGTCCGGCACGACGGCGGCAAGCCACGATCATGACAACAAGACCGGTGTGCAGGTGTCCGAATCCGGTGCGGCCGGTGCCGAAGAGACCGCCGCTCCTGCGGACAAGACGCCGAAGAAGCGTCTCGTCGTGCTCACCGGACCGGCGGGAGTCGGCAAGGGGACCGTGGAGAACGCCCTGCGCAAGAAGCATCCCGGCGTCTGGGTCTCGGTTTCGGCAACCACCCGAAAGCCCCGCCCCGGCGAGGTGAACGGCGTCAACTACTGGTTCCTTGACGATCAGCAGTTCTCGGCCAAGGAGAAGGACGGCGAATTCCTGGAGACCGCGGTCGTCCACGGACTGGCCCGATACGGTACGCTCATCAAGCCTGTGCAGGAGCATCTTGCCGAAGGCATCCCCACCGTGCTGGAGATCGACCTGCAGGGAGCGCGGCGCGTCAAGCAGCGTGCCGCCGAGCTTGGACTCGAAGTGGTGTATGTCTTCATCGCGCCTCCCAGCTTCGACGAGCTCGTCCGCCGTCTGAAGGGACGCGGCACCGAATCCGCCGAGGAGGTGGCCAAGCGCCTGGAGACCGCCAAGGTCGAGCTCGCCGCCGAAAACGAGTTCGACGTCACCATCGTCAACGACGATGTCAACAGGGCTTCGGAAGAGCTGTGGGGCATCATCGCCAAGGAGTACGGCATCACTGAGTGACGACAGGCCGACGGTGATTGCCGCTGACCATATACGCGCGTGGCCGGTGAACGGAGTGCCCGAGAGGGCGGTTCCGTTCGCCGGCCATTGTCATATGTCAGCCATGCTGAGGCGTCATCCGGCGTCAGCGTCCTGCGATATCAGCGTCCCAGCAGACGGTACCGTTTCCAGATGTCGCTGAGCTTTTCCCCGTTCGACGTGCGTCTCCACACGTCAAGACCGGCGCTGTGACCGCCTGCGGCTCGCGCAGCGGCGGTCGGCGTCGTGTATTCTGAACCGTCCTCGAGACGGAAACGTCCGTCCTGCGTCACGGTGACCGTCCACCGCTCGCCCTTGCGCGGGCGTTCCCAGACCAGGGTCTCCCCGGGAATCAGCAGTCCGGCGGCGACCACTTGCCTGATGGTGACGCGCTGGGATCCGCGCGACGGTTTGGCGGCGTCGACAGCCAAACGTTCCGGTGTGTTATCAGTCAGGTCCCGATGATTCTCGTCATACCGGATGTCCCAGTAATCGGCGAGCAGCCGTATGGTCTCGGCCTGACGGTGTTCGACCATCTGCGGCGTGCACGCGTTGAAATCCTGCAACTGGCTGGTCAGCGGGAACCGGCGCGAGTCGGCGCGTAGCAGCAGGCGGTTACGCCGGCGGATATAGTCGTCAAGATTGTTCAGCTGCTCGTCGTTTCCCTGGGCGAGCGCCATGTTGCCCAGCCGGTACATCCAGTAATCGTGCGCGTCATCATCCCAGCCGGCGAACGAGGAGGCCGCATAGTTGGCGAGTGGCATGATGGGCAGGGCGCTGAGCGAACGCGGCCGGGGGATGCGCGCCCCGGCGAGCTGCTCGTTGGCGCGGATCAGCAGCAGCCGGATGAGCTCCGGATCGCCCTGCATCTCACCGTGCAGACGCACCAAGGCACCGGCGCGATCATCGGCGGATACGCTCAGGCCGCGCACCAGATGCACGGGGAATCCCTTGTCAAGATCACGGATTGCGCTTGCCGCATGGCCACGGCGAATCATGGCATTGCGACGGTTCAGCGTATCCATGCCGGTCACGCGCTCCAGCAGCCGCAGGATGTCGTCAAGCCGCTGACGGTCGTGAGGCTCCAGGGCATCGGCCGCGCTCTGCCCGGGCCGTGCCGAATGCGATCCACGGCGTTGGAACACCGAGTCGGCGTCGCCGAGGCTGCGGTAGGAGTGGACGAGCGCCCACATCGCGACGGGACGCCATTCGTCATGACGATAATCGCACAACGATTCAAGACGTCCGCGAACGGTATCCGGAAGCACGGTGTCGGACGGGCGGTCGATGATCCGCCATGCCATGGCGTACGGGGCGAGTACGCCGTCGATGAACGATTCGATGCTGTGCCGGTCGATATACGACTGCAGGCATCCGGTGAGAAAGTCCTCGATGAGACGCCCCGTCGCCGGCGTATGCGTGAGGATGAGATGCAGATAGGAGAAGAAGTCCTCGATCCTCGACGCGTCATCGCCGAGCGGATCCATGATGTCGTCCCAGCGGGCCGAATACAGGTCGGCCGCGGCGGGGGAGAGGCCTGATATCGCCTTCGCCTTGAACACGTCGGACGGGGTGAGTGGCAGTCCGCGCATGTTCATCACGTCGAAGATGCGATGCGCGCCGTCCAGATCGTCCGTGGTCACGATGACCAGCGTGACCATGTTCACCACATAGGAGGCGAAGCGGCGACGCTCCTCTTCGCTCATCAGCGAAAGCGTATCGTAGGCTTGGCGGGTGTTCGCGCGGATGTTGCGCTGGGCGTTCGAGGCGCAGTCCTCGTCCGACATGTCGAACAGGGCCTCGAGATTGCCTTCCTGCACGTATTCACGGAAGAATGCCGCGTCGCGCTCGCGTAGGGCGAGCCTGGGCTGGGCGATGATGCCGCGCAGCTTGTCTCCGGGTTCGACGATCAGCGCGTCGAGCAGTTTCATCCATTCCTCGTCATGCTCGAGGTCGCGCAGCGCGGCGATGATGATCGACAGCGAGACCAGCCGTTGCTGGCCGTCGATGACCGAATAGCGGCATTCCCCCTCGCGCACCAGGATCAGCGACCCGAGGAAGTATGGGGTCTCCGGCGACTGGCAGGCGTCCTGCAGGTCGGTGATGAGCTGCAGGATGTTCTCCCGCTTCCAGATGTATGCGCGCTGGAACGATGGGATGGACAGCTGATAATCCGGTGTGAACACCTTGCCCAAAGGTTTTTCCGTCGCGTCGATCGCCATGATTCCCCCTCCTTTGGCCGTGCTTATCGTATTCAGCCTACCAGCTGGCTGGTATGGATGCAGATGTCGCCGGCATCCTTGTGCGGCGCGGCGCGACTGTGCTGTTGCCGGCGGATGCTGTTGCCGGGCTCCAATGATGCTGGGCGGCAATGATGCTGGGCGGCAATGATGCTGGGCGGCAATGATGCCCGGTGCCGGATGACCGGGAAGCGAACTGACTGCAGCCATCAGCCGGCTACTGGTGCCGGCTTGGGCTCAGTCGTCGGCCGGCGGCGCGATATCAGCCCGTTCGACCAGACGGGCCAGTTGGACGCGCCCCATGCTCAACTTGTCGGATGCGCTGGAAAGATGCGCTTTCGCCGTTCGCTCCGAGATGAACATCCTGCTCGCTATCTGCGCGTTGGTGAGGCCTTCCGCGGCGAGCAGCACGGCCTCGCGTTCCCGTGAAGGCAGGGAGTCGAGCAGGCTTCGCGCCTCGTCGCGCCGTGATGTGGGCTGCTGCCTGCTGATCGCGGCGATGAGCTGGCGTTGGCTGGTGGGATTGAACTGCGGCGTCCCGTCGCATACGCCGTTGATCCTTTCGATGATCTCCTCGGGGGAGTCCGTTTTCGATACGAATCCCTCAGCCCCTGCCTCGATGGCCCGTTCCACGGTGTGCTCCGGGTTCAGCGACGTCAGGATCAGCACGTGGGGAGCCTGAGGCAGCCTTCTCATCAGACGGGTCGTCTCGATGCCGTCGATGCCGGGCATGGCGATGTCCATCAGCACGACGTCGGGGTGTTCCCGACTGGCCCTCTCGACCGCATCCCTTCCGCTGGTCGACGTGGACAAGACCTGAATCCGCTGCTGCGAATAGTCACGCAGAATCATGCCCATGGCCTGACAGACCATGGGATCGTCGTCGATGATGCTCACGGTGATTGAAGGACGCGCCGTCACGGTGGAATCGCTCACGGGTTCATTGTACGCGCTCTGCCTCCGGTGTGGGATGCCGTGGCCTCCACGGCAGCCGTACGTCAAGGTGGAACAGCCGTCGGTCGTCGGTGCCGAACCGGCAGATGCCGCCGACCGACTTCGCGCGCGCCTCAAGTCCGGTGAGCCCGTTGCCCGGCACAATCGCTGCCGACTGCATCGGGTTGCTGACATGCACATGCACCCCTTGCCCAGGATCCGCATGCACCTCCAAGGACACCGGCTGGCCGGCGGCATGACGTCGGGCGTTCGTCAGCCCCTCCTGAATCGTGCGATACGCCACCTTGCCCGTATCCTCGTCCAGCATGGACAGCTGCTGCACGTCGATCCACGTGTTGAGCTGCGTGCCGGCGCTGCGGGCGTCCGCGCACAGCGCGTCCAACGATTCCCGGGTCAGTGACGTATCGCCATCCGGCTGGAGCTGCTCCCAGGCTTGCTGCGGGTGACGGAGCATGCCGATGATGGCGTGCGCCTCGTCAAGGGCGCCGGCGGCCTGACGGCGGATCTCGTCGGCTTTCGCGGCGAGTTCCGTGATGCCGTCGCCGGATGGCCGGCCATGAACGGAACCATCATCGGCGTTGGCGCTCGCCTTGGCCAGCTTCTTTGCCTCGACCTGCAGGGCGCTCGCGTTCAGCGCGATGAGTGAGAGCGAATGTGCCAGCGTGTCATGGGCCTCCGCGGCGATGGCTTCGGCAAGACGCTTGTCGGAGAGGTCATGTTCGAGGTTCTCGGCATGACGGCTGATGGCCTGTGCGCGTTCGTCGGCCCTGATGAGCCTGGCGCGTGAACGGATGTAGAGGCCGATGAGCGTGGCGACGGCTACGGCTATCAGCTCCACGACGATCGCCGTCGCCGCAATCGTAGGTATGCCGGCAAGCACGATGAGCGGCTCTCCGTCGACACCGGTATGCGGTTTGGCGAATATCGCGGACTGCCACAACGAGGAGTCCGGCGTGCGCAGGACGTCGCGCAGCTGCGCCCATCCTCCGATGACGGCCGCGGCGCAGACCGCCCGTATGGTCCTCGCCGTATCGCTTCGCCGCGCCACCAGCGACGTCAACGCCATGAGCATCAGCAGCGGATCGTACGGGAACACGAGTATGACCGCGCAGGAGGTCCAGAACACCGACTCGGGGTATTGCGAACGCAGCAGCAGCATGAAGGGGAATGCCAGCGACAGAAGCGTGCTGGCCGTCATCCATACGAACATCGCGTTGTGGGGGTCGCTGACATAGCGCTGTGCCGCGTAGGATGTCTGGACCAGACACATGAACGATGCCAGCAGGATCATCACGGACGTGCACCACATGCGCGTGCGCACCGGAACATCGTCCTCGTCAGCGGAAGAGGACGGATGCGCCGATGGCCATGTCTGCGGTGCGTGCTCGTTCATGCATCCACTGTACGTCGCCGAACCTTCGTCCGCCATTGGACCGGCGGACATCACGCATTGCCCGAACGTGCATCACGAAATGGCCATTCGTCCACTGACGCATCCTGCCGTCGTTCACTACCGTAGACATCACGTCCTCCATCATGCCGGACCATAGGTGCCCGGCAACTTGAGAACGGCAGCATGGAGGCCGACAACATGAAGCATGACGTCATAGCAACGACGTCATAGCAACGACGTCATGAAGAACATGACCGCGCAGCAGAGAAAGAAGGAGCATTCGATGTCGAATACAACCATAACGGAGAAGCCGCAGGCGGCGGGCCGAGGCAGAATCACGATCTGCGGAGTCGTGGGCGTGGTCTTTGGCGCACTGGGACTGGTATTGAGCTTCATTCCCATCATCAACAACATCGCGGCGATCCTTGGCGCCATCGGCGTCGTGCTTGCCATCATCGCCATAGTGGGAACGTTCCGCGGCAAGAAGGACGGGAAGATCGTCGCCGTCGTCGCCGCGGTGCTGTCCATCCTCGCAATCGTCATCACCCTGGCGATGCAGGCGGCGGCCAGCAAGGCGATCGACGACGCCATGGACAAGGCCGTGGGCACGTCGCAGACCGCGAAGTCCGGCTCCTCCAAGAGCGCGTCCAAGGACGCCAAGGGCGAGCAGGACATGGAAGGCGACCTGAAGACCATGCACGTCAAGATCGTGTCCGCGGTCAAGTCGGGCAACGACTACGAAGGCAAGCCGACCGTCCTGGTGACCTACGAGTGGAAGAACACCACCGAGAAGAACAATTCGTTCATGGTGCTCGCCAACGCCCAGGTGTTCCAGAACGGCCAGGCGCTGGAGACCGCCGTGTACATGGATGAGCCCGAAGGCTATGACGGGAGCTCCTATATGGCCGACGTACAGCCCGGCGCCACGGCCACCGCGACCGTCGGATACGTGCTCAAGGACCAGTCGGCGGTGACCGTCGACGTGACCGACACATTCTCGCTGGACGACTCAGCCAAGGTCGCACACACCTTCAACCTGTAGACGGCGATTGCGGATGGACCTGCACGAGAGAAGTGGGTAGGAAAGACCGTGCCTGTCGACGCCGACATCCCGCGTCGCGGATGGGTCGGCGAGCGCGAGAGAGACGGAGGCGGGACGTTCATCAAACATTCAGCCTCCGCCACTACAGTGGGCCTTGCTTAACAAGTAAGGAGCCAACATGACATTCGGTCAACAGCCGCAGAACGGCAACCCATATTATGGCGGCAATCAGCAGTACAACAACGTCAACCAGCAGTACAACAACAACGGCCAGTATCAGCAGCAGTATCAGCAGGCGCCGTACGGCGGGCAGCAGTATGCGTACGCGACGGCGAACGGCCCTGCGGTGATGGACGCGCAGGCGACCTACAGCTACGATCAGGTGCAGCAGGCCCGGCGGGTCTCCGTCACCCGCGCCTACGGCGAGATGACGCTCGGCCTCATCGTCACCGCACTCGTGGCGGTCCTCGGACAGAACGCCTACTACGACTTCCTCATGGCCACCGGCAACGTCGGCCTCATCGGCCTGTGCATCGTGCAGGTCGGGCTTGCCGTCGTTCTCGGCGCCCGCATCATGCAGATGAAGGCGTCCACCGCCCGCATCATGTTCTACGTGTACGCGGCGCTCATGGGATTCACGCTCAGCTCGATCTTCTGGCTGTTCGCGCCGCAGGCCATCGGCGTGTCGCTCGGATTGTGCGCGGCGTTCTTCTTCGTGCTCACCATGTTCTCGCTGACGACCAAGTTCGACATGCTCAAGCTGGGGCCGATCCTCATGGTGGGTCTCATCGTGCTGATCATCGCTCAGCTGGTGCTGTTCTTCGTCCCCGGAACCACGGAGACGACCCGCATCATCTGCGCCATCGGACTGGTGCTGTTCGCCGGCATGACGATGTACGACGCGCAGCAGACCCGGATGCTGTTCCAGCAGTACGAGGCCCAGGGGCCGGAGATGATCAAGAAGGTGTCGATCATCTGCGCGCTCAACCTGTACCTCGATTTCGTGAACATGTTCCTGTACATCCTGCAGCTGTTCGGCAGCAGGGATTGATCGTCGGCGGACGCCGGTCCGACCGTGCCATATGTCCGCCATTGCCATATGTCCGGCATTGCAGACGCCCAAGGCGTCCGTTGCGATCGCGTTCCAGCGCAGCCGGCGGTGGCGGGGCATGATGCATGGCAGCGGATGCCCGGCAACACCGGCAGGTGAAACCCTATGACGAAATGCGTCCGGCCGCCCTGACATGAGGGCGGCCGGACGCATTTTCATATGCGCCGACATTCCATGACGACGCAGCCGGCTGCCGGTCACGACGATGCGTTAGCGTGAATCCTCATGAGAAAAGTTGAGCTCGCCGGTATGGGATGCCTGCTGCTGACCGCGCTGATCTGGGGTTTCGCCTTCGTCTCGCAGGTGCAGGGCATGGACTCCATGACCCCACTGTTCTTCAACGCGGCCCGGTTCACGCTCGGAGCGATGTCGCTCCTGCCATTGCTGTGGTGGCGAAGCAGACGCCAGACCGCCGTCGGTTCGTCTGCCGATGCGGCCTCCATCACCCCCGCCGAACGAGCGTCAGCGCAAATGTCCCGTCCGCGCGACGGCATCGGCGGCCTGCTGGCAGACCCGCTATGGGTCGGCGTCATCTGCGGGGTGTTCCTGTTCCTGGCCAGCACCCTGCAGCAGTACGGCATCCTCTATGGGCGCAACGCCGGACGCGCCGGCTTCATCACGGCGCTCTACATCGTCATGGTTCCACTGCTGGCGTTCGTTTTCCAACACCGCCGGGTGAACATCATGACCGTCATCGCGGTGGCCCTTGCGGTCGCCGGATTCTACCTGCTCTGCATCACCGACGGATTCGGCTCGCTGACCATGGCCGACCTGCTGCTGCTGTTCACCGCGGTCCTGTTCGCCGCCCACATCCTCGTGATCGACACGATGGGCTCGCGCGTCGAGCCGCTGAAACTCTCATTCATCCAGTTCGTCACCACGGCGGCGCTGAGCTGGGCGGGCTCTCTCCTCGAGGGCTCCGTGAACTGGCAGGGCGCTGCCGCGGCATGGCCCGCGGTGCTGTACGCCGGCATAGGATCGGTGGGCATCGCCTACACGCTGCAGGTCATCGGCCAGCAATGGGTGCCGCCGACGCGCGCCTCGCTGATCATGTCGCTCGAATCGTTCTTCTCGGTTCTCGGCGGCGCGTTGCTGCTCGGCGAGACGATGACGGCACGGGGGTATGTCGGTTGCGCGCTGATCTTTGCCGGCACCATGCTCGCGCAGGTCAGGATCAGCCGGCCTTCGGCGTCTCCTCGACCTGAGGCGCGCCGTTGATGTCGCGGTGGATGTTCTGCATCTGCGTCTCGATGTTCTGCAGGCTGCGCGCGCAATCCAGCAGAGTCTGCGAGTGCTCGGCCAGCTTGGCGTCCGGCAGGTCGGTCTTGTATCGCAGCGCGTGCTCCAGGCTCGCCCAATAATCCATGGCGATGGTGCGGAACTGGACCTCGACCGGCGTATAGTGCGCACCCGACGACAGGAACACCGGCACGGCGTAGATCACATGCAGCGAACGGTAGCCGTTCTGCTTGGGGTTCTTGATGTAGTCCTTGACCCGCAGCACGGAGATGTCGTTCTGGGCCGACAGGTAGTTCGACACGGAGTACACGTCGTCACGGTAGTTGCAGATCACCCTGATGCCGGCCACGTCGAACAGGTTGTCCTTGATCGAGGCGACGCTGACGGGCAGCCCCTTGCGCTTGAGCTTGCCGATGATCGAATTCACCGACTTCAGCCTGCGCTCCATGTGATGGATCGGGTCATGGGCGAAGCGCACCTGGAATTCGGAATCGAGGATCTCCAGTTTCGTGCTGATCTCGTACATGGCGCCTTCATAGACCTGCATGAGGTTGACGAACTCGGTCAGCTCCTGCGTGGAGAACCGTGGCCTGTCGCCGCTGACGGCATCGAGACGCGCCTTCAGGTCATTGGTGTTGATGCGGCTTTGTCGGTCAAGTATCACGGTCACCATCATAGCCGCGAGGTTGCGGAGGAACTGAAAAATTCCTGTGCCGTCACGCTCGCGACGCCGGCGTCAGCGGGTTGCGCGGCCCCGGCCCGTCGCCGCTGGCGTGGGCAATAGTTACGATGGTGTGTCATGAACGAAGACATGATGACACAGGCCGAACGCGCGTCCGTGACGGCCGATCCCGCCGCAGGCCGGATGGGGCAGGGCCGGGGCCGAGGCGTGTTCTACGTGCATACGCTGGGCTGCCAGATGAACGTGCATGACTCCGAGCGCATCGCCGGCGTGCTCGAACAGGAAGGCTATGTGCCGGCGACCGAGGAGCAGGCGGCGGACAAGGACGTCGACCTGATTGTGATGAACACCTGCGCGGTCAGGGAGAACGCGGCCGAGCGCATGTACGGCACCATCGGACTGTGGGCCGACCTCAAGCGCACGCACCCGAACATGCAGATCGCCGTGGGCGGCTGCATGGCCCAGCTGGACCGTCAGCGCATCGCGCAGCGCACGCCGTGGGTGGACGCGGTGTTCGGCACCAAGAACATCGGCTCGCTGCCCCGTCTGCTGGACCAGGCACGGCTTGCAGGCACCTGCCAGGTCGAAGTCAAGGAGGATCTGGACTACTTCCCCAGCCAGCTTCCCGCCGCGCGCGCCTCGAAGGTGTCCAGCTGGGTGTCGATCTCCATCGGCTGCAACAACACCTGCACGTTCTGCATCGTGCCGACCACCCGAGGTCGTGAGCATGACCGTCGTCCGGGGGACATCCTCGCCGAGATCCGGCGTTGCGTGGACAGCGGCGCCAAGGAGGTCACGCTGCTCGGGCAGAACGTGAACTCGTACGGCTATTCGATCGGTGACCGGTACGCCTTCTCCAAGTTGCTGCGCGCCTGCGGCGACATCGAGGGGCTGGAGCGCGTGCGGTTCACGTCGCCTCATCCGGCGGCGTTCACCGATGACGTCATCGAGGCGATGGCCGAGACGCCGAACGTCATGCACCAGCTGCACATGCCGCTGCAATCCGGTTCCGACCGGATTCTGCGCGCCATGCGTCGTTCCTACCGCTCCGAACGGTTCCTCGGCATCCTGCACAAGGTGCGCGAGGCCATGCCGGACGCCCAGATCAGCACCGATATCATCGTCGGATTCCCGGGCGAGACGGACGAGGACTTCGAGGCGACGATGGACGTGGTCCGTCAGGCACGGTTCCAGTCCGCGTTCACCTTCGAGTATTCGCCGCGCCCCGGCACGCCCGCCGCATCCATGCCGCAGGTGCCGCATGATGTGGTTCAGGAGCGGTTCGACCGGCTTGTGCGGCTGCAGGAGCAGATCACCGAGGAGGAGCTGGCCAAGTTCGAAGGCCGCGACGTCGAGGTGATGATCACCGGCACGCAGGGCAAGAAGGACGCGGCGACGCACCGTGTCACCGGCAGGGAGCGCACCGGTGTGCTGGTCCACATCGGCGCGCCCGAGGGGCAGCCCATGCCCACGGTCGGCGATTTCGTCACCGCTACCGTCACGCATGCGGGCCGTCACAACCTGATCGCCGACCCGGACCTCGGCAAGGGGCAGACCTATCATGTCAGGCACTGAAATCGGTACCGATCGCGTCGTCTCCATCGTCGGACCCACCGCGTCCGGGAAGACGGGGCTGGGCATCGCCGTCGCGAAGGCGTTGCGCGAGCGTGGGGGGCAGGCCGAGATCGTGAACGCCGACGCCTACCAGATGTACCGCGGCATGGATATCGGCACGGCGAAGCCGACGGCCGAGGAGCAGGCGGAGGTGCCTCACCACCTCATCGACATCATCGAGCCCGATGAGACGATGACCGTCGCGCGGTTCCAGAGGATCGTCCGCGAGACGATCCATGACCTGCAGTCGCGCGGCATCCGCCCGATCCTCGTCGGCGGCTCGGGACTGTACGCCAGGGCCGCGCTCGACGACATATCGTTCCCCGGAACGGACCCGGACATCCGCGCCCGGCTTGAAGAGCGGGAGAGACGGGAAGGTGCGGGCGCATTGTTCGAGGAGCTGCGCGCCAAGGACCCCGAGGCCGCCTCCCGCATGGACCCGCGCAACCCGCGGCGCACCATCCGCGCGCTGGAGGTCATCGAGCTGACCGGCAAGCCGTATTCGGCGAGCCTGCCGCGATACCGGTATGTGATCCCCTCCGTGCAGATCGGGCTTGACCTGCCGCGCGAGGAGCTCGACCGGCGCATCGACCTGCGCACTGCGGCGATGCTCGAGGACGGATTCGTCGGCGAAGTGGAACGCCTGCGTCCCCGGCTCGGGGCGACGGCCGGCCGCGCGCTCGGCTACCAGCAGGTCATCGACTATCTCGACGGCCTGCAGGACCTGGACGACACGCGGTTCGACATCGCCCAGAAAACGAAACGCCTGGCGCGCAAACAGATGGGATGGTTCGGCCGTGACCCGCGCATCCACTGGCTGCAGGCGCTCAATCCGGCGCTCGTCGACAATGCGATGGCCATCATCGCCCATGCCGATGCGGGCGACTACGACGCCATCGACGCGCAGGCGGACGCCTACACCCAGCATCATCTGGGCGATATCGCATAGATGACCAGCTCCGGCGGCCGCGAAGATTCAGCCGCCGGAGCGATGCGATCAGTGCGCCGGGCCCTGGCTCCATCCGGCGATGAGGAACACGCGCGTCGGGTTCGCCGGCCTCACCATGAGTGCGAACAGGCGCTCGAAGGCGCTGATGTCACCGCCGTACGCGGCGTGCTTGGCCGTCTTGTACATGGCGCGGGTCACCGGGCCCCAGTCGAGGTCCCATCCGGCGTCATGGGCGAGACGCGAGGCGAACATCCGCAGGGTCATGGCGTTGCCGCCCTTGAACGGGTGCAGATATCCGAGCTCGTCGTAGATGCGGGCGAGCTCGTGGACGAACACGTCACGGTCGAGATTGCCGAGGTTTCGTGAATCGGCCAGTTCGGTGGCGATGTTCAGCGCGCCCGTCTCGATGAGCTGGGCGGGGAAGAACGCCTCCGGATTGCGCGCCCGCGCATGGTTGTCGGTGATTTCGCGCGTGGTGTTGGACGTCCGCAGCCGTCCGGCGTCGGCGAACACGCCGTCGAACAGGCCGCGATGGATGGCGATGAGCTCATCCAGGTCGCCGCTCGGATTCCACCGCCGTTCGACCAGCAGCACGGTCCTGGCGAATATGCTGCCGGCGTGGTCGGCGGCATGATCGTCCAGACTGCCGTCGGCAAGCCTCCCGCTCACGATTCCCGACGTCTCCCGGTCCGCCGCGTCGATCAGCCGGGAGACGTCGGCGTCGCCGCGTTCGTAGGCCTGCGCCGCACGCATTGTGGCATCACCGGGCACCATCGCTTCCAATGCGCAGTTTTTGAGTGCAAATGCGACTGCGCTCGCACGTTCCGCAGGAGTCATAGTTAGATGGTACATGCGCCGGGACGCCCCGCAGGCCGTTTCGACGCGAATGTCGGCAAAATGACGGGCGATGGGTAGAATCTGAAGACGCTATGGCACGAACAACTTCCTCATCAGAACACAGGTCCTCCACATCCGCGCGCGGGGGGACGGGCGCGGGCGACCCTGCAGGGGACGCGCGGGGGCCCCGTCGTACATCACGTTCGACGTCGGCGCGCAACGTCGACGTCGCCGGCAGGACGATCCGCGGCGGCGCCTCCGGGCGCGCCGCCGGGCGTGACTCCGGCGACCATGACGATCAGCCGGAGCAGGAGCCGCTGTGGAAGCGCGTCGCGCTGGCGATTCCGAGGGGGTTCGGATCGCTGGTGCGCTCCGTCGCGGGCGTGGGCGAATTCGACCCAGTCTATCGCCGTGACGGCCTGTGCTTCCTGCTGATCGTGCTTGCCGTGTTCTTCTGTGCGTCGGAATGGTTCCGCGTCAACGGCGTGCTCGGACGCATCCTGCATGCGTTCTCGTCCGGGGTCCTCGGCGTGATGAGCGTCGTGCTTCCGGTGCTGCTGGTGATCGTCGCGTTCCGTCTGATCCGCAACAGCGGCAGGAACTCGGACAATCCGCGTGTGGTGGCCGGCTGGGCACTGCTGTTGTGGTCGGTGTGCTCGGTTATCGACGTGCTCGTGGCGGCCGACGCCCGTTCGTTCGACATCGGGCTGCTGCAGCGCGCCGGCGGCCTGCTCGGCTTCATACTGGGTTCGCCGTTGGCATGGGGGCTGTCGAAGGTGTTCGCGGCGATCGTGTTCGTCGTGGTAGGCCTGTTCGCGCTGCTGATGATCACGCGTACCCATGTGACCGAGATCCCCGACCGCTGCCGCACCCTCGCCGCGATGTTCCGGCAGCGTACGATTCACCCCGATGTCGCGAAACGCGGCGACGGTGCGCCGGATGACCTGCCGGCTGACGATATGCAGTTCCCGAACGAGATTCGCGTCGGCGACGGCGAGGACGACACGCTCGCCTTCGCCGAAGGCGTGCCCGCCCACGACGGCACCGACGAGGAAACCGGGCAGGGGGCCGGTCCGCGGTCTTCGGTCGGCGGATGGCTGTCCAAGCTGTTCCGTCGGCGCAACCATGACCGACAGGATGCCGCGCTCGACCGGTATGAGGGCGACGACCCGTTCGCCCATGCCGCAAGCCGGCACGGTCAGGCGGCCGAAACGTCATTGGACGAGCACGGCAACGTGATCCCGCGGACCGTCTCCTCCACGCTCGGCGCGGCGATGGGCGCCGCCGCAGGCGCGGCGGCGAACGCCGCCACTGCATCCTCCGGCTCCTTCATGCCGGCGGCATCGCTGGCCGCGACGTTGCCGGCGGTGACGTTGCCGGCGGTGACGTCGCCGCTATCCGGCCATATGCCGGCATCGTCCGTCGCCGATGGTGCAGCCGCGACGGGCATGTGGCAGGATGCCGCCGCATCACCGGCGACCCCAACGCCGCGTACGGTATCGTCCGACGCGGCGACGCAGGCCATGCAGGCGGATGCCGCATTCCCGACGGATGCAGCCACGCAGTTCCCGGCTACGCCGTCCGCCGGCGCCGCCCCGTCAGTCGCCTCGTCCGCCGCCGACCCATGGGCCGCGGTGCCGGCGGCCTCCGACACGGCCGCCGCACCGACCATGTCGGATGGGCAGCCGGACGGCGGCGAGCCGATGAACCCCAACCTCGAGGAGCTCGCCCCCGCGGGCGGCGACGAACGCCCATACCAGCTTCCGGACCTCAACATGCTGTCGCACGGCCGCCCCCACGCCGTGCGCACGCCGGCCAACGACCGGGTGATCCGCGCCCTCACCTCCACGTTCCAGCAGTTCAACGTGGACGCCAAGGTGGTCGGGTTCCTGCGCGGGCCGTCGGTCACGCAGTACGAGGTGGAGCTCGGCCCCGGCGTCAAGGTCGAGAAGGTCACCAACCTGCAGAAGAACATCGCCTATTCGGTGGCCAGCTCGGACGTGCGCATCCTGTCGCCGATCCCCGGCAAGTCCGCCATCGGCATCGAGATCCCGAACGACGACCGTGAGATCGTCCATCTGGGCGACGTGCTGCGGTCCGATAAGGCGATGAGCGACCCCAATCCGATGCTCGCCGGCGTCGGCAAGGATGTCGAAGGGCATTTCGTCACCGCCGACCTGACCAAGATGCCGCATCTGCTCGTCGCCGGCGCCACCGGATCGGGCAAGTCCAGCTTCATCAACTCGATGCTCATGTCGATCATCATGCGGGCCACCCCCGAGCAGGTCCGCCTGATCATGGTCGACCCCAAGCGCGTCGAACTGTCCGCGTACGCGGGCATCCCGCATCTGCTCACGCCGATCATCACCGATCCGAAGAAGGCCGCGCAGGCGCTTGAATGGGTGGTCAAGGAGATGGACGCGCGCTACGACGACCTGCAGTTCTTCGGATTCCGCCATGTCAAGGACTTCAATGAGGCGGTGCGCGCCGGCAAGGTGCACGCGCCGGCCGGTTCCAACCGCAAGGTCGCCCCGTACCCGTACCTGCTGGTCGTCGTCGACGAGATGGCCGACCTCATGATGGTCGCGAAGAACGATGTGGAAAGCTCCATCCAGCGCATCACGCAGCTCGCGCGAGCCGCCGGCGTGCATCTGGTGCTCGCCACGCAGCGTCCGTCCGTCGACGTCGTCACCGGCCTGATCAAGGCGAACATCCCCTCCAGGCTCGCGTTTGCCACGTCGTCGGCCACCGATTCGAGGGTCATCCTCGATTCAGTCGGCGCCGAGACGCTGATCGGCCAGGGTGACGCGCTGTTCCTGCCGATGGGCTCCATGAAGCCGATTCGCGTGCAGGGCTCGTGGGTCAACGAGTCGGAGATCCGCAAGGCGGTCGAGTTCGTGCGCACCCAGCGCAAGCCTCACTACCGCGAGGACATCGAGCAGATGGCCAAGGATGCGGACAAGACGGCCGTCGAACCTGACGAGGAGATCGGCGACGACATGGACGTGCTGCTGCAGGCGGCCGAGCTGGTCGTCACCACGCAGTTCGGCTCCACGTCGATGCTGCAGCGCAAGCTGCGTGTCGGCTTCGCCAAGGCGGGCCGTCTCATGGACCTGCTCGAGTCGCGCGGCGTGGTCGGCCCTTCGGAAGGGTCGAAGGCCCGTCAGGTGCTGGTCCAGCCGCAGGACCTGCCCGCCGTGCTCGCCTTCATCAAAGGGCAGACCGATACGTTGCAGCACACCCAACCTCCGGCGCAGGACGAGGCCTGACCTGCGCCGGCGCCGGCGCGCTGGGGCGCGGGAGACTGGTTTTCGTGATATGGGGACGCAATTGTCAGCATTCGCGCATGTGCCGTTCATGTAACGTAGTAGTGTGCGGGTATCGTGAATACCATGAGCAACGAAACAACAGTCAACGATACGGCAACAGTCACGGACGGCGCGGCGGAAGGCCAGGGGAAGTCCTCCGGCTCGCTGTTCGACGGATGGAACGCGCCGCCGAACCTCGTCACCTATTCGCGCATCGTGCTCGTGGTGATTTTCCTCTCGCTGTACATCACCGCCGGCCCATGGGGCGAGGGCAACATCCCGATGCGCTGGACGGCCGCGGTGCTGTTCATCCTCGCCGCCTCCACGGATAAGCTGGACGGCTGGATGGCGCGCAAGTACCATCAGGTCACGGAGCTCGGCAAGCTCATGGACCCCATCGCCGACAAGCTGCTGACATGCGGCGCCCTCATCGTGGCCGCAGCGTTCGGCGAGCTCGGGCCGGTCTGGCTGGGATGGGTCGTCGTGGCGCTGTTCCTCGTGCGCGAGGTCGGCATCACGGTCATGCGATTCTTCGTGATGGAGCGTCCGGGAGGCAAGGTGATCGCCGCCGCGTGGCCGGGCAAGCTCAAGACGCTGTTCCAGTGCATCGGCCTGTCGATGCTGATGCTGCCCATGTGGGTGCTCAACCCCGCGCAGACCGCCCCCATGTGGATGACCGTCTACTACACGCTCACCTACACGCTGATCTATGTGGCGCTCATCCTGTGCCTGTACTCCGGCGGCGTATATCTGGTGAACACCTTCGGCAAGCGCGACAAGTGATTCGGGCGTAGCGTATGAACATGGACGAATCGCCGTCGGGGATGCGTGATGAGTCGGATTTCGAGGGCAATGCATGCGATGAGCTTGCCGGCGGGCTGCTGAGACTGTGCGAGCGCCGCGGGGCGCATATCGCATGCGCCGAATCGCTGACGGGCGGCCTGCTCGCGGACGCCTTCGTGCGGATCCCGGGGGCGTCCCGGGTGTTCCTTGGATCGGCGGTCACCTATGACATCAGGGCCAAGGCCTCGATTCTGGGCGTGGACCGTGACCTGCTGGAGCGTGAGGGCGCGGTCCACCCGGAGGTGGCCCGGCAGATGGCCGCCGGCGTGTCGCGGCTGTATGGCCAGCCGGAGTATGAGGGGCGCATCGTCGGGCTGTCCACCACGGGGGTGGCGGGTCCCGGACCCGATGGCGGCAAACCCGCCGGTCTGGTCTATGTGGGATGCCGCCTGCCAGGCGAGCTGACAGGCGATGGGCGGGATCTTCTGATCGCCAGGGAACTGCGGCTTGACGGTACGCGCGAGCAGGTTCGCAGGCGTACGGTGCATGGCCTTCTGTCAATCGTGAGGGAACTCACAGACGTTTCGCAGGAATAAAACCGACGTCTGACGGTTGATGAATGTAGTATCAGTCGGACAAGGCGAAAGGAGGGTCCCATGGAGATGATGACCCGAACTGGTGAACGGATGGACACGACGGGCATTCCGGTCGTACAGGCCGGAACCGCGCGTATGCGCGATTTGACCCCGGCGCAACGCCGTGCGGTGCTGTTCGCCCAGCAGCAGGTGCTTCGCGCGCGCGCCGCGAAAAAGGCCAAGGACGAGCGTCAGGCGGAAATCAACCGCATGCGTCTTGCGGAGGACTCCTTCGAGGAGAAGCCGCAGCCGGTGGTCGCGCCGCAGCCGGTCGTCCGCCCCGAAGGACGTGACGTGTCGTTGCGTGAGGCCATCGGACATGTGCTCCGGGAGTTGCGGACCCACGACAACAAGACGCTTCGTGAGGTCAGCGAGAAGGCCGGCGTGTCGCTTGGATACCTGTCCGAGGTGGAACGTGGCCAGAAGGAGGCCAGCTCCGAGCTGTTGAGCTCCATCGCCGGCTCCTTGGGGGTGACCACCGCGCAGATGCTGCGTATGGTGGCGGATTATCTGGATGCGGTGAGCCGTTAGCCGTCATTGGCAGGCGAGTTCGGCGGGGCCGTTCGCGGGCATGGGCAATGCCCGCGAACGGCCCCGCCGTATGCGCGGGGTGCGCCGCTGATGATGCGGGGCGATGGACGCGCGGCCGGGTACACTGTGATGCCATGCGTGAACGAGAATTCTGGGAACTGGTCGATGAGGTGTTCGGCCGCGGATACGGCCGCAGCGTGGTCAAGGACCAGCGGCTGGACGCGTTGGGCGGCAGGAGCGCGGCCGAGGCGCTCGACGATGGGGAACAGCCGCGCGTCGTGTGGAATGTGCTGTGCGACCATATGGGGATCGCGGACCCGCAGCGATGGGGGCATGGGCACAATGCGCCTCCGTTGCCGGCGCGCTAGACAATCCATGCCGTACGATTGCATGTTCGCATGGATGACACGCTGACAACCACGATTGTCGAACGGATGTTCGTCTATTGGTGTATGGTTATCCACAGGGCGGTGCGGTGACCCACGTGGAGGCGACACGCCGATGGAAGCCTTGCGTCGGAAGCGTTTCGCGGTGTCGATATCGGCGCCGGAGCGAAGCTCCGACCACAATGCCGGGTTCGGCTTGCCGAGCGCGGCACGTGAACCGTAGCGTGGAACCGCGTCATATTCCACGGATTCGCTCCGATGGGGGCCGGTATGGGCCGACGCGCCGCAATGATATGGGTAAAGGAGAATGAGATGGCAACACGTACCACGGCGAAGGACGGCACGAAGGCCGCGAAGTCCTCGGCGACGCGACCCGCTGCCGACAATGGCGCCGCCGATCACGGCATCGACCCGCGGCGCAAGGCCGCGCTTGATTCCGCGCTTGAGCAGGTCGAGAAGAACTTCGGCAAGGGCTCGGCCATGCGCCTTGGCGACAAGCCCATGCAGAACGTCGAGGTGATCCCGACGGGATCGCTGGCCTTGGATCTGGCGTTGGGCATCGGCGGCCTGCCTCGTGGCCGCATCGTGGAGATTTACGGACCTGAATCGTCTGGCAAGACGACGCTGGCGCTGCATGTGGTGGCCAACGCGCAGAAGAACGGCGGCGTGGCGGCGTTCATTGACGCCGAGCACGCGCTCGACCCGGTGTATGCGCGTCATCTGGGCGTGGATACCGACTCGCTGATCGTCTCCCAGCCGGATAACGGCGAGCAGGCGCTGGAGATCGCCGACATGCTGATTCGTTCCGGCGCGCTTGACGTCATCGTCATCGATTCGGTCGCGGCTCTGGTGCCGAAGGCGGAGATCGAAGGCGACATGGGGGACAGCCATGTCGGTTTGCAGGCCAGGCTCATGAGCCAGGCGCTGCGCAAGATGACGGGAGCGTTGGCGCAGGCCAACACCACCGCCATCTTCATCAACCAGCTGCGCGAGAAGATCGGCGTGTTCTTCGGCAGCCCCGAGACCACGACCGGCGGCAAGGCCCTGAAGTTCTATGCTTCCGTGCGCCTTGACATCCGCAGGATCCAGACCATCAAGAACGGTGACGAGGCGGTCGGCAACCGAACCAAGGTGAAGGTCGTCAAGAACAAGATGGCGCCGCCTTTCAAGTCCGCGGAATTCGATGTCCTGTATGGCGAGGGCATCTCCAAGGAAGGCTCCGTGCTGGACATGGCGTTGCAATGCAACGTGGTCAAGAAGTCCGGTTCGTGGTTCACCTATGACGGCGACCAGCTCGGGCAGGGACGCGAGAACGTCCGCAAGTTCCTCAAGGAGAACCCGGATGTCACCGAAGAGATCGGCAACAAGGTCAAGGCCGCCTTCGGCCTGATCGAGACGCCGGACCAGCTCGCCGAAGGCGACGACGAACAGGCCCGGAACGATGTCGGCGAGCAGGGGCAGGCGCAGCCGGTGGATGGCGGTGACAAGTCCGCCAAGACCGCATGATCGAGGTCGGCGAGTTCCTCGCCGCCCATCCGCCGAGGATCGGCGGCGAGCAGGACCACTTGCGCGACGTTCCGGTGCAATTCGGTTCGGCACGGCTTGACTCTTCGACGGCACGGCCGGCGGGGGCCGCTTCGGACGCCGTATCCACTCAGGACGCCGCAGCAGCCCGGAACATCGCGCCGGCTGAGGGCTTCGAGTCGTCGGAGGAAGCCGGGTCGGCGGAGCACGGACCGTCTGGCGATGCGTATGCGGTTCCCGTGTTCGGCGGCACGGGAACCGGGCGTGGCATGGCCCGGAATGTCGGCGGAGGATATTCCGGCGGACGGCGAACCGGCGGATACTCCCGTCACGGCTCCCGTCGTTCCCGTTCCGCGGGGAGAGGCGGGTTTGCCGGCAATCCCGGGACCAAGACGGAGTCGGCCCATGAGCGGGACGACGCCCGGGATGCCGATGCCTGCCGTGAGGCGGCGCTGCGTCTGCTGGATGCGGCGCCGCGCCCTTCCGGTGCGTTGGCCGAACGATTGCGCGGCAAGGGATATGATGCCGATGTCGTGGAGCGGGTCGTGGCCAGGCTGGTCGAAGTCGGTCTGGTGGACGACGAGGAGTATGCGCGCTCCGCGATTCGGTACTGTGCAGGCCGTCTTCTCGGATACCGGGGAACGTTTGCGGAGATGACGCGCAAGGGCGTCGAAAGGTCCCTCGCCAGGCGCGTGTGCGATCAGGCGCGTGACGAGGGCGTGTTCGAGGAATGCGCCTGGGAGCTGGGACGCCGCTATGCGGCGAAGACGCAAGGGCTTGAGCCTGAGGTGCGCAAACGCCGGTTCTGGTCGGCGGGCGGCCGCAAGGGGCATGATCCGGCAATCCTGCGTGAAGTCGCCCACGACTGCTTCGACTGAAGGGAAACCCGTATCGGGGGAGACCGGCCTGGCGGATCCGGCCGGAAAACAGTGATGTGAGACCCCCGATACCCCGGGTTCTGTCGCGTGTCGCCACGCGGATGACCATCCATCTCGACCTGACGTTGCCGTCAGGCTCTAGCGGCCTACCCGATGGCACGGGCGAGCAGCCCTTACCGCCATCTGCTTGGCCTTGCTCCCGATGAGGCTTGCCATGCGGCCGACTGTTGCCAGCGGCCCGGTGGTCTCTTACACCGCCGTTTCACCCTTACCCGTCGAGGACGGGCGGTCTGTTCTCTGCTGCGCTATCTCTCAGGTCGCCCTGGGCGGACGTTATCCGCCATCGTGCTCTATGGAGCCCGGAAGTTCCTCAGCCTTGCCAAATGAATGACGCGGCCGCGGCCATCTGGGGGTCTCAGGGGATTCATTATACATACGGGCCGGAGAAACGCCGTTCCGATGGGCAACCGACACATTCAACCATGCCTACGTTACGAAACACTGGGAAAAAAGAAACTTATTTCTTTTGGCGAGTTAGCCGGCCGTTCACCCGATGTTCGGCTACAATGAAACATACCCGGGCGGTGAAGAAGCCGTCCGACACACAACCAGCGGGTGACACCGCTTGAGTCCAGGGAGGTCAACATGGAAATCGTCGTAACCGGACGTCATACGCAGGTCAAGCAGAAGTTCCGTGACGTCGTCGAAAGCAAGATGAATCGTGTGACCGCTATCGCTCCGGACGCGCAGCGCGCGCAGATCGTGCTGACGCACGAGGGCAATCCGCGTCAGGCCGACACCGCCAAGCGCGTCGAGATCACCGTGATCGCAGGCAGCACCGTGGTTCGCGCCGAGGCTTCCAGCACGGACGAGTTCAGCGCGCTGGACATGGCGCTCGACAAGCTGACGCTGCGTCTGCGCCGTGCCCGCGACCGTCGCAAGGACCACCGCCGCGGCTACATCAACCCGGTGCCGGTCGATCTCGGCACTGTCGCGCCCGAGCCGGAGCCCGAGGAGGAAACCGAGCCGGAAGAGCCGAACAACAGCCCCGAGGCGGCCGTCGCCTCCGATCTGGGACCGGGCGAGTCCGTCGAGGTCCAGGTCGGCGACACGCCGATTGTGATCCGTCGCAAGCTGCACATCGCAGAGCCGATGAGCATCGACGAGGCGCTGTACGAGATGGAACTGATCGGACATGACTTCTTCCTGTTCGTCAACAAGGCGACGGGACGTCCGTCCGTCGTCTACCACCGCCACGGCTGGAGCTACGGCGTGTTCGAGATCGACACCCCCGAGAACGTGAAGGCGGCGAAGGAGGAGTAGCCAGCCCCGACAACGCATGATGTGGCCCGTTCGGAAACAGTGGTCCGGACGGGCCACATCGTTGTGAGGGGAACAAAACAGGACGTTCGTCAGGCGGACGTCATGGGCGGAGCGAATCGCCAAAATCCGTGTGTCCGCCTATCATGAATGAAGTTTGTGCCTGATGCCGGGCATCAGGCTATGCTCGTTGACGTACGAAAGCTAAACAGGGAGCGAATGTGGTAGATATCGTCGACAAAGCCCTTCGAATGGGAGAAGGGCACCAGCTCAAGAAACTGGAGAACGTGGCCAAGGCCGTGAACGCCCTTGAGGATGAGATTTCAGCGCTGTCCGATGAGGAGCTGAAGGGCCAGACCGCCAAGTTCAAGCAGCGTCTGGACAACGGCGAGAGCCTTGACAAGCTGATGCCGGAGGCGTTCGCCACGGTGCGTGAGGTCTCCAAGCGCACCCTCGGCCAGCGTCACTTCGACGTCCAGCTCATGGGTGGCGCCGCGTTGCACTGGGGCAACATCGCCGAGATGAAGACCGGTGAAGGCAAGACCCTGGTCGCCACGCTGCCCAGCTACCTCAACGCGCTGGAGGGCAAGGGAGTCCACGTCGTCACCGTCAACGACTACCTCGCCAGCTACCAGAGCGAGCTGATGGGCCGCATCTACCGCTTCCTCGGCATGAGCGTCGGCTGCATCATCACCGACCAGAAGCCTGCCGAGCGCCGCAAGCAGTACAACGCCGACATCACCTACGGAACCAACAACGAGTTCGGCTTCGACTACCTGCGTGACAACATGGCGTGGGACAAGAGCGAACTGGTGCAGCGCGGCCATCATTACGCCATCGTCGACGAGGTGGACTCCATCCTCATCGACGAGGCCCGTACCCCGCTGATCATCTCCGGCCCCTCCGAAGGCGACGTGACCCGCTGGTACCGCACGTTCGCGCGTCTGGTCCCCAAGCTGACCCGCGACGAGGACTACGAGGTCGACGAGAAGAAGAAGGTCGTCGGCATCCTCGACCCGGGCATCACCAAGGTCGAGGACTTCCTCGGCATCGACAACCTGTATGAGCCGAGCAACACCGCGCTCATCGGCTACCTCAACAACGCCATCAAGGCGAAGGAGCTGTTCCTGCGCGACCGCGACTACGTGGTCACGCACGGCGAGGTGCTCATCGTCGACGAGCACACGGGCCGCATCCTGCCCGGCCGCCGTTACAACGAGGGCCTGCACCAGGCGCTCGAAGCCAAGGAGAACGTGGAGATCAAGGCCGAGAACCAGACCTTCGCCACGATCACCCTGCAGAACTACTTCCGCATGTACGACAAGCTCGCGGGCATGACCGGTACGGCCGAGACCGAGGCCGCCGAGTTCATGGGCACCTACAAGCTGGGCGTGCTGCCGATCCCGACGAACAAGCCGATGATTCGCAAGGATCAGGACGACCTCATCTTCCGCACGAAGAAGGAGAAGCTCGCCGCCATCGTCAAGGATGTGGCGAAGCGCCACGCCAAGGGCCAGCCGGTGCTGCTCGGCACCGCATCCGTCGAATCCTCCGAGGTCGTCTCCTCGCTGCTTGACGTCGCCGGCATCCCGCATCAGGTGCTCAACGCGAAGCAGCACGCCAAGGAGGCCGCGGTTGTCGCGGTCGCCGGCCGCAAGGGCGCCGTTACCGTGGCCACCAACATGGCAGGTCGTGGTACCGACATCATGCTCGGCGGCAACGTCGAGTTCCTCGCCGACGCCAAGCTCAAGTCCGAGGGCTACTCGCCGGAGGACACGCCGGAGGAGTACGAGAAGCGTTGGCCGGGCACCCTCTCCGAAGTCAAGGAGCAGGTCAAGGACGAGCATGAGGAGGTCGTCAAGCTCGGCGGCCTGTACGTGCTCGGCACCGAGCGCCACGAGTCCCGCCGTATCGACAACCAGCTGCGCGGCCGTTCCGGTCGTCAGGGCGATCCGGGCGAGTCCCGCTTCTACCTGTCGCTGGAGGACGACCTGATGCGCCTGTTCAACACGCAGCTCGTCGCCCGCGTCATGGCCAAGGGCATGCCGGAGGGCGAGCCCATCGAGTCCAAGAGCGTCTCCAAGGGTGTACGCAGCGCACAAAAGGCCGTCGAATCGCGCAACTTCGAGATTCGTAAGAACGTGCTCAAGTACGACGACGTGATGAACAAGCAGCGTACCGTCATCTACTCCGAGCGTCAGGCCGTGCTGAAGGGCGAGGACATCCACGAGGATATCGAGCGCTTCATCGGCGACACCGTCGAAAGCTACATCAAGGGCGCCCAGAAGGGTTCCGACAAGCCCGCCGAGTGGGATTGGGACGGCCTGTTCAAGGCGCTGCGCACCGTCTTCCCGATCGATTTCGATCAGGACGAGGCCAAGGACGCGGCAGGCAAGCTGAAGGGCGAGAAGGCCGTCGCCGCCGTGCGTGACGCCATCGTCGCGAAGGCCAAGGACCAGTATGAGGAGCTCGAAGGCAAGGTCGGCAAGGAAGGCATGCGCCAGCTCGAGCGCCGCGTGGTGCTCGCCGTGCTCGACCGCAAGTGGCGTGAGCACCTCTATGAGATGGACTACCTCAAGGACGGCATCGGCCTGCGCGGCATGGGCCAGCGCGACCCGCTGGTCGAGTACCAGCGCGAAGGCTTCCAGATGTACAACTCCATGATCGAGGCGATCAAGGAGGAGTCCGTCCAGCTGCTCTTCCACGTGGACGTGCAGCAGGTGGCCCGCACCGAGGACCTGACGACCGAATCTGACGAGGACGCCGCCGTCGACCAGGCGGAAGCCGAAATCGGCATCACCTCCTCCGCCGATGAGGACGCCGATGCCGGTGAGGTCTCCACCGACGCCGCCGGCCCCGACGAGGACGGCGAAACCGAGACCGAGGCCGCCGAAGGCGAAGTCGAGGAGGAGGACGCGGAGACCGCCGCCGCCATCGCCGAATCCGCCAAGGCCTCCGAAGCCGGCGAAGCCACTGCGTCGATCGTCGGCCCGGCGCCGATCAGCCACGCTGAAGGCAAGGTCCCGACCTCCAAGCGTCCGAAGAACGTCGAGCTGAAGACCCCGTGGGCCGACGGCCGCACGTTCCCCGGCACCGGCAAGAACGCCCCCTGCCCGTGCGGTTCGGGCCGTAAGTACAAGATGTGCCACGGCCAGAACGAGCAGTGATTCGCTGTCATCGGCGGCTATACATGGCTGCCGATGACGAGACACCGCTGACGGAGCGGAAACATCACTGACGACAATCACTGACGACAGTGGATGAGGCCTTCCCCTGACAACAGGGGAGGGCCTCATTTCGTATGTCCGGAATACGGAAGCGCATCCTGCCTCCGCGTTACGGCGGCACTTTCAGATCCTCCGGCTCGGTGAAACGCCGACGCCATAGGCAATCGCATTCTGCTATATGGAAGAACCACGGCCACGCAATACGCCGCGGCTACAATGAGGGCCATAGCCGTCAGCAGACGCGAAGTCGTCAAGGAGGAACAATGGACGAGATCACATGGAAGTCGATTCTCACCACGCTGGTTGGAGGACATCACCTGAGTGCAGAGGAATCCGAATGGTTCGTCGATGATCTGATGCAAGGCAACGCGAACCCGGCCGCCGTCGGCGCCGCGCTCGCCATGCAACAGCAGCTGGGCCTGACCGCGGCCGAAGTGTCCGGCGCGGCGAAGGCCATGGTCGCCCACGCCGTACCGCTTGACGTCTCCGGCGAGACGACCGACATCGTCGGCACCGGCGGCGACGGTTTCTCGACGGTCAACCTGTCCACCATGGGTTCGGTCGCGGCCGCGGCGGCCGGCGTGAAGATCGTCAAGCACGGCAACCGCGCCGCATCGTCCAAGTGCGGCGCCGCCGACGTGCTCGAGACGCTCGGCCTGCCGCTGAATCTCACCCCGAAGGCAGTCGCCGAAGTGGGCGACGAGGTCGGCATCACCTTCGCCTTCGCGCGCACGTTCCACCCCGCCATGCGCTATGTCGGTCCGATCCGCGCCGCGCTCGGCATCCCGTGCGTGTTTAATGTGCTGGGACCGCTCACCAACCCCGCCAAGCCGGCCCATGTGGCCATCGGTTGCGCCAAGCGCGAGATGAGCCCGATCATGGCGGCCGTGTATGCGGCCAACGGCCAGAGCGGCATGGTGTACACGTCCCATGAGGGCCTTGACGAGCTTGCCCCCACCGGCCCGGTCTCCGTGTGGGAGATCCGCGACGGCAAGGTGAGCGAGACCGACTTCGACCCGACCACGGACCTCGGTCTGGAGAAGATCGACGTCACGCAGCTGCGCGGCGGAGAGCCGGAGGTCAACGCCAAGGCGTTCCGCGACTTCCTCGCCGGCCGTGACATCCCCGCACGCACCACGGCGCTGCTGAACGCCGCATCCGCCATCGTGGCCGACGGGCATCTGGCCGGCGAAGGGACGCTGGCCGAACGGTTCCGCACCGCATACGACCTCGCGCAGCAGGCCGTCGACTCCGGCAAGGCCGAAGCGCTGTTCGAGCGCTGGATCGCCACAGCGCAGTCCAAGGTCGACAAGGACTGAACGGCCTGACCTGAGCCGCCGGGCCCTGACCGGGCCATGCCCGTATTCCGGCGCCGTCGGTGGCCGGCGATGCCCCTTCTTTCGCATCGCCGGCCCTGTGACCGACTTACGGAAACACGTGATGCCGGTGTGCGTCATGACCGGACGCAAGCAAGAGTCCGGACCGCGACGCGCACCGGCATCACGTCATCATAGGGATAATCGGCCGGAATCAGACCCGGGCGCCGTCATCGAACGGGCCGGAACGGGTCTCACTGTGCCCCTTATGCCGCAGAATCAGGCCGGCGCCGCCGATCAGTGCGCAGAAGCCGAACACGGAGCCAAGCACCATCGCCAGTGCCGGCACGAACACCGAGGCGATGATGCCGCCGATGCCGCCGACCAGCAGGATCCACAGCACCAGCGTCGTGGCGTTCACCGGGCCGATCTTCGGATTCGGCGGCACGAAGTCGTCGCCGTACCGGTCCATCACGTCGTCGGTATCCAGCCAGCTGCGGCCGACATGGTCACGCGGGCCTCGGTCGCGGTCGCCTGCGGGAGAGCCGTCGGTGAACGCCCGTGCGTCAAGGTCCGCGACCGACAGCAGCGCCTCCTTCTCCTTGCGTTGCGCGTGACGTTCGAACCGGCGCGCGTTGCGCGACGAGGCGACGTCCTGCAGGTCCTCGGCGTGTTCGGCGGCGAACGTCGCCCAGTCGAGGTCGGCGTCCGTGCCGCCGCTCGCTGCACGGCCATTATCGGGGTCGTTGCCGTTGCCGGTATCGTGGGGGCTGGTATCGTGGTGTTCGGTCATACTTTCCACTGTAATCAAGCGGCCAGTCAAACCGCGCAGGAGGCAATCATGCTCTACTGGTTCTTCGTCAAAGGATTCGGTTGGATCGCCCGCCGTCGCATGGGGCCCACCGTGCATGGGCTTGAGAACATCCCCCGTGAAGGCGGCGCAATCATCGCGGCGAACCATCTCGCCGTCATCGACGACGCCCTCATCCCGATCACCTGCCCGCGCATGGTGCATTTCATGGGCAAGGCCGAATACTTCGAAGGCAAGGGCATCAAGGGCAAGTTCAAGAAATGGTGGTTCACGTCCGTGGGCGTGTTCCCCGTCGACCGTTCCGGCGGCAACAAGTCGCTCGGCGCACTCGAGCACGCGCGCGAGATCATCGAGGATGGCCATTTGTTCGGCATCCACATCGAGGGCACGCGCAGTCCGGACGGTCGCCTGTACAAGGGTCACACCGGCGTGGCGCGCCTCGCACTGGAGACCGGCTGCCCGATCGTGCCGACCGCGCTCATCGGATCCGACAAGCTCCAGCCCATCGGCACGACCATCCCGAAGAAGGGTCGCACCCAGGTGATCTACGGCAAGCCGATTCATGTGGAGAGGAAGGCGGCCGACGAGATCACGCACGATGACCTGCGCGGGCTCACCGACCGTCTGACCGCGGAGATCCAGAAGCTCAGCGGACAGGAGTACGTGCCCGAATACGCGCAGAAGGTGAAGGCGCAGCTCAAGGCGCAGAAGGAGGCCGTTCAGGCGGCTGCGGAAGGCCAGTCGGGCGCGGATGGGAAGACCGCAGACTGAGCGCTGACCTGACTGCCGACGCGGACGCGGTCGAACCGGGCGAGAAGCGGCCGCACGGTTGAATGATAGGGATCGATGGCGTCCGTCGGAACGTTCCCGTGCGTCCGGTTGCCTGGTCGTTTGACGCCGCGGCGCCGGGAAGCCCCGGAACCGGTGAGGCCCGGCACGGATTCGTTTCCGTGCCGGGCCTCACCGGTGATTGCCGCTGCCATCCGATGCCGGATCGGCCGCGCTCAGACGACCGTCAGCGTGATCACGGTCTTCTTGCCGTCCTTGTCGCGTAGCCGTGTCTTGCCGCTGGCGCTTTGCTGTTGCACCAGGCCGAGGATGTTCAGCCCGTTCGTCTTCACCTCGAAGCCCAGCGATTCCAGCGTCTTGGTGGCCTCATCCTTGCTCTTGCCGACCAGGTTGGGCACGTCGGCCGTCTCCGGTCCCTTGGAGACGACCAGTTCGGCGGAGTCGCCCCAATGCAGCTGCGTACCCGAATCAGGGGAGGCCGAGATCACGCTGCCGGCGGCCACGCTGTCGCTGTTCTGCTCGGTGATCGTGGTCTTGAGCCGTGCGTTGTCCAATGCGGTCATCGCCTCGTCCTTGGTCTTGCCGACGATATCGGGCATGGTGACCGGCATCGGCCCCTTGGACAGCACGACGGTGATGGCCGTGTTGTGGTCGAGCGTCTCGCCGGGCTTCACGGATATGCTCTGCACCACACCTTCGGCAAGGTCCATGGAGTACTCCTCCTTCGACTTGTCCTCGGTGATGTTCGTGAAGCCCGCCGCCTTGAGCGCGGTGATCGGGTCGCGGCCGTTAGCGGTCGTCGGATCGTCGACGCCGGCGGGAACGGTCGCCTGCTTCACTCCCATGGAGACCGTGATGGTGACCCGGCCGTCATGCCGCTTGCTGATATGCGTGCCGACCTGCTTGGGGCTGGCGGAGATGATCTTGCCCTTCTCCACGGTGTCGCTGTAGTCTTCGGACACGGTGAACGGGATGTTCGCCACGTTGAGCGTGCTGCGGTATTCGTTCCAGGAGGCCCCGACGATCGAGCAGTTCGCCTGCGCGGTGCAGGTGACGTCGCTCGGTTGCGGCAGCGTCCAGTAGCTGCCCGGCCCCAGGTAATACCACCATGCGCCGGTGCCGCCGGAAGCCGCCGCAAGCACCAGAACGACCACGAGCGTGATGATCAGCGGCTTGCGGCTGCGTTTGCGCGGCTTGTCGTTCGCGTGCTGCGCGGTGCCGCCATCAAGCGGCTTGACGTCCATCAGACCGATGATCTGCGTGGGTTCGCGCGTATCGAGATCGCCGATGACCTGGGTGGCCACGTCGTTCGGAGAGGACAGTCCGTCACGCCCCTTCGGCATGACGGCCGTGGGCTTCGGCTTCGCGCTGACGACTCGCGGCGACGAGCCGGCGCCCGGCAGCGTGTCGTCGATGGCCGCGTCGTCCTGCGAGGACGGCCCGCCTGCGGATGGGGGCAGCACCGTGGTCGCGGCGTTGCCTTCAAGAGGCCCGTGCGTCCCGAACAACGGGGGGACGGGCGGATCCGGCAGCGCGCCCACCAACGCCGGCTCGGTGGCGTCGCGCAAATCGCCGGCAGGCTGTCCGTCCGCGCCCGCATCCGCGGCCTTCCGGACCGGCTTGCGGTAGCGCCATGCGTCCATCGGCAGCTCGGCGGTCATCTGACGAAGCTCCTGCAAGGCGTCCGCCGCATCCGCGGGACGCTTCTCGACCGCGCGGGCGGTCAGATGAGAGACGAACGCGGCGACATGCGAATCGATGCCGGGGCAGACCGTCGTCAGCGACGGCACGTCCTCATGCACATGCTTGAACACCATGGTGACCGGATTGTCCGAGACGAACGGCACATCGCCGGTCAGCATCTCCCATGCCATGATGCCCACGGAGTACAGGTCGCCCTGCATGGTGGCCTGATTGTCCTCGATCATCTCGGGCGCGAGATATGCCGCGGTGCCCAGCAGCATGCCGGTGGAGGAGAGCGTCGCCTGCGAGGCCGCCTTGGCCAGGCCGAAATCGGTGATCTGCACATGGCCGCGGTCATTGATGAGGATGTTCTCCGGCTTGATGTCGCGATGCACCACGCCGACGCGATGAGCGGCGGCGAGGCCGTCGAGCGTCTCGGAGACGATGCGCAGCGTCTCGCGCACACTGAACGTGCCCTGCAGGTTCATGTCGTGCCGCAGATTCACGCCGTGGACATACTCCATGACCAGATAGTCGAGCCCGTTGAACTCGCCGGTGTCGTACACCTGCACGATGTGCGGGTTGGCGATGGACGCCGCCGACTTCGCCTCGCGGTGGAACCGTTCCACGAACTGGGCCCTGTGGGCGCCCTGGGCGAGCTGTGTGTGCATGATCTTGATGGCGACGCGCCGTTCCAGCCGCGTATCGACCGCCTCGTACACCGTCGCCATGCCGCCTTCGGCGATCTTGCGCACAATGCGATAGCGGCCCTCTATCGTCTGCCCTTCAGGCGTGGATGCGACTTCACTCATGATTGTATAGTACGGTTCCTTCGTCCTTGATTGCTGTCTTCCAGTGTATACGTTGGCGAAAACTCTACGCTTCTACGCTTCCACGGTCGGCACGAACCTGCGGCACGCCTCCACGAGCGTTCCCTCGACGTCGGCTGGCAGCCGCAGCTCGCCGATCGCCGCGTGCGCCCGGTCCCAGAGCGTGCGGATCCGCCGGCGTGAGCGGTCGATGGCGCCGGTCGCCTCGAACAGCGCGATGGCCTGCCGCACGTCGGCGTCGTCGCGCGCGGTCGCCTCGAACAGGTCGATCAGCGTCGTTCGCTGGCTTTCGTCGGCCGCGGCGATCGCGTCGGCGAGCAGCACGGTGCGCTTGCCTTCGCGGATGTCGCTGCCGATGGGTTTGCCGGTGTTGCGGCTCGAGCCGATGACGTCCAGAAGATCGTCCGCCAGCTGGAACGCCTGGCCGAGCGGCAGACCGATCGCCATGGCGTGACGGTCCGCGACGCCGGGGTCGGCGCCGGCGGCGAGCAGAGCGAACCGCAGCGGGGCGATCGTCGTATAGCTTGCGGTCTTCCAGCGGAACACGTTCAGCGACGCCTGGACCAGCCGCTGGGGGTCGTCCAGCGGATTGAGCTCCACGGCCAGATCCAGCACCTGGCCGATCTCCACCTCGCGGTGCATGGCGAGGAACGACGTCACGATCGCGTCGGAGGAGACGAGTCCGCGGGCCGCCTGGTTCGCCAGGTCGACGCTCGCCGTGGCGAGCAGGTCGCCGAGCATGATGCCCAGCCCCTTGCCGATCGTGGCGTTGTGCGCCGCAGACGCCAGCGCCTTGTGCGCGGACGGCTTGCCGCGGCGCAGGTCGGACTCGTCGATGATGTCGTCGTGGACGAGCGCTGCCGTCTGGAACAGCTCTATCGCGCACGCCAGATCGAGGACGGATTCGCGGTATCCGGGCGTGTCGTGATGCCGCCGGTCCACGGCGTCGAACGCGTCCAATACCAGCCGGGCGCGCAGACGCTTACCGCCTTCGCTGGAGGCCACGGCCTGCCTGGAGACGGCGTCGGCGAGCATCCGGCATGAAGGCGCGATCTCCTGGCCGGCCTCCATCGACATGAAACGGCGTACGGCGTCGACGATCCGCGACTCGATCAGGGACAAATCAGAGGAAACAGTCATACCTAGAGGTTATCCACAGGGTTTTACGAATACAAGAACCCAGTCATTGCAAGGCTCGCGAACCTCCGACCACAAGGGCCGTGCAAAGTGGCGCCGCGGCCCGCGATGCGGCATAGTGGAAACCACGGCCGTAAGGGGCGGCCGTACGCCGGCGGGCCATCCGCCGGCCCACGACCCAAGGGGGACGGCCATGCAGGAACATGAACAGCATCACAACGGCCAGGCGCTGGGCGTCGAAGTCCAGGACGCTCCGGCTTCACATGCGAACGCCGATGCCATACGGGAGGACCATATGGAGCATCTGTGCGACGAGTACCGGCGGCACAGGCGCGAGGAGGGCGCCACCAAGGCGGCGCGGCAATGGATCGACCGTCCGTTCGAGGCGTGGCTTGCCGGGTTCGGCGGTGACGGCACGGCTCTTGACGACGAGTCGATCGCGGCGCTGTCCGCGGCGATGGTGGTCTCGCTGCCGGTGCGCGACGCCATGATCCTTTCACTCATCGCTCCGGAGAGCTGCGGCGACAAGGCGATGATGATCCGGTTCGCCTCCAGTCCGCACGAGCCGCAGGTGCAGGTGCGCATGTGCCGCGAACTGCAACGCGCGTTCCACGACGACTCCCACCGGCCGGATCTGCAGCGCTGCCAGCGTGGCGCGGACATGCTCGCCGACATGATCGTGCGCCTGCCGGACCGGTTCGCCGTGCAGCCCATGGTGATCCTCGCCTACGTGATGTGGTGGATCGGCGATTCGCGGGCGGCGGCGTTCGCCCTGCACTGCCTGTCGGTCGACGATGACTGCACGCTGGCGGCGATCATCTGCTCGGCCGTGCACCGGGGCATCATGCCGGCATGGATCGGGCGGCAGTGATGGGGACGCGCCGGCGCCGGCCGACAAGCCCGACGGGATGACTCGCCTTGCGGGAATAATCGTCCTTGGAAGATGGTTAACTCACTAGTTGACGATTTGCTCTTGCCAGAAGTGCGCCCATTATGGTATAAGCACATCCGGCAGGACGGTTCAGGAGGATGAGTTTGGCCACGAAGGACACGATGACCGCCCAGGCATCGGGCGAGACGAATGCCTCGGTGCTATCCGGCACGCCGTCATCTGATATGACGGCATCCGATAAGGCGTCATCCGGTAAGAGGAAGCCATCCGCAAAGACGACATCCAGCCGAGCCGCAAAGGGCTCAGGCGCGCGCACGAGCGCCGCACGAAAGAAGGAGACCGTTACGGCAACGAACAAGACGACAGCGACGAAGACCGCATCCGACCAGGCCGCTCAGGACGGCGACGCGAAGCCGGCTTCCGACGCCTCCGAGAAGAAGACCACGAGCCGTCGCAAGACCACGACGCGCCGCGGATCGGCCTCCAAGTCCGCCAAGGCGACCGGTTCGACGGGCAAGAAGTCCACGTCCGGGACCCGCTCGCGTGGCTCGCGCAAGGCCGTCAAGGACGAGGAAGCGAAGCCGAAGTCCGTGGACGTCCTCGACGACGACGCCACGGACGATCTGGACGACGTGCAGGTCGACGAGGAGAACCTGGACGACGATTTGGACGGCGACCTCGACGAAGACGGTGACCTGGACGACGACCTCGATGGCGCGGATGACTCCGACGATGGCGAGGACGATGATTCCGACGACTCCGACGACGGCGAGGAGACGGCCCACAAGGAGCCGGAACAGCCCAAGGAGAAGGGCGCCTTCGTCGTGCGCGACGATGACGACGACGAGAACCTGACGCCGTCCGGCAACCCCAAGCGCCGTGTGATCGCCGCCGGCGCCACCGCCGATCCGGTCAAGGACTACCTCAAGCAGATCGGCCGCGTGAGCCTGTTGAACGCCGAGCAGGAGGTGGACCTCTCCGAGCGCATCGAGGCCGGCCTGTACGCCCAGCACCTGCTGGACACCGAGTCCGACAAGATGGACTTCAAGCGCAGGCGCGAGCTCAAGTGGGCCGCGTCCGACGGCAAGAAGGCCAAGGACCATCTGCTGGAGGCCAACCTGCGACTCGTCGTCTCGCTGGCCAAGCGCTACACCGGCCGCGGCATGCTGTTCCTCGACCTCATTCAGGAAGGCAATCTGGGCCTGATCCGCGCCGTCGAGAAGTTCGATTGGAAGAAGGGCTTCAAGTTCTCCACGTACGCCACCTGGTGGATTCGTCAGGCCATCACGCGAGCCATGGCCGACCAGGCGCGCACCATCCGCGTGCCCGTGCACATGGTGGAGGTCATCAACAAGCTGAGCCGCGTCCAGCGTCAGATGCTGCAGGACCTTGGCCGCGAGCCCACGCCGGACGAGCTGGCGCGCGAGCTCGACATGCCGGTCGAGAAGGTGCAGGAGGTGCAGAAGTACGGCCGCGAGCCGATCTCGCTGCACACCCCGCTCGGCGAGGACGGCGACTCCGAGTTCGGCGACCTCATCGAGGACACCGACGCCATCGCCCCGTCCGACGCCGTGGCGTTCTCGTTGCTGCAGGAGCAGTTCAATCAGGTGCTCGAGACCCTCTCGCCGCGTGAGGCCGGCGTCATCAAGATGCGCTACGGCCTCGAGGACGGCCAGCCCAAGACGCTGGACGACATCGGCCGCGTGTACGGCGTGACCCGTGAGCGCATCCGCCAGATTGAGTCGAAGACCATGTCGAAGCTGCGTCACCCGTCGCGCTCGCAGACCCTGCGCGACTTCCTCGATCAATGATCCGTTGACCACGAGGCTCCCCTGAAGAGGGGAGCCTCGTCGTTTGCATTGCTGTAAGGAGAACCATGCCCGAATCCTACAGTGCCGACAGTCTCACCGTGCTCGAAGGCCTCGACGCGGTGCGCAAGCGTCCCGGCATGTACATCGGCACCACCGACAGCCAGGGCCTCATGCACTGCCTGTGGGAGATCATCGACAACTCCGTCGACGAGGCGCTGGCCGGGGCCTGCGACCATATCACCATCACCCTGCACGACGACGGGTCCGTCGAGGTCGCCGACAACGGCCGCGGCATCCCGGTCGACGTCGAACCGAAGACCAAACTCACCGGCGTCGAGGTGGTGCTCACCAAGCTGCACGCCGGCGCGAAGTTCGGCAACGCCTCCTACAACGCCGCGGGCGGCCTGCACGGCGTCGGCTCGTCCGTCGTCAACGCGCTGAGCTCCCGACTGGACGTCGAGGTCGACCGCGACGGCAAGACCCATCACATGGCGTTCCATCAGGGCCACCCCGGCGTCTACACGGACGCCGACCCCGCCCACCCGTCACCCGACTCGCCGTTCAAGCGCACCCGAAAGAACCGTCCCACCGAGCTCGAGATCATCGGCAAGGTGAGCCCCAAGACCACCGGTACGCGCATCCGCTACTGGGCGGACCCCGAGATCTTCAACGACACCGCGCGGTTCAGCTACGACCAGCTCATCGACCGCGTCCGTCAGACCAGCTTCCTGGTGCCGGGCCTGCGCATCACCGTCATCGACGAGAACATCCCCGAAACCGGTGACGAGACGGTCGACGAGATGCTGGAGGTCGACGCTGCTCATGACGATGTCTCACTTGACGACGTCTCACGTGACGACGTTGCGGCCGCCGTCGGCACCGTCGACGGCGTAACCGAAGCGGAAGGCGACGGGCAGACCGCCTTGGCAGACGCGCCATCCGGCGCAGACGTTCACCAGGACGCCGCAGAGGCAGGCAACGCCGCGGTCGCCATCGCCAAAGCCGACGCCGCACGGCATACGCACGCCCGCGTCGAGGAGTTCCGCCACACCGGCGGCGTCAAGGATTTCGTCGACTTCCTCTCGGCGGGCGAGCCGGTGTCCGACATCTGGCGCATCCAGGGCGAGGACACGTACGAGGAGGAGACCCAGGCGGTCGGCGAGAACGGCGAGCTGCACGCGCGCAAGGTCACCCGCACCTGCGGCGTCGACATCGCGCTCAGGTGGGTGAACGGATACGACACCGTGATGCGCAGCTTCGTCAACGTGGTGGAGACGCCCGGCGGCGGCATGCACGTCGACGGCTTCCTCGCCGGCATCACCAAGCAGATCCGCAAGACCGTCGAGGACAACGCACGCAAGCTCAAGGTCAATCTCAAGGACAACGCGCAGAAGATCGAACGCGACGACATCATGGCGGGCCTCGTGGCCGTCGTCACCGTGCGCATCGCCGAACCGCAGTTCCAGGGGCAGACCAAGGACGTGCTCGGCACCGCGCAGGTGCGTCCGATTGTCACCCGCATGACCGACAAGCAGTTCGGCGAACTGATCACCGGCTCCAAGCGCGGCTACAAGGAGCAGTCCGGCCGCGTGCTCGAGAAGATCGTCGGCGAGATGCACGCGCGCATCCAGGCGCGCAAGACCAAAGAGGTCACGCGCCGCAAGAACGCGCTCGAATCCGCGTCCATGCCGCCGAAGCTCTCCGACTGCCAGCCGGGCAACGACGACGTGGCCGAACTGTTCATCGTCGAGGGCGACTCCGCGCTCGGCACCGCCAAGGCCGCCCGCAATTCGGGCTTCCAGGCGCTGCTGCCGATTCGAGGCAAGATCCTCAACGTGCAGAAGGCGTCCCTGAGCCAGATGCTGTCCAACAAGGAGTGCGCGGCCATCATCCAGGTGGTCGGCGCGGGGTCCGGTGCAAGCTTCGACATCAGCCAGGCGCGCTACAACAAGGTCATCATGATGACCGATGCCGATGTGGACGGCGCGCACATCCGCATCCTGCTGCTCACCCTGTTCTACCGGTACATGCGGCCGCTCATCGAGCATGGCCACGTGTACGCAGCCGTGCCGCCCCTGCACCGCATCGCGCTGGCTGGGTCGCATAAGGGCGAATACATCTACACGTACTCGGACGACGAGCTGGCGGGCAAGCTCGCCGACCTCGAGAAGCGCGGCATCTCCTACAATCCCGACATCCAGCGGTACAAGGGCCTGGGCGAGATGGACGCCGACCAGCTGGCGGACACCACCATGGATCCGCGCACGCGCATGCTGCGGCGCATCCGCATGGAGGACGCCGCGCAGGCCGCGGGCGTCTTCAGCCTGCTCATGGGCGATGACGTGCCGCCGCGCAAGCAGTTCATCGTCGACAACGCCGACGACTTCGACCGCTCCAAGATCGACACCTGATTGTGGAGGCGGGCATGGCGTTTATCTGCAATATTATCTGCAATTGTTGCGGACAATATTGCATATGATGTTGCAGATAAACGCTATTCCTGTATTGCACGATAGCTTGTCTGTCGGGCGGATCCTTGTCTGTCGACTTTGCCCTGTCTCATCAGAGAGTTCAGCAATACGCGAACGCGTGCGGAGGAAACTCCAAGTCGGGATGCAATCTCCGCGGCTTTCATGGATTGTCCTGACTGCAACAGGTGAAGAACGTCTTGCTCTCGCCGTGGCTGAGCCATTCGTGAACTGGTCTGAGGGACGTCATAATTCGGATGTATGGCATCGGCTTTGCGGACGACGGTGATTGGCATCGACAGCGTCACCCGATCCGGATTCAGCTCCTCGTGCAGCATCGGGTCAGACAGATTCTCTGATCTCGTGCCAGCGCGGAGCGTATCGAATCCACTGCCCGCGCGTTCGCCGATGCCGAGCAGATTGAACATTTTCATGATGCCGGGATTGCGGGCATCCGACAATCCGCCACGCTCGATGAGCGATTGCTCAAGGCGCAACGTGCCGGGATTGCGGAAGTCGATGCGTTCGTTGCCGTGACGAATCACCACCACGCCGGTTCCTCCAAAGTAGTCGGCATGACCGAGCGCATTGGCGAAGGCTTCCCGGATGGCTTTGCGCAGCGGCGTATCGTCCAATCGCATAATGCCGTTCGGCAAATTGAATGGCATGGGCAGGCCGTCCACCAGTTTGGGGGTAACGCGGGTCCAAAAGCCGAAGACATTGCCGGGCCATGTGCCGTCGGCGGACATGATGCGATCGTCCCACCGTCGGGTGGCGGTATCCGTAATCAACCTGAAATCAAGCAGATAGCGGGCGAATTCCTCGGTGATGTACCGCTCATCGCCGAACATCAGCAAGCCCGCCCGCGTGGGATGCAGCTGGCGGCTGCCTGGCAATCGCCGCGCCGCGCCGAGCCTCCACAGCAGTTCGTCGTCGGGCAATTCCAACCAAGGATGTCCAGGTCTCTGAGCTTTGAGCAGGTTGCGATATGAGTTGAGCGTCGGAATGTCTATGGATTCCAGGCCCATCTCCTCGACGACCGTCCCATCAATAGGTTCATCGCCTTGGTCTCGGATCATGGCTCGGTATTCATCCGATGAGCAGTGGTAGTCGCCTTCGCCATTGCGACGGTAGGTGCCGGTCAGCGGGTTGCGACAGGGCGAAAACAGGACGCATTTCCCGTTGGGCGCGGGGAATTTCGATGATGATTGCGTCCTTGCCATCATATGATTCGATATGAACGTTTTCATCGACCAAAATGTTTGCGCTGACGGTGTTGCCGTCATTCACGTTGTTCCAAAAAGTCGTCATCAGTTCATGGGCGTGGGGTACTCCGGTGACATGCAGGCGATGGTCGGCGTCCTCCTCCGCGCCAAGGATGATCGTGCCGCCATTGGTGTTGGCGAATGCGCTGTACGTCTCCCATAGGCTGTGGGGCAGTTTGGCATCCGGCTATCTGCCGCGCGGAACGGTGCCGACAATCGGGCTGAGATGCTGACTGCCATGCCGTGCGATACGCTCCACCGGTTCGTCGGCAATGCCGACCGTCATGTCACCCACCGCAAATATCGAAAAACGATATGTATGTATTGTAAAACAATTGTTAGTGATGTTTATATATCGTTTTCCGATAGATTACTATCGTTATTCAGATGGTGTCAATGATAGGGAAGGAGCCATTATGAATGAACCGATCAGGACGGCGGCCATGCATGGTACGCAATGCCGCCTGGCCGTCATCATTGCGATCAAGGCGATGATCGTGCTGTTCGAGCTGGTGTGCGTGCTCGGCCAGTACGCCGTGTTCCCCGTCTCCGCCGCAGTGGTGGAGGAGGTGCCGGAAACGGCGCCGGGCCTGTGGCCCTATCGGATCGCGGCGGTGCTTGGCATCCTGTGCGTGGAGGTGGCGCTCGCCGCCGTCTGGCCGCTGCTCACGTTGGTGCGCGACCGGGACATCTTCTCCGGTAGGGCGATCGCATGGGTCGATCTCGTCATCGGCTGTGCGTGTGCGGAGGGCCTTCTGGTGCTGTTCGTTCTGGTTTTCGCCGGCTCCGGCCTGCAGTACGTCGATCCGGTGACCCGCGAGAGCGTTCCGGCTGCGCTGTCCATGCCGCTGATGGCGCTGACGCTTGTCGTGGGGCTGCTGCTCATCGCTGCGTTCGTGCTGCTCATGCTTGTCATGCGTTCGCTGCTCACGCAGGCGATCGTGCAGCGCCGCGAACTCGAGGCGGTGATCTGATGGCCATCCGCGTGAACCTGGACGTCATGCTCGCCAAACGCAAGATGGGCGTCAACGAGCTGGCCGATGCGATCGGCATCACCCCGGCCAACGTATCGATTCTGAAGAACGGCCGCGCCAAGGCGGTGCGCTTCACCACGCTTGACGCGATCTGCCGCACGCTCGGCTGCCAGCCGGGCGACATCCTCGAATATGCGGACGATGCGGATGCCGCAGACGCAGGCGAGGCCTGAGACTGCGGCGGCGAGCGCGGTGGCGAGGGGGCGGATGCCCCTCGCCACCGCGCTCGGTTTGTCACTCGTGATGTTCGCGGCAGGTCTGGCCGAGTCTGCGCGACAGGGTGATCGGGTCGAGCAGCTCATCCAGCTGGTCGGCGGGCAGGTCGGTGCGTTCGCCGGCCACCTCGCGCACGGTCCGGTTGGTCGAGGAGGCCTCCTCGGCGATGTCCGCCGCATGCTCGTAGCCGATGGAGCCGTTGAGCGCGGCCGCGATCGACGGCGAATACTCGGCGTAACGGCGGCCGACGGCGGCGTTGATGGTGATCCCCTCCACGCAGCGCTCGCGGAACATGACCATGGCGCGGGTCAGCAGGTCGATGCCCCTGAGCAGCTCGTGGATGATCACCGGGTCGAATGCGTTGAGCTGCAGCTGGCCTTCCGACGCGGCCCAGGTGACGGTCGTGTCCATGCCGAACACGCGGAAGCACACCTGATTGACGCATTCGGGAATCACCGGATTCACCTTGCCGGGCATGATGCTGCTGCCTGCCTGACGGGCGGGCACGTTGAGGTCGTTGAAGCCGTCATGCGGGCCTGAGTTGAGCAGTCGCAGGTCGTCGGCGGCCTTCTTCAGATGGATGGCGAGGTTCTTCGTGGTCTGCGAGACGGCGATGTACGCGCTCATGTCCGTCATCGCGGCGATCGGGTCGGATGCCGCGGTGATCGGCAGACCGGTGATGCGGGCCAGATGCTCGGTGGCGGTGTTGCGGAAACGCCGGTCCGCGCAGATGCCGGTGCCGATGGCCGTCGCGCCGAGGTTGAGGCTCATGAGCTGCGGCACCACGCGCTCCAACGCCGCAGTATCCGCCTTGAGGAAGCTGGCGAATGCGTGGAACTCCTGACCGTAGGTCATCGGCACCGCGTCCTGCAGCTGGGTGCGGCCGATGGTCACGTCGTTGATGTGGCGGTCGGCGAGGTCATGGAAGGTGCGGGCGAGCTTCTTCGTCTCCTCGGCGAGTGGGCCGATGGCGTCGATGAGCGCGAGCTTGCAGGCCGCCGGGTACGTGTCGTTCGTCGACTGCGAGTGGTTCACGTCGTCGTTCGGATGGATGTAACGGTAGTCGCCTTTGTCGTGGCCGCCGAGCTCGAGCGCGCGGTTGGCGATGACCTCGTTCATGTTCATGTTCGTGGAGGTCCCCGCGCCGCCCTGCAACACGTCGACGGGGAACTGGTCGGCGAGCTTGCCGGCCTCGATCTCGCGGCAGGCGGCGACGATCAGACGCGCCTTGCCGTGGTCGATGAGGCCGAGCTCGTCGTTGGCCTCGGCGCATGCGCGCTTGACCGTCGCGTAGGCCTGCATGAGCTGGGGGTGGCTGGAGTCCTTGACCCCCGAGACGGTGAAGTTGCCGATCGCCCGCTGCGTGTGGATGCCCCAGTACACATCCGCAGGGACCTCAAGCTCGCCGATGCAGTCATGTTCGAGGCGTGTTGTCGAAGATGTGCTCATATCCGTTCCTTTGCTGGACGTTGTGTGTGTCGTGCGGCGTTGCCGATGTGACGTCGCTGATGTGACGTTGCCGCATCGCGGTTGCCGGCGGCATCGGGGCGAACGTCGTCCTGGCGTGCGCTGCCTCTTGCTGGTCTCCATCTTCCCCTGTTTTGCCGCGACTCGCCAAGATTCGCTGGTAGCGTAGCGGCGTGCGTCGGCGTGTCGCGGCCGGTGGAGCCGGTTTTGTGTTTCGATGAGCGTGACGGCGACGGTGGCGTGAAGCCGTTTGTCCGCGACAGGCGGCAGTATCAAACATATGTACGATTGTTTGAACCTGTTCTCGGCGCCTACCAGGGCATGGTTCAAACATGCGTTCCCGCAGCCAACGGCGGTGCAGCAGCAGGCGTGGCCGGCCATCCGGTCCGGGCGCGATGTGCTCGTGGTCGCGCCGACCGGATCGGGCAAGACGCTGACGGCGTTCCTCGCCGCGATCGACCGGCTGATGCGCACGGAACCGCCGGCGGGGCGGGAGAGGCGCGCCAATGTTAGACGGCATGCGGTGTCCGTCGTCTACGTGTCGCCGCTCAAGGCGCTCGCGGTCGACGTGGCGAAGAACCTCGAACAACCGTTGGCGGGCATCGCCGAACAGTGCGAGGCGCTCGGACTGCCGGCGCCCGCCGTCAGCGTGGCCATCAGGAGCGGGGATACCACGGCCCAGGAACGACGCAGGATCGCGACCCATCCGCCTGACATCCTCGTCACCACGCCGGAGTCCCTGTACCTGATGCTCACCTCCAAGGCCCGCCGCATCCTCACCGGCGTGGGCACCGTGATCGTCGACGAGGTGCATGCGCTGGCCGGCGGCAAGCGGGGCGCCCATCTGGCGGTGAGTCTGGAACGGCTGGAATCGCTTACGGACGGTCCGGTGCAGCGCATCGGACTGTCCGCCACCGTCAATCCGCCGTCGGAGGCGGCCCGGTTCCTCTCCGGCGGCCGGCCGGTGGACATCATCGACCCGGACGACCGGCCTGCGATGGACCTCAAGGTGGTGGAGCCGCTTGCCGACATGCGCGACCTGCAGTCGGCGAACGTCCCCGCCCGCGCCGGAGGCGTGGAGGCGGACAGGGACGGAGGCGCGAGGACTCGAATCAGCGGTGTCACGCCGGCCATGCAGCGGCTGGCCGAGCGAAAGGGCGTCGCCGCGTCGCAAGCGGATTCGACCGCCATCATCGGAGCCGCCGGGGACGGGACGTCAGGGTCCGTCTGGCCGGTCGTCGAACGCAGCATCCTCGACGAGGTGCTGGCTCACCGCACCACATTGGTGTTCGTCAACTCCCGGGGACTCGCCGAAAAGCTCACCGCACGCCTCAATGACCTGTATGCGCAGGATTACGGGGGAGCGGGGGATGACTCCTTCGGGCACGGCTCTCCGGAAGGACGGGAGGGGTTCTCCGGCCATTACGACTCGGTGGTGGGCTCCACCACCATGCTTGTGGGAAGCCATGGGCAAGGGGACGTCATCGCCATGGCCCATCACGGTTCGGTGTCGAAGGACCGCCGCAAGCAGATCGAGGAGCAGCTCAAACAGGGGCGCCTTCGCTGTGTGGTCGCGACGAGCAGCCTCGAACTCGGCATCGATATGGGATCGGTGGACCTCGTTATCCAGGTATCCCCGCCGCTGTCCGTCTCCTCCGGACTGCAGCGCGTGGGCCGTGCCGACCATCATGTCGGCGGCGTATCCCACGCCCTGTTCTACCCGCTCACCCGCGAGCAGATCATCGGGGTCGCCGCCAGTATCGAGGCCATGCGGGCGGGCGGTCTGGAACCGCTCGTCATACCCCGCAACCCTCTGGACGTGCTCGCCCAGCAGACCGTGGCCGCCGCGGCGATGGACGACCTCAAACCGGACGCCTGGTATGCGACGGTGCGCAGGTCGGCACCCTTCGCCGACCTGGACCGCAGCATGTTCGACGCGGTCATGGGCATGATGACCGGCGCATACGCCGACGAGGACTTCTCCGCGTTCCGCCCGCCGCTCATGTGGAACCATGACGACGACATCATCGCCGCCAGGCCCGGCGCCCAACGGCTCGCCGTCACCAGCGGAGGCACCATCCCCGACCGTGGCCTGTACACGGTCGTGCTGCCTGAAGCCGATGCGGGCAAAGGGCCGCGCCGGGTCGGCGAACTGGACGAGGAGATGGTCTATGAGTCCCGCGTCGGCGACGTGATCACCCTGGGAACATCCGCATGGCAGATTCAGGAGATCACCCGCGACCGGGTCGTGGTGGTGCCGGCCCCCGGCCGTACGGCGCGACTGCCGTTCTGGCATGGCGAGGACAGCGGCAGGGATGCGGGATTCGGCCGTCTGCGCGGACGGTTCGTGCGGGAGGTCGCGCAAGGGCTGCACGAGACGACAGGCGACGGATCCGGTCCGTTCCGGCGTGGGGGCCGTGTCGGCGCCGTCGCGACGCAGGGGAACGCCCCTCGATTCGATGCCGCCGTCGAGCGGAGGCTGCGCTCCGACGGACTCGATGACAACGCCATCGGCAACCTGGCCAAGCTGCTCGCCGAGCAGCGGGCCTCCACGACCTACATCCCCGATGACCATACGGTCGTCGTCGAACGATGCCCTGACGAGGAGGGGGACTGGCGCGTCATCGTGCACTCCTCGCTTGGCAGGCGGGTCCATGAGCCGTGGGCCCTGGCCATCGACGCGCGGCTGAAACAGCGCTACGGGTTCGACGGGCAGGTCTATGCCGCCGACGACGGCATCGTGCTGCGATTGCCGGACGGCGAAGGCGACATCCCGATCCGGGTCATTCTCCTGTTCGACGCCGATGAGATGCGCCACATCATCGAGACTCAGGTCGGCGAGAGCGTGCTGTTCGCCGCCCGGTTCCGCGAATGCGCGGCACGGTCCCTGTTCCTTCCGCGCACCGAACCGGGCAGGCGCGTGCCATTATGGCAGCAGCGGCTGCGCGCGGCGCAGCTGCTCGGCGCGGCTCGCACGCGGCACAACTTCCCGTTGCTGCTGGAGACCGCCCGCGAATGCCTGCAGGACGTATACGACCTGCCGGCGCTCGCGCGCCTGATGGGCGCGCTGCGGGATGGGACGATGACCTTGGCCGAGACCACGACGCAGACGCCATCGCCGTTCGCCGAGAACCTGCTCTTCGGATTCGTCGGCTCGGTCATGTACCAGTACGACATGCCGCAGGCCGAGCGCAGCGCGCAACTGCTCTCCGTGGACCCCGACGTACTGGAACGGCTGCTCGGCGAAACCGACCTGTCCGCGGTGCTCGACCCGGATGCGATCCGGGAGGTGATGCAGCGGCTCGCTGAACGGAAGTTCTGGAATGACCTGGATGATGCCGATGTCGCCGGCCGGGTCGCACGATACGCCAAAACCCATGGCCCGTTCACCACAGACGAGCTGCTGCACGACACCGGCATGCCGGCCGATGAAGTCGTACATGAGCTGGACCGGATGCACGCGGGCGGGGAGCTGATGCGCGGGACGTTTCTCATGGCCTCGTCCGGTGATGGCGCTCCGGCCAATGCCGGAAACGGCTGGCAGAGAGATGCCCCGGAGGATGCCGTCTCCGGTGCCTCACCCGATGTGCCGGCGACACGGCCCAAGCCGCAGCAGTGGCTGCACCGCGAAGTGTTCCGGCGTATCCGCGCTCTGTCGCTCGCCAAAGCGCGGCACAGTATCAGACCGGTGGATCCGTCCGTCTACCAGTCGTTCCTGCTGGATTATCAGGGCGTCGGTCCGGTCGGCGGTGAACGGTATCGCGGAGAGGACGGTCTGATGCGGGTCATCGAGCAGCTGGAGGGCGTGTCATTGCCGTTGCAGGTGTGGGAGACATCCGTGTTCCCATCCCGGGTGGGTGACTATGAGCCAGCGCAGCTGGATGCGCTGCTGTCGTCTGGTGATGTCGTCTGGATCGGCGGGGAGTCTGACGCCGCAAAAGGCGAGGAACCGCCGCGCATGGGGCCGGTGGCGTTTCATCCGGCCGACTCGCCGCTGCTCGAAGCCCGTCTGCGAAGACTGCGCGTCGACTATGAGCACAGGCGTCGGAACCGGAACGCCGATGGCAAGGCGGACTCCCATGCCGTGGCGTCGTCCGATGTCGGTGACGCCATACTCGAGGCACTGTCCGCCGGCGGCGCCTATCACGCCGCGCAGTTGGAGTCCATGGCACGCGACCGTTGGACGGCCGCCGGCGATGAGCCGTATATCGACCCGGACACCGGCGAGATCGTGCCGCAGGCATGGACGCAAAGCAGGTTCGAAGAGGCGTTATGGGCGCTGGTGCGCAGCGGCTTGGTCACCAACAGCTCGTTGACGCCGGTGAGGGCATTGGACGAGACCCGCCAGACCGGCCATGCGGCGCGTTCCCGCGCTCCCTCGCGCAATGGCCTGCGTCGGGCGCGCCCACGCATGGCAAACGCGCGGCTGATGATGCCAGCGACTTTGGGCGGTCTATGGTCGTCGACCATCACCGGCCTCCCGGATGCCGATGACGTCTCGCAGGCAGACAATGTTTCGGAGGTCACCGCCGTCATGGATGGTGCCGCCGTCATGGATGGTGCCGACGTCTCGGATGACGCCAAAGCCCCAGGCGACGCCGAGGACCCACGAAGTGACAGCCTGCCGGACTCGGCCGTCGTCTCGGCAGCCTCCGATGATTCACGGCCGGCGGAGACGCCCCTCGGCGACCGAACACAGGGCAAGGCCGTCTGCATTCGACCAGAGCGTGAGGCCGGCACCGCCGCCACGCAGTCGGTGATCGATCTCGTCGACGTGCTGCTTGACCGGTATGGCATCATCGCGCAACCGCTCATCGGCATGGAGGATGTGCCGGGAGGCTTCCAGACGCTGTATCCGGTGCTCAAACGCATGGAGGATCATGGCATGCTGGTGCGAGGCATGTTCGTACGTGGTTTCGGCGCAGCGCAGTTCGCACAAAAGGACACAGTTGACGCGCTGCGCGACCATGCACGTCAGACCGGCAGGTCAGACATCGCCATCGACGCCACCGACCCCGCGAACCTGGCCGGAACGGCGATTGACTGGCCGGAACGGCCAGAAACGCAACAGGATGCCAAACAGGTTAGGACGATCCGCCGTGCGGGTGCGCTCGTCGTGTTCGCCCATGGCCATCCGGTGTTATACGCCGCTGTGGGAAGCCATCATCTCGTTGCGTTCGACCGCACTCCGGACGTGCTGAAAGCCGCATGCACCGAACTGGCATACGCGCTCCAACGCAGGATGATACCGGGGACGCGCGGGGGAGCGACCTTCTCCGACCTGAACGGCGAGCCGTTGACCGTACGCAATGAAACCGCGCGCATCCTGCATGCCGCAGGCTTCACGCCATGCCCGCAAGGCATGAGACTCTACGGCTGAGGCACACCGCTGGGCAAGGGCGGCCAACGCCGGCGGGTCGTCAGGCGATGTAGGCGATGGGCGCGCCCAGGTCGACGCCAGACCCGTCACGGCGCATATCCGGCTTCGGCAGCTCCACCGGCGCTCCGCCCTCGGTCGAGGCGTGCAGCGGGTACATGCCCGTCCACGCGAAGATCAGTGTGTTCTGCCCCTTGAGGAACCGCTGCGAGCGCACGCCGCCCGTGCCGCGCCCCTTTGTCGGATACATCTCCAACGGTGTCACCTTCGCGGCGCCGTTCTCGGTTCCGGCAAGCGCGTCCTTGTCGCCGGCGACCGTGAGCACGACCGCGCCGGACGCGGAGAACATGCCGTTCTCGCCTTCCTCGTACGTCCACGCGATCTTGCCGGCGGGGACGACGTTGAATGCCATGACCGTGCAATCGGCGGCCAGCCTGATTCCGGCCATGCCTCCCGCGGTCCTGCCCTGCGGGCGCACGTTGACGGCCTCGAACGTGAGCAGCGACGAGTCGGACGAGATGAACACCAGCCGGTCCTCGTCGGCCGCATCGGCGGCGAACAGGACGCTGTCGCCGTCCTTCAGGTCGATGACGCTCCACGAATCCATGGTGGTCGGCGACTCACGGTTCCAGCGTTTCACCACGCCGCCGCGGGTGCCGATCGCCAACGGCGCGAGCTCGTTCACGCCTTCACCTGCCGCATCCGCCGGCTGTTCGACGCCATTGAGCGTGCCGGTCATCGCGATGGCGGTCACTACGTGCTCGCCGGGCACGGGATCCGTGCTCTCGGTCATCCCCAGCAGTTCGTCCGCGCGGATGCCGCCGGTCGCGCTGACCGTGGAATCCACCGCCACATCAGGCAGCTCCACCACATGCGCCAGCACGAGGCGCCCCGCCGAAGTGATCAGACCATACGAGGATCGTGTGGACGTGCGGAACATCGAGACGATCTGGTCGTCCTTCGTCCGCCGGTCGGTCGCCGATCGTGTCTGCCACACGTCCATCGCGGCGGGCGACGTGCGTGCGATGAGGCCGGACGCGCTGAGCATCACCACGCACGGCTTGTCGTCGATCTGCAATGCGGTCGCGGTCGCGTTCTCCTCGCCGGCCTTCTTCGCCGCCGCCGCTGCCGCTGCAACGTCCGCCGCCGCGGAGGAGACCGTCTGTGCCTCCGCCGCGGCGCGAATCGCCGTGGCCGACGCCTCGTCGTCGCCGTGCGCGACGACGGGCGCGAGCGAGCCGTCGGGGTTCTCGTCGAGCAGCACCGTGCGCCGCGGCGTCCCGTACTGTTCGACGGCCTTGTCCATTTCGTTGACGACCACGCGGTCCAGCTCCTCGGCGGAGGCGAGGATGTGTTCGAGCTCCTCGATACGGCGTTTGAGGTCGTCGCGCTCCGCCTCAAGCTCGATGCGGCTCATGCGCGTGAGCCGGCGCAGCCGCAGGTCGAGAATGTACTGCGATTGGATCTCGTCCAGGTCGAACACGGCCATCAGCCGGCTTTTCGCGGTGTCGGCGTCGTCCGAGGATCGGATCACCTGGATCACCTCGTCGATGTCGAGCAGCGCCAGCAGCAGGCCCTCGACCAGATGCAGGCGTTCCTGCGCCTTCTTGCGGCGGAACTCGCTGCGACGGCGCACCACCACGCGGCGATGGTCGATCCACACCTGCAGCAGCTCCTTCAGCCCCATGGTGTGCGGTCGCCCGTCGACCAGCGCCACGTTGTTCATCGTGAAGTTGTCCTGCAGCGGCGTGTGCCTGAACAGCTGAGCCAGCACGGCGTTCGGGTCGAAGCCGGTCTTGATCTCGATGACCAGACGGGTGCCGTTATGACGGTCGGTCAGGTCGATCGCCCCGGAGATGCCCTCCAGCTTGCGGTTCTTCACCCCTTCGGAGATGCGTTCCAGCACACGTTCAGGGCCGACCATGAACGGAAGCTCGGTCACGACGATCGCCTTCTTGCGCGCGGTCACGTTCTCGAAATGCGTGGCGGAACGCGTGGTGAGCGTGCCGCGGCCCGTCTCGTACGCTTCGCGGATGCCGGAACGTCCGATGATGATGCCGCCGCCCGGCCAGTCCGGCCCGGGCACGTACTGCATGAGCTCCTCCAGACTCGACTGGGGATGCTTCATGAGGTGCTTTGCCGCCGCGACCACCTCGCCGAGATTATGCGTCGCCATGTTCGTGGCCATGCCGACCGCGATGCCGGATCCGCCGTTGACCAGCAGGTTCGGGATTGCCGCCGGCAGCACGGTCGGCTCCTTGAGCTTGTTGTCGTAGTTCGGCGTGAAGTCGACCGTGTCCTCGTCGATGTCGGCGTTCATGCCGAGCGCGGCGGGCGCGAGCCTCGCCTCGGTGTATCGGGATGCCGCGGGGCCGTCGTCAAGCGAGCCGAAGTTGCCGTGGCCGTCCACCAGCGGCAGGCGCATGGCGAACGGCTGGGCGAGACGGACCATCGCCTCGTAGATGGCGGAGTCGCCGTGCGGATGCAGCTTGCCCATCACCTCGCCGACCACGCGCGCCGACTTCATGTAGGCGCGTTCCGGGGTCAGGTTCATCTGGCCCATCTGGTAGATGATGCGCCGCTGCACCGGTTTGAGCCCGTCGCGCGCGTCCGGCAGCGCACGGGCGTAGATCACCGAATACGCGTATTCCAGGAACGACTTGCTCATCTCGTCGTTCAACGGCGTCTCGACGATATGCTCCTTGACCTCGCGCGGGTCGAAGGTCTGACGCGCGGTGCGATGTGCCATGAATGCCGCTCCCCATCTGTGCCGAATGTCTGCAGGATGACGGCCGCCTTGCGGTTCGCGCGCGGCCGTCACCGTCGTATCAGTCCATGTCGCCGCCCTGCCACGGCCGATGCGCGCGGGCGGGAAATGCCGAACATCCATGATAACCGACGTCCCGCCAACGGCCGTCACACGAAGCGGCGTCCGACAGTCGTCGCCCAAGCCGGCCGGCAGCCGTTTTCATGCGACGGTGATTGAATGGGGAGTATGGATGCGCAGACGGAACACATGAAGCAGCTGCACGGCATCATACCCACCGTGCGCTATGACGATGGATTCGGCAACGATGGATTCGACGCCGCCAAGACCGGGCATGACGGCGGCGAGACGGCCGGGTACGGCGATCGTGCGGCCGACTCGGGAATCGACCCCGCTGACCTGCCGCCGGCCGAGCTTCACCGTGACGGCCGCCTGCACCTGTCGTCCGTGCTGCCCGCGGTCAGCGCCGCGATCGGGCATCCGGTCGGCACCGCCATCCACCATGACCCCGCCCGGCTCAGGGACGCTCTGGGATTGCCCGAGGCCCGGTCGGCCATCGTCGTGCTCGTCGACGGGCTCGGATACTGGAACCTGCGGCTGCGCATCGGCCACTGCCCGTATATGCGTTCGCTGCTGCACGACAGCGCGAACCTCAGGCCGATATCCACGTGCGCGCCAAGCACCACGGTCGCGGCGATGGCCGCGTTCGGCACCGGAACGTGCCCGGGACTGACCGGCATGACCGGCTATACGCAACGCAACACGCGCACGGGGGAGCTGTCGCAGCTCATCCAGTTCAAGAACGCGATCGACCCGCATGAGCTGCAGCGCCAGCCCACGGTGTTCGAACGCCTGAGCGGCCAGGGCGTGCGCGTCACCAGTTGCGGACTGCCGAAGTTCGCCGGCTCGCCGCTTACCGAGGCGGCGCTGCGAGGTGCGCGGTACATCGGCGACATGCGGCCGTCCGCACGGGTGAAGGCGGCGGCGGAGGCGGCGCGCACGCCGGGGCTGACCTATCTGTACATCCGCGACGTCGACAAGACCGGCCATGCCGACGGCTGGGAGTCGCCGCAGTGGACCGCCGTCTTCGAACGGGTCGACGGGCAGCTCGGCCAGCTTGCGCGTCAGGCGCCGAAGGACACGCTGATCGTCATCGTCGCCGATCACGGCATGGTGTCGGCCGACCCTGCGGCCCGCGTCGACATCGCGCAGGAGCCGCAGCTGTCACGTGACGTGGCGCTGGTGGGAGGCGAGCCGCGTTCGGTGATGCTGTATGCGCAGCCCGACGCCGATCCGGAGGACATCGCCGCACGCTGGCGCGACCGTCTCGGCGACATGGCGTTGGTGAGGACCCGCCGTCAGGCCATAGACCAGGGGATGTTCGGTCCCGTCGACCCACGCGTCGAGCCGATGATCGGGGACGTGCTCGTATCGGCGGCGCAGGGCACGACCATCGTCGATTCACGCATCCAGACCGACAAGGCGACCCGGCTGCCGGGGGTCCACGGCTCGCAGACCGCGATGGAGATGGACATACCCTGCCTCATCGACCTCGTGTGAGACGAGGCCGCCGGCTTATGGCGACCGTCATTCGCCGAACAGGATCTCGTCCCAGCTGGGAACGGCGGAACGTCCGGAGCGGCGTTTCGCCGGTTTCGCGTCCGCCTGAGCGGATTCGGCCGTCTGTGTGCGCGGCGTCTCGCCTGCCGCGGCGGTCGAGCCTGCCGCGGCGGCAGGTTGGCCGGTCGCGGACATGCCGGTGGCCGAAGACGACGCAGGGGCGACCGCCGTGCCTGACTGCGCGGCAAGCGGCAGTGCGCCGGTGCGGGGGATGTCTCCTCCTGACGGCTGGGATGCCGATGCCGGCTCCGGAGCGTCCAGCGGCGACGTCTCGCGTGGCAGGCGCGCCTCGGGCCGAGCCGCCGGCAGCGTCGGTTTCGGCGTGTTCCATGCGGAGACCGCACGTTCGATACGTGCCGAACGCACCGAATCGCCCGGCAGCGACACGGCCGCGGCAAAGTCGCCGGCGTCGGCCGCGGCGGCAGCGCCTTCGCGAGGCCCCGACGCCGCCCCCAGCAGCTTCTTGGCCGTCGGATTAAGGCAGACGACCGCGTTGTCATGCATGTTCCACGACCATTCGGCCCTCGCCTGACGGCCCGCCGATTCGAAGGACGCGGTGATGCGCCACGGCTCGAGCCCCCGGCGTGTCGCCTTCCAGGTGACCGACTCCATGCCGATGCCGGCGACCGCCAGCGTGCGTTCGATCACGTCGGCGAGGGTGCGTCCGCGGCTCTCCTTGGGCGCGGGCACGGTGAAGAACTGTTCGATGGCGTACTGCTTCTCCATCTCCACCGCCGAGGAGAAGCGGCGGACGAGCGCCTCGCTCAGATGGTAGCGCTCCGCCACGCGGGCGGGGTCGGCGCCAGCGCGGATGAGCGCCTGGATCTGCGAGATCGGCAGGGTGGCGGACGTCGTGGAGCTGGGAGCCGAACGGGACTCCTCGCGGATCTGCTTGGCTTCGAGAAGGGCGCGCTCGAGCGTTTCGTCGACGATGACGCAGAACCGCTGCTCGCCAGCCGAGAACACAAGTCGGCCCGTGTCGTCGACATGGTCGAATCGGGCTTGCATGAGCGGGTTCTCAGGCATGATCACACCACTTTCTGTGTAGGAATTGCCACTTCATTCTACTTGCTTCCATTGTGCCGCACGTGTCGTATTTTACGGGTATTTCGAGTCGTGTATCCTACGGCGTCAAAAGTCATGTTATTCTATGGCGCATAACGTGCCACCATCGGTGAAAGGATTGCAATGGCTCAGGATTATGATTCCCCCCGCAACAAGGACGAGGACGAGGAATCGCTGCAGGCGCTCGGCAAGGGCTCGCGGAGCACTTCGAGCGACATGGACGACGACGAGAACGCCATCGCGGAGGACTACGAGCTGCCCGGCGCCGATCTGAGCAATGAGGACGCCTCGGTGACCGTCATCCCGATGCAGAACGACGAGTTCATCTGCTCCGAGTGCTTCCTGGTCAAGCACCGCAGCCAGCTCGCCTACGTCACGGACGACGGACAGCCGGTGTGCGAGGAGTGCGCCGCCTGATGTCGTTCGACGAGACCTACAACGAGCCGGAATACACGGAAGTGCTCGTGCGCTCCCTCGACCCCGTCCATCCGGTCGAACTGCGCTACGCGCACGCCGGAGACGCCGGAGCGGACCTGACCTGCACCGAGGAAGTGACGCTCAAGCCGTTCCAACGCGCACTCGTGCCCACGGGAATCGCCATCGCGCTGCCCGCGGGATATGTGGCGCTGGTCCATCCGCGTTCCGGCCTGGCCGTCAAGCAGGGCGTGACCGTGCTCAACGCGCCGGGCACCATCGACGCGGGATACCGCGGCGAAATCAAGGTGCCGCTCATCAACCTCGACCCCGAGCATACCGTGGTGTTCCATCCCGGCGACCGCATCGCCCAGCTGGTCATCCAGCGTTATGTCGAGGCGCGCTTCGTGCCGGCGCAGACGTTGCCCGGCTCGGATCGCGCGGAACGCGGCTTCGGGTCGACCGGCGTCTCGTCGCACTGACGCGGGGTGCGGCCGGACGCCGGCGGCAAGACGCCGATGGTCCGGCGATATGGTCGGTCGAAAGAGCCGGCCGATATGGTCCGACGGCGTCGTTGTTCGCTCGACGCGGGTAGGATGTGAACCACACGATATGTCAGAGGGAGGCGGAGATGGTCAACGACGAAGCCGAGCACAGCGCCGCCCGCATGCTTGGCTGTGAGATCAGCGGGGATCCGATGAACCCCCTGTTGCCGATCATGCAGGCGTGCCGGTCCCATCATCCCGGCGAGGACATGAGCATTCTGGACCGCGCGTACCGTCGAGCGGTCATCCAGCACTCCGCGCAACGCCGCAAATCCGGCGAGCCGTACATCATCCATCCGCTCGCGGTCGCGCAGATCCTCGCCGACCTCGGCATGGGTCCGCTCGTCGTGGCGGCAGGCCTGCTGCACGACACCGTTGAGGACACCGACTACACGCTCGACCAGTGCCGCGCCGAGTTCGGCGACACGGTCACCGGTCTGGTCGACGGCGTCACCAAGCTGAGCAAGATGGAGTACGGCGATTCCGCTCAGGCCGAGACCATCCGCAAGATGGTCGTCGCCATGAGCCGTGACGTGCGCGTGCTCGTCGTCAAACTCGCCGACCGCGTGCACAATGCGCGCACCTGGCGGTACGTCAAGTCGGCAAGCGCACAGAAGAAGGCCCGCGAGACCCTCGACGTGTACGCGCCGCTCGCCAACCGGCTCGGCATGAACGCCATCAAGACGGAGCTCGAGGAGCTCAGCTTCAAGGTGCTCTACCCGAAGATCTACAACGAGATCGTCGTGCTCGTGGCCCGCAGGGCCGGCCAGCGTGACGTCTATCTCAAGCAGATCCTGGCCGAGATCAACGAGGACCTCGACGAACAGCACATCAAGGCGTATGTGACCGGACGGCCGAAGGACTACTTCTCGATCTACCAGAAGATGATCGTGCGCGGCCACGATTTCTCGAACATCTACGATCTGGTCGGCGTGCGCATCATCGTCGACACGATTCAGGACTGCTATGCGGCGCTCGGCGCCGTGCACGCGCGGTGGAGCCCGGTGCCTGGCCGGTTCAAGGACTACATCGCCATGCCGAAGCTCAACATGTACCAGTCGCTGCACACCACGGTGGTCGGCCCCGGCGGCAAGCCGGTGGAGATTCAGATCCGCACGTGGGACATGCACCGGCGCGCCGAGTTCGGCATCGCCGCGCACTGGAAGTACAAGGAGAACGGCCAGGCCGGCCGTGCGCTCAGCTCGCCGGACAAGTCCGACCGCAAGCGCGAGGGCTCCGAAAACCAGGAGCTGAGCGAGGCGGACAACCTCAAATGGATTCAGCAGCTGGCCGACTGGACCAGCGAGACGCCGGACTCCAACGAGTTCCTCGGCTCGCTCAAGGAGGACCTCGGCGCCGCCGAAGTGTACGTGTTCACGCCGAAAGGCAAGATCGTCTCGCTGCCGGCCAACGCCACGCCCGTCGACTTCGCCTACGCCGTGCACACCGAGGTCGGCCACCGCACGATGGGCGCGCGCGTCAACGGGCGTCTCGTCCCGCTCGACACCAAGCTGGAGAACGGCGACACCGTCGAGGTGCTCACCTCCAAGTCCGACAACGCCGGTCCGTCGCGCGACTGGCTCAGCTTCGTCAAAAGCCCCAAGGCGCGCAACAAGATACGCCAGTGGTTCAGCAAGGAACGCCGCACCGAGGCCATCGAGGAGGGCCGCGACGAACTGACGCGCGCCATGCGCAAGCGCAACCTGCCGATCGCCACGCTGCTCACCGCGCAGGCGCTCGTCGGCGTGGCGGACGAGCTCAACATCGCCAACCCTGACGCCCTGTTCGCCGCCATCGGCGACGGGCAGATCTCCACGCAGAACGTCATCGCGCATCTGGTCAAGGACGCGGGCAGCGACGAGGTCGACGAGGAGGTCGAGCAGGAGGCGCTGCCGCTGCGCGCGGTCGAAAGCGCCCGCCGCAAGACCAATTCGCTCGGCGTGTCGGTCAAGGGCGTGGACGACGTGTGGGTCAAGCTCGCCCGCTGCTGCATGCCGGTGCCCGGCGACCGCATCGCCGGCTTCATCACGCGCAACCAAGGCGTGTCCGTGCACCGCACCGACTGCCAGAACATGATCGACCTGCAGCGCAAGCAGCCGGAACGGTGCGTCGACGTGCAGTGGACCAGCACCAAGGGCCTGTTCATGGTCAAGATCCAGGTGGAGGCGCTTGACCGTCAGCATCTGCTGAGCGACGTGACGCGCGTGCTCGCCGACCATGGTGTGAACATCCTCTCCGGCTCGCAGACCACCGGCTCGGATCGCGTGGCCATCAGCCAGTTCAGCTTCGAGATGGCCGATCCGCAGCATCTGAACCGTCTGCTCGCAGCCGTGCGCAAGATCGACGGCGTGTTCGACGTCTACCGCGTCACCGGCGCAAAGGATTCCGCCGTGCCGCGTCTGCGCAAGATGAAGTAGCCGTGTGCTTCCCGGCAGTCTCGCGGCCAATCCGACGGCTACAGTCCGCCAGTTTGCCGGTCCTTCATGACCGACCGTACCCGTAGCCAACACTCGGGTACGGTCGGTTTGTTTTTCGTGACGGACCGTACCCGAACCGTATACTGCGGGTACGTTTGGTTGGGATTTATTGACGGAACGTACTCGAACGGTGGTCTACGAGTACGGTCGGTTGGGAAAAGATGACGGACCGTACCCGTGGAAACTGTTTGAGTACGGTCGGTCGAGAGTTTTGAACGGACCGTACCCGAACCGTCTGCTACGGGTACGTTCGGTTGGGATTTATTGACGGAACGTACTCGTAGAAGCGGCCTGAGTACGGTTCGTTGTGAATTTTGGACGAATCGCACTCGGAAAGTCACTTTTTGGCGCGCGACACGCCGATAAACCTCGAAAAGGCATAAGCTCCGACCACATTACCCCGTTCGACTTGAACCAGAGACGCCGCTGTCGATAGCGTGCCATACATGAGAACACATATTCCTACCGAACGAATCCTTGACGAGGCCGAAGCCGCCGGCCGTTGCGCGGTCGGTCTCAACGACAGGCAACGGCGTGCGCTGAAGAGGAGGCATAAGGCCGGCGAACTGGTCCGGCCATATCGAAACGTATACGCCAGAGCTGCATATTGGGAGGGGCTGAATCCCATCCAGCGTCATTTCCATGTAGCCGCGGCGCTGAGCGTGCTTCACCCTGACTGGGTGTTCGCCGGTCTGACGGCAGCCGTCATCCATGGTCTGGAACATGGCTATACGCTGCACGGCGGCGTGACCATCACCATAGCGTCTTCGTTCCCGCCATCGAATCATCAGTATTGGCAGTTGCGAAGGATAGTCGTGGGTGAGACCGCCGACGATATTCAGTACGTCGTCGTATCCGGAGTCCGCGTGACCTCGTTGGAACGTACGCTGGTGGACTGTGCCGCCTTGTTTCCGTTCCAGGAGACTCTGGGCATGTTCGATGACGCGATGCGGCGCGGCTGCAATGTGTCCGCTCTCCCAGAATATGCCAGAATCCTGCATATGGACAGCATGGGTCTGGAACGTCTGTGCCAGTATGCGGACCCGTTGAGCGAGAACGGCGGTGAGTCGCTGGTACGGGCGCTGATCATCATCCTTGGTTTCGTGGTGCCTCGGTTGCAGTATGTATTCCGCAACCCGTCACGTCCAAACGCAGTGTATCGGGCGGACTTCATGTGGATTCTGCCGGATGGGAGCATGATCGTCCTGGAATTCGACGGCATGGACAAATACGTGATGCAGGACGGGCTGGAGCGCACGACCATCAGGGAGAAAGTGCATGCGGAGCGGGAACGGGAAGACGCTCTTAGAGGTCAACGAGTGCGAACGATTCTGCGACTTGAGGCCGAGGATCTGCAGGACCTGGACCGTCTGCGCAGAATCCTGACGGAGGCCGGCGTTCCGAGAAACCGTCAGTGAGCGATCGCACCCGGGAACGACGCTACGAGTACGCTTGACCGGAATCTCTAACGGACCGTACCCGAACAGCGGCGTACAAGTACGTTCGGTCGAGTTGTCTGTGACGGAACGTACTCGTGGAAGCGGTTTGAGTACGGTTCGTTGTGAATTCTGGACGGAACGTACTCGGAGCATCCTCTACGGGTACGTTCCGTCATTTTTCCCTGACGAACCGTACTCGAACGATGTCTACGAGTACGGTCGGTTGGAATTGCGGAACGGAACGTACTCGGGAGGTGCTGTACGGGTACGTTCGGTCAAGAAAAACTGACGGAACGTACGCGTGGAAGCGGTTTGAGTACGGTTCGTTGTGAATTCTGGACGGAACGTACTCGGAGCATCCTCTACGGGTACGTTCCGTTGCCGTCTCTGACGTTGATAATGGTTATGCCGGTTAATCCGATCGGCGATAATGGGAGTGGCGGCCTGGCGGTGACCCTGATTCTGACTGACGGCCTCGGTGATCGTGGCCTGTCCTTGTTCCGATTTGTCCCGC
>NZ_WBVT01000030.1 GCF_009193355.1 Bifidobacterium leontopitheci
GTGCACAATCCAACCGTTTTGTTCACTCTTCCTTCACATAAATTCCTCAAGGTGCACAATGTGTATCTTGAGGAAAGTGGGGCGAGGGGAAGGAAGAAAGCGGAGTGCGAGGGAGTGGGATGTTCGGTGGTGTTGCGGGTTGGTGTGGCTCCCGCTGGCGGGAGCTGGCCCGCGAAGCGGGATTGAGGGTGGCCGCCCGCGTTCTGCCCCGCGTTCTGCTGGGAATCATCTCCGCTTTTCCGTTCCCGAAGATGCACAATGTGCAACTTGCGGCAGAAAACGAGCAGATTGTGCGCCTTAAGGTGCACAATCCAACCGTTTTGTTCACTCTTCCTTCACATAAATTCCTCAAGGTGCACAATGTGTATCTTGAGGAAAGTGGGGCGAGGGGAAGGAAGAAAGCGGAGTGCGAGGGAGTGGGATGTTCGGCGGCGTTGCGGGTTGATGTGGCTCCCGCTGGCGAGAGCTGGCGGCGGAGCCGACTGAGGGTGGTTGTGGGGTGCCGGGTGTTGACTGTTGTGACCACCCCAACCCGCTTCGCGGGAGCCCCGTCTGTGGGGGCGAAAAGTAAAGGCGCGTGAAGTGCGGCGGGACGAAGGGCGCTCGCTCCCGCCTACCCCGCTCCCGCCAGCATCAGCTGGATTTCGTTAACTATGTAGGCTATAATAAGGGGAATTTCAGCCGATTGCTGGATTCATAATTCAACGCGATAATCGAACCCCATAATCCAACCAACAGAGCAATCCCACAGCACCGTCACACGGCAACGTCAAATGGTGACGAAGCCGCCCGCGCCAGCGAAGGCACGGCAGACGAACCGCGGAACACGGCAGTATGGCACTGTCGGCGGACCGTCAACGACGACGCTGCGAGAAGAAGGATCCCCATAATGACCCATGCAGCAAAGCCCACGCCGTTGCGCAGAATCGGCGCGCTGGCAGTGGCCCTCGCCACCCTGTGCGTCATGCCGGCGGGCGTGGCCAACGCGGTCGGCCCAACGCCGTCCGCCCCCGCCGCAACAGCCGACGCACAGCAGGAATATCTCAAGCTGACCATCGAACGCACCGACAAGAACGGTGACACGGTCGAAGTCGGCGACACACTGACGTACATCATCGGTTACGAAAACGTTAGCACGCAGAACATCGCCGTCTACCCGCGCACGTCCAACCTCGACGGCGTGACCACACCGCAAGGCAACACCAAATTCCCGATCTGCCGCTGGAGCACGCTCAAGCCAGGCGAAAAAGCCGCCTGCTCCAACACGGCGAACCCCAAGCTCGCCTATCACGTGGTCACCGAAGCGGACGTCGCGAACGGTTTCACCCCCGAAGCCAGCATCGACGCGACCACCGACTCGACCGGCAGTAAGGTACTGCAGTCCGTGAAGATCACCGGACAGAAGGTCAACGTCGCCCAGCCGGTCGCGCTGCCCGCCGACATCGCCGCATGGAAGGCGCGCAACGAGCAGCTCGCCGACTACAAGACGCTCAGCGAGAAACTCAGCAAGACGGACGGCATCAACTGGCTGTTCATCGGCGACTCGATCACGCAGGGCGTGCTGTACACGCGCGGCTACCGCATCTACTCCGAACTGTTCGCCAACCAGCTGGAAACCGAGAAGGTGCGCGGCGTCTCGCGCGCCGACGACCTCGTGATGAACACGGGCATCTCCAGCGCGGACGCCAGCTGGCCGCTCAAATCCGGCGCATTCGACAAGTGGGTCACCGAAAAACATCCGAACGTCGTGTTCATCACGTTCGGTATGAACGACGGCCGCAGCCATCAGTTCCCCGTCGACCAGTACATCGCCAACCTCACGTCCATCATCGACAAGGTGCGCGAGCTCGGCGCGATCCCGATCCTGCAGACGCAGAACTACACGACCGACGCCACGTTCAACACGAACCTCGACACGTACTTCGACGCCGAACGCCGGCTCGCCATCAAGAAGGACGTCATCCTCGTCGACTTCAACAAGCGCTGGCTGGAACTCAACAACGGCAACAAGCAGGGCAACACCTACATGGGCACCGGCAACAACATCCACCCCGGCGAAAACGGGCACATCGAATGGGCCAAGTTCACGCTCGGCGCGCTCAACATGCTCAGCGACAGCGACGCGATCGCCAAGTGGAACAGCGCCGACATGGCGCTCGCCGGCCCGAGCGTCGCAGCGTCCGCCGATGCGGTCGGGCTCAAGGGCACGGCCGGACTCGGCGACGCGCTGCCGTCCGGCGCGGCCACCGCGGACGTGGGCAAGTACCTCACCGGCGCGCAGTACATCGACGCCGGCGAGGACGTCGTGAAAGCGGTCGCCGGCAAGCAGCAGTCCAACGTGACGATCCGGTTCCGCGCGGCAGGCGGCGGCAGCGAGCCGCAGACGCTGTTCTCGCTCGGCGACTCCGGCTCGACCACGCGCGCGACCGTGCGGCTGAGCGCGACCGGCCAGCTGCAGTTCCAGAACTCCGACGGCACCGGCGACTTCTACACGGTCGGCGCGGCGAACCTGGCCGACGGCAACTGGCACACGGTATCCGTGAACTTCGCGGACAACTCGTTCACCGCCTACGCCGACGGTGCTCTGCTGCGCACGGTCAGCGGCAACGCGAGCATCAAACTCAACGTGCCCGCCGCCATCACCGTCAACCAGGCGACCGTCGGCGCCGTGCGCGGCTCCGACGCGGCCGCCGGCAAGCAGCAGCTCACCGGCGTGGTCGACTACGTGACCGCGTGGGGCCGCAACCTCAGTGAGGCGGAAGCCAAGAAGATCACCGCCGAAACCCCGGTCGCCGAAGTCGCGGTCGCCAAGAACCAAGCCGCGACGGACGCGCTCAAGCCGCTCATCTCCAACACCGGCGTGCGCAAGAACATCGTGTTCGCCGGCGGCGAGACCATCGAAGGCGGCTACAGCGACCACATCATCGCCAAGAACCTCGTGCAGCTGCTCGACGAACGCGTGCGCTGGGAGTACGCGACCAGCCTGGGCGGCAACGACACCGAGCTGCAGCGCGCCAAGTTCTTCGTGGCCGCGGCGCAGGGCGGCGTCACCGCCAAGCAGCTCGACGAGGAGTACGACGCGCGCATCGGCCAGTACAAGCCGGACATCCTGTTCGTCGCGCCCGACCTGTACGACGCCGACGGCAAGCTCGTCGAGACCGACGCGGCCGCGTTCGCCACGCACGTGAAGTCCGTGGCCGACAAGGCGACGGCCGCCGGATCCAAAGTCGTGCTCGTCACGCCCGTCACCGTGCGCGGCGGTGAGGAGGCGTACGCCAAGGCCATGCGCGGCGTGGCTGACGAGGCCGGCCTGCCGCTGCTCGACGCGCAGGCGTGGATCGGGCAGGTCGTCGCCGCGAACCCCGCCGTGCGCACCGGATGGTTCAACGCCGCCGGACAGCTCAACTACTCGGGCCACCTCGGCTACGCGCGGTTCATGATGAAGTCGCTCGACCTGTACCCGGCCAACGTGTCGCAAAGCCGCGTCGCATCGCTGCCGTACGACACGATCGGCGTGAACCTGGCCGGCGCGAGCGAGAACGGCGGGGAAGTGCCGGTCGCGCGCGTGGACGGCGGGGCTGATGACGGCTCGGCTGACGGCGCGCGGGCGCACATCGACACCACGCGGATCGACCCGGCCGCCTCGCTGGTGATCGTCAAGGACTACCGCGTGGTCGAAGTCGCCGCCGACGGCACGCGCACGACGGTCGCCAACGGACTCGCGCCCGCCGACGTGCTGAAGAACGGCATCGACGTGCCGCTCGCCGCCGGCGACACCGCCGCGCACACGTACGAGGTGATCGGTTCGGCCGTGGTGCCGGACGGGTCGCAGCCGGTCACCGTGACGTACACGGCGACGCTGCCGGCCGTCGAGCCTGGGCCGGGGCCTGATCCGGGGCCGGGCGCCGTGACGATCGACCACATCACCGCGGTCACCACGCAGACCGGCGTCAAGGTCGGCGACCGGTTCGACCGCGGCAAGGTGATCGTGACCGCGACGCTCACCGACGGCAAGAAGCGGGCGCTCGCCGCCGATGAATACGCGCTGACCGCCGTGGACGAGCAGGGCAAGACCGTCGATCTGAGCCAGCCGTTCGTCAAGGCAGGCAAGGTGACGGTCACCGCGTCCGTGGCCAACGGCGATGCGGCCGCGTTCACCGCGCGGTTCGCCATCAGCGTGACGGCGAGGCCGGGCACCGGCGGCGGGACCGGAAGCGGTGCCGGGACTGGTAGCGGGTCGGGAGCCGGGCAGGGTGCCGGTTCCGGGACCGGCAGCGAGGCCGGACGGAAGCCGGGCGCGGGCGACGGTTCCGGCAGCGGGCTGTCGAAAACCGGCGCGGACGTCGCTGCCGTGACGGCCGCGGCCGGGCTGCTGATGCTGGCCGGTGTCGCGGCGGCCGTCGCGCGAGGCCGGCGCCGGAGCGTGCGGCCGTGATTGCGCGGGCCGGTTGCGGGCGGCTTGGCTCGCGGCCGGTAGCGGGCTGATGGAGCCGGTGACGGTCCGGTAGTGGGCCGGTGACGGTCCGGTAGCGATCTGGTATGCAGCGGAGGCTCTCCTTGAACGGGGAGCCTCCGTCATGTTGCGCCGTCGGATGACGGAATGGTGGTGCCGGCAGGCCGTCGGTCGACATTCCCGTGCCGATTGTCGCCGGAAGGTGCGCGGGGATGGTGAGCAGGGCGGCGGAGGCTGACGCGAGGCTTGGCGGGAGGGCGAAAAAACTGGCTTTTTTGAGATGTGGGTGTTTTGTTTGGCGAATTCGCCCGGCACCACGAACACCTCACATCCTCAAAACGGCTCTATGGAGCCGTTTTCATCAATGTCGCCCGCGGTGTCATCCGTGAAATCCTCCAAACGAAACACCCACATCTCGAAGGGGATGCCGTATGAACGGTGTCGGGTGGGGCAATGGCGGCCAATCCATGCGGTTTTATGCGACATTTGCGACGATGCTGCCAGTTAATTGCTGTTGCGCGTCCTTGCGCAACGTCCATGGCCGAACGGCACATCGCGTCGCACGATATTGTGACTCGCTGCCGTCGCAATCTCGGTGTCATTTGCGATAATCGACGATGGATAGGCAGGGCCGGCGGGCAGCCCGACCGGTCGGAACGGCGCAGAACCAGCGCAACAACGAAAGGCGAACGATATGAGTGACATGCTGCTGAAGGCCGTGTTCTGGGACATGGACGGCACGTTGATCGACTCGGAGCCGTACTGGCACGCCGGCGAGATGGAGATCGCGCGCGCCCACGGCGGCTACTGGGATTCCGAGCTCGCGTGGCAGGGGTCGGGCACGCCGGTGCCGGCGGTCGCGCAGCGGATGGTCGAGCACGGCTGCCAGCTGTCGGTCGAGGAGATCGGCAAGGGGATGATCGACTACGTGTCGCGCGCGGAGGCGGCGCACATGCCGTGGATCGACGGCGTGACGGATGTGCTGAAGTCGCTGGTTGCGGCGGGGATTCCGTCGGTGCTGGTGACCACGTCGCCGCGTCATCTGGCGCAGGGTTTGGTCGATCAGGCGCCGGCCGGCGCGTTCGTCGGGTTCGTGTGCGGCGACGATGACGTGGAGAAGAAGCCGTCGCCGGAACCGTATCTGGCCGCGGGGCGGGTGCTCGGCATCGCGCCCGAGGACATGCGCTACTGCGTGGCGCTCGAGGATTCGATGAGCGGCCTGCGTTCGGCCGCCGCGTCCGGCGCGACCACCATCGCGCAGACCGGCTACATCCGTACTGACACGTCGGCCGGCCCGCAGTTCGCCTCGATCGACTCGTACGCGGGCGTGACCGCCGCGACGCTCGACGGCTACGTGCGCCAGCGCGTGGGGGAGTGACGGGTTCGGGGGTGTTGGCTTGGCTTCCTGGGGAGGGAAGCTGGCCAGCACCCGAAACTGTGCGGCAGTGTTCTTTATGCGCCTAACGTACCAAGCGGAATGACAAGGACGCCGTCTTCCCTTCGATAGGCGAAGTCTCCTATGCCGACAAGCACCGCGAGGAATTCCGGTTCTTTGGTTCGCGCGCCGGGATTGCGCATGAGCTTGTTCCTCAAACGCAGCAGGTTACCGGCGGCTTCCTCTGCTTTGTCGTGGCTGGACTTGACCTCGATGCCTCCCCATCGGCCGTCGGCGAGTTCGATGATGATGTCGCATTCCAATCCGGAATCATCGTGGTAGTACCGTACGGGTTCCATACCGATGTCCGGCAGAGAGCTCGCGTAGACGAGCAGATCGCGCACACACATGTTCTCGAACAGGAACCCGAATGTCTGCCAGTCGTTGAGCAGCGCTGCGGGATTCATACCCAGCAGGGCCGCGGCGATGGAGGGGTCTGCAAAATAACGGCGTGGTTTGGTTTGCAGACGTTTGGGATCACGTGCGGGCGGCACCCACCCCTTGACCGGGGCGATGACGAACATGTCCGTGAACATGCTGACGTATTCGGAAACCGTGCGGTCCGAGACGAAATCGTCGGGAACCTCTTCGGAGCCGTACATGTCTTTGCGCAAGGTCTTGTACGTCACCGGTTGGCTGATGTTGCGGGCCAGGGAGTCCAACAGTCGCCGCGCGGTGTCGGGGTCCTTGCCGAGACGGGCGACGCTCTCGGTCAACGTCAGCCGGATGTACTCGCGGATGAGGATCTGCGCGTCCGTGACGGACAGGTTTTGCGCTTTAGGCCATCCTCCGCGGCATACGGCGTCAAGCAGCGTGTGCGGGTCGACATTGGACGCGGCGGGCGCGAACTTGTGGCTGAACAGGGCGGCAAGACTGACCTTGCCTGAGGATAATCCGGATTCCGTGAGGGTCATCGGATGCATGCGGATGCGCCCGATGCGCCCGGCTCCGCTGTGATGCGGGGTCTCGTCGCGCAATGGCGTGGATGATTCGGTCAGCAGCCACTGGCCTTTGTCGTCGGGATTGTCGTCCACGCTGTGGCGCACTTCGTCCCAAATGGCCGGCGCGAGCTGCCATTCGTCGATGATGTGCGGGCGGTCGCCCAACAGCATCAGCGAAGGGTCGGCCTTGGCCAATGCGAGATTGTTGCTCCGGTCCACATAGGTGATGCTGGAGCCGTGCGCGCGTGCGGTCCAGGTTTTGCCGCACCATTTCGTGCCGGCGATTTCCACGGCGCCGAAGATGCGTTGATACCGTTCGACCTGCTTGTCGACAATGCGGGGCCGATAGTGGGGCGGGCGAATCGGCTTAGGGGTGGGAACGTCCATGTTATGCGCCCTTTCTCGGTGTCATGATATGTGGCCGCAACAATCCGAATATTCCGACTGCAATAATCCGAATTCTTCAACTACCAAAATCCGAATTAGCGGGGAAGGCGAACTCGATGAATTGTGCGCTGAAATGCCCGGTTTTTGGGGTGTATTGCGGGCATTTGAGCCCATGAATCCGGGGTTGCGGGTGTTTCGGCGCTGATGTTGGGCCCGCCGCGCCGCCAAGGTAAAGAAAAACCCTCCGGAGGTGGAATTCCGGAGGGTTTAGTGGAGCTGATGGTAATCGAAACCACGACCTCTTCGATGCGAACGAAGCGCTCTACCAACTGAGCTACAGCCCCTTGGTTTGTTGCCTTGCACTGCAGGACAACTCGATACACAATAATACGCTATCGCCGCAAACGCAATTCAGTTTGTGAAGAAATCGTGAAGTTTCAATCCCGCCACGGGCCACCAACGCGTGGCAGGGACCCGTGCCGCCGCCACAGCTTACTTCGCGTGGGCCGCCGGCTTGGCCGAGCCGCCCTTCTTCTTGCCCGCGCGCGCCTTGATCAGGCCAATGATGGTCGGCAGCAGCGAGATCACCAGAATCAGCACGATCACCAGCTCGAAATGCTTCTGCACTGCGGGAATCCCGCCGAAGAAGAAGCCAAGCAGCGTGAACAGCGTCGACCAGGTAAGGCCGCCGAGGATCGAGAACGGCGTGAACCGGCTCCAACGCATGCCCGAAATGCCCGAGATGAACGGCATGAACGTCCTGATGAACGGGAAGAACCGACCCAGGAACACGGCCAGTGGCCCCCACTTCTCGATCATCTGCTCGGTCTTCTCAAGCCGTTCCGGCGTCATGGCCTTCACCTTGCCGGACGCGATGATGCGGCGGCCGAAGAAATGTCCGATGAAATAGTTGCTTTGGTCGCCCAGGATCGGCGCGATCCACACGACCGGCAGCAGCGCCATCAGCGGCAGTCCGCTGTCGCCCTGCGCGGCGAAGAAGCCGGCGGCGAACAGCAGCGAGTCGCCGGGCAGGAACGGGAAGAACACCACGCCCGTCTCGATGAACACGATGAGGAAGATGAAGCCGAGCGTCGGTATGGTGCCCATCGCGATCCAGCTGGCGATGGCGCTGCGCGGATCCTTCAGCAGATTGATGATGAAATGAACGAAACCCATGGATGTCCTGTCAATTATCGGCCGCACGGCAGTCGGCGGCTGTGAAACGTGATTTCAGACGTGCAACACGATATCAGCCGGGGTGTAGCGGTGGCAGGGAGGGGACGACGGCGTGCCGAAGGGCGAGTGTGTGCGGCGCTACGGCCCGCGGGCGTTGCGCGAGCACGTGCGTGGCTGCCGGCCGTGAGAGTGCGGGGGTGTTTCGGACGCGTGGCTGACGGGGCGACCAGATGGCGGACCGTGGGCATGGGGGAGGGGCAAGGCTCGGCATGGTGCCGGTTGGGGCGTGAGGAGGTTGGGCTGGGAAACCGTGGGGACGTTCTGACGTGAGGACGTCAGGACGTCAGAACGTGGGGACGGCGTGGGGGATACTGAAGGCATGGATAATGTGCTTGACAGGTCGGAACAGGATGAGGACGCGCTGGGCACGGCCGCTGAGGTGGTCGTCGGCGTGGGGGAGAGCGGCGACCGCGATGTCGCGACCGAGGGCTCGCCGAGTATTTCACAGGATGTTTCACGATATGTTCCACGGGGAACGGTGGTGCTCGCGGCGACGCCGATCGGCAACGTCGGCGACGCATCCGACCGGCTGAAGGCGCTGCTGGCCGACGCTGACATCGTCGCCGCCGAAGACACGCGCCGGCTGTACGATCTGGCGAACCGGCTCGGCGTGCATGTGAACGGCTCGGTCGTCGCCTATCACGACCACAACGAGCGTGCGAAGGCCGACGGGCTGCTCGACCGCGTGGAGACGGGCGCGACCGTGCTCGTGGTGTCGGACGCGGGCATGCCGACCATCAACGACCCGGGCATGGCGATTGTGCGCCGGGCCATCGAGCGTGGTCTGCCGGTCACGTGCGCGCCCGGTCCGAGCGCCGTGCTCGACGCGCTCGCGCTGTCCGGACTGCCGACCGACCGGTTCTGCTACGAGGGCTTCCTGCCGCGCAAGCACGCCGAACGCGTGCAGCACCTGCGCATGCTGCTGCCGGAACGGCGCACGATCGTGTTCTACGAGACGCCGCACCGCATCGCCGACTCGATGGACGACCTGCTCGACGCGTTCGGCCCGACGCGCCCGATGGCGTTGTGCCGCGAGCTCACCAAGGACTACGAGGAGATTCGACGCGGCACGATCAGTGACATTCGTCAAGGCGTGATCGACGATCCGCCGCGCGGCGAAATGGTGCTGGTCATCGGCGGCGCATCCGACGAGGAGGCGCAGGCAGCGGCCCCGTCCACGCTGAGCATCGACGACCTCGCCGTGCTCGCCATCGACCGTGCGCTGGAGGACGGGCTGCGCATCAAGGAGGCGATCACGCAGGTCGTCTCCGAGCATCCGCTGCCCGACGGGTCGCTCGCCAACCGCAAGCAGGTCTACGCGGCCGTGCTGCGCATGAAGTCGTGAGCGCAGGTGGTGGTCGGCTGCTTGTGGGTGTGCCCGGTCGGCCGAGCGTCCGTTTGCTGCCGGATGTCGCTTGGTTCTAGTGGAAAACGACCGCTGAGGGGATGATATGCGGTCGTTTTCGACTAGTAGACGACAGGCCGGGGTGGGAAACGGCCGCCGGAGGGCCCGTTGGCGGCCGTTTCCCAATAGCCAGTGCCGGGTCATGGTAGGAAACGGCCGCTGACAGGTGGATTCGCGGTCGTTTCCGACATGAAGCGTGCGGGCGCTGGTGGCGGGTGACGCTCCCCCAGTCTTCGCTTCGCTCAGACAGCCCCCTCCACCGAGGGGGCCGAGGCGGAGGACAACATGGCGGTCGACCGTCTCAAGGACAGCCCCCTCCACCGAGGGGGCCGAGGGCGGGTTGACGTTTGTCGTGCAGTGCGGTTCTCTGTCGGGGGAGACGAGAAATGGCGCGAGCTCTCGGCTCCACTTGTGAGGGGAGCTGTCAGCGAAGCTGACTGAGGGGTAGTCGGGGGCTATAGGCAAATGTGGCGATGAATCGTTGGTGGCGGTTGATCGTTCCCCAGTCAGCTTGCAGCCGCCAGCGTCCTACGTCGGAGGGGGCCGAGGGATGGGCCGCTGTCTGCCGTACGGGTCAGCCTTCCGCTGCATGTTGAGATGTGCGGCACGTGCCGGGGTCACCGCAGTCCGTCAAGCAGGATGGTCAGCGCTCGGTTCACGCCGGGGCCGCCGGCCTGCGCGATGTACTCCAGCAACGCAGCGTCGGCCCTCGGATTGACCACGATCCAGCGCCGCAGCTCGGGCGCATGCTCGGCGATGTACCAAAGCACGGCCATGCCGGTCTGCGGATTGCAGGCCAGCTGCGGCGTGAGACGGACCGGCGGCGGGGGAGGACGCAGCGTGTCATCGTCCGGGGGCGCGTCCGGGCCGTCGCCTGCCGCTGGCCCCATGCCGTCGCGTAACCCTCGGAGTCGTCGTTGCGACGGCGTTCGAGGCGGTGACATCGTGCGAGCGACGGCTGGTCGGCCTTGAGCGGATTGTTCGCCGGCTGCCCGTCCGGCAGCCGGGCGAGTCTTACCGGCAATCATGCTCGACGGTTTGACGATGCCCCGCCGTCGTTCGCCGTCGACCTCGGTGGCCTGCGGGCGCGGCAGAATCGTGCCGTGAAAATCGGCGGCTGGCGTGCGCTGTTGTGCCGGTCCGTGCGGCGGCTTGCTGACTGCCCCACGTGGCTGATGCTGCACTGACGATGCGTCGCCGGCGCCTCCGTTATGTTCGGCGGAGTCTTGTGCCGTGTCGCATGTGGGCGGTAGCCGCGTGCGCGACGTAGCGCGATCGGCGTGGTCATCTCGGCGCCGCCCGTCATAACGCGGCCCGTCGCGCAAGCGTTGCGCGGCCGTCGGACGATGTCGTGTCATTGCGTCTCCTTTCGCGAACGCGGGGGAACGGGGTTGGGAGCGCCTGGTGTGCGTTCACTCAGTCGGCCTGCGGCTGACGTGGCCGGTCGGGTGTCGGGTGGCGCTCCCCCAGTCGGCTCCGCCGACAGCCCCCTCCGCCGAGGGGGCCGAGGCGCGGGCCGAGTTGACGGCTAGGTTCGTTGGAAGACCGATCCCTCCGCTGAGAGGCCGGCGGCGTGTACAGACCATTGCCGCCACGCTTATAGGCAGTGTTCCAGCGATTCCAGCAGACGCCGGCCTTGTTGGGTGTTCGGCCAGTGCCGGTTCTCGTCGAGCATCGCCAGGCACTGCCGCGGGGTGATACCGTACTCCTCGGCCAGCGCGCACAGCACTTCGGTGGCCTCCTGCCGGCTCTCCTCGTCCTCTACGAGCAGCGACACGTCGCACGCGGTGCGCAACGGCGTCGTGACCCGCAGCCCGCCGACGCGCATCACATGGTCGGGGTCGACCTTGCGGCTGAACGCGCGAATCCGCCGCCCGTGCACGGTGGAGCGGAAATGCGAGTTCGACAGCACGTCGATCGTGCGCGGGAACAGTCCTCCCAGCCACACCCACGCCGCGGTCAGGGCGCAGGCGATCGTGCTGCGTGGCACCATGCCCTGCGCGATCTGCCCGCGACCGTAGAGCGTGTCCGCATGTTCGGCGCTGTATGCGTTCGCCTGGTCGAGCGAATGCACCGTGCCGAAATCCGACAGCCGGGCGATGCTCAGCGGCCCCGGCAGCTCGCGGTGGGTGAAGGTCGGCGCGGCGCTGGCGTTCGGCATGACAAGACCGTCCGTCGCGGCGGTCGGCCCGGCTCTGGTCAGGTTCGCGTGGCCGGTTTTCGTGATGATGATGTCGTCCATGCGCCGACCATAACCAGAACATCCCCGACCGCGCCACCGCACCCGCGAAATCTGTGGATATGTGGATAAGTCGCGCTTCAGCCTAGCCGAATGTGGATAACTCTGTGGATAACTTTGCCTCCGACGTCGCGTGGTCGCCGCAATGTCACCGTGCCGACTGTGCGGTGCCGACTGTGCGGTGCCGACCGTATCGCCGTGCCGACACCGTGCAGCCGTGCCGGCACCGGCGTCACGGCTGCGCCGCCGCCGCGCCGCCGTCGTGCCGGAAACCGCCGCGCAGTGTTCCCGTCAGTGTCCCCGCTGGGCCGGATAATCGGGTGTCATGAGTCATGTTTTGGTAAATGTTGCGTGGCCGTATGCGAACGGCCCCCGTCATATCGGACACGTCGCCGGATTCGGCGTGCCGTCGGACGTCTACGCGCGCTACGAGCGCATGAAGGGCAATGACGTGCTGATGGTCTCCGGCACCGACGAGCACGGCACCCCGATCCTCGTCGAGGCCGAAAAGGAGGGCGTGACCGCCCAGGAGCTGGCGAACCGCTACAACCGCGTCATCGCCAAGGACCTGTGCGACCTCGGCCTGAGCTACGACCTGTTCACCCGCACCACCACCGGCAACCACGAGCACGTGGTGCAGGAGCTATTCAAGCAGTGCCTGGCGAACGGCTACATCTACAAGGGCACGCAGAAGGTCGCGATCAGCCCCTCCACCGGCCGCACCCTGCCGGACCGCTACATCGAAGGCGAATGCCCGATCTGCCACACCGAAGGCGCGCGCGGCGACCAGTGCGACGCCTGCGGCAACGAGCTCGACCCGGACGAGCTCATCAACCCCGTCTCCAAGATCAACGGCGAGACCCCGCGCTTCGAAGAGACCGAACACTACTTCCTCGACCTGCCGGCACTCGCCGATGCGAACCTCGCGTGGCTGAAGACCCGCAAGGGCTGGAGGACGAACGTCATCAACTTCTCGATCGGCCTGTTCAAGGAGGTCAAGCCGCGCGCCATCACGCGCGACATCGACTGGGGCATCCCCGTGCCGGTGAAGGGCTGGATCGACAATCCGAACAAGAAGCTGTACGTGTGGTTCGACGCGGTGATCGGCTACCTGTCGGCCTCGATCGAATGGGCGCGCCGTCAGGGCGACCCGGAGAAGTGGCGCGAATGGTGGAACGATCCGAAGACGCCCGCCTACTACTTCATGGGCAAGGACAACATCACGTTCCACTCGCAGATCTGGCCGTCCGAGATGCTGGCCTACAACGGCCAGGGTTCCAAGGGCGGCGAGACCGGTCCGCTCGGTCCGCTGAACATGCCCGAGCAGGTCGTCGCCTCCGAGTTCATGACCATGGAGGGCAAGAAGTTCTCGTCCTCGCGCGGCATCGTCATCTACGTCAAGGACATCCTCGCGCGCTACCCCGTGGACGCCGTGCGCTACTACATCTCCGTGGCCGGCCCGGAATCCTCCGACTCCGACTTCACGTGGGCCGAGTTCGTGCGTCACAACAACGAGGAGCTGGCGGCCAGCTGGGGCAACCTGGTCAACCGTGTGGCTAACCTCATGAACAAGAACTTCGGCGAAATCCCGGCGCTGGACGAGGACTCGATGACCAACGAGGACCGCGCCCTGCTCAAGGAGACGTCCGACGCGTTCGACGAGGTCGGCGCGCTCATCGAGAAGCACCACCAGAAGAACGCGCTCGCCACCGCGATGCGCGTCGTCGGCGACATCAACAAGTACATCTCCGCCGAAGAGCCGTGGAAGATCAAGGACGACGAGGCGAGGCTCGGCACCGTGCTGCACGTCGCCGCGCAGGCCGTGTACGACGCGAACCACCTGCTCGCGCCGTTCCTGCCGCACTCCGCGCAGAAGGTGTACGAGGCGCTCGGCGGCACCGGCGTGTTCTCGCCGCTGCCGCGTCTCGAGGAGGTCGAGGACCTCGACAAGCCGGGCTTCACGTACCCGATCATCACCGGCGACTACAAGCTGGGCGAGACCGTGCACCCGTGGGAGAGCGAGCCGCTGGTGGCCGGAACCCCGGTGCCGAAGCCGCATCCGATCTTCGCGAAGATCCCGACCGAGGCTGTCGCCGAGGAGCTGGCGCGCTTCGACGCCGAGCTCAAGGCCCGCAAGGAGGCCGAAGCCGCGCGCTTCGCCGCCGCGCAGGCCGAGCTGAAGAGCGAGGAGCAGGCCAAGGCCTGATGTTTGGGCTGGGGTCGGGTCTCGGCCTCGAATAGCTGAAGCGGGGCGGGGTGTGCCGTCATCGATTGCGATGATGGGCACCCCGCCCCGCTTTGTCGTTGAAGGCTTGTGCCGGTCGACGCCGGTGTGGGGCCGGGCTTGGGGCGTGATACGTCACAGCGGGTAGGTGCACGTTGTGACGCTGGTGCGCGCGGCACCGTGACCCCGCCCGGCACCGTGACCCCGCACGACGCCCAGTTGTTGTCACAGCGGGTAGGTGCACGTTGTGACGATGGTGCGGGACGGGGTTGAGAGGTGCGCGCCGGGTTGGGGGAGGTGCGGGACTCCGGGTTTTCTCCCATCCGGGGGCCTGCGAATGGGAGAAGATCGGGAGTCTGGAGGCGAGACTCCCGGGTTTGTCCCATTTTGCTGGCTCGGAATGGGAGAAAACCCGGAGTTTGCCGTCGGGACTCCTGGATTTCTCCCATGCCGGGGGGCGGGAATGGGAGGAATCCAGGAGTTTGCCGTCCTGTGCCCGACCGGACCGACCTGCCCGCGCCGGCCCGCGTCCGCAATCAGCCCCCGTTTGTTTCGTCCGTGTTATGCCCGTGGCCGCCGTCGGCCCGGGTTTTCGTATCTCGAAGCCCCCGCATCCCTTCTGCCGCCTTGATTCCGCCGTTCGGCGTCCAGAAGATGGACACGAAAAAATTAAGAAGTAATTTTCCTATATCATATCGTGACGTAAGTTCCGTGACCCGTCGCGGCCGCGCGCAGCCCAACCACAAGCCGCGCGCACCGGCCCGCGACGCCCACGGGAACAACGGAAGGATCGAGGAGAATCATGGCCCACAAACGATGGTCACGGCTGCTGGCGGCAATCGCCAGCGTCGCGATGGCCGGCATGATGCAGATGCCCGCCGCGACCGCAGCCGGCACCGACACCACGGCCGAACCGCAGCAGACGGTGACGGCCGGCAATGACGCATTCACGTCGAAGAAACCGCTGGAGAAAAGCCAGCCGACCGTCCGCTCCGGCAAGGGCGGCGACGCCACGGTGGTGTTCGACGCCGCCGGCGACGGCGACAACAAGCTGGCGCTCAGCCAGACCAGCATCGAACGCTACCTGTTCTGGACCGGCGGCCTGACCGCCACCGGCAGCGGCTTCACCGCCGGCGAGCAGGTGAACCTGACCGACGTCGCCCCCTCCGGCGCCAAGCAGGCGTTCGCCCCCGCGACCGCCGACGCGAACGGCAGCATCTCCGCGAAGCTCTACGCGATCAACTCGTTCTCCGAGCTCGGCATCCACACCATCCTCGCCAAGGGCGCGAAGAGCGGCGTGACCGCCGACGCGACCCTGACCGTCACCGCCGACTCGAGCAACACGGTCAAGGTCACGCTCTCCACGACCACGCTCACGCAGGACCAGTTCATCGACCAGCCGATCTCCATCAAGGCCACCGGCCTCGAGAAGAACGGCCGCGTCGCCCTGCACATCGCATCGCCGGACGGCACCACGCAGACCGTCGAGGACAGCGGCGCCCACCTGCGCGCCGACGCGAACGGCGAGTTCCGCGACACGCTCACCGGCAACACGGTCAACATCGCCACCGGCAAGTGGTCCGTCAGCGTGCTCTCGCTGAGCTCCGCCGGCAGCAGCATGCCGCAAGGCGCCGCCACGTACACGGTCACGCCCGGCGCAGAACGCCACGAGACCGGCAAAATCACCATCCCCGGCGGGCCGAGCGACGCAACGCAGACCATGAAGATCACGGAATCCCAGTTCGTCAAAAACGGGCTGCCGTACACGGCGACCGGCATCAAGGCGTTCGACGCGGTCGACGTCAACCTGGTCACGCCGCTGCAGAAGGACAACTACCTCGGCGCAGGCCGCGCCGACGGTGACGGCACGTTCTCCAACGCGATCGTGCCGAACGGCGAGGGCGGCGCGACGTTCCCGCACGGCACGTACACGCTGACGCTGCGTTCGCGCACCACCGGCGACTACGCGCAGCTCAAGTTCATCGTCACCGACGAGAACGGCGACTATCCGGAGAACGCCTCGCTGGACGTCACCCCGACCAAGCTGACCGCCGACGACCTCGGCCCCAACGGCAAGGGCATCACCGTGACCGTGAAGAACGCCACCGGCGCCAACATCTCCCTGCTCGACTCGACCGGCAGCGTCAACCGTATGGTCGTCTCCTACTCCACGGAAGGCTCCTTCTACCAGCGCACGACCGCCCAGCAGGACGGCACGAACACCGCGCAGGTCAAGCTCGTCGCCAACCCGAGCGACGGCTACTTCACGCTCAAGGCGCAGATCGACAACGGCGGCGCACTCACCCAGACCATCACCGTCGGCGACCCGAAGACCACCGAAACGCCGGCAGGCGACAAGCAGCAGCCCACGCAGGGCGGCACCGTCTCCGGCGACCTCGTGCACATGAGCGGCGACGTCTCCGCGTTCATCGAATCCAAGGGCGTGGGCGGCCTCGCCCAGCAGCGCTCCAGCACGTACGAGCTCAAGCGTTCGCGCCTGAGCAACCGCCAGAAGAAGGCCGAGACCCTCAAGGACGTCAACGCGCAGGCCAAGGAGACGAACTCCACGACCGATGAGCTGTTCGCCCAGCTCAAGAAGCTCGACCCGAAGGCGTCCAAGCTGTATGAGGCCGCGTTCAGCGTGCCCGGCATCGCCGTGCGCGCCGACGCCAAGGCGCTGCGCGAACTCGCCCAGCAGTCCAACCAGGTCGTCACCGTGAGCCCGCTCGTGCAGCGCACCGCGACCACCGCGACCGGCAGTTCCGCCGCGACAGCCGGCAAGAAGACCGCCGCCGCGACAGAGCCGGCCAACGCCAACAACGACACCCTCGTGCAGGCCATCAAGACCTGGAAGCAGACCGGCAAGACCGGTAAGGGCATCAACATCGCGATCATCGACACCGGCCTCGACTACACGCACGCCGACTTCGGCGGCGCCGGCACCACCGACGCCTACGCCACGGCGCTCGCGTCCAAGGCCGACCCGCTGACCGACCCGACGCTCAAGACCCTCGTCAACCAGCACGGCGTCAAGTACAAGGGCGGCTACGACTTCGCCGGCACCTCGTACAACGCGAACACGCAGGCCAGCGACGACGTCTACGACCCGTTCCCGGCCCCCGACGCCAACCCGATCGACGGCAAGGGCGGCCGCCACGGCACGCACGTTGCCGGCACAGCGCTCGGCTACGGTGTCAACGCCGACGGCTCCACGTTCACCGGCGACTACGGCAAGCAGACCGAAGAGACCGTCCAGCAGATGAAGATCGGCCCCGGCGCCGCGCCTGAGGCCGGCATCTACGCGCTCAAGGTGTTCGGCGACGGCGGCGGCTCCACCGAAGTCACCGGCGCCGCGCTCGAATGGGTCGCCCAGCAGGTGGCCCAGAACAAGGCCGACATCGACCTGATCTCCATGTCGCTCGGCACGTCGTTCACCAGCAACAACGACCCCGACATCACCAAGGTCAACGAACTCGCCAAGTCCGGCATCCTGTCGGTCGCGGCCGCCGGCAACGACGGCGACTACACCGACGCCTCCGGCAGCCCGGCCAACGCCTCTAGCGCGCTCGCCGTCGCCGCCACCCAGTCCGGCGGCTCCCTGCAGGACGCCATCGCCGTGACCGCGCCGTCCGATCTGGTCTCCGACAAGTACGCCGGCCAGTACTCGCAGAACATCGCGGTCGTCAACCCCACGTTCGAGGTGGCCGACAAGAAGGTCGTCAAGCTGACCGACCAGAGCAACCTCAACGGCTGCAACGCCTACTCCGCGGCCGACGCGGCCGCCGTCAAGGGCAACGTCGTGTACGTCGAGTGGGATGACTCCAACGTGGCGTGCGGCTCGGCCACGCGCTTCGACAAGGCGTACGACGCCGGTGCGGTGGGCATCATCTTCGCCTCGCAGAGCGACATCCCCGAATCCGGCATCGCAGGCAACTACTACCTGCCCGGCTTCCAGATGAACAAGACGACGGCCGAGAAGCTCATGCCGGCGATCAACGCGGGCACGCTCAAGGTCACGCTCTCCTCCAAGCTCGCGACCAGCGTCAAGAACACGTACGACTCCAACAAGGACGTCGTGGCGAGCTTCACCTCACGCGGCATCCACGGCTCGTACGACGGCACGGTCAAGCCTGACGTCGCCGCGCCCGGCGTGGGCGTTGTCTCCGCAGGCTCCGGCACCGGCACCGGCATGGCCGTGATGAGCGGCACGTCGATGGCCACGCCGCTCACCTCCGGCGTCGCCGCGCTCGTGCTCCAGTCCCATCCGCAGTGGAAGGCGGGCGACGCGACGCGCGCCACGTTGCTCAAGACCCAGCTGATGAACACCGCCGACCACGACATCTACACCGCCGACCGCAAGACCGCCTACGGCCCGCTGCGCATCGGCACCGGCCGCATCGACGCCTACGCCGCCGTGAACAACGACGTGCGCGTGGCGGTTTCCGACAACCCGGAGGCCGTGACCGCATCGTTCGGCATCGTGCAGGTGGGCGAGAAGGGCTACGAGGCCACCAAGCAGTTCACGGTGACCAACGACTCCGACGCCGACCACACGTACAAGGTCTCGTACGAGGCCCGCACCGAAACCGACGGCGTGACCTACAAGCTGAGCGCCGACACGGTCAGCGTCAAGGCGCACGGCACGGCGACCTTCTCCGTGACGCTGAGCATCCCGGACGCCGAGGCGCTGCGCCACACCATCGACCCGACGATGACCGCCGAAGTCGGCGGCGTGGCACGCTCCTACGTGACCGACGCGACCGGCGTGATCCGCCTCGTGCCGACCGAGCAGTCCGATGACGCCACGCCGATCCGCGTCGCCGTCGTCGCCGCGCCGAAGCCGATCTCGGAGACGAAGACGAACGTCACGTTCGACTCCGCCACCGCCACGGAAGGCAAGCTCGCCGTCACCGGCCACGGCGTGGACCAGGGCACCGGCTCCACCGCGTACGTCTCCCGCCTCGCCGCCATGCAGCTCGGCGCCGAGGATCCGGTCGACGTGTACAGCAACCCGGATTCCGCCCGCTCCCTCGCCTCGGCCGACATCCGCGCGGTCGGCGCCGCCAGCACCGCGCCGCAGCTCGCCGACCCGTCCAAGGGCATGCTCGGCTTCGGCTTCGTCATGCAGCAGAGCTGGTCGCGCATCGGCATGACCCTCTACCCGGAGGTGTACGTCGACGTGTCCGGTGACGGCCGTTCCGACTTCCTCGTGACGACCACCGTCTCGCCTGCCGGCTCGCAGTCCGACACCGTGTACGCGGTCACCTACGACCTCGCCTCCAACGCGGCCGTGGACGTGGAGCCGATCGACGACGCGTCGATCTCCGACTCCAACACGATCGTCCTGCCGGTCAAGCTTGCGGCCCTCGGCTACACGAAGACCACCACGCAGACGAAGATCCGCTACCAGGCGACCGTCGAGTCGGTGTACGCCTCGCACCCGTCCGACGGCTCCTCGTACGCGACTTCGTACATCGCCGACACCGCTGACCCCGCCACCTACGACGTCTACAACCCGGACCTGTGGTTCGGCGACGCCGCCGGTGACGCGGACAGCGCGGATCTGCTGACCGCCGACAAGGACGGCGTGACCCTGACCGCGCACCGTGCGAACAGCGAGACCGCCGCCAAGGCGAAGCCGCTGATCCTGCACCTGCGCGGCGCCATGCCGGACGCCGCCGGAACCTCCGCCACGCCCGACATCCCCGCCGTCGACAACGGCGAGACGCCGGCGCCGAAGGTCGACAAGACCAAGCTCGCCGCCGCCATCGCCAAGGCGAAGACCCTCAAGGCCAGCGACTACACGAAGCCGAGCTGGCAGGCGCTCCAGGGCGCGCTGACCTCCGCCGAGAAGGTCAACGCCGACGCCGACGCCACCCAGCAGCAGGTCAACGACGCGCTCGCCGCACTGCAGCGCGCACTCGACTCGCTGCGCAAGGTCGGCCCCGGCGAGACCGACGGCAACGGCGGCCAGCACGGCACCGACGGCAGCGTGAACGGCGGCGTCGCGCCCGGCGCCAACGCCGCGGGCCCGCAGTCCGGCATCGGCCGCACCGGTGCGAGCGTCACGGCCGTGGTGACGGTCATGCTCGCCGCCGGATGCGCCGCGACGGTCCTGCTGCGCCGCAAGAGCGCAGCCGCCGGCCGTCACGGCCGCTGAGCCGGACGGTTTGCTGGTTGGCTGGCCGGCTGACCTCGGTTGGCTGGCCGGCTGCCGGCCGATGAGCGGTAATCAGTGAGGATGCGGCCCTTTCCTAGGTCCGGGCGGATCTCGGGAAGGGCCGCATCATCATGTCGGACATGAGACAATGCCTAATACGATGACATATACAGACAATGAACACAGCGGCGCGGCTGCGACGTCGGCCGTTGCGCCGGCCGTGGGAGAGCCGCCCGCCGCCGCGGCGGACGAGCCGGTGGACTTCCCGGCCGAGATCGCCATCACCGACCCGAAGACGATCCGGCTGATCTCCAACCCGATCCGCATGATCGTCATGAACGAGCTGTTCGGCGGCCCCGAACCGCGCACGGCGAAAGAGCTCGGCCGCATCGCCGGCATCTCGTCGAGCGCGATGAGCTACCACCTGCACCTGCTCGGCAAGGCCGGGCTCATCCACCGCGTCGACTCCGACCGCGACGGACGCGAAAGCCCGTGGGCGCCGTCCGCGCAGAGCTTCAGCATCGCGGTGAGCGAGCAGCGCGACTCCGGCGTGCGCATGAAGGTGATGGACGGCGTGCTCAAGACCTTGCGCATGCGCATCAACGACATCATGGACGTGAGCGCGGCCATGCCGATGAAGGAACGTCGGCGTCGGCTGCCGTTCACGCCGATGAGCACCGGGACGCTGCGGCTCACCCGTGCCGAGCTGATCGAGGCGCAGCAGCGGATCAACGCGGTGTGGGAGGAGTACATGCAGCGCGGCGAGCAACGCAAGGACGGCGAATACGACTATCAGGTGGCCTACGCCTGGTCGTGCCTGCCGTCCGACGTGAGAGGGCTGCTCGACGGCGGCGACGGGAAGGGCGGGGCTGGCGGGACGGTCGGCTCGGCCGGCGCGGTCGGGACGGCCGGCGCGGCTGAGAAGTGACCGCTCCGGTCTGAGACTCCCAGCCGAGTCCCATTTCGGCGGTCGGAAATGGGACTGGATGCGGAGTAGTCCGGTCCTGCTCCCAGTTTAGTCCCGTTTTGGTGGCTGGAAATGGGACAAAATCGGGAGTCCGCCGGTCCTGCTCCCGGTTTGGTCCCGTTTTGGTGGTCGGGAATGGGACTGGGTGTGGAGTCGACGGCCGCCAGCGAGGTCACGTGGCGGTCGCCGGCGAGGTCCTGGCCGCCGCCGAGGCCGCCGCCGTGGCGGTACTCACCATCCCGACACATGGTTCTCAGGAAACTGTGAGGAACACGCATCGTTCCTCACAGCAAGCGGCGGTTATATAGAACATGTCAGCAGTGAACACCGCTGGTGAGGTTGCAGTTTGACCCCATAATTGAACCCCTTCTTCTCTCTTCTCTTAAGACCCGACGGTTCCCCCGTCGGGTCTTTCTTTGTTGTGCGCCCGCGTAGTAATGCCGGTCACGAGCCGTGTCGGCGGGGGTGCCGCGCGCAGTCCCCGGCGCCATGCCCCGCTCCGGATTGCACCCATTGCATGGTATGACAGCTTTTTCCCTGGTGTCTAGGCAGTTACTGTTCAAATGTTGGACTGTTTTTATCGGGGGGGGGGTATGTCATTCATGCTGAAACCGTTGGAATTCCAATGGTTTTCAATATCGTGGGGTATGAAAGGCGTTTCTCGGGGGTTGAGCCGTGCGTCCCGTGTTGCTTGCATGGATATCAGACAGTGTGTGCAGCGACGATGCGATGAGGAAGCGTCGGCTGCGGGGACAACGAAGCGGAAGGCAGGGATGCATGTCTAGCTTGCGTGACGTATGGCGGTCGATATCGAAAAGGCTGCTGGCGGCCGGTTCGGCGGCGGCGATGATGGCGACGGTCGGCGTCGCCGGCACCGCGCTTGCCGCGAACCCGACCCCGGCCGCGACCGATGCCGCGGCTCCGTACGCCCTGGGCGACCATGTGGTGAAGGGCGTCTCCCCGAACGGCACCACGATCAACGCGTTCGACTACTGGCTTGACGGCCGCGACGCCGATGACAACAGCGACCCGACCAACTGGAGCGACATCGGCATCAACGCCGGCCAGCAGCTGAAGTTCTACAGCCGGCAAGGCGATCTGCCCGCGTTCAACACATGGACCGGCACGACCACGCCGCGCACCGGCATGGTGAAAAGCACCCTGCAGAACGGCTACCCCATGCTGCAGCGAAGCGCCTCACTCGGCATCACGCAGGACGAATCCCTGGCGTACCTGTTCGACGGCTCGTCCCACTCCGGCAAGGCCTCGTACATGGACACGAAGGGCCTGCTGCAGGTGGATGACAACGGATATTACTACTACAACGCCAACCGTGACGCGATGAACGACGGCACGTTCCAGTCCGCGAACTACGCCACGCTGGACACCGGCGAGTCCGACGGGAACGCTTGGACGCTGTACGACACGTGGGGCGTCCGCACGTCGACCGCGGTGAGGGATTCGCAGAACGGCCAGTTCTTCCCGTTCAACCCCGCTGCGGACGTGCTGCGGGAGAGCGGCGGCACCCTTGCCGCCAACGACAGGACGTCCGTCTCCCCGGGGATGAACCATCATTTCGGCCTATCCATGTCGTCGCGTTTCGTGCAGCCCAACGGCGGCAGGATCGAGAAGACCAACCAGGACATGAAGTACCACTTCTCCGGCGACGATGACGTGTGGGTCTTCATCGACGGCGTGCTGGTGGGCGACCTCGGCGGCATCCACATCGCCTCGTCGCTGGACGTCAACTTCCGCACCGGCGAGGTCTCCGTCACCGGACGGCCCGGCACCACGCTCAAGGACCTGTACCAAGCCGCGGGCGCGACCTCCGTCACCCAGTGGAACGGCGACACGTTCGCGGACGGCACCTACCACACGCTGAACTTCTTCTATCTCGAACGCGGCGGCTCCGACTCGAACATGAGCCTGAAGTTCAACCTCAAGACCATTCCCGAAAGCGACATTCACAAGGTCGACCAGAACAACGAGCCGGTCCGCGGCGCACGGTTCACGCTATACACCGTCAACGCCGACTACAGCGGCGGCAGGCAGGAGGTCGGCTCCGGCACGACCGACGAGAACGGCCTGCTGGTGCTGCAGGACGGGGAAGGCAAGGTCGTCAGCTTCGACGACCTGCACACCCGCGGATTCGACCATTACATCCTCGAGGAGACCGTCGTGCCGAGCGGATACCGCAAGGCTGTGCCCATGTCGTCGGGCGGCTCGTCCGGCATGCACCTCAGGTACGTGGAGGACCAGAGTTCCACGACCGGTACGAAGAGCGGCGTTGTGCTGTCCGTCACGGATCCAGCCGATACGGGCAGCATGTGGCACACCGGCTCGCTCGCGCTGCCCAAGGTGACGACGACCGCGTCCACGACGATCAGGGACGTGGACGGCAACACGGTCGACCCGTCGAACGGCCTCATGTTCGCCGTGGTGCTCAAGCGTGACAAGAGCAAGGGAATCGGCGACACCGACGCATGGCACGGCGTGCATGGCGACCAGCTCAACGGCTGGAAATACGAGCCGGACACCGGCATGCAGGGCGTCGTCGACACCATCAAGGCCAACAAGGGCGCGGACGTGTTCTCGCTGACCTCAAGCGGCGGTTACGAAGTGACCGTCGACAACCTGCCCGGCAACATCGAGCAGTACTACTACATGCTGCCGGACGGGCGGAAGGACCAGGCCGAGTACACGGTCGCGTATTATTACGCGGCGGGCGCCAGGTCGGTCGACGACGTCACGGTCCGCGACACCGTGCGCCTGGACTTCGACAATGCCGACGATCCGTTCGTCCGTCAGTTCTCCGTGAACTTCTATGTATCGAACGTGAAGAACGAACTGTTCGTGCAGAAGGTGGACGGGACCGGCCGCTCGCTCGCGGACGGCACGTTCAGCCTGTACCGGGTGAGCGGCAGCCAGTCCGGGGACGGCACGTCCGACTGCGCGACGACCGACCTCGGCGAGCCGTACGATACGGTGACCACGGTCGGCAGGCCTGACGATGCGGCGCAGCTGAAGGTCAACGGCACGGCGATGTTCCCGTCTGCGGGACACGTGCTGGAATCCGGCACGTACTGTCTGGTCGAGACCCAGGCGCCGAGCGGGTACGTCGCGAGCGGCGTGCGCTCCAAGGTGGTCGTCAACGACTACGGCGTCTTCGTGGACGCCGGCAAGCCTGATGACGGGCTCAGGGTGCTGCGCGGCGCCGGCTGGCTCGTGCGGCCGATGTCGTCCTTCGCCACCAACGACGACACGGACAACACGCTCACGTGGATCACCAGCGCTCCGGGAACCGTGACCGGGTTCACCGCCGGTTCCGGCGCGCCGACCGTGGACTTCAACGACGTGAGCGCGAATGCGAGCCGCGTGAGCCGGGGCGGTGACGACACCGGCGGCACGGCGGCCGGCGAAGTGGTGATCGGGAACGCCACGACCGATCCGCTGCGGCTCAAGTACGACGTCGGCGACGATAAGAATGACACCGCGCCGGCGCTCAAATACGGCTACAGTCCGCGCGAGCCCGACGGCGACACCCTGTTCGCGTTCGACAGCGGGTTCGGCATCATCAGCTCCACGCAGGACGACGCCAACACCAAGGATTCCGACTACAACAGCGAGGCGGATCGCACCGGACTGCGCGCGGGGGCGCCCGACAACGACGACAAGGTCGCCGGCACCAACAAGAACCTGACGGCCGACGTCCGGCTGAGCAACGTCGTCACCGGTTCGGTCATCGCGCAGTTCACCAACGAGGCGGCGCCGGTGCTGAAGATCTCGAAGTCGGTCGAAGGTGAGGGCGCCAAGCCGGATTCGGACGCCGAATTCGGCTTCACGGTGACGCTGAAGGCAGGTGACGGCGAGCTGGCGCTGGCTGACGGCTATCCGTATGCGACATGCACGGTCGACGACAAGGAGGCCGTCGGGTATCGCGACTGCGGACCGGAGCAGACCATGACGCTTGGCGGGGACGGCACCGGCGCGATCGCGCTGAAGGACGGCCAGGTCGCCGTGTTCGCCTCGCTGCCGGAAGGCGTGCGCTATACCGTGGCGGAAACCTCAATGCCGGCGGGATTCTACCGGCTGCGCGTCGAATCCAAGGACGGCGGCGCGACGAAGGTCGGTGCGGACGGCACGGCCAGCGGCGTCATCGGGCACACCGGCGAACGGCACGTGCATGTGGTGAACGGATACGGCGTCAAGGCGACGGCCGGCGTCACGAAACGGGTCACGGGCGCGGACTGGACCGCTCCCGACGGCAGGGGATTCTCGTTCACGCTGCGTCGTGCGGCGACCGACGGCTCGGACGCACCGGTGTATGTCATGACGGACGACAGCGCCGGAAACGGCACGGTGACGGCGTTCCCGGAGGGCGGCGTCACCGCATCGACCAAGGGCGGCATCAGGCAGGACGCCACGCAGGACGTCGACTTCGGGCAGCTGGTGTTCACCAAGCCCGGCACGTACGAGTTCCTGGTCGCCGAAGACACGGCCGACCCGGCGTCCGGCTGGAGTTACGACGTGACGAAACGCAACGGCAGTGACGGTCAAGGCGTCAAGGTGACGGTGACCGTGACGGCCGACACCGACGGACGGCTCGTTGCGACGGTGACGTACGGGAGCGGCTCGGCGGAGGGCTCGGGTGAAGGTCCGGGCAGACCGACGTTCGTGAACTCGTTCGCCGCCGTATCGTCGCTGCCGATGACCGGTGGGACGATGCGCGACTGGCTGATCGTCGGCGGTGTCGTCGCCGGTCTCGCCGCGGCTGTCGCGGCGGGCGCCTGCCAGTGGCGTCGGCGCAAGGGAATGCCGTCGGCGTTGTAGCCGACGTGTTCCATCAGACGTTCCGTTACGGACCGTCATAACGGGATTTACGGATCGTTCAGGCTGCGGCGAAGGGCCTCAGCCTGAACGATCCGCACGATAACAACAATCAGGAAAGAGAGGATTCCCATGAAGTTGAGGAAGCTTTTCGCCGGTGTCGCCGCAGTGGCGACGCTGTTGAGCGGGTTCGCCCTCGGGGCGGTCTCGGCCAATGCGGCGACGGGCGATGTGACCATCACGCCCGCGACGATCGCCATCAACGCCGATGACGCCGCCCGGCTGAAGGACCGCACGTTCGCGTATGTGAAGCTCGCCGACTACAACCTGTATGAGGCCGAAGGCACGACGAGCACGCTGAGCCTGACGACCACGTCGGACGCAACGGTCCAGGCGGCCATCGTCGCCGCGGCCAAGGCGGCGAACAACGGCGTCGCGCCCGACGGCGACCCGATGGCGTGGGTCTCGAACAATCTGAAGGACTCCGCCGCGGCCCCGTACGCAGGCCGCCTGCGTGATTTCGTCAATGGCCTGTCGTCGCTGAAAGACAGCGCGACCGCGTTCACTGCCGCCCAGACCGCAACCTCGGATGAGGGCAGGCGCGTGACCTACACGCTCGCCGACCCGGGCCTGTACCTGCTCTTCGACACCACGGGTGCAAGCAAGGACGGCGACAATACGGTCACCGCATCCCTGCCGATCCTCGTCGGCACCAAGGTCACCGTCAAGGACGGCGCCACCGTTCAGGTGCCGACGCAGTACATCGACGGCGAGGTCGACGTGAAGAACGAGATCACCACCGTCACCAAGACCGTGGACACGACCGCCGCGTCCATCGGCCAGAAGAAGACCTACACGGTGACCGCCAAGGTCCCGAACTGGATCGGCAAGGACCTGAGCGACCCGTCCACCGCCTTCACGTTCACCGATACGCCGTCCAAGGGCCAGACCGTCGACTTCGCCTCCATCAAGGTCCAGGTCGATGGCAAGGACATCGATCCGGCGTTCGCGCTGACCAAACCGGCCGGCGTGACGGACGACACGTGGAGGGCCGACGGCACGTCCGCGTTCACCGTCGACGTGACCGAGTACGCCAAGAAGGCCGCGGTCGACGGCAAGCTCATCGGCAAGGTCATCACGCTGACCTACGACGTGACCATCAATAGCGACATCCTGGAACTTACGGACGGCGTGAGCAACAAGGTGGAGGTCGACAACGCCGGCAGCAGCTCCCAGGCGTCCTCCGAGAAGATCAGGACCGCCGGATTCAGCTTCACCAAGGTCGGCGGCGACGGGACCACGCCGCTGGCCGGCGCCCAGTTCCAGGTCAAGAGCGGCGAGACCGTGCTGAAGTTCACCAAGGGCGCGGACGGGACGTACGTTCTGGCCGAAGACCAGAACGCCGCGGCCGACAACACGAACGGTCCGTATGACACTCTCGTGACGCCTGCTGACGGCGTCGTCAACGTCAAGGGACTTGGCGAGGGCACCTACACGGTGATCGAAACCCGGGCGCCTGACGGCTACTGGAACACCGCGCTGCCGTCGTTCACGGTCAAGGTCGACAAGGCTGGCGCCGTCACGTACGAGAAGGCCGACGACTTCTTCGGCCTGGTGACGTTCACGGAAGGCAAGACTCCGGTCGTCAAGAACGTGACCAACGTGACCGAGCTGCCGAAGACCGGTGCCGCCGGCATCGCGCTGTTCGTGGTGATCGCCGCGCTGCTCGCCGGCGCCGCCGCCACGGTGTACGGCAAGTCCCGCAAGACCCGCGCCGCGCTGCGTGCGTGAGGTCTGAACCACCTCGGCGTGCGGTGACGGATGGCGGTGCCGTCGGTCGTCACCGCACGCCGGGGCGAGCGGCCGCAAGGCCCGGAACGCTGCTTTCTCAAGCGTTCCGGGCCTCGCGGCTTTTGCCATATGCAGCAAGATGAAGACGAAGGTGGCGGGAAGGTGGCCGACATGGGCAATTCGGTGTTCACGCAGGAGGAGATCGCCTATCTGACGTCGCTGCCTGCGGTGCGGCGGGTGACGGGCGGTCGGATCACGTATACGAAACGTTTCAAGATGGAATGCGTGCGGCGCAACGCCGCGGGGGAGTCGCCGGCGGCCATCTTCCGCGAGTCGGGATTGGGGCCGGAACTCATCGGATACAAGCGCATCGAACGATGCATGGCCCGCTGGCGCCAGCAGTTCGGCGCGGTCGGTGACGGGCGGCTGGACCCGGTGGCGGATGATGGCGGGCCGCAACGCCGCGGGGACCCGACGCACGCCTACGGCGACGTGTCGACGCATGGGCGTGCGGGCGAGCAGGACGGCGGCCGGGCGAACGGCCGGGGCGATGGCGGCTTGCGCGACATGATCATCGTGCAGCAGTCGCGGCGCATCGATGAGCTGGAGGATAAGGTGGCCCGTCTGCAAGAGGCGGTGGAGGGACTGATGCGCGGCAAGGACGGGGCGTGAGAAGGCGTTGCGGAAGGCCGTGGCGGGGGCGGCCGGGCGATCTGCGACACGCCGTGTGCTGGGACGGCGAATCAAAAAGCGGTAGATATCTACCGCTTTTTTTCGTCGCGCGTTAGACTGTCAATACCGGTCGTCGAAGACCCGTGTGGCGCTCGCGAAAGGCGCCTCGCGAAAGACGCGGAGCGGGGCGTCGGCTTGCGGTGCAACGGTCATGAAGCGACCGCTGCAGAAGAGACTGTTGCGGAAAAGACATGGAGGGGGACACATGTACGTCGATCCGGCGAAGAACCAGGACGCCGGCAACCTGCGGTGGATTATGCCGTACTGCAGGCCGGACTGGCCGCGCGTGGCGGGCGCGCTCGTCATGTTCTGCATGAACAACGCGATGGCGCTGACCATCCCGCTGCTCGCCGGCGTGATCGTCGACCGCGTGATCGTCGGCGGGCATACGGCCGAACTGCCGGGACTGTGCGGCCTGATGATCCTCCTCACCCTCATCCGCGTCACCGGCCGCTACGGGTACACCATGTGGATGGAACGGTTCGGCCAGAACTCCATCTACCGGCTCGTCAGCGACGAATACGAGAAGCTGCACCAGCTCGACTTCACCTACTTCAACCACACGCGCACCGGCGACATCATGAGCCGGATGACCTCCGACACCGACGCGATCCGCCACGCGCTGAGCTGGGTGAGCTACAACGTGCTCGACTGCGTGGTCATGTTCATCGGCGCGCTCGCCATGATGTTCACCATCGACTGGCGGCTCGCGCTGGCGCTCGCCTGCGTCACGCCGTTCCTGTTCGTCCTCACGCGCGGCCTGTCGAAACACGCGCACCCGCTGTTCTACGCGATCCGCAACTCGCTCGCCTCGCTCAACTCGATGGTCGAGGAGAACATCGAAGGCAACCGCGTGGTCAAGGCGTTCGTGCGCGAGCCGTACGAGACCGAGAAGTTCGACGAACGCAACGACGACTACATGCAGCGCAACATGGACCTCGCCTACAATTCGCGCCGGTACATGCCCTGGCTGGACGGCCTCGGCTTCTCGCTGCAGCTCATCACGCTCGGCTTCGGCGGGTTCCTGGTGATTCGCGGGATGATGACGCTCGGCAACCTCGTCAGCTTCAACAGCTTCCTGTGGATGATCGACGGCCCGGTGCGCCAGTCCGGCTGGCTGATCAACGACTGGCAGCGGTTCAACGCCAGCTGCATCAAGATCCGCAAGCTGCTGACGACCGAATCGCACATCGTGGACGCAGCCGGCGCTGCTGGTGCTGCCGCGGCGGCCGCGGAGCCGGGTGCGGGGTCGGCAACGTCAGTTGCGACGTCGTCTGCAGTGACGTCGTCTGCGGTGACGTCGTCTGCTACAACGTTTACAACGTCGTCCGTCATGCCGGCCGCGCACATCCGCGGCGACATACGGTTCGACCATGTCGACTTCGCGTTCCCCGACGACCCCGGCACGCCGATTCTCAAGGACATCGACGTGCACGTGCCGGCCGGTACGAAGCTCGGCATCCTCGGCGAGACGGGAGCCGGCAAGTCCACGCTCGTCAACCTGGTGGCGCGCTTCTACGACCCGACTTCCGGGCGCGTGCTCATCGACGGCGTGGACGCGCGCGACTGGCCGCTCGCCACGCTGCGCTCGCAGGTGTGCATCGTCGCACAGGACACGTTCCTGTTCTCCGACACCATCGAAGGCAACATCGGCTTCGGGCTCGGCTCGGGTGGCGCCGCGGCCGGCGACAGCGACGCCGAGCCAGGCGCGGACGGCGGCGACGGCAACGCCGGCCGGCGCATCGACGAACAGTACATCCAGCGCATGGCGCAGATCGCCGGCGCGGACAGCTTCATCCAATCCATGCCTGACGGCTACGACACCGTGGTGGGGGAGCGCGGCGTGGGCCTCTCCGGCGGGCAGAAGCAGCGGCTCAGCCTCGCCCGCGCGCTCGCCGACAATCCGAGCGTGCTCATCATGGACGACACCACGTCGGCCGTCGACATGGAGACCGAGGCGGAGATCCAGCAGCATCTGCGCGAGCTGGACGGCACGCGCACGATCATCACCATCGCGCACCGCATCTCGTCGGTCAAGGACTCCGACATGATCCTCGTGCTCGAGCACGGCCGCATCGTCGAACGTGGCACGCACGACCAGCTCGTCGCCGCGCACGGCCGGTACTGGAGCATCTACCGCAAGCAGCTCGGCCTGCAGGCGGGGGCGTCGCAAGGGTACGACGAAGACGTCGCCGGTCGGGATGTTGTCGGTCGGGACGCTACCGGGAACGTCGCCGGCAGTACCGCCGCCGGCAGCGACGAGTGAGCGAGAAGGGAGGAGACCAATGGCGCAACGCAACACCTACCGCGAGGACGAGGAGCTCGAAGAGCAGATCAACCTGCACGACATCATCCGCGTGGGCGCGTATCTGAAACCGTATCTGGGCCAGGTGGCCCGCATCCTCGCCGTCGTCATCACGATGAGCTGCATCGTGGTCAGCGTGCCGTACCTGACCAAGGTGATGATCGACGACGCCATCCCGAACAAAGACCTCGGACGGCTCGGCCTGCTCGCCGGCCTGCTCGCCGCGCTCATCGTCGTCTACGAGATCGGGCTGCGCTACCGCACGGTGGCGATCACGCGCGTCGGCCAGATGATGCTCAAGGACATGCGCCGCGACCTGTTCACGCACATCCAGACGTTGCCGTTCAGCTACTTCGACTCGCGCCCGCACGGCAAGATCCTCATCCGCGTGGTCAACTATGTGAACACGCTGTCGGACACGCTCAGCTCCGGCCTGATCAACGTGATCTCCGACGTGTTCACGTTCATGATCACGCTGGTCGTCATGTTCGCCATCGACTGGCGGCTCGCCCTGTGGAGCCTCGTGCTGTTCCCGCTGCTCGTCGCATGGGTGTACGTGCTCAAGGTGCTGCAGCGGCGGGCGTTCCGCATCCTGTCGAACAAGCAGAGCAACCTCAACGCCTTCATCCACGAGTCGATCGCCGGCGTGAAGACCACGCAGACGTTCGCGCAGGAGCGCACCCAGTTCGCCGCGTTCCAGGAGCAGCAGGGCGAGGTGCGCCGCGCGTGGATGCGTGCCGTGCACATCCAGTTCCTCATGTGGCCGGGCGTGCAGACCATCTCCGTCATGACCATCGCGATGATCTACTACGTCGGCGTGACCGGTTTCGGCGGCGTGGCGGTCACCACCGGAACGTTGATCGCGTTCGTCGGCTACGCGAACAACTTCTGGAACCCGGTCATCAACATCGGCAACTTCTACAACCAGCTCATCACCTGCTCCGCGTACCTCGAGCGCATCTTCGAGACGCTCGACATCACGCCCGACATCGAGGATCGGCCGGGCGCGAAGCCGCTGCCGACCGTGCACGGCCGGGTCGACTTCAACGACGTCGTGTTCCGCTACGAGGCGGACGGGCGCAACATCCTGAACCTCGTCGACTTCCACGTGGAGCCGGGCCGCACCATCGCGCTCGTCGGGCCCACCGGCGCCGGCAAGACCACGATCGTGAGCCTGCTCAGCCGCTTCTACGACGTGACGGAAGGCTCGGTGACCATCGACGGCCATGATGTGCGCGACGTGACGCTCGACTCGCTGCGCCGGCAGATGGGCGTCATGCTGCAGGACACGTTCATCTTCTCCGGCAACGTGCGCGAGAATATCCGCTACGGGCGGCTCGACGCGACCGACGAGGAGATCGAGGCGGCGGCGAAGGCGGTGCACGCGCACGAGTTCATCATGGAGCTGCCGGACGGCTACGACACGACGGTGGAGGAGCGCGGCTCGACGCTGTCCGCCGGACAGCGGCAGCTCATCGCGTTCGCGCGCGTGCTGCTCGCCGACCCGAGGATACTGATCCTGGACGAGGCGACGAGCAACATCGACACGCGCACCGAAGAGGCGCTGCAGGCAGGCCTGCGGCATCTGCTCAAGGGGCGTACGTCGTTCATCATCGCGCACCGGCTGTCGACCATCGAGAACTCCGACGAGATCTTCTACATCGACCACGGTCAGATCGTCGAGCACGGCTCGCATGCCGAGCTGCTCAAGCGGCGCGGTGCGTACTGGCGGCTCTACGAGTCGCAGTATGCGATGATCCGCGTGTGAGAGTGGGGCGGGTGACCACCCCCAGTCGGCTTCGCTGACAGCCCCCGCCAGCGGGGGCGGAGCCGGTGGCCGGGCTCTGCGACGGCCCTGTTGGCGGCCGAACCGGGATGCATGCCGCGGGCCGGGCGGACTCCCGGGATTCTCCCACAAGAGGGGATTGGAATGGGAGGATTTCGGGAGTCGGGGGTGTGGACTCCTGTTTTTCTCCCATTTGGATGGTGCGGAATGGGAGAAAAACAGGAGTTGGCGGCTACTGCGGGGCCGGACTCCCGGTTTTCTCCCGTTTGGTGGAGTCAGAATGGGAGAAAACCGGGAGTTTCCGGGTTGGACTCCCGGGATTCTCCCACAAGAGGGGATTGGAATGGGAGGATTCCGGGAGTTGGGGGTGTGGACTCCTGTTTTTCTCCCATCTGGGTGGGCAGGATGGGAGGATTTCGGGAGTTGGCGATTGCTGCGGGGGTGGTTTTCGTCCGTTCTCGGCTAGAAGCCCTCGAATAGTAGTCGCAAACGACCGCAAATCGGCTGTATTGCGTCCGCTTGCGACTAGGAGTGCCGGGGACTCGTGGCAAACGACCGCAAATCGTCTTGGGAGCGTCCGTTTGCGACCTGAACACAACTGGAGTTGGTCGAAAACGCCCGCAGATTGCTTCCGTAGCGTCCGTTTCCGACCAGAAGGACGCAGGTATGAGTCGAATATGGCCGCAAATCTACCACCGGCCCCTGCGCAACCCCTACTTGACGGTGAAGCCCTCTTCGCGGCCGTAGTCCTTGAGCGTCTCGCCCCAGCGGTTGAGCCCTTCCTGCAGGGTGAACTTGCCGTGATATGCCTGGCCGACCGTATCGACCGAGACCGTGTTCGCGTGGGCCATGTACGGCAGGTACTCGAATCCGGGCAGCACGTCCTTCGCGGCGGCGGCGATCGTCTCATGCGTCTTCTGCCCGCCGAAGAAGTCGCTGGCCTCGGCGAGCCAGTCGGCGTCGTCCAGCACCGACTTCAATGGCGGCAGACCGCCCTGGCCGAGGTTGACCTTGACGCCGCCGTCGTGCGCGAACCACTTGGCGAACGTGTACGCGGCCTTCGTCTTCGCGTCGTCCGTGCCCTTGGGCAGGGCGAGCGCGCCGCCGCCGTTCTCGCTGTTCTCGTGCGCGCCCGCACTGTACTGCGGCATCGGCGCCACGCGCCACTGCCCCCGCGTGGCGTTCAGGTTCTTCTCCATGGACGAGGTGAGCCACGCGCCGGTGAGCACGGTGGCGATGGAGCCGTCGTCCAGCTTGTGCCACCAGTCGTCGGTCCACATGGGCGTCGTGGTGTCGATGAGCTTGTCGTCGATCATCCGCTGCCACATGCCGGTGAATTTCGACACGTTCTTCGCCTTCATGTTGATGCCGATCGTGGTGCCGTCCACGCTGAACGGCTTGGCGCCGGCCTGCCAGAGCATGGAGGTGAGGAACCCGGTGTCGCCGGTGTCGTTGGTGATGTGCGCCTTGCCGTCGCCCATCGCCGCGATCTTGCGTGCGGCCGCGCGGTACTCGTCCCACGTGGCGGGCGCGGAGGTCACGCCGGCTTTGTCGAACACGGTCTTGTTGTAGAACATGACCATCGGTCCGGACGAGATCGGCAGGCCGTACGGCTTGCCGTTGACGGTCACGTTCGTGTTCGCGGCGGACGTGAAGTCGTCGGCGATGCCGTCGTAGCCGAGGCCGCTCACGTCGCGCAGCTGGTCGGAGATGGCGAACTGGTGGACCGCGTTGAAGTCGAGGTAGACGACGTCGGGGATGCCGTGGCCGGCGTTGATCGCGTTGGTCAGCTGCATGTATTCGTTTTCGTTCGCGCCGACGTTGACCGCCTTGACCTTGATGTCCGGGTGGGTTTTCTCGAATGCGGTGACGAAATCGTCGATGGTGGACTGCCATGTCCACAGCGTGATCTCGGTGACGCCGGACCGGTCGGATCCGCCGTTGCCGGAGGACGGTCCGCCGCAGCCGGCGAGGGTTGCCGCGGCTGCGATGGTCATGGCGATGGCGGCGCGCATGTGCGAGCGACGATGCATGATAGCTGACTCCGTTCCGTTGAATCTGCCTGCGTCCCGCCGCCCGTTCCTTGGGGCGGGACCTTGTCTTATCCGTCTTCGGCGGGGTTCGCCGACGTCCGAACCCCGCGAAACGTCTCAATCGGTTATGAGTGTAATTGGCGGGCGTCGACGCCGCCTGCGGAATCGGCAAATTGGCAAACGAGGGCGTTATTTGCCGGTAGGACCGTCGATTATGGCAAAACGCATGGCAAAAAACTGCAAACCACGGCAAAAACGGTGTGGCAAAAAACAGCAAACGCAATGCCCGGCTATCTTGGCAAACGTGCTCCGGGAAACCGGCGAGGCATGGGCGGCGACAAGCCCGGCCCCGGCAACAAGAACGAACGACAAGCGAAAGGCATTGCAATGAGGCTCAACCTCAATGGCGTGTGGGACTTCTACCCCAATGGCGGTGACGAGCGGTTCGACATCGTCGTGCCGACCTGGTGGGATTCACTGCCCGCGACCACCGGATATCCGAAGGAATGGGAGAAGGGCCTGCACCACGGCGTGTACGTGAAGACCGTGGACCTGCCGGCCGACATCACCGACGAGGACGTGTTCCTGCACGTCGGCGCACTCGCCACGCTCGGCAAGGTGTACGTCAACGGCCGCTCGGTCGGCCCGATGACCACCAAGGGCTACCTGATGACCCTGCTGCCGTACGACCTCGACGTCAACGACGCCGTGCGACCCGGCGAGCCCAACGAGATCCGCATCGAGGTGTGGAGCGTCAAGGCGCTGCCGGACGACGCGCTCGCCACCGAAGGCGGCCCCGACCGCCTGCTCTTCCCGTTCGGCGTCGAGAACATCGTCGGCCGCGTCGGCATCGGCGAGGACGTCGCGATCGTCACCAAGCCGAAGCTGCGCATCGACGACCTGCAGATCATGCCCGACCTCAAGAAGAACGCCGACCCCAGCGACGACGAACTCGCCGTGAACGTCACCGTCGTCAACCACACGGCCGCCGACGCCGACCTCGACCTGACCGCCGCCGTGCACGAGGTCGCCGACCCGTCCGCGCCCGCCGCGTTGACGTTCGAGCCGGCCGCCGTGCACGTGGCCGCCGGTGAGACCGCCGTCGTGCGCCTTGCCAAAGGCTGGCCGACCGCGCACTACTGGTCGCGCGCCGATCCGTTCCTGTACACGGTCGACGCGGCCATCGCCGACAGCAATGCCGCCGCCGCACCCGTGCACGAGTACTCGGACCGCTTCGGCTTCCGCCAGTTCTGGCGCGAAGGCGACGCCTACATCTTCAACGGCGTCAAGATCCGCCTGCGCGGCGACTCCCTGTGCCTGCTCAACCAGGGCGACCGCGACCTCATCAACGAGATCGGCGACGCCTACGGCGTGATCCTCGACGACAACCACGCCACCGACGAGATGGCCAAGGCGTGGCTCGACGCCTACAAGCACGCCAACTGCAACATCATCCGCAACCACATCCGCTCCGTGCCCTCCCACGTGCTCATGGACCACGCCGACGAGATGGGCATGCTGCTCGAAGAGGAGACCGCGTTCTGGAACCCCGGCTCCACCTCCAACGTCTCGCTCGACCCGCCGTACTACCTCAACTACTCCGACGAGGCCATCGGCTACTACGTCGAATGGGTGGAGCGTTGGGTGCGCGAATACCGCAACCACCCGTCCATCATCCTGTGGTCCACCACCAACGAGGCGTGGAACCCGAACGACGCCGAAATCCTCATCCCGCCGCTCGAGGCCGCCGCCAACCGCGAGGACCCGACGCGCATGGTCATCAACGACGGCTTCAACAAGCCGATCACCAACGAGGACTCGCGCCACTACTTCGGCGGCTACCCGTCCGGCATGACCTCCGCGCCCGACATCTACGACCTGTACCAGATCGACGGCGACCTGCCGCTCGGCGCCGGCGAGGAGTTCTCCGTCTCCACCGCGGGCATCCCGCAGTACGCCGAGGACGGCACGATCAAGGACATCTACCACGGCCGCCTCAACGGCAACCCGGACACGATCTCCCGCGCCGACTTCGGCCGCGAGGTCGGCCGCGTCACCCGCGGCGTGCGCACCACGCGCATGGCCAACTGGAAGCCGTTCTGCCTGTCGATGTTCATCTACGACAACATCGAGAAGGTCGTCGAGCTCGACCAGCAGGCCACCGAGCACGGCCTCAACCCGAAGGCGCTGCTGCGCCCGCAGTTCGACCCGACGGCCACCGGCGACGCCCGCTGGATCGAAGGCGACGGCTACCGCTACTTCGCCAACTCGTACGCCGACGTCGCCGCGTTCGACAAGGAGTACGACAAGGAGCCGCGCCTCGGCCTGCCGCACGCCATCTACGCGCTCGGCACCACCTCGCAGCGCACGCTCATCGTCTACAACGACGAGGAGATCGACGGCACCGAACTCGAAGTGAGCTGGACCATCAGCGCGCTCAACACGCAGGACGGCACCAGGCGCGTGGCCGAATCCGGCACGAAGACCGTCACCGTCGGCCACGGCGAGTTCGTCGAGACGCCGATCGAGATCCACGTGCCCGGCGAAGTCGAAACGTACGAGTCCAAGCTCATCGAGACGATCACCGTGCGCAAGGCCGGCAAGGTCAAGTTCACCGAAGACAACTTCCTCGGCTGGATCGGTCGCCCGGCGCCCGCGAAGATCGGCTCCAACCGCCCCGACATCGACCTCGGCCGCGTCGACTGGGCGTCGCGCAACGTCAAGCATTGCCTGCACCTCAACCAGCAGGGCGGCGCGCTGAGCGAAAAGTGGACTGCCCGCGTGGTGGACGACGCGAACGGCTCGATCAGCGTCGAACGCCTCGCCGGCAACCTGCGCCACGAGCAGGAGCTGTTCTACACCGTCAACGTCGCCGGCCTCGAAACCGGCAAGGCGTACACCGGCCAGATCGAATACACCGGCGAGAACGACGACACGGTCACCATCACCGTGCACTTCACCGCAGGCTCCATGCCGGCCGCCGACGTCGCGGCGAACAAGGCACTCGGCGCCACCGTGCGCGTCAGCTCCAGCTCGCAGCGCAACGGCTGGACCGCCGCCTCGCTCGTCGACGGCCTGTTCGCCGCCGACTACGACCACTTCGGCTGGTCCAGCGAGCCGAGTGCCGCCGACCACGACGAATGGGTGCTGCTCAAGCTCGCCAAGCCGACCACGGTCGCGCAGGTCGTGCTCGCGCCGCGCGGCGAAAACCCCGGCGGCACGGTCGCCGAAGCGTTCCACGGCGAAGGCGAAGGCGTCGGCGGCGTGCAGGAGTTCGCCGCAGGCCACCGCGCGGTCGACCCGAACCAGGGCCAGGGCTTCCCCGTCGACTTCGCAATCCTCGTCTCCGCGGACGGCAAGGCGTGGACCAAGGTCGCCGACAAGCGCGGCTACGCGCTGCCCGCCAACGGCAAGCCGCGCGCCTTCGACTTCGCGCCGGTCTCCGGCGTCCAGTACGTCAAGGTCGAAACCACCAAGCTGCGCTCCAACCCGAACGAACACGGCGAATACGCCCTCCAGCTCGTCGAGATCGCCGTCTTCGCCGACCACCACATGCCGGCCATCCCCTCCGAGCCGACCGACGTGCGCGTCACCGTGCAGGCGCACGACGTGCAGGTCAGCTGGCAGTTCGCCTCCGACGGACGCTCGCCGATCCTCGGCACCACGCTCACGCTGACGAACGCGGCCGGCGAGGTCATCCCCGTCGCCGTCCACGGCACCGACACGAACGCGCTCGTCACCGACGTCCCCGCCGGCGAGTGGACCGTCACCGTGCAGGGCCGCAACGAGATCGGCGAAGGCGACAGCGCCGTGAGCGCGCCGTTCAAGGTCGGCCGCGCCGGCAGCGACCAGCCGGACGACACGATCCCGCAGCCCAAGGCCCCGGTCGCCGAGCTGCTCGCCGACACGAGCGCCGTCGCCGTCTCCTGGAACGATGTCGACACCCGCTCCGGCCTCGGCGAAGGCGGCACCGGCATCCACCTGACGCCCGTCGACCCCGCCTCCGGACTGCCCAGCCGCGTCGCGTGGACGCCCGCCGGTACCACTGCGTACACGTTCGAGAACGTGGCGCGCGGCACGTACACGGTCACCATCGAAGCCACGAACAGCGAGGACCGCACGTCCCGGCCGAGCGAGGCGAGCGAGCCGGTCATCGTCGCCGCAGTGCCCAGTCAGCCGAACAAGCCGGGCGTCACCTCCACCGGCGACACGATGAGCATCACATGGAAGGCGCCCGCCGACGGCGGCACGCCCGTCACCTCGTACGTGCTCACCCTGCGCAACCTCACTGAGGACACGGTCAAGGTCGTCAAGGCCGCAGCCGGCGACACGGCGAAGAGCGTGGCCGGGCTCACCCCCGGCAACTACACGGCCTCGGTGATCGCCGTCAACGCGATCGGCATGTCCGCCGAGTCCAGCCCGTCGCTGCCCTGCCTGATCAAGTGACGGCCGCGGGTGCGCGGTGCGTGCGTGACGTCGCGGTGCGAGGTTGCGTGCGTAACGCTGTGCGCGCGTGGCTGCGTGCGTGCTGTGTGTGCGTGGCCGCGTGCGTGATGGCGTGGTTGCGCGATGTGCGCGCGTTGCTGGTGTGCATGCGTGGCGCGGCGGTTGCGTGAGCGGCGGTGCAGTTGCGCGGGTGCGCGGCGGTTGTGTGGCCGCTGCGCGTGATGGCGTGGTTGCGCTGCGCACGTGTGCGTCGTGGTGCGCGCGTGGCTGCGCGGCGTGGCGGTTGCGTGAGCGGCGTGGCGCCGCCGCGCTCGTGGTGTCGATCCGCGTGGCATGGCGCCGCGTGCGTGATGGCGTTGCGCGTGGTGGTTGTGTGACTACTGCGCGTGGCGCTTGCGTGAGCGCGCATGTGCGTGGTCATATGCCGCATGATGTTTGCATACATTGAGCCCCGACCCTCTGCGGCCGGGGCTCAATGCGTTTGCCGTGGACGTATCGCGCGTCACTCTGCTCGGGTTGCGCGTCACGGTGTCCGGGTTGTGTCACTGTGCTCGCCCTTGCACAGTGACGCGCGCATGAAATCCCAGTGTTTCCAAGGGTTTTCGAGGGTGTGCCACTCTGCTCGGGCGAGCAGTGTGACGTTGATGGTGTCCTCAATGGGGGTGATGGCGTCACCCTGCGCGGGTTTCGCATCACCGTGATCGGGTTGCGCGTCACTTTGATCGGGTCGCGTGTCACCCTGCTCAGGTCGCGCGTTACTCTGCTAAGGTTGCGCGTCCCCCTGCTCGGGTTGAGATTCGCGATTTGTGGGAATCGCGTCACTCTGCCCGAGCTCGTGGTACGCGAGGTGAGAAAAGCGGTTTTTGGGCTCGCGTCCCAATGATGATTGGGACGCGGCTTCGTGTGATCGCTTACATGGTCTCTTGTCCCACGATTTCGTGGTACCAGAGCTGATTTCGGCCGATTTCTGGCTCTCGTCCCATTGCCCATTGGGATGCGAGCCAGAAATCGGCGGTTTTGCGCTCGCGTCCCAACAACCCGAGAACTGTTCCTGCGGTACGTAATCAGGTTTCCCGTGTTCGCTTCCAGGGTTCAGCATGTCGTATGCCGCGGCATTCTCGCGTCACGCTGCTCGCCCGGTCACAGTGACGTACCCTCGAAAACCCTTGCAAACATTGGGGTTTTCGCCCGCGTCACCGTGCACGCCCGAGCAGCGTGACGTAAGGGCGCCCAGATCGGCGTTGCTGACGGTTCCGCAAACCCAACGCAGGTCGGGAGCGCGCGTCATTCAAGGGGCAAGCTCGGGTACGGTTTGTCATGCATTCCCGACCGACCGTACCCGGAACGGCTCGTCCGAGTACGGTTTGTCAGGAAATCGTGACCGACCGTACTCGTAGAGGAAGTTTGAGTACGGTTCGTCATGAAATCTCGACCGACCGTACCCGGGATGGTCTGTTCGGGTACGGTTTGTCATGGATTGTGGGCCGACCGTGCTCGTAGACGAAGTTTGAGTACGGTTCGTTGGGGGAAATCAACGGACCGTACTCGGGATGGTCTGTTCGGGTACGGTTTGTCATGAAATCATGACGGAACGTACTCGTAGACGAAGTCCGAGTACGGTCCGTTGGAAAACATAGACCGGCCATACCCGAACGGTAGCTGCGGCCCCACCGTCTCGCACTTCTGCGTCCGCCGTCCCCGCACCGCATCTTGCACCTCGCGCACCCCGCCCACCGGTCTGTGCCGCGCCTCACGCACTGCACCCCCCGTCCCCTAT
>NZ_WBVT01000031.1 GCF_009193355.1 Bifidobacterium leontopitheci
GTGAAGGGGTGAGGGGATGAGGGGATGAGGGGATGAAGACGGCGAGGGGATCAGGCCAGCGCCTTCTTGATGCGGTTGATGCTCACCGGCTTCGCGGTGCCCAGCTCCTGCGCCCACAGGGACACGTAGAACTCCTCGAGCATCCAACGGGCCGTTTCGGCCTGCTTGGCCATCGCCTCATGCTTCGGGCCGGCGGGCTCGGCCTTCGCCTTCGCCGCGGCCTTGTCCACCAGCGTTTTGGCCTCGTCCGCCTCCCACGCCCACCGCACGTCGCGGTTCTTGTCGGTCTTCGCCTTGGTCAGGCGCATCAGGTCGGCCGCAAGATACCGGGGGATGTTCTTCAGCGCGTCCGGGGGAGCGGCGCCGATGAACCCGGGGAACACCAGCGTGGCGATATGCTCGCGCACCGACTGCAGCACCGAGAGCATCGGCAGGTCCGCCTTGCCTGACGTCGCCTTGTCGACCTGCGCATACTGCTTGAGGATGGCGATCACGTCATGCGCCACCGCGTAGACCGTATCCTCGAACACCTCGTGCACGTCCAGCACGGCGTCGGCAAGCGCCTTGTCGTCGGGCAGCGTGTCGATTGTCGGCAGCAGCCGCTTGACCGCGGCCAGCTGCAGGTCCTCCACCAGATCCTTCGTCGAACGGTAGGGGGCGGACGCGAGCATCAGCGCCTCCGCGCCAAGCCAGCGCGACGAGATGCGCTCGGACGGCAGCCGCAGCGCGTCCAACGCGCCACGCCACAGCATCGCCGCCCGCGACTCGGTGGTCGCGCCGGCCTTGTGCAGCAGGTTCGCCTGCTCCACCAGCTTGCCCTGATCGGCGGCACGGTCGGCCTTGCGCTTGATCATCTGCCGCGCCGACGCCTCCGCCTGCTCGGCGAAACGGCGTTGCAGCTCGACCAGCGACTTGCCGCTGCCCAGCACCTTGACCGGGCCGCGCGCGGGCCGTCGTCCGCGCCTGCCCTGCGGGGCGGGCAGCTGCTGCTCGACCGCGAACGTCATCCGCAGGTACGGCGTGAGACGCTCCCACAGGTCGTCGTTCAGCACTTCGGGATGGATCTGCGCGCCGACGGTCGCGATCGCCGCCTGCGTGAACACGTGCGGCAGGTCGGGCCACATGTGCCCGTCGTCCGTCTGCCCGGCATCGTCGGGCAGATGAGGCCTGCCCATCTCGCCTGAGCCCGGAAGGTCGGGGTAGCGGTCGTCGATCCACGCGCGGATCTTGCGCGCCGTGTCCGGAGCGGGCACGAACTGCACGCGCAGCGCCTTCGGCAGCGCCTTGATCATCGCGACGAGCAGCTCGTCGAGCAGGCCCGGCACATTCCATGTGAACTGTTCCGTCGTCAGCCGCGACAGCGCCTTCAACGGCACGTGCACGGTGACGCCGTCCGCCGGGTCGTGCGGGTCGTACACGTAGCTCAGCCGCAGGTCGATCGGTTGGCCGTCCGTGCCGACGGTATGCCAATGGTCGGGGTAGTCGGCGAGGCTTACCGACTCGGCCGCCGCCAGGCGCTCCACCTTGTCCGGGTCGAAATCCAGCAGATGCGGCTGCTGGTCGTGCGTCGTCTTCCACCATTTCGCCAGGTCGGCAACGCAGGTCACGTCGTTGGGGATCACCGACTGGTAGAAGTCGTACAGGTCCTCGTCGCTGACCGTCTGCGCCACCTGACGCGTGCGGTTCGCGTCCTCGGCCGCGTCCTCGAGAATGTCGCGGTTGCGTCCCACGAAGTCGTCATAGGAGAACCGCTGCTGGATGTCGCCTTCGACCAGACCCTGACGGATCAGGAAGTCACGCGCCTCCATCGGGTTGATGCGCCCCCACTGCACGGTCCGGTCGGTCACGATCGGCAGGCCGTACAACAGCACCTTGGCGCTCGCCACCGCCGAGCCGCGCGAGCCCGACCAGTGCGGCTCCGCGTACGTCGTGCGCGTCAGCTGGCCTGCCAGCGGCTCCGCCCACGCCGGGTCGATGGCCGCGCTGTAACGGGCCCACAGGCGGCTCGTCTCGACCAGCTCGGTGCTCATCACCCACGGCGGCGTCGACTTGGCGACCGCCGAGGCGGGGAACAGCGCGAAATGCATGCCGCGCGCGCCTTGGTAGTCGTTCCGGGCGCTCTTCTGCGCGCGCTTCATGGCACGGGCCTTCGCCGCGCCCTTGAGCCCAGTGAAGTCGGACGCCTTCGGCTCGTGAACGACCTGCATGCCCATCATCGACAGCAGGCCGGCGAGCATCGACGTGTGGATGCCGCGCGAATCCCACGAGCAGCACAGCGAATGGGCGGCCTGCTGGTTGATCGGCAGCTGCCGGACCGTCAGCTCGGGGCGCGACGCCGGCTGCGGCACGCCTACCTTGAACTTGAGCTCGTGGCACATGTCGGTCAGCTGCTTGACCAGATCTCGCCACTGGCGCATGCGCAGCCAGCTGAAATACTCGGTCTTGCAGATGCGGCGCAGCGCCGAGTTGCTCGGCTCGCCGTCCGCCTGGAAGACACGGTCCCAGATGTTGAGCGCAGTCAGGTAGTCGCTCGTCTCGTCGGCATAGCGGTTGTGGATGCGGTCCGCCTCCTCGCGCGCGTCGTCGGGACGCTCACGAGGATCCTGCAGGCTGAGGAACGCGACGATCACCAGCACGGCGGCGACCGTGTCCGGCGTGGTCGACTTCGCCGCCTCGATGACCATGCGGCCCAGGCGCACGTCGATGGGGATGCGGGCGAGCTGGCGGCCCGTGTGCGTGAGCGTCACCTCGCCGCGGTGACGGGCGATCGCCTTCAGCTCGGTCAGCTCGTTGAAGCCGTCGGAGACGGCCTTCATGTCCGGCGGGTCGATGAATCCGAAATTCGTCACGTCCTCGGCGGTGCGTGCCACGCCGACCGACAGCATGTGCAGCACGACGGCGCCCAGCGACGTGCGCAGGATCTCCGGTTCGGTGAAGCGAGGACGCGTCTCGTAGTCCTCGCGCGAGTAGAGGCGGATCGCGATGCCGTCGGCGATACGGCCGCATCGGCCGGCGCGCTGGTCGGCGCTTGCCTGGCTGATCGGCTCGATCGGCAGGCGCTGCACCTTCGCCGTCTTGGAATAGCGCGAGATGCGCGCGGTGCCGGGGTCGACGACATACCGGATGCCCGGCACGGTCAGCGACGTCTCGGCCACGTTCGTGGCGATGACGATGCGCTGGTGCGTGTGCGGCTCGAAGACCTTGTGCTGGTCCTTGGCCGACAGCCTCGCGAACAGCGGCATGATCTCGATGGCGTCCGGTCGCCGCATGTCGTCGGCGCGCGGGCCGTAATGGCGGCGCAGCGCGGTCTCGAACTCGTGGATGTCGCGTTCGCCGGAAGCGAACACGAGGATGTCCCGTGCGCCGCGCTCATGGCTGGAATGAATGACCAGCTCGGCGCAGGCACGCGCCACGGCGGTCGGCATGTCCATGTCGACGTCCCGCCGCGAGTCGCCGCGTCCGCCGCGTGCGTCGTCGCGCGACGGGGCGGCGGTCAGCTCGTCATACGCCTCCTCGCCGGGCATGGCGCCCGTCTCGAAGCCGGGCACGTGCCGCATGAGCGCCGGAGCCGTGCCGAGCGGCTCGTAGACGACCTGCACGGGATACGTGCGGCCGGAGACCTCGATCACCGGCACCTTGGTGTGCAGGGCGTGTTCGAAATGCTCCTGGAACTTCACCGAGTCGATGGTCGCCGACGTGATGACCAGCTTGAGGTCGCGCCGCTTGGGCAGCAGGGCCGTCAGATAGCCGAGCAGGAAGTCGATGTTGAGGCTGCGCTCGTGTGCCTCGTCGATGATGATCGTGTCGTACTGGCTGAGCTTGGGGTCGCGCTGGATCTGCGCGAGCAGAATGCCGTCGGTGACGACGCGCAGCCGGGTCTTCGGCGATGACTCGTCCGTGAAGCGGACCTGATAGCCCACCTCGTCGCCGAGGCGCACGCCCATCTCCGCGGCGATGCGCTCGGCGACCGTGCGCGCGGCGATGCGCCGCGGCTGCGTGTGCACGATCTGCCGTCCGTGCGAGCCTCGGCCCAGCTCCAGCAGGATCTTCGGCAGCTGGGTCGTCTTGCCGGAACCCGTCTGTCCGGAGACGATGACCACCTGACTGTGCGTCACGGCCCGCGCGATGTCGTCGCGTGCCGCGGAAACCGGCAGTTCGGAAGGATACTCGAACTTCATATGGTTTGTCTGTCCCTCACCTTATCCAATGCATCCAATGCGATACGGGCGCGGCGGCGCCGTCGACGGTCTTCGTCAGTGGCGCAGCACCTCGATGACCCGATATCCCTTGGCCGAGTGGTACTTCGACACGTCGTAGCCGTCGCCCAGCGCCGTGGCGAGCCACGGGATCAGCGAATCCGCACCAAGGTTGCGCTGTACCACCAGATACGCGGCGCCACCCTCCTTGAGCCGCGGCAGCCATGTCATGAGCAGCTCGTGCAGCGCCTCCTTGCCCACGCGGATTGGCGGGTTCGACCAGATCGCGTCGAACCGAAGATCGCCCGGCACCTGGTCCGGCGTCACCGCGTGGACGTTCGCGCAGCCGTTCGCGCCGGCGTTCGCCGCGGTGAGCTCCACCGCGCGCTCGTTGACGTCCACCGCCCACACGTCGGCCTCGGGGGAGGCGAACGCCAGGGCGAGGGCGACCGGACCCCATCCGCAGCCGATGTCCAGCAGCACGCCCTGCGCCGGCGGCTCGGGGACCTCGCGCAGCAGCACGGACGTGCCCAAGTCGAGCCGGGAGCCGGAGAAGACCCCGTTCGAGGTCTCCACGGTGGTCTCACGCCCCTGCAACGTCACGGTCAGCCGCCTGCGCACGTCGGCGGACGACGGTTCCGCACTGAAATACTGTTCGCTCATCTCACACCTCTGCCTGTGTCCTCATGTCCCGTCCGCCGGAATCGTCGCGGGCCGTGGGCGGCGCCCGCGGAAAGGTCCATGTCTGCCAAAACGATGATAATAACAACCAACCATAGTTCAATCGTGTGAAAAGAATCCAGAGGAGCCATTGAGCCAGGAGAATGCAGAGGTCGTGACGGACGGCGGGGAGGCGCCGCGGCTGACGGGCGTGCTCGCCGACAGGTCGGAGGTGCTGCTTGACGAGGTCGGCGGCGCGGCGCAGGAGAGCAACGAGGAGTGGCGCGAACGCGAGTCGCGCAACCAGCTGAAACGGGTCGCCGGTCTTGGCGAGATGCAGGACGTCACCGAGGTCGAATACCGCAAGGTGCGTCTGGAGCGCGTCGTGCTCGTCGGCGTCTGGTCGAGCGCGGACTCGACCGCGGCGCAGGCCGAGGAATCGTTGCGAGAGCTCGCCGCGCTCGCCCAGACCGCCGGCGCCGTGGTGTGCGACGGCCTGCTGCAGCAGCGTCTTAGGCCCGATCCGGCGACCTATGTCGGCTCCGGCAAGGTCGGCGAGCTCGCCGACATCGTCGCCCAGAACGAGGCCGACACCATCATCGTCGATGATGATCTGCCGCCCAGCCAGCGGCGCGCGCTGGAGGACGCCACCAAGGTCAAGGTCGTGGACCGCACCGCCGTCATCCTCGACATCTTCGCGCAGCACGCCACCAGCCGCGAAGGAAAGGCGCAGGTGGAGCTCGCCCAGCTGGAGTACATGCTGCCGAGACTGCGAGGCTGGGGCGGCTCGCTGTCGCGCCAGGCCGGCGGTCGGGCCGCGGGCGCGGATGCCGGCATCGGCTCGCGAGGCCCGGGCGAGACCAAGATCGAGATGGACCGTCGTGTGATCCGCACCAGGATCGCCCGTCTGCGCCGCCAGATCCGGCAGATGGCCCCCGCCCGCGAGGTCAAGCGGGGTGCGAGACGCCGCTACGGCCTGCCCACGGTCGCGGTGGTCGGGTATACGAACGCCGGCAAATCGTCGATCACGAACCGGCTCACCGGCTCCGCGGAGCTCGTCGAGAACGCGCTGTTCGCCACGCTCGACACCGCGGTGAGGCGTGCGAAGGCGAAGGACGGGCGCCTCTACGCGTACGTCGATACGGTCGGCTTCGTGCGCAACCTGCCCACGCAGCTGATCGAGGCGTTCAAGTCGACGCTCGAGGAGGTCGCCGAGGCCGACCTGATCCTGCACGTGGTCGACGGCTCGCATCCCGACCCCTTCTCGCAGGTCGATGCGGTCAACGCCGTGCTCGCCGACATCGAGGGCGCGGCGGAGATACCGCGCGTGCTCGTCTTCAACAAGGTCGACCGCATCGACGACATCACCAGACAACGCCTGACCGCGCTTGAGCCGGACGCGCTGCTCGCGTCGGCGTACTCCGGCGAGGGGCTGGACGCGCTGCGCGGGCGCATCGAGTCGATGCTCCCAGTCCCCGGCGTGCACGTGTCCGCGCTGCTGCCGTATTCCGCGGGCTCGCTGCTGTCGCGCGTGCGCGAGTACGGCAGCGTCGAATCGGTCGAATACCGGGCGGACGGCGTGTGGCTGGAGGCGGACGTCGACAGCGGACTCGCCGCGAAGGTCGTCGAGCAGGCGGTCGACACGCCCGAGGAGGATGCGGCCGGCGCGTGAGCGGCGGGTGAGCGTTCACAGAACTGTGAGGCAAATCACGTTGCCATGTGGCGTGTGAACCGTTATGAACGCATGTCAAACGTCACCATGTGTAGATAGAGTGATGGTGTTGTCCAAATGAAGCCCGTGACCATACGGGTGCATTGTGCAAAAGAGAGGTCTGCAACATGGTGGATTCACCAATCAAGCCCACTAAGCTCGCTATCGTCGGTGCCGGCGCTGTCGGCTCCACTCTCGCCTTCGCCGCCGCCCAGCGCGGTCTCGCTCGTGAGATCGTCCTCGAGGACATCGCCAAGGAGCGCGTCGAGGCCGAGGTGCTCGATATGCAGCACGGTTCCAGCTTCTACCCGACGGTCTCCATCGACGGTTCCGACGATCCCGAGATCTGCCGCGACGCCGACATGGTGGTCATCACCGCCGGCGCTCGTCAGAAGCCTGGCCAGTCCCGTCTGGACCTCGCTGGCGCGACCATCAACATCATGAAGTCGATCATCCCGAACCTCATCAAGGTCGCCCCGAACGCCATCTACATGCTCATCACCAACCCGGTCGACATTGTCACGCACGTCGCCCAGAAGCTGTCCGGCCTTCCTGAGAACCAGATCTTCGGCTCCGGCACCAACCTGGACTCCGCCCGTCTGCGCTTCCTGATCGCCCAGCAGACCGGCGTCAACGTCAAGAACGTCCACGCCTACATCGCCGGCGAGCACGGCGACTCCGAGGTCCCGCTGTGGGCCTCCGCCACCATCGGTGGCGTCCCGATGTGCGACTGGACCCCGCTGCCGGGCCACGAGCCGCTCGACGCCGCCAAGCGTGAGGAGATCCACCAGGAGGTCAAGAACGCCGCCTACAAGATCATCAACGGCAAGGGCGCGACCAACTACGCGATCGGCATGTCCGGCGTCGACATCATCGAGGCCGTCATGCACGACACCAACCGCATCCTGCCGGTGTCCTCCATGCTGAAGGACTTCCACGGCATCTCCGGCGTGTGCATGTCCGTGCCGACCCTGCTCAACCGCAAGGGCGTCAACACCGCCATCAACACGCCTGTCTCCGACAAGGAGCTCGCCGCTCTGAAGCGTTCTGCTGAGACGCTGAAGGAGACCGCCGCCAAGTTCGGCTTCTGATACCTGCTATAATCGGTATCCACGTGTGAAAACCCCGGCTTTGCCCGGGGTTTTCGCGTTAAGGCGGCTAATTGAGAATGATGGTGAGAAACGCTCTCACCATCAATTCGCACGGCGGAGGCTCTCGCGGAAAGGCGGATGACATGGCACACGACCATATGACGACGGTCGGGACGACGGCGACCGGCATGACGACGGCGGATGCCGAGGCAGCGAGCCGCGCCCATCAGCGGCGTCTGACCTACACGCTGGCGCTGACCGGAACCGTGTTCGTCGCCGAGGTCGTCGGCGCCATCATCACCGGTTCGCTGGCGTTGTTGGTGGATGCCGGCCACATGCTCACCGACATGTCGGTGCTGATCGCTTCAACGGTGACGGCGGTGCTGATGCGGCGCAAGCCGAGTAACGCCCGCACGTGGGGGTGGGCCCGGCTTGAGGTGCTGACCGCCGAGGCCGGTTCGATGATCCTGCTGTTCGTCGGCCTGTACGCGCTGATCGAGGCCGGCATGAGGCTGTTCGGCGTATCGTCCGACCATATTGCCGACGGGAACCTGCTGCTGGCCTTCGGCATCATCGGCCTGGCGGCGAACGTCGGATCCATGCTGATTCTCGCAGGACAGCACAATGACAACATGAACATGAAGGCGGCGTTCCTCGAAGTGGTGAACGACGCGTTGGGGTCGGTCGCCGTCATCGCGTCGGCCGTGGTCATGACATTGACCGGATGGGATGGTTTCGATGCCATCGCCGGCGCGCTGATCGCGCTCATGATGATTCCCCGTGCCGTCACGCTGCTGCGCAACGCGTTGAAGGTCCTGCTTGAGGAGACGCCGGACGGACTGGACCTGGATGCGGTCCGCGAGCATCTCGAGCACGTGCCTCACGTGGTGGCCGTGCATGACCTGCATGCGAGCACCGTCTCGACCGGCATGCCCATCCTCATGGCGCATGTGGTCGTGGAGCGTGGGCTGACAATGGAGCAGGCGGCCGAAGTGCTCTCGCAGCTGCAGGAGTGCCTGCGCAAGCATTTCCCCGTTTCCGTGCCGCACACCACGTTCCAGCTAGAACCGGAGGGTTACAGCAGCGCCAGCGCCGGCCAGCTGCACTCGTGATCGCCGTGACGACTGTCGCCGTGACGACTGTCGCCGTGACGACTGTCGCCGTGACGGCTGTCGCGGCAACACCAGCGCGGCAGGCTACAGGCGGCGCAGTACGCTGACCACCTTGCCCATGATCTGGGCGTGCGTGCCGTCGATGGGGGAGTAGGCCGGATTGTGCGGGATCAGCCAGACGTGGCCGTTGTCGTTGCGGAACGTCTTGATGGTTGCCTCGTCGTCCAGCAGCGCCGCGACGATATCGCCGTTGACCGCGGAATGCTGTTCGCGGATGACGACGAAGTCGCCGTCGCAGATGGCGGCATCGACCATCGAATCGCCGTGCACTTCGAGCATGAAGAGCTTGCCGCCGCCGGTCAGGCGTTCCGGAAGACGCATGACGTCGTCGACATGCTGCTCCGCGGTGATGGGGACGCCGGCGGCGATGCGGCCCACCAGCGGCACGTCCCGTGACGTGAGAATCGACTCGCTGGGCTCCTCGCCGCCGTTCGTCGGCGCGAGGACGTTGACGGTCTGCGTCGGGACGCCCGTGTCGTACAGTTCGATGGCGCGGCCCTTGTTCGCGCCGATGTGCAGGTATCCCTTCTTCTGCAGGGCCTGAAGCTGGTGCTTCACCGACGAGGGGCTCTTCAGGCCTGCGACTTCGCCGATCTCACGGAAGGAAGGGGCGAAACCGTGGCTGGCTATGTGCTCGCGGATGGCGGTCAGCACCTTCTGCTGACGTTCCGTGAGGTCGGTGTCCCGCTGCCGCTGCGGCGCTTTTCTGGCGGATGGGGTAGTGCTCACGATGGCTCCTTTCGTAATAGTCCCATATCATAGCGCGGATATTCGAACAAAACAAACAAGCGTTCGAGATGGCGTGTTGTGTTTGTCGAACCACCGTGTCATCATGTGTACAACCGTTCGATAGACATGAGTTCGATAAGGAGACGGTGAACATGGAACATATGATCACTAAGTCCGCTGTTCGTCATATCGCTGGCACCCAAATCGCCGACGTCGATGTCATGGGTGCCTCCGTCCGTTCTTCGGTCCGCTCCTCGGTTCACGGCGCCGTGCGCAGGCGCAGGCGTGCCGCGTCGTCGTGGATCAGGGTCGCCGTCACATCCCTGCTGCTCATGCTCGCCTTCATGGCGGGCGTGATGCTGCCTCATCCGGCGCAGTCGGTGGCGGATCCCCAATTGGTCACCAGCTACACGGTGCAGCCGGGCGACACGCTGTGGTCGTATGCGGAGTCGATCACCCCCGACGGCGGCGATGTGCGGGACACCGTGTCGAGGCTGGTCCAGCTCAATCATCTTGACGATGACTCCTTGGAGACCGGACAGCGGCTGCTGGTCCCCGTCGAATGACACGCATGGCACGGCTGAGTTGAAACGTTTTGTCAGTCCATACGCTAATGTAAGGGACATGCATTGTCCTTATTGCCAGAATGCCGATACCAAGGTCGTCGATACGAGAATCAGCGACGACGGGTTCTCGATTCGCCGCCGTCGTGTGTGCCAGGTCTGCCATAAGCGGTTCACGACCGTGGAAAGCACCATGCTGCTGGTGCGCAAGCGTTCGGGGAACGTGGAGCCGTTCGACCGCCGCAAGGTGGTCTCCGGCGTGAGAAAGGCATGCCAGGGCAGGCCGATCAACGAGGATGATCTGCGCAAGCTTGGACAGCGCGTCGAAGAGGATCTGCGCTCCCGCGGTCTGGCGGAGATCGCCTCCGATGATGTCGGCAAGGCCATCCTTCCGCCGTTGCGCGACCTTGATGAGGTGGCGTATCTGCGATTCGCCAGCGTGTACCAGAACTTTGAGAGCATCGACGACTTCCAGAAGGCCATTGACGAATTGCGTGCGGAGCGTCTTCAGGCCGCGGGCGCACAAGGCGCCGACACGCATGAAGCCGGCAAGGATGACACCGAAACCGAGGCAGCTGCCGCGGTGACGAAGGAGGTCAAGGGAAGGCGCTGACGACGTTCCGCATGGCGTCATGGGTTGCAATCCTTTGAGCCGTCGGTTTCGTGAAACGACGGCATTATGCCGCGTCGGCATTATGAATCGTCGTCATGAATGGCAGGTTCCGGCGGCCGCATGTCATCGTACGGTACGAACAAGGGGCTGTGGCAGTCGCGGATGAAGCGGCGTCACAGCCCCTTGTTCGTTTTCTCAACGGCGTGGTCGGCCGTCAGTCAGCCGACCGGCCACGCCGCGCGCATCAGCCGATGACGCGCATACGGATCGTGCCCTCCAAGTGGCCCAAGGCATCCAGGGCGCTCTGGCTGGGCTTCTCGGACACGTCGGTCACCACATAGCCGAGTTCGCCCTCGGTGCCGAGCGACTGGGCGGCGATGTTGATGTTCTCCTCGCCGAGCACATGGTTCACGCGGGCGAGCACGCCGGGGAGGTTGGCGTGCAGGTGCGCGATGCGCACGGCGCCCTTGCACGGGCCGAGGGTGAGCTGCGGCAGGTTGACCGACAGCATCGTGGACCCCTTCTCCCAATAGTCCTCAAGACGCTGGGAGACGAAATGGCCGATGGACTCCTGGGCCTCAAGGGTGGAACCGCCGATATGCGGTGTGAGGATCATGTTGTCCTCGTCGGCAAGGTCGGTGACGAACGGGTCGCCGCTCTTCTTCGGCTCGACCGGGAACACGTCGACCGCGGCGCCCGACAGGTGCCCGGCGTCGAGATGACGCTTCAATGCGGCCAGATCGGCCACGAATCCACGAGACAGGTTGATGAAGATGGAGTCCTGCTTCATATGCGAGAACTGCTCCTCGCCGAAGAAGCCGGTGTTCGCCTTGCGGCCGTCCACATGCAGCGTGACCGCATCCGACTGCTCCAGCAGCTCGTTGAGCGTCTCGCAACGGTGGGCGTTGCCCATGGCGAGCTTCTCCTCGATGTCGTAGAACACGACGCGCATGCCGAGCGCCTCGGCCAGCACGGACAGCTGGGAGCCGATGTTGCCGTAGCCGATGATGCCCAGCGTCTTGCCGCGCACCTCGTGCGAGCCGGAGGCCGACTTGTCCCACAGGCCGTGACGCATGTGGTGGGTGTGCGCCGGGATGCGGCGCATCAGGCAGATGATGTCGCAGATGACCAGTTCCACGACCGAACGCGTGTTGGAATACGGCGCGTTGAACACGCCGATGCCCCGCTTGCCGGCATAGTCGAGGTCGACCTGGTTCGTGCCGATGCAGAAGCAGCCCACCGCGGTCAGCCGTGGGCATGCGTCGATCACGGCGCGGGTGACGCTCGTCTTGGACCGGATGCCCAGCAGATCGACGTCCTGCAGCGCGTCGATGAGCTCGCCCTCGCTCAACGCGCCCTTCGCGCTCTCCACCTCGAACCCGTGGTTGCGCAACGACTGCGCGGCGTCGGGGTGAATGTTCTCCAATAACAAAGCTTTTGCCATGACTCCCACCTTAGAGGCTCAACGACGTTTCGTCTTCCTTTGTCCGCACTATAAGCAGCCGCTGGGTCGGACGGGTCATCGCCACATACAGGTCGGACGCGGCCACCAGGCGCGACGGCGCGTCCTCCTCGATGCGGCCGGGGTTCACCACCACCACCGCGTCGAACTCCAGACCCTTGACGGCCTCGGTCGTGCTGACGGAGACCTGCGCCTCCCACTCCTGCTGCGCGGCGAGGCGGTCGGCCTCCTTGGCGCCCACCGCGTCCGGCAGTGCGGCGCCGATCGCCGAGCGCAGCGGCGACACCAGCGATTCGGGGGCGATGACGGCGACGCGGCCGCTGCCGTCGGCGGCGACATAGTCGCGGGTCAGCGCGCACACCTGCGCCGCGGTCCGCTCCATCAGCTCCTCGCCGGTGCCGACGGTGACGCGTCGCACCGCGTCGGCGATGGTGCGCACCGCGTTCACCGTGGAGATATAGAGTCCCTGCTTGGACGCGAAATCCGACGCCAGGTCGGAGACCTCCTGCGGATTGCGGTAGTTGATGGTCAGCTCGTCAAGCTCCCAGCCGTGCTCGCCGAACAGCCGGTCCATGGTGCGGTTCCATATTCTCGTGCCGCCAAGCGCCGCGGTCTGCGCGACGTCGCCGACGATGGTGAACGAGCGCGACGGGCAGCGGCGCATCAGCATACGCCAGTCCATGGCGGTCAGCTCCTGCGCCTCGTCGACGACGACATGGCCGTAGGTCCATTCGCGGTCGGCGGCCGCACGCTGCGAGAGCACCTCGCCGCCGTCGCCGTTCATCTGGTCGGCGAGCATCTGCGCGTTGACCAGCGAGCCGCCGCCGAACTGGGCGAGCGTGTCTCGGGCGAACTGCTCCTCCTCGGCGCGCTTCGCGTCCTTGGCGGCCTGCTGCGCGGCGAGCTTGGGGTCGGGGCCGAGCAGTTCCATCGCCTCGTCGAGCAGCGGGATGTCGGAGACCGTCATGGCGGAGCCGCGCGGCCGGTACAGGGCCTGCGCGTCCTCTTCGGTCAGCCATGGCGCCATCGCCCGAAGCCGCTTGGGGTTCGACCACAGGCTGGCGATCAGCCACGGCGCGTTCATCGGCAGCCACGCGAGGTTGAGGGTGACGCGGACCTTGTCGTTCATGCGCAGCTGGGCCAACGCTGTGGCGAGCTCGTCGGAGGACGGCGTGTAGTCGAGCTGTTCCGCGTAGCGGTCGCGCAGCGTCTCCAGCATGTGCTGGACGAACGCCTCGCGCGCCTTGTTGTGTGGCTGACGGCCACGCTTCGCCTGTTCGATCGCCTTGGTGATGTCGACCGGCGTCATGCGCACGGCGATGCCGTTGACATGCACGGTCGGCAGGTCGGCGGGCACGCGCTCGCGCATGGCGACGGCCGCGGCGACGACCTGCGCCATGCGGCGGTCACCCTTGAGCATGGCGACGTGCGGGGTGTCGGTGTCGGTGACGGTGACGCCGGGGATGAGGTCGGCGATCGTGCGGCTGACCACGCCCGTCTCGCCGAGCGAGGGGAGCACCTGGTCGATGTAGTGCAGGAACGTCGAGCTGGGGCCGACCACCAGCACGCCGGATCTGGAGAGCGTGCGCCGGTGCGTGTACAGCAGGTAGGCGGCGCGGTGGAGCGCGACCGCGGTCTTGCCGGTGCCGGGGCCGCCCTGGACCACGACGGCGTGGCGCATGTCCGAACGGATGATGCGGTCCTGCTCGGCCTGGATCGTGGCGACGATGTCGGTCATCTTGCCGGTGCGCCGGGAGCTGAGCGACGCCAGCAGCGCGCCCTCGCCGGTGAGCGTGCCCGCCTTCGACGCCTTGCCGACCTGATCGGAGTGCACGTCCAGCACCTCGTCCTCGACGCCCACCACATCGCGGAAGTGCAGGGTGATGTGCCGGCGCATCACGATGTCGCCATGGTTTGACGGCGTGGCCTCGTAGAACGGCCGGGCCGCCTCGGCGCGCCAATCGGTGAGGATCGGCTCATGGTCGTCGCTGGACAGGCCGATGCGCCCGATATAGCGGCGCCTGCCCGCCGTATCGTCCAGACGTCCGAACACGAGACGGTCCTCCACGGCGCGCAGCTGCGTGAGCCGGTCCTCGTACATGGTGGCGAACGAGTCGCGTTCCGTGCGCTGCGTGGGCGATCCGTGGGATCCCGCCGCACGGACCGCGTCCAGCCGCGAGCGGGTCTGGGCCCGCATCGCGTCCAGCCGCGCGTACGCGCGGTCCACTTCGTGCTGTTCCTCCTGCAGTTGCGAAGAAAATCCCGACATGCAATTCCGTTCTCTCGGTGAAAACTCAGGCAATCAAATCTAGCGCATGGGCCCTACACGGGGCGCCCGCGGGCAGGCTCGAAGGCGCACGTCGCCGCACCGGGCGCCGATGGCGTCCGGCGGCCGCCTTCGGCCGTGTTGTGGAGGAAGCGCGTCAATATCGCGTCGAAAAACGCATTTTGTGGGGTGAGATGGGGAGATGTGGGGTAAAGTGGTGAATCGGTATACCCGGATTCATAAGTCAAGGAGGTGGAACGTTGGTCGAAGACTCTCAGATTCGCGCTGACGAAGCCGCCTCCGCGCCGATGACGAATCCGGCTGCGGCGGAGCAGTTTTCGCTTCCGCCGCTGCTGCTTGGCACGTACACGCCGAAGATCGACGCCAAGGGACGGATGGCGCTCCCCGCCAAATTCCGCTCCCAGCTTGGCCCCGGTCTGGTCATGGCGCGAGGTCAGGAGCGGTGCGTCTACCTGCTGCCGCAGAGCGAGTTCCGCCGCATCGCCGTGCAGATCCAGCACACGTCGATGGGCAACAAGGCCGCACGCGACTACCTGCGCGTGTTCCTGTCCGGGGCGGTGGACCAGGATCCCGACAAGCAGGGCCGTGTATTGGTGCCCCAGATGCTGCGCGACTACGCGAATCTGGGCAATGACATCGTGGTGATCGGCGTGGGGACCCGCGCCGAGATATGGAACCGAGAGGCTTGGGAGCGTTACTTGAACGAAAAGGAACAGGGCTATGCGGACATAGCCGACGACGTGCTGCCGGCGGTGGGATTCTGATGACCGATTTCTCAGCGATCCACAAGCCGGTGCTCCTTGACGAGTGCGTGTCCCTGATGTCGCCTGCCCTCGAAGGCCAGGGCGCCGTCGCGGTCGACTGCACCCTGGGCCTGGCCGGGCACACCATCGCATTCCTCAAGGCATGCCCCAACGCGAAGGTGATCGGCATCGACCGTGACGAGGAGGCCCTGGCGATGGCGACCGAGCGGGTCGCCGGCGAAGGGCTGTCCGACCGCTTCACCCCCGTGCATGCCGCCTTCGACGAGTTCTCCGCCGTGCTGGACGATCTGGGCGTCCGCCGGGTGAACGCCGCGTTCATGGATCTGGGCCTGTCCAGCCTGCAGATCGACGAGACCGACCGCGGGTTCTCCTACGCCCACGACGCGCCGCTCGACATGCGCATGGACGTGAGCCAGACGCTCACCGCCCGGCAGATCCTGGCCGAATACCCGGCCGAACGGCTTGCCGGCATCTTCCGCACATACGGCGAGGAACGGTTCGCCCGGCAGATCGCCCGCGAGATCGTCAAACGCCGCGGCCGCGATCCGCTGACCACATCCGACCAGCTGACCCGTCTCGTCGACGAGGTCGTGCCGCAGGCCCACCGCCCTGCAGGCAACCCCGCCAAGCGCGTGTTCCAGGCGCTGCGCATCGAGGTCAACGGCGAGCTGGACAAGCTTGCCGGCACGCTGCCGCAGATCGCCTGCCGTCTCGCACCCCACGGCCGCCTGGTCGTCGAGTCGTACCACTCGCTCGAAGACCGCACGGTGAAGACGTTCATGGCCGAGGGCCTGCGCATCGACGCGCCGGCCGGGCTGCCCGTCATTCCCGAGGACGCCAAGCCGTTCTTCGAGCCGCTGACCCGTGGCGCCGTCAAGGCGGACGAGGCCGAGGTGGCGCGCAATCCCCGCTCGGCGTCGGTCAGACTGCGCGGCGTGGAGCTCATCCGCCCGCTGCCGCAGCGCTGGCGCAGCCGGTATCTGGCGCAGGCAAGCGACGACGACGCGTATGAGCGCAGCGTCGCACAGGCCAAGGGGCGGCCCGCGCGCCGCGCCGCGGTCGCTCACGACAGGGACGGCGCCACGCGGCGCACAGGACGCAACACTGCAGGAAGAACCGACGACAACCACGGAAGGAGGCGCTGACATGGCGGCACCGATGCTTTCATCGCGACCTGACGCCGCTCCGGCAGGCCGCGAGGCCGAACAGGGCGGCCGCCCCGCCGCGCGCCCCGAACTGCATGTCGTCGAAAACCCGAGGCATGACGTGAAGGCGTCCGCGGCCGGCAACCTCGAACGGGTCATCGAATGGACCCGCATGCGCGGCACGTCCCTCGTCCACGTCGTCATCGCCATCGTGTTCCTGGTGGCCACGCTGCTCGGCACCCTCATGCTGCGCACGCAGATGGTCCAGAACTCCTTCGACTCGGCCAAGACGCAGGAGCGCATCGACATGCTCACCCAGGACGTGCAGGACGACCAGGCGAAGCTCGACTCCCTCGTGTCGTCCCTGCCGGACAAGGCGCAGAAGATGGGCATGGTCCCGCAGCAGGATTCCGTCACCATCGACCTCAACGGATACAAGCCGAGCAAGGGGTCCGCGCAATGAAAGGACAGACGGGCCTCATGGCCTCGATACGCAACTGGTACAGGCCGAGGGCGTTCCTCGTCAAATGCGTCGCGATCGGCGTCGTCCTCGCCTTTGTGGCGTCTGCATGCCTGGCGCAGCTCGTCGCGATCCAGCTGATCGACGGGCAGACCACCGCGCAGGCGGCCACGCAGTCGCGCACGCAGAAGGTCGTCGTACATTCGATGCGCGGCCGCATCCTGGACACCAACGGCACGGTCCTCGCGCAGAGCGTGGAACGCTACGACATCGTCGGCGACCCATGGGCGGTCTCCACGTTCAGCCCGATCGACTGCGGCACCACCAAGGCCAAGCAGGCCGGCTTCTGCCACAGCGTGAACGGCAAGCCCGTCGGCCTGAAGGGCTCCGCGGCCGTCGCCCGCATGCTCGCCCCCGTGCTCAAGATGGACGCCAAGGAGCTCGGCGCGCAGCTGACCGGCACCGGCCGGTACGTGGTGCTCAAGAAGAACGTGACGCCGACGGTCAAACGGGCCATCGACGACATGCATCTCGGCGGCGTGGTCTACGGACTGCTGACCAGCCAGCGCGTCTATGCCAACGGCACCCAGCTGGGCGCGCTGCTCGGCGGCGTCGACGACTCCGGCAAGGGTGTCGCGGGCATCGAGCAGATGAAGAACACGCTCCTCACCGGCACCGACGGCTACGTCGTCTACCAGCGCGGCAACGGCGGCGAGGAGATCCCCGGCACCACCACCGCCACCAAGGCGGCGGTCAACGGCTCCGACGTCACGCTCACCATCGACCATGACGTGGACTGGTACGTCAAGCAGGCGCTCAAGGAAGGCCAGAAGAAGACCGGCGCCGCATGGGCCATCGCCGTCGTGCAGGAGATCGACAGCGGCGAGATCCTCGCGCTCGAGGACACCGACGACATCAAGGCGGGCAGCGACCAGGCGAAGCTGACCACGTCGCGCGCCGTCAGCGAGACTTTCGAGCCCGGCTCCTCGGGCAAGGTGATCACCATGTCCGGCCTGCTGCAGACGGGACTGCACAAGGCGACCGACAAGTTCACCGTGCCGTACTCGTTCACGAAGGACGGCCAGGAGTACCATGACTCCTCCCAGCATGGCAGCGAGCGCTGGACGCTGGCCGGCATCATCAAGAACTCCTCGAACGTGGGCACGGTCATGGCGTCGTCCCGGTACACGAACAAGCAGCGCTACGAGTTCCTGACGAAATTCGGCATCGGGCAGAGCAGCGGCCTGAACATCCCCGGCGAGTCGTGCGGCCAGCTCGGCACCCCCGAATCGTGGGACGGGCGAACCAGCAACACCGTGCTGTTCGGCCAGGGATACTCGACGAACGCGCTCCAGCTGACGAACGTCGTCGCCACCATCGGCAACAAGGGCGTGCGCCGTCAGCAGTCGCTGATCAAGTCGGTCACCGACGCCAACGGCCGCACCGAGACGTTGCCTGAGGGTACGTCGACCAGGGTCATCGACGAGAAGGTCGCCGCCGACGTGAAGGACGCGATGGAATCCGTCGCCGAAAGCTACAGCAAGGTCGTCAGCGTCAAGGGATACCGCATCGCCGCCAAGTCCGGCACCGCGGAGGTGGCGGGCTCCGACGGCCGGCTGACTTCGATCGTCGCAGACTTCACCGGCGTGATCCCCGCCGACAATCCGAAATTCGCCATCACCGTGGTCATGAAGGACCCGAAGGGCACGTACGGCGGCATGACCGCCGGACCGGTGTTCGCGCAGATTGGTGAATTCCTTATGCAGAAGTACAACGTGCAGCCGTCCAGCCCGCGCAAGAATGCTATTGCAGTGGACTGGTGAGCATGGATACGGACATGAACCGGCATGATCGCCGGCAGGAAGGAAGGTTGGGCCATGAGCGTGGTCAGTGAAGCCGTCGGGCGGCGTGTGACGCTGGGCTATCTCGCCGACCGGTACGGTCTTGAACTCGACCCGTCGTTCGCGACGGGCGTCACCGTCACCTCCATGGCGGACGACATCGAATCCGTACGCCCCGGCGGCCTGTACGCGCCGGCGGACGACGTCGACCTGAAACGACTTGAGGAGGCCCGCGCCCGCGGCGCCTACGCCGTGCTGATGCCGGCCGGCACGCTCCCCGAACGGGCCACGGCGGACGCCGCGACGGAAACGGGCGAGGACGGCAGCCCGGCGCAGGTCCCGCAGATCCCGCTGCTCGCCGGCGACCTGGACGACCGGCTCATCGGCGAGATCGCCGCCGACCTGGCCGGCACCCCGGCGAACGCGCTCGCCGTGTTCGCGGTCAGCGACGACGACCCCGAACGGTGCGAACGCCACGCCGCCTCGGTGGCGAGCTTCCTGCACATCCTCGGCAACCCGGTCGGCCTGATATCGGCATCCGGCTCCAAGTCGCTGGAACGCGACCTCGACGTGCAGTATCCGCTGGGCATCCTCGACATCCAGCAGCTGCTCTCGGTATGCGTCGAGGACGGGGCCGCCGCCATCGTCTTCGCGCTGGACGAGCGTACGCTGACCGCCGAAGCGTTGTCGGGAGTGAACGTGGACGTCATCGGCCTGGACAGCGCCGCTGACAGTGACGCCACTGACAGTGACGCCACTGACATGGACGCCGCAACGTCGCACGTCGGCAGGAACGCCGGCGGGGAGTCCGCGCAGGGCGGCGCCGCGACGAACGCGGACGACGAGCGCACCGAGGTCATCGCCAAACACGGCGCCGATGGCGTCGCAGACAATGGCGGCACCGACGGCGGCGCGGGTGCCGTGCGCGGCCTTGACACCTCGCAGGCGCCCACCATATCGTTGCCCAAGCTCGGCGCCGGCGCGCTGCTGAACTCGCTGCACGCCGACCGTCGCGCGTGGGCGCAGCGGCTGAGCGACACATACGGATTCATCATGGACGGGCAGACGCATGTGACTGCGAGGGAAGCGCAGTCCGACATGCTCGCCGCCCAGGCGCCCGCCGCGGCGGGGGACGAACGGGCCCGGGAACTGTCACTGTCCATCGCGATGGCCATGGCCGCAGGCGTGCGCAAAAGCAACATCCGCAGTGCGCTGCGCGTATCCCACGAACTCAACACACAAGAGGAGCACAACGCATGAACACTCAGGACACGATGATGCCCATGACCCTCGGCCAGGTCGCCGACGCGGTCGCAGGCGAACTCGTACTCCCCGCTGCCGGCGAGACGGGCGGCAGCGGGCCGGAGCCGATCGCACGGTCCGTCGTCAGCGACTCGCGTCAGGTGCGTCCCGGTTCGGTGTTCGTCGCCATCGCCGGCGAACGCGTCGACGGCCACGACTTCGTAGCCAAGGCCGCACAGGACGGCGCGATCGCCGCGCTGGTCCAGCATCGCGTGGACGCGCCCGTCGCGCAGATCGTCGTGCCCGACACCGTGGAGGCGCTCGGCGCGCTCGCCAAGGCGAACATCGCGATGCGCCGGGCGTCCGGCAAGCCGTTCACGCTCATCGGCATCACCGGCTCGGTCGGCAAGACCACCACCAAGGACCTGCTCGCCTCGCTGCTGGCGCATCTCGGCCCCACCGTCGCGCCCGTCGGCAGCTTCAACAACGAGATCGGCCTGCCGCTCACCGCGCTCAAGGTCGGCCAGGACACGCGATTCTTCGTCGCGGAGATGGGCGCCAATCATCTTGGCGAGATCGCGCGGCTGACCGTCATCGCGCCGCCGGACATCGCACTGGTGCTCAAGGTCGGCTGCGCCCACCTCGGCGAGTTCGGCTCGGTCGAGCGCATCGCCCAGGCGAAAAGCGAGATCGTGCGCGGCCTGGTGCCGGGCGGCCTCGCGGTGCTCAACGCCGAAGACGGCCACGTGTCGGCCATGGAGGGCATCGTCGGCGGCGACCATGCCGCATGGTTCGCCCGCCGTGACGAGCCCGTATCGCAGGAGGCAGAGGGCTTCATCACCGACGCCGCCGATCCGCTGCACGGCGTGATGCACGCCGCGGACATCACCATTGACGACGACGACCATCCGTCGTTCACGCTCATTGCGCCGGATGGCCGGACGGCCCCGGTGCGCCTCGCGATCCCCGGCGCGCACAACGTCATGAACGCGCTCGCCGCGGCAAGCGTCGCCCGCATCGTCGGGATGGACCTCGCCGACATCGCCGGGGCGCTCGGCGAGAAGACGTCCATCAGCCCGCATCGCATGGCCGTCTCCCGGATCGACCTGGGCACCGGCGCGTTCACGCTGATCGACGACTCGTTCAACGCCAACCCGGATTCGATGCGCGCCGGACTCGACGGCCTCGGCAGGTGGCATGCCGGCAAGCCGGTGTACCGCGTCGCCGTCCTCGGCGCGATGCTCGAGCTCGGCGGCGACGAGAAGTCGCTGCACGAGCAGGTCGGCGCCTATGCCGCCGGCAAGGCGGATGCGGTCATCGCCGTCGGCAACGGGGAATCCCATGTCGACTCGCTCGCCGACGCGCTGGCGCAGGGGGCGAGGTCCCAGCTGGCGGCCACTGGCGGTGACGAAGGCTCGGTGCATCTGGTGCACGACATCGACCAGGCGAACGATCTGGTCGGCAGGCTGGCCGGCGACCACGACGCCATGGCCGTGCTCCTCAAGGGCTCGCACGTCTCCGGTCTGAGCGCGCTGGCCACCCGCTGGGCCGACCACGCCGCCGAACAGGCGCGATGACAGGCAGTCGCGCAGAATGACCATGGGAAACCGATCAACGCAAACGCAAGACCTCATCGGATCACACATCAGGGAATGGGAGTGCTGAATTGATTTCGCTCATTATTGGAATTCTGGTGTCGCTGGTGGTCATCATCGCCGGCACGCCGATGATGATCAATCTGGTGCACCGGCTGCATTACGGCCAGTACATCCGTCAGGACGGGCCGAAGTCGCATCTGGTCAAACGCGGCACGCCCACGATGGGCGGCGTCGTCATCGTGCTCGCCATCGTGCTCGGCTGGGGCGCGTCGGCCTTGTACCGGTTCATCCGCGGCGGATCCGTGCCGTCCATGTCGGCGGTGCTGGTGCTGTTCGCCATGGTGTCGATGGGCCTGCTCGGCTTCATCGACGACTTCGCCAAGGTGCGCAAGAAGCAGAACCTCGGCCTGTCCATCCACGCGAAGTTCATCGGCCAGTTCATCTTCGCCACCCTCTACGCGGTGCTCGCTCTGCTCATCCCGACGAAATCCGGCTTCCCGAGCGCGCAGGCCGGCATGAGCTTCATCGAGAAGCCGTTCTTCGACTTCAACTTCGCCGGCCAGGTGGTCGCCACGATCCTGTTCGTCGTGTGGGTGAACTTCCTGATGACCGCATGGACCAACGCGGTGAACCTCACCGACGGCCTGGACGGCCTGGCGTCCGGATCGTCGATGATCGCGTTCGCCGGCTACGGGATCATCGCCTTCTGGGAGAGCTACCACATCAGGGGAGGCACCCATCAGGGCTACTCGTATGCGGTGTCCGACCCGCTCGACCTGACCATCATCGCCTGCTGCGCCGCGATCGCCTGCTTCGGCTTCCTGTGGTACAACTCGAACCCGGCCACCATCTTCATGGGCGACACCGGCTCGCTGGCGTTGGGCGGCCTGTTCGCGGCGCTGTCGATCGCCACGCACACCGAGTTCCTCGCCATCATCATCGGCGGCCTGTATGTGATCGAGGTCATGAGCGACGTCATCCAGATCGCGTCGTTCAGGCTGTTCCACCGGCGCGTGTTCAAGATGGCGCCGGTCCACCATCATTTCGAGCTGCTCGGCTGGAGCGAAGGCAAGGTCGTCGTGCGGTTCTGGATGATCGAGTTCCTGTTCATGATCGTCGGCCTCGTGCTGTTCTACGGCGATTGGGTGACCCGCTCCGGGCTGCTGTTCAACTGACGGCGGCGCGGTCGCGTGCGTGAACGGCGCGAGGGCAATGTGATAAGGAGACAGATATGGATAATGTCAAGGATTTGAGCGCGATGACCGTGCTGGTGGCCGGATTGGGGATTTCCGGCCGCAGCGTCGCCGAGGTGCTGCGCGACCGTGCGGCCCGCGTGGTCACCGTCGACGAAGGCAAGCCGGAGGCCGACCTGCACTCGTTCGACGACATCGACTGGGACGATGTCGATATGGTCATGACCTCGCCGGTGTTCAATCCCCGCACGCCGTTCATCCTCGAGGCGCAGCGCCGCGGCATCCCGGTCGTCAGCGAGGTCGAGATCGCATGGATGCTGCGCGCCGACACCGCGCGCACCGGCGCACCCGCCCCCTGGATCGGCATCACCGGCACGAACGGCAAGACGTCCACCACCGAGATGACCTCGGCCATGCTGTGCGCCTGCGGCCTCAACGCGCCTGCCGTCGGCAACATCGGCAAGGCGGTCTCCCATGCCGCGGTCGAAGCCGACAACGACGTGCTGTGCGTCGAACTGAGCTCCTTCCAACTGCATTTCACCGATTCGCTCGAACTTGACTGCGCGGCGATCACCAACATCGCCGACGACCATCTCGACTGGCATGGCGGCATCGACAACTACGCCGCCGACAAGTCCAAGGTGTTCCGGGGCGTGAAGAAGGCCCTCGTGTACAACGCCGACGACGCGCGGGTGAGCGCGTTGGCGGCCGCCGCGACCACCGCCGAGGGATGCCGCCGCATCGGCTTCACCCTCAAGGCGCCCGTCGCCGGCCAGATCGGCGTGGATGACGGCTGGATCGTCGACATGAGCGGCGTCGCCGGCGGCGAGCCCGGTCAGGCGACACGACTGGCGAAGGTGAGCGAGTTCGCCCACCTGTGCGAGCCCGACGGCACCGTCTACCCGCATCTGCTGGCCGATGCGCTCACCGCGCTCGCGCTCGCGCTGGGTCTGGGCGCCGACCTGGGCAAGTCGCTGGACGCGCTCCGGGCGTTCGCCCCGGGCGGCCACCGCATCCAAACCGTCGCAAAGGCCACGCTTGCCGACGGCGGCACCGTGCGGTTCGTGGACGACTCCAAGGCGACGAACGCCCACGCCGCGCGGGCGTCGCTAAGCAGCTTCGCGCCCAAGAGCGTGATCTGGGTCGCAGGCGGCCTGGCCAAGGGTAGCCGGTTCGAGCAGCTGGTCGCCGACCAGGCGCATACCATCAAGGCGGCCGTCATCATCGGCGTCGACCAGCGGCCCATGCTGGACGCCTTCGCCGCCAGCGCCCCCGACATCCCGATCACCGTCATCGCGACCGAACCGCGCGAGACCGTGATGGAACGCGCCGTCGACGCGGCGGGCGCATATGCCGCCGACGGCGACGTGGTGCTCATGGCTCCCGCCTGCGCATCCATGGACCAGTTCGTCTCCTACGCGGACCGCGGCAACCAGTTCGCCCGCGAAGCCACGCGATGGGCGGGCCGGCATGGGCGCTGACGCCGAATCCGCCAACGGGCGCGCCCCCAGGTCCGCAAGGTCCGTGCGGTCCGCTGACGCCTCCTCGCCGTCCGCCGGCGCGGCGTCAGCGGGCACGGTACGGCGGTCCCAAGGGCGCATGGCCGAACGTGCGCCATCCGAATCGTCACGACGCGATGCCGACACCCGCCGCCTCGACTCGTATACGGGCATCCGCGCCCTGCTCAACCCGCTGTGGTGCTACCACGGGTTCATCGCCGCGGTCATGGTGCTCACTGCGATCGGCGCGGTCATGGTGTTCTCCAGCTCCACCGTCTCCATGGTCTCGCAGGGCAAGTCCCCGTTCGACAAGGCGAGCACGCAGGCGTTGTTCTGCGCCATCGGCATCGTCGTCGGCGGACTGCTCATGATCGTGCCCATGCGCGTGTACCGCAGGATCAGCGTGTTCGTCGTCATGGGGGCCATGGCGTTGCAGCTGCTCACGTTCACGCCGCTCGGCGTCGACGTCAACGGCAACAGGGGTTGGATCAACGTCGGCTTCACCATCCAGCCGGCCGAGGTCACCAAGCTCGCGTTGTGCATCTGGCTGCCGTCCGCGATGATCACCGCCCGCAAACGGTATGCGTCCGTAGGCTTCATCAAGGCGTACGGGCCGGCGCTGGCCGTGTTCGCGCTCAGTGCGGCCCTGGTGTTGGGCGGCAAGGATCTGGGCACGACGCTCATCATCTTCATGATCGGATTCGTGGCGTTCCTGCTTGGCGGCTTCCCCGGCAAGATCCTCAGCATCGCCACCGGCGTGCTGGCGGTCGCGATCGGCATCGGAGTCAGCCTGAGCCCGAACCGTCTCGGACGCGTCCTCGCCACCTACCAGGAGTGCACGGGCACGCAGATGCAGGGCGTCTGCTACCAGTCGATCCACGCGCAGTACGCGCTTGCCGAAGGCGGCCTGCTGGGCGTCGGCATCGGCAACTCGCGCGAGAAGTGGAACTACCTGCCGGAAGCGCACAACGACTTCATCTTCGCCATCATCGGCGAGGAGCTGGGGTTCGTCGGCGCGTTCGCCGTGATCCTGCTGTTCGTCGTGCTCGGCTGGTGCATGATCTGCGTGGCCCTGCGCACCCGCGACCGTTACGTTTCGGTCAGCCTGCTGTGCATCACCGTGTGGATCGTCGGTCAGGCGCTGATCAATATCGGCGTGGTCGTCAAGGTGTTCCCGGTGATGGGCGTGCCGATGCCGTTCGTCTCCTCGGGCGGCTCCTCGCTGGTCATGTGCATGGCCGCGGCAGGAGTCGCCGCATCGCTGATGCGCGCCCAGCCGGAGATCAAGGCCGACACGTCACGTGCCTGAAAGCCCCGCCGCAAACGAGCGCGAACCGTTGCGGCGTGGCGTTTTTCACTGTTCGCGGTAAGCTCGGGGATTATGAGTTCTTCACCTGTCCACATCGTTCTTGCCGGCGGCGGAACAGCCGGCCATGTCAACCCGCTGCTCGCGGTCGCCGACGCGATCCGCCGCATCGAGCCGCAGTCGCAGGTCAGCGTCATCGGCACCGCGGTCGGCCTCGAGCATGACCTCGTGCCGCAGGCCGGCTACGAGCTCGACACCATCGACAAGGTGCCGTTCCCCAGACGCCCCAACAAGGCGGCGCTGGAGTTCCCGTTCAAATGGCGTCGCGAGACGAAGAAGGTGCGCCAGATCCTCGAACGGCGTCAGGCGGATGTCGTCGTGGGCTTCGGCGGATACGCGTCCGCGCCGGCATACTCCACGGCGCATCGCATGGGCATCCCCGTGGTGATCCACGAGCAGAACGCGCGCGCCGGCATGGCCAACAAGCTCGGTGCGCGGTACGCCGCATTCATCGGCACCGCCTACGAGAACACCGGTCTCAAGGCGGCCGAAGGCGCAAGCATCGAGCGTGTTGGCCTGCCGCTGCGCCCGGCGATCAGCGCGCTCGCCTCGCAGTTCGAGACCGATCGGGCCGCCGCACGCCGTGACGGCGCACTGGCGCTCGGCCTTGACCCGAACCGTCCCATCGTGCTGGTCACCGGCGGCTCGCTCGGCGCGGTCAGCCTCAACCGGGCCATCGCCTCCAGCGCGTCCGTGCTGCTGGACAAGGCCCAGGTAATCCACCTGACCGGCAAGGGCAAGATCGATGAGGTCAAGTCGCTCGTGACCGCCGACGCCGGCGCGCAGACGTTGTGCGGCGTCGGGCCGGACTCCCAGGGCGAGGGCGACTATCATGTGACGCAGTACCTCGAACGCATCGACCTCGCCTTCGCGTGCGCCGACCTGGTCATCTGCCGTTCCGGCGCGGGCTCGGTGTCCGAGCTCAGCGCACTGGGCCTGCCGGCCGTATACGTGCCACTGCCGATCGGCAACGGCGAACAGCGGTTCAACGCCCAGCCGGTGGTCGAAGCCGGTGGCGGCATGATGATCGCCGACCGCGACTTCACGGCCGACTGGGTGCGCGGCCACATCCCCGCGCTGCTCGACGACCGCGACCGCCTGCGCGACATGGGCGCGAAGGCGTGGCGGTACGGCATCAGGAACGCCGCCGACGTGATGGCGCGGCATGTCCTGAAGGCGGCCCGCGCCTGACCGGTGCCGCAGCCTTGCGCATAGGAATCATCAAGGAGAACAGTAGTGTCTGAAAAGTCTCAGTCAAACGGTGACGGCACCGCCATCGACCTCGAGCCGATGCGCGCGGCATTCGACGAATCCGCCACGGTGGGCGACCTCGGCGTCACCCATTTCATCGGCATCGGCGGCGCCGGCATGAGCGTGCTCGCCGAAATGCTCCACGAACAGTCGGTGCCCGTCGACGGCTCCGACCGCGAGGAGGGGGAGAAGGCGAAGCGTCTGGAATCCCTCGGCATCGACGTGCAGATCGGCCAGCGCGAGGAGAACGTGGCGAAGGCCGACACGGTCGTCTACTCGAGCGCCATCAAGTCGGACAATCCGGAAATCGTCGCCGCCGCCCGGCGCGGGGTGCGCATCGTGCACCGCAGCGACATCCTCGCCCTGCTCATGCACACCCGTCGTGCCGTCACCATCGCCGGCGCCCATGGCAAGACCACCACCAGCTCGCTGCTCGCGCACATCCTCGTGCACGCCGGCGAAGGAACGCTCGCCGACCCGAGCTACGCCATCGGCGGCACCATCCAAGGACCGGACGGGCGCGTGCTGGACGGCGGCCACGCCGGCAAAGGCGACGTGCTGGTCGCCGAAGCCGACGAATCCGACGGCAGCTTCGACAAGTACCGCCCCGAGATCGCGGTCATCACCAACGCGGAGGCCGACCACCTCGACCACTATGGCGACGAGGCGCACTACGTCGCCGCCTTCGTCGCGCACGCCGGCCACGCCAGCGGCCACGTGATCATGACAGGCGACGACGAAGGGGCTCGCGCCGTGCTGCACGGCCTCACGCCGGCCGTCGCGGCACGCACCATCGTCTACGCCACCAGCCCGTCCGAGGAGCTCGGCGATCTCGACGGCGCCGCCCTCGTGCGCATCGACGCCGAACATGAGACGGCGCTCAGCGGCGCCGAAGGGTTCACCATGCACGTGCCCGCCGCCGTGCTGGCGCAATGCCCGGCCGCCGCAGGGGACGGCGACGACCTCGCGCTGCCGGTCCGCCTCGCCATCCCCGGCATGCACAACGCACGCAACGCCACCGCGGCCATCCTCGCGGCGATGCTGCTCGGCATCGAACCGCATCGCGCAGCCGAAACCGCCGCAACGTTCCTAGGAGCCTCCCGCAGGTTCCAGGTGCACGGCGAGGCGGACGGCGTCACCGTCGTCGACGACTACGCCCACCATCCCACCGAGATCAACGCGCTGCTTGACGCGGCACGCCGCCGCTACCCGGGCTCGCGCATCCACGTGCTATTCCAGCCGCACCTGTTCTCCCGTACGCGCACGTTCGCGCATGAGTTCGCGCAGGCGCTGTCCAAAGCCGACGACGTGATCGTCACCGGCATCTTCCCCGCGCGCGAACTGCAGCAGGACTTCCCCGGCATCGGCGCGCAGACCATCGTCGACGCGGCCGCAGGCGTCGCACACGATCCCACGCCATGGATCGAAGCGGTCGAGGACATGCACACCGCCGCGCAGATGATCGCGATGCGCGCCAAACCGACCGACGTGGTGTTCACGGTCGGGGCCGGTGATATCACCGCCATGGCCCCGGTCATCCTGCACGCGCTGCAGGCGCGAGGCGCGGTCGGCGGACGCTGATGGCAAGCAGGCGCATCGTATCCTCCGGCACCAGCGGACATGCCGGCGGCGATACGGCCGGCGGTCGTTCGCGTATCCCGGCGGAAGACGGCGATGCCGGACAGCGGTGGGCCGGTCGGGGGCGAGTCGTCTCCTCGAAAGGCGAGAGCGCCGATTCGGCCCGGCAGTCCGGTGGCAAGGCCCGGCGCGTCGCGGCATCCGCCTCGATGACCGCGCGGGCGTCGGGGCGGGCCGTCACATCCCAGTCGGCGGTGTCACGGACGGCAACGTCAAAATCGGCAACGTCACGGTCGGCAACGTCACGGTCGGCAACGTCACGGTCGGTCAAGTCGCCCGCGCGCAGCGTCGTTTCACGCAAGGCGTCCTCGCGTACCCATCCTGAACGCAGCACGCACGGACGCGCGGTCGACGCACACGGCGGACGCACGGGCCGCGACGTGCAGTCGCAGGCCCAGGGGTTCGTGGACGCGCGCGCATTGCGCAGCGACGATGTCCTCGGACGCACGTTGAGCGAGAACGTCGGGCCGCTCGGCGTCGCCACGAGGCCGAAAGTGCTCGATTTCGACGCGCGGCTCAAGGAACGGCGCAAGGCCGGCTCTAAAGTCGTCGCCTTGCGGCTGCTCATCGTCGCGCTGGTATGCGCGGCGATCGGCGGACTGGTCTGGCTGCTGCTGTTCTCCACGGTGTTCCGGCTGGAACGTGCCGACATCAGCATCAGCGGCGTCAACGAGTGGGTCAGCCGCAGCGAGGTCATGGACATCGCCAGCCAGCAGTCCGGCAAGTCGCTGTTCCTTGTCTCAACCGACGATATCGACACCAAACTGAAGAACATCCCCGGCGTCACCCAGGCGGAGGCGGTCAAGCACTACCCACGCTCGCTGACCGTGACGGTCAAGGCGCAGCAGCCGGCAGCCATGCTCAAGGAGCCGGACGGCACGCTCGTCGCCGTCGACCGTAAGGCGCGGGTGCTCAACGCGGTGGGGAAGGCCTCCACCAAGGGCATCCCCGTCATCGAAGTGAGCTCCGTGAGCAAGGGGCTGAACAGCAGGGCCGTCAAGGAGGCGCTGAACATCCTCGGCGGACTGCCCGACACGATGCGCAACGCCATCACCAAGGTCAGCGCGAAGACGCAGGATTCCATCACCACCGAGCTTGATTCCGGCGCCATCGTGGTGGTGTGGGGCGACTCGTCTCAGCTGGAGCTCAAATCGGCGATCGTCGACAAGCTCACCAACGACAAATCCGCGTTGGGCGGCAAGCACCAGATTGACGTGTCGGCGCCCAGCAGGCCGATCATCAAGTGACGGTCGGGACACGCGGGGACTTGCGTTCCGTACGCACTGGGTTATACTGAAGAGTCCGGTCAAAAGGCCGGGCTTGATAATTCAAGATTGGGGCTGATCGGTTTCGACGGTGACCTGTTCGTCGCAGGGAAGCGTGCCGAGAACGCAGGGTCCGCTCGTGGATGTCCCCTGCAAAAGAATAAGTGCTAAATCTAACCGCACTGAGTTCGCTCTCGCTGCCTGAGCTTCGCGCCAGGATTAACCAGTGAGCAGCCGCTCCGTTCACTCCCTCACGTCTTCGGGGGGATGCTGAGCGTCGTTAAGAAGACTTGCTGACGCCGCTGCGCTACAGGGCGACGTCGGGACTTTTACTGTGGATATGCTCGCCATCGGTTGTCTGCGACACAGATGGGGGCAGAAAAACCGCCGCACGGCCAGCAGACTACGCACGTAGAAGACTGAGGGTTCGGTCATCGGACCGGGGTTCAATTCCCCGCAGCTCCACGAATTGAAAGCGCCACCCCCACGCGGGGTGGCGCTTTTTCGTTGAAGCGATGGGGCCTGAGCTGCAATCCGCGCTGGTTTCCGACATCACTGGTTCCAACCGTTTCGGTCAGTTTTCGCATCTTTTCGCAGGTATGATATGGGACGGCGAATGAGACAAGCCCATGCAGGAATCAAACAAGAAATCAAACGAACGAGCCGGCCATGGCAAGGAAACAAGGAATCGGCACCGTTCAACCCAAACCCAACAAGGAACACCCCCACCAGATTGTTTCCGGGTTAAGGGTCAAAAAGTGTGTCTTATCCGGGCATGTTGCCGGCGTGTCGGGGTCTAGTGCGGGCGTCCGGCCCAGCCCCTCCTGACGCCGAACCCGCCCTCGTACGCGTCGACGCCGCCTTCGAGCCGGTTCGTGGTGCCGGCCACCGAATCGCGCGCCGTCAGCGCGGGGTCGAGGAACACGAACGGCATGCCCTTGCGGAACGGCTTCTCCAGCCTCCGGCGCCGGGGCCCAGACGTTCCAGCACCACGCGACGCGCCGGGCGCCGGCCTTAGTGAACCCGTTCCCTCGCATCGGCTCCCCACACAAGGGGCACTTCCTCGCCCCCGAAGACTTATTCCTGCCCATGGAACAAGCAAACACGGAAAGTCAAGCACCACGCCGGATCAACACCCGAAACGATGACCACACCCCGACACGATGACCACACCCCGACACGCAAGACAGGAGAACGCCCCACCCCGGATTTAAGACACACTTTTTGACCCTTAACCCCTTTTCATCAACCCGGTCAAATACGCCACTGCGGAAAACGCGTACGAGGGCAACACGTGGATGATCGCCCGATGACTCAACGTCATGCTATGTGTGGTTACCCATACCACGAATGGATGCATGACCACATGGCCGTGTGAGAGGAGGCATTAAGGTATCTCATCCCCGTGTTTCGGAGATATAGAGTTCATATTTCTGTCCCCTGTCAAACGTCGTGTATCCAAGCTGGACGAAATTGCCTTCATGTTCGCTGAGAAAACCGTATTCTTTACGGGGGTATCGGCTTTCGTACACTATTTCATTCGACGGCCAATCCACCGACAATAATCTCATGCGGGGTTTTGCTTTAGAACCTATGGCGGGCGGGATTCTTTCTACTAGAACCTCACCGTGCCAATCGCGATTTGCTTTCATGAAAGGGGTCAGTCGATTGCTTTTGGCGTCGAAAAAAATCTGAAAGAAACGCATATCTGCGGAAACCGGGATATGCAGAATAGAAGCGGCTCGTTCGTGCAAATCATTAGCTTTTGCAATGCTGTTAGCATCCAGAATTTCTTGGCATGACACCGGCCATCGGCGGCAGTGTTTTAATGCGAAAGCAATGACTTGCAACTCAGGTGCCCCGGGAAGCTTTAGCTTGATTACAGGATTATAGTCATCGCTATCATCTTCTTGTATTGAATCAATGTATGCTACCGTGCTCAGTTCCCAGCCAAGCGTGTTGGTCATGCGACAAATGTCTAAGATGTGTGCTGTTTTCCATAGTGCGAAAGGAACTCCGTTGTAGGAAATGACGGTGCAATTTTCTTTGTATTCGTCCGTATATTCGGAGAACCGTTGTTTGATGCTTTCCGGAGCAATGGATATAGACACGGTGAATTTGCTGCCGGTTGAGAATCTCGGCAAGTTGGCGGAGCTGCAAAATCCTATAGAGCGACAGCCGTCTGCCCTGAAAATGGTGAAAGTATGTCCGCTGAGCGTTGCTGTGTTACATGCCTTAGCTACTAGATCTTCTAATCTCATTGTCGTCGGTTCGAGTCCGACCGGGGTCACTAGTAAAACCCTTGGAATTTCAACGATTCTAGAGGTTTTTCTACATTGCATTTTCTGCATATTTTCATCTCAAAACAACTGAAATCGACAGGGCTAAGGGTGCACAGGGGGTGCAAAAATACCCCCTTGCATCCAGCCCGCGACACGCCGGAGATGGAAACATGACACAGCAACGACGAAGTTTCGGGAAGATCAAGAAAATGCGTTCGGGGCGCTTCCAAGCGTCCTACCTAATGAACGACGAACGGTTCAACGCGCCGGACACGTTCGCCACGCGCAAGGAAGCCGACGCATGGCTTAATGACGTGCGGGCGTCGATCAGCCGCAATGAGTGGGTTGACCCGCGGCTTGCGGGGCAGACGTTCAAGGTGTACGCGCTGACGTGGCTAAGGGAGCGGGCGGGCGATCTTGCGCCCGGCACGGCGGCGCAGTACGCGGGGCTGCTTGACGGTCTGCTGCTGCCGACGTTGGGCGGCATGGGCATGGCGGACATCACGCCGTTGACGGTCAAGCAGTGGCGGGCGGCGGCGCTGGACGGCTACAGGCGTCGCGCCGAGTCGGGCGAGCTGCCGAACAAGAAGAGCACCGGGGCAACGCGCGTCACTCAGGCCTACAGGCTGCTGCGGGAGATCATGGGTGAGGCGGTGCGCGATGAAGTCATACGCCGTAATCCGTGCGTGCTGCGGGGCGCGGGGTACATCAAGGCCGCGGAGCGCAAGCCCGCCACGCTCGAAGAAGTGGACACGATCGCCGGGAACATGCCGGAACGGTACCGGGCGCTTATCCACATGGCCGTATGGTCGGGCTTGCGGTTCGGCGAGCTTGCGGGCTTGCGGCGGCGCGACATGGTGCTTGTGGTGACGGACGGCGGGGCGATCTGCTACCGGGTGAACGTGGACAAACAGGCGTACCGTCTTGGCGGCAGACTGTACGAGGACGCGAAGCCCAAGACGGACGCGGGGCGGCGAGTGGTCTACCTACCCGCCCACCTGACCGACGTCATGACCGAGCACATGGCGCGGTACACGGCTGCGGGCGACGACGCCTATGTGTTCGGCACGCGCAACGGCACGCCCATGGCGAACAACGCCGTGGGCAAGATGTTCAGGCGGGCGCGTGAGGCTGCGGGGCGCGACGATCTGCGGTTCCACGATCTGCGGCACACCGGGGCGACGATAGCCGCCAAGGCCGGCGCCACCACCAAGGAACTCATGCAGCGCATGGGGCATAGCTCCATGCGGGCCGCGCTGATCTACCAGCACGCCGCCGAGGACGACGACAGGCGGCTTGCGGCGCGTATGGACGCCATAGCCGCCGACATGCGGGCGGGCGGCACGACTAGCGGCGCTGCGGGGCGGATACAGACGGGCGACGCTGCGGCGCGTGAGGCGGTGGCGGCATGATCGGGCGACGCGCGGAGCTGCCGGACACGTGGGCGCAAGCGGTGGCCGGGTTCATCGAGTACAAGACGGCGGCGGGGTTGAGCGCGGCGACGCTTGCGACGCGCTATAACCAGCTGCGGCGGTTCGCGGTGGCGGTGGACACGCCGCCCGAACGGGTGGACATGCGGCAGATCACGGCGCAGTTGGCCGCGTGCAAGAGCCAAAGCACGCGCAAGGGGCTGCGCAACTGCTTGGCCGGGTTCTTCCGCTGGTGCAAGCTCACCGGCTTGCGCGACGACGACCCGTGCCTCATGGTGCCGCATGTCAGGGAGCCGCGCCCGCACCCCAAGCCGGTGCCCGACGACGCGCTAGCCGCCGCGCTGGACAGGGCGACGGACACGGAGCGGCTGATACTGCTGCTAGCCGCCGAGTACGGTCTGCGGCGCGGCGAGATCGCCCGATTGCACAGCGATGACGTGGTGCCGCGCGGCGGCGGCTGGGCGCTGCTGGTCACGGGCAAGGGCGACAAGCAGCGCACGATACCCTTGCGCGACACGATGGCCGAACGGCTGCGGGCGGCACACGGGTACGTGTTCCCCGGACGGTTCGGCGGGCACGTGGAAGAGTCGTACATCGGCGCGCACATATCCCCGCTGCTGCCGGACGGGTACGGCGTGCACAAGCTGCGGCACCGGTTCGCCACGGTCGCCTACGCCGAGTCGCGCGACATGCTGGGCGTGTCGCGTGCGCTGGGCCACGCTTCCACCAAAGTCACCGAGCATTACGTGGCCTTGCCCGACGACTCATTATGCCGCGTGATGGACGCGGCGGCGGTGCAAGGCGGAGAGGAACGGGTAAGCCCGCCGCCGCGCCGGGAGCCGGAGCCGCCGAGACGCCCGAACGGAGACATACGGTACCGGTACGACGGCGCGCACGGCAAGATCACGGCGGGCACGACGCCGGAAGCGGTGCGCATGGCCGTGGTTCTCTGCCTAGACCTAGCCATGTGGCGACTGGACGGACGCCGTGAGTTCAGCGTGGCGGCGGAAGCATACGCCGAGGGGCACGGCGCGGACGGCGAGGGGCACGCGCGGCGCTCCAGCCCATTGCGGGCGGCGGCAAGACGATTAGCCAAGGCGGGCGTGATCGACCTTGTGCCCAACCATAAAGGACGGCTGGAAGGCGTCATCAATCAGGACGCCAAGACGCTGTGTTTCCTAGCACAGGCGTTGGCCGGCGAACTGGGCGGACGACGATAGCCAAGAACGACGCACGGAGCCGAACGGACACGCAAGCCGCCGCCGCGATCTGCCGGAACACGACAGACACGGCGGCGTCGCCATGCCCGCCCCCGCTGACTTGTCGATAATAAATATCATTTTCAAAAAAATTTTGTCAGGTCAGGGAAAATAAAAAACTTGTCGCGGGGTCTACCCGAGGGCGACTTGTTTAAAAAAACGGGTATGCCCTCTATTGAGAATGATTGTCGTTACCTAGAAGAGTCAGCCGGGGACATGCTTGCCGCCGCGTCCTTCAATCCATAATCAATCCCTCATATCCATAAAGCTAATGGGGGTATACAAACTGCATACCCTTTTGTATGCAGTTTGCGCCCTTTTGGGTATGCAGTTTGCGCCCCCGAGGGTATGCAGTCCGTACACCCTTCCGTATACAGTCTGTATACCCTTCTGCCGAACGCCACGCCGAACGGCGCCCCGAGGGTATGCAGTCCGTACACCCTTCCGTATACAGTCTGCATACCCTTTACATGCCGGGGCGTCCCATGGCGCGACGCTGGTAGCGTCCCAATTCTTGCCCCTCATTGGGGAACACTGCCTTGAGGCGATCTTGCATCACCGCCACCGATTCGGCTATGCGCACGTAGTAATCGCGTGCGTGGCCGCTGCGGGCGACAGGCCCTATGGGTTCTATCAGCCCCTTGTCTCTCAGTTCCTTAATGGCGCGGTTGAGGTTCCTGACCTTGCCGGGGTCATGGTACAGGTCTGTAGCCAAGGCGGCACGGGAACGGCGGAACACTGCGGGGGTCATAGAATTACCGTCCTTATCGGTGGTGTCGTAATCCACGGCGGCGCGTGCCATAGCCACCAGCACCAGCCGCGCCATGGGGGTCAGATCGAACGGTTCACCTAGCCGCACCGCCCATTTCGCCAAGTTATTGCCCATCGTAGCCCCCTATGGTCTGCCAAGGGTCTGCCGTCTGCTCCACGCCAAGAAGCCTATCGAGGTACAGCCCGCCGTGTTCCGCCGTGAGTTTCGCGGGGTTCGTCGCCATCCACACTTGCACGGCGCCCAGCGTCATGGACGGGCGCAAGTAGATCAGCTTACGGGCGGCGAGACGTGCCAGCGCCTTGTCAAGGAACGCGCGGGACAGTTCGCGGGCGTCACCGAGTTCAAACCACGGCAGACCGACGGCGTGGGCCATGTCGCAATACAGGACATCCCAATACCCGCTATGACCCCGCGCCCATACACTCAGACGAAGATACAGGCGTTTCGACAGGTAGCCTTCAGGCGGCGCATACCGCTTCATGGTTCATCACCCCCGTTTCGGTCAGTCGTACCAGCACGGCGTCATGCGTGGCCGGGCGTACGGATATGAGGCGTTCTCGGTCAAGCGCGGCGAGCGCGGCGCGTAGCGTAACTATCGTGTTCGCGTTGTTCCGCGTCCATATCCACGGCAAGCCGACAAGGTGGGCAAGATCGGCGTAGCGCACCGAGGTATAGCGTCGCGCGTCGCATGTGCTTGCAAGACGGGCGAGGATACGGCGTACAAGGTGGCGTTTCAGGACGCCGCCGTTGTCCCTAGGCGTGCGGGCGTTCACTGTCGCACCCCCTTGGCGCGTGCCGCGACTTCCGCGATGATCGCGGCAGCGCTGCTGTTTTGCAGATCGGCGGAACCGCGACGGCTGCGACGGCGGGCGGGCGGCGCTGCTGCGGCGGGCGCGGTCGGGCGTAGCGTGGTGGTGTGTTCGGCTATGAAGCGGCGGATATCGGCCACGGCGTACATGTTGCGAGGGCGTCCCGCCTTACCGGTGCTGGGCACCCTCACGACGGGCAGTTCACCCCGCGCCGTCCATCTGTCTATCGTCACGGCTTCGACGCCGAGCATGGCCGCGGCTTGCTGCCGGTTCACGATCAGGGCGGGCGTGGCGGTCGGTTGCGTGTTGCTTGTCATATTGTTCCCCTCACTGGGCAAGGGGAACCGCCTAGCAGTACGGGCGTGCTTCGATCAGCGGCGATACAAGATCAGCTAGTCGCCACGGCTAGACGGCACCCGTTGGAATTGGAACGGAGCCGCTAGAGCGGGCGGACTGAGGGGCACGCGGCAGAAGAGCCGCCGACACGATCAGGAGCGATACGACGGGCGCCGTATCCGGTGGCGCCCCGGTATCGGGGAAGGACAGCGCCGCAAGACGTTGCAGCACAGCGGCAAGTAGAGCGAGTGCCGCCGAGATGGTTGCAGAGGGTGCCGTATACGCCCGGCAGTCGGCGAGCATACGCAGACAGTCGGCACGCAGTTCAAGCATTCCAGCCGCCACGTATTCCGTCGCGTACTGGGCAAGCGCCAACAAGGCGTGTTCGTGCGCCCATTCGCGGACGGTTTCGACTGCTGCCGAGTTTCGCCACATGGCGATCAGTTCGGCGGTTTCCGTCGCCGTCAACTGTATTTCGTCGTCAAACATGAGATCGACGGCGGCGCAGATGGAAACGGTACCGTTCGCCATACCGACGAACAAGGCGCAACGGCGTGCCATGTCATCGAATGCGGCGGTGCAGCACGCGAAGGCGTCGCCCGCCCGGTTAGGGGTAATCCGTCCCGCGGGGATGACGGCGGGGGCGATCTTGACAGATTGCAGCACCTTGGACAGTTGCGCCACGAGATCACGACACTGTGAGCCGTGGGCAGTCCCGCCGTTATGCAGCACGACGACGCTAGCGATACGGCGGGTATCGCCTGACGTGACGACGTGCGTTGTTTCCATGAGCATTAACACTACCCCGGTTTTTCATCCAATGTCTACCAGCGCAGACAATTGACATCAATTATTTTGGCCGCGTTGGGGTGCACAGGGGGTGCAAGCAGAATTTCCCAACTTCAAAACCGTTGTAAAATAAGGCGTTAGAGGTGAAAATACATGTGACTTCTAAGCTCATGTAACGAGTATAGATTCTTGGGCGTGTGATTGGTAGTCGGCGCATGGCCTAGTTTCTTTCTCGGCCGAATATGTGTTCCGCGAACGTTTGTCCGATAATATAGCTATGCGCTACTCAACCAGCCGGCGCAATGGAACAAACGAAAGACTTCACGTAGGATTGCCTGGTTCTCTAATGAAATGTGAGGCTTCTGCTGTTTTCGTGGGTTAGATTGTGGGTTGGGGTAGTCGTATGTCGAGGCCGCCGGATAACGCCCGAAGTTTTGCGCACTTTGGTTCTGGCTTGGGTTGAGAACATGGCCCGTGTCCTGTGTACGATTTTCAGTCGCCAAACATAGAAAACCGCGATTGGAAGCGAGGACACAAGCCAT
>NZ_WBVT01000032.1 GCF_009193355.1 Bifidobacterium leontopitheci
TCCAGCGAGTGGTCGACGCGCCGCTACCTCGACATGTCCCGACTCGGTGAGAACGTACACGAAGCGAACTGATCATCGTCACAGGGACGGGCGAGAACCAAAGTGCGCAAGAAATCGGGCACTACCCAGAACTGGGGTCCGTTTGCTGACTCTCCTCTTGATATTGCCATTCTGATCTTGATATGAGGTCCATTCGGTGGGGCGCGCGTAATATCTCATTCCCCCACCGCATATTGGGCACGGATTAGCTTTGACCTTGACTATGCTGAGTCGATGACCGCTTCCATCTACGGCTAGGCCAAAAGAGCCATGGGAGAGGGGAACTAGCAATGCTTGTTTCGTGATTCTTCGTATTGATATGACTGAGGCAAAGATCAGCGCAGTAATCGAGAGAAGAATCATTTCTTGGCTAATATTAGACGCCACCGTGCCGGTGAAGTTTTTAGACAAGAAGATAACACCAAAATCATAAACGATTTTTCCAAATGAAATGATCGTAGGTATTCCGGTCAGAAACCCAATCCATGTCAACGCTGCCTGTGTAATAGGACTGCGCCAAATGGGGACTTTCTCGTATTTTGCAGTTTGGGTATCCTGAGCCTGCGGGCTTGGCGCATTGACCACCATGTTTCCAGCTACCTGAGTGACTGGTGCATGAAACACGTTGCTGTTGTTGTTGATGGAATTGTTTTCGGAGTGGTTATTCGTGGCTTGTCCCTAGGACAGTCGTCTATACCGTCACATCAGTAACGCAATTCAAACTGTAAGTTTTCTGAGAGTTCCTCTTGAGGCTTAATTATGTTGCGCGGCTAATCTTCTTCGCTACCGCCCTTCTTGTCTTTGAGGGTGGCGCCGGTGCACTTGGACTTATCCCATGTCTTTTTGCCGATTGCTACGATCAGAACGGGGCATGGGCCGGCGCCACCTCGCTGAAAGCGTTTGCGGGCGGTCGTCAGAGAGACGGTTGTGGTGGTTCCATAGTTGGCGAACCGCTTCTTTCCTTGCAGTTCAGGGTGCTCGGTGTAAAAGTCGTCTTGGAGGGTCTTCAGCAGCGAGCGACATGAATCGATCTCTTTGGTGATCATCACCGCGCCGTCGATTGCTCCGGCTTCGTACCAAGCGCGATAGGCCGCGAGATCGCGATCGGCGTTGCCGTCTTTCGGATTCCATTCAACGTCCACGAGTACGCGGCCCTTGCAGTTGTCCACATAGTAGCCGGGTTGATAGGAGCGATCCATGATGCTGGTCTGGGTAAAGGCGGTGATGCCCCCGTGGATTATCGACCTTTTCCAGCTCCAGCCCGCTTTGCACTACATCGTCCACATCGAGCGCATCGGCGCCGAGTACACGAACATACGCATCGTCCCCATGCCGCTCGATCTGACTGATCCGCATAGCTACGACGTGCTGCGTGACCGGCTGGCCTCGGCGAAACCGGACGTGCGGCTGCTGGCCAGCAACGCAGGCATGGGCTCAAGCCGCATGTTCGCGGAAGAGGACCCGCAACGCCTCGAACGGCTCGTGCAGCTGAACGTGACGGCGAACACGATGGCGATCCGGCATTGCCTGCCCTACATGCGCCGTGGCTCCCTGCGCGCCGTCAAACGGAACAAGGCCATCGATCTGCAGCACCCGTTCAACAAAACACTCGCCCTGCTGGCCAAGATACTGCCGATCCCGCTCATCGTATGACATGAGCTCAGTCACCATTCAATCGTAGAAAACGTGAGAGCCGGCCCCCAAGATACTCGGGGCGTCCGGCTCTCACTTCCATTTCCCCAGCGGGATTGGCTTTGCTCGCAAAGATAATAAGAGGCGCGAAAAACAGAAAGGAGCTGACGTATCAGCTCCTCCCAGCTGCCACCTGAAGGCTTTAACAGCAATTACCGGCTCATTCCAGCACCTGCCACGCGCTGTGAGAGTCGCTTGGACTACTGAGATGGGAGGAGATGTCTGCGCACCTGTTTTAGGTAGTTCTTCCTGAACGTGCGTACGGTGCCGAAGAATCGTTCGTCGGTGGCCGTCTGCTCGTGATTCTCGTATTTGCGTGCGGTCAGTTCGACGGTGCAGATGAAGTCGGCCACCTGTGCGAGTCGGTAATCGGTCGGCGAGCCCTGACGATACACGATGGCCTGCTTCGAGAGCACGTACTCCACCGCACCGCGAATAGCTCGAGTGATCAGGCTCTGGCCGCCGTCGTAATACACCTTGACGGCGTCGAAGCTCTGGAAGAGTTCGAGATGGTCGAATACGACGTTGACGATGTCTCGTTTGATGCGCAGTCCCAGTTGTTCCAAGGTCGTGTAATCGGTCTTCCGATAGATCAGGGTCACGTATTGTACGGGTAGCTTGAACAGCATGGACAGGAAGTAGGTGAGCAGTCGTTTGCGTTGGCTGACGCTGAGATGCTGGTAAGCGTCATGGCCGTTCAGCAGCGGGGACGTGTGCAGCGGAATGTTGGGCAGTCCGGCGTTGCGCAGTGTCTGCTCGTATCCCTCGAACATGGGGATGACGGGGTTGGATTGATCATGGAATACCAGCGTCAGCGCGTAGTATTCGGACTGGAAGCCCTGTTCGCCGGATTCATCCGCGAAGATCGAGCCGTCCGCCATCGCACCCCCTGAAATGAAAAATGCCGGGGGATTACCCCCGGCTCTTGGAAGTCTCACATTGCTGCGGACCTGTGTACTGAGAACACTACCAGATTTCGGCATGCGCCGCAAAGCGCGATTCGGCTGTGGGAAAAATCGGGGGAGAAGAGGGAGCCCAAAGCGGAAGTGGGGGCACGGACCGCGACGCTCCAGAACGAGTGCACCATAACGATACCAGCGTCGGCGGGGCCGTTATGAAAAAGCCGGAATCCTCTGGAAATCAAGGATTCCGGCGATGGCGGAGGATACGAGATTCGAACTCGTGAGGCTGTTACACCAACACGCTTTCCAAGCGTGCGCCATAGACCACTAGGCGAATCCTCCATTATGCGACCCGCTGAAGTTCATCGCTTCAAACAGGCAACTCGAAGAGAATACCACACCGCGAGCAAAAAGCCAAAAACCGTTGCAAATCCCGCGTGTCGCGCATCATATGGCCGTCGGCACCTCACCCAGCCACGCCACTCATCACCAGCTGTTCGCACCATCCCCCACGAACCGCACGATGAATCCGCACTCGTAATGCAGGAACATGTTCGCTCCGTAACGGTCCACGTCCCGATGGGTGAACAGCATACGGATCGCGAACGCGACCTGCACGTCGTGCGGCAGCGCGCGGAACGCACGGTACGCATCCCAGCCGCTCCTGCTCACCGCATGGTCGGGCACGAACGCATACCCGTAGCCGTCCTCGTTCACATATCCCATGAACGGCAGGTCCCACGCGTCGTGCCGGGTCAGCTCGGCCTTGTACTGCTCCACCCCGGCGAGCGCCTGGTCGCCGATGCCGAACCTCTTCGCCACTTCGTTGGCTTCCGCGGTCTTGTCCGCCGCGGTCCGTCCGAACATGTCGGTGTCGACGAGAATCAGCCGTCCCTCTCCCATGGTGGTCCTCCTTTGTTTGACTCTTCCGCCCTCATGACCGTTCGCCACGCCGTGCGGAATGTGCGATGTACCCGCCACCGACGTGTCGTTTCGTCCGTTGCCGCCGCTCACCATAACATCACGTCATGTTACGAGAATGTTGTGTAATCGTTTTATATCCGACTGTTTGCCGTTTTGCGGCCGCAGTGTGCCGTCATGTTCGCTCCCGTGCGTTCCGCCGGCGAAACGAACATCCGCCATGTTCGTTATGCGGACGGCGCGGCCGCCGCTTGGCCGAATGCCGGACGCGCGTGCGAGAATGGCGGCATGACTGAGTTGCAGCATGACGTGGATTTCGCGAACCGTGTGGGGTTCGCCGGCAAGGCGGCGATGCCGCGCATCGGCATGGGGACGATGGCGCTGGCGATCGAGGGGCGGCCGGACCGCGCGACGGCGGTCGACACGATTCACGCGGCGCTTGACGCGGGCGTGCGGTATCTCGACACCGCTTGGTCGTACTATCTGCCGAGCGCGCCGGGGGTCGACGGCACGGGCGTCGCGGCCGACTTCGGCTACGGCGAGCGGCTGGTGCATGACGCGGTCGCCAGTTGGGACGGTCCGCGCGACGAGGTGCTGGTCGCCACGAAGACCGGCTACCGGCGCACGATCAGCAAGGCGGCGGGGGTTGCGGATGCCGGGGTCGACGGCCGGCAGCGGCTGCAGGCGGCCGGCAGCCGGTACGGCTGGATGGCCGATTCGCGGCCGGAGACGATGATCCGCGACGCGAAGGAGTCGGCGCTGCGGCTCGGCGTGGACGCGCTCGACCTGCTGTACTCGCACGGCCCCGATCCGGCCGTGCCGTACGCGGATACGCTGGGGGCGCTGCGCACGCTGCTTGACGAGGGCGTGATCAGGTATGCCGGCATTTCGCGCGTGGACAATGCACAGATCGACCTGGCGCGCGAGGTGCTCGGCGACCGGCTGATCGCCGTGCAGAACCAGTTCTCGCCATCCCACCCGGATCCGGAAGGCACGATGGGGCATTGCGCGGCGCTTGGGCTTGATTTCGTCTGCTGGTCGCCGCTGGGAGGGTTCCTCGACCCGTTCGACATGCACGCGTACGACCCATTCAAACGGGTGGCGGCGGCGCGCGGCTGCTCGTATCAGCGGGTGGTGCTCGCCTGGGAGCTGACCCGGTACGACCGTCTGTTCACGATTCCCAGCGCGCGCAATCCGCACGAGGTGCGCGACTCGTTCGCCGCGCTCGACCTGCGGCTGACCGACGACGAGCTGGCCGCGCTGGGCTGAGAGCCGAAGATGCTGCCGCGCAAGGCATTTTTGTTTATAGTGTGAGGTAATATATCGTCGTTATTGCCGACACCGATGTCACCGGCATCGCATGGAAAGGATGGAGCCATGGGGTTCGAGCAGGAGGCCGTGAGCAAGCTGTACGCGAAGGCATGGTGCCATCGTTCCAGCATGCAGCGCGACATGACCCGCGGCGCGCACGGCGAATCCCTGGCCTTGCGGCAGCTGTGCGACCATGGCGCGCTGACGCCGTCCCAGCTTGCCGAGTTCCTGCGCGTCAGCTCCGGCCGCGTCTCCACCCTGCTGTCATCCCTTGAGAAAAAGGGGTACGTGACACGCACCGGCGACCCGGACGACCGTCGCGTCGTGCGCGTGGCCATCACCGATGAGGGCCGCGCCAAAGCCGAACGCGACATGGATGCGATGCGCGACGCCGTCTGCTGGATCTTCTCGCAGATGGGCGAACGCCGCACGCGCGAGTTCGTCGACCTGACCTGCGAGTTCATGACCTACATGTCGATCTGCCGCCCCGGCGAGCCGCGACCCACGCCCGAGGAGATCCGCAAGGCGTTCGACGAAGCCGACGACTGACTGAGTGGGGGGCAGATTCCCGAAGCGGGTGGCGCTCCCCCAGTCGGCTCCGCCGACAGCCCCCTCCACCGAGGGGGCCAAGACACCTGGCCGGCCTGCCAGCGCCGCACCTCGCCTACAAACAGCTCCGCTGTTTGCTATACGGCTCGGCCCTCCACCGAGGGGGCGAGACCACCCTCAGTCAGCTCCGCTGACAGCTCCCGCCAGCGGGAGCCAAACATCACATGAAAGTCCACCTGCACGCCCGCCAGCGAGAGCGAACGCCACGCAAGGCCCCGCCACGCATTCACAGGGTTTTCTCAGCATCATGCGTATTGTCTTACACTGTAAGTAATTTACAGTAGAAACTAAATCAACGACCGTAACCGGTAACCAACACCGGACCGCGCATCACGCGCGGCCACCGCAGAACCACATACGGATCCGAAAGGAACCCGCCGATGCTTCGCATACTGAAATACCTCTCCAAAGGCGAGATCGCGCAGATGCTCGTCGCCCTGCTCTCCATCGTCGGCCAGGTCTGGCTCGACCTCAAACTGCCCGACTACATGTCCGACATCACGCAGCTCGTCGAGACGCCCGGCAGCGCGATGGGCGACATCTGGATCGCCGGCGGCAAGATGCTGCTCGTCTCGCTCGGCTCAGTCGCCTGCGCGATCGTGACCGGCTTCATCGCCGCCCGCGTCGGCTCGTCGTTCACGCAGCGCCTGCGCTCGCTCGAGTTCGCGAAGGTCGAGTCGTTCGGCCCGGCAGAAATGGGCCACTTCTCGACCGCGAGCCTCATCACCCGCTCCACGAACGACATCACGCAAATCCAGATGTTCATCACCGTCGGCCTGCAGCTCATCGTCAAATCGCCGATCATGGCCGTCTGGGCGGTCATGAAGATCGCCGGCGAAGGCTTCGAGTGGACGATCGCCACCGCGGTCGCCGTCGTCGTGCTGCTCGCCGCCATCGCGATCATGATGGCCATGGTCATGCCGAAATTCAAGACCATGCAGACCCTCACCGACAACATCAACCTCGTAGCCCGCGAGAACCTGACCGGTCTGCGCGTCGTGCGCGCCTACAACGCCGAGGACTACCAGGAGGCCAAGTTCACCAAGGCCAACAAGGAGCTCACCGACACGCAGCTGTTCACCAACCGCACGATGGCGCTCATGATGCCGCTGATGAACACGGTCATGAACGGCCTCATGCTCGCCGTCTACTGGATCGGCGCCTACCTGATCGAGGCGGCCGGCCTCATGGACAAGCTCACCGTGTTCTCGAACATGGTCGTCTTCTCGAACTACTCCGTGCAGGTCATCATGAGCTTCCTGCTCATGAGCATGGTGTTCGTGCTCTGGCCGCGCGCCGACGTCTCCGCCCAGCGCGTGCTCGAGGTGCTCGACACCGAGCCTGCCGTGCGGCCCGGGCACGATACCACCGCGAGCGCCGCAACCGGCACCGCGGCGGACGGCCCGTCTCGCGGCGAGGTCGAGTTCCGCGACGTGAGCTTCACGTACCCGGACTCGCGCGAGCCGATGCTCGAGCACATCTCGTTCACCGCCAAGCCCGGCCAGACCGTCGCGTTCATCGGCTCGACCGGCTCCGGCAAGTCGACGCTCATCAACCTGGTGCCGCGACTGTACGACGCGACCTCCGGCCAGGTGCTCGTCGACGGCCGCGACGTACGCGAGTACGATCTCAAGGCACTGCGCGACCGTATCGGCTACGTGCCGCAGCAGTCGGTGTTGTTCCGTGGGACCGTCGCGAGCAACATCAGTTACGGCGACGACGTGAGCGGTGGCGACGTGCACGGCGACAGTGATGGCAAGGCCGACCGTATCCGCGCGGCCGCCGACGTGGCGCAGGCCACCGAGTTCATCGACCGCATGGACGACGGCTTCGACTCGGCGGTCGCCCAAGGCGGCTCGAACGTCTCCGGCGGCCAGAAGCAGCGTATCTCCATCGCCCGCGCGGTGTTCCGCCACCCGGAGATCCTCATCTTCGACGACTCGTTCAGCGCGCTGGATTTCAGGACCGACCGCGAAGTACGCGACGCGCTCGCCCGCGAGGCCAAGGGCTCCACGAAGCTGATCGTCGCCCAGCGCATCGGCACGATCATGAACGCCGACCAGATCATCGTGCTCGACGACGGCAAGGTCGTCGGCCACGGCACACACAAGGAACTGCTCGACGGCTGCGAGGTCTACCAGCAGATCGCCGAATCCCAGCTCAGCAAAGCCGAGCTCACCGCCTGAGGGCTGAAAGCGGATGACGCTCCCCCAGTCACGGCCTCTGGCCGCGACAGCCCCCTCCACCGAGGGGGCCGAGGGACGGGACAGCCGGCTCGGCAGGGGCGAACTCAACGGCTGACACACCGCTGCGGATGACGCTCCCCCAGTCACGGCCCTCCACCGAGGGGGCCAAGGAAGCGGGACGGCCAGCTGCGCGGGCGCCCCACCCTCAGTCACGGCCCACGGCCGCGACAGCTCCCGCCAGCGGGAGCCGAGACCGACTGCATCCGCTCCCGCTGGCGGGAGCTGGACCGTGAAGCGGGACTGAGGGTGGTCACCCGCCCGACACAGCCAATCCACTCAACACAACACGCGAAACAACACACGAAAAGGACCAAACATGCCAGGACCAATGGGACACGGGCCGGGACGCGGCACCGTCGAAAAACCACAGAACTTCAGCCAGGTCATGGGACAGCTCGTCCGCTACTGCCGCCGCTACATCCCCGCCATCATCGTCGCGCTGGTGCTCGGCGCGATCGGCACGGTCTTCCAGATCGTCGGCCCGGACAAGCTCAAGGACATGACCAACGAGATCACCAAAGGCCTGCCCGCCATGGTGCACGGCCGTCCGGTCGTCAACTCGATCGACCTCGCCGCCGTCAGCCGCATCGCATGGCTGCTCGTCGCACTGTACGTCGGCTACGCGATGCTCGGCTACGTGCAAAGCTGGATGATGGCGAACGTCACCCAGCGCACCGCCCAGCAGCTGCGCGAGTCAATCAGCGGCAAAATCAACCGCCTGCCGCTCAAATACTTCGACAAGGTCAGCTACGGCGACGTGCTCTCACGCATCACCAACGACGTCGACGCAATCGGCCAGACGCTCGGCCAGTCACTCGGCTCGCTCATCACCTCGCTCACCCTGTTCGTCGGCTCGCTCATCATGATGTTCTGGAACAACTGGATCATGGCCCTAAGCGCCATCGGCTCCAGCCTGCTCGGCCTCATCCTCATGATGGGCATCATGGCCGCCTCGCAACGCTACTTCGCCGCCCAACAGAAAGCGCTCGGCGACGTCAACGGCCACGTGGAGGAGATGTACGCCGGCCACCTCATCGTCAAGACGTACAACGGCGAAGCCGACTCCATCGCACGCTTCGAACGCTACAACCAGGACCTCTACGACTCCGGCTGGAAGTCGCAGTTCCTCTCCGGCCTCATGATGCCGCTCATGCAGTTCGTCGGCAACCTCGGGTACGTCGTCGTCTGCGTCGTCGGCGCGGCGCTCGCCATGGACGGGCAGATCGAATTCGGCGTGATCGTCGCGTTCATGATGTACGTCCGACTGTTCACCCAGCCGCTCTCCCAGTTCGCGCAGGCGTTCCAGAACCTGCAGCGCTGCGCCGCCGCCGCCGAGCGCGTATTCGGCTTCCTCAACGAGCCGGAGATGGCCGACGAAACCGATAAGCCGGCGCTCCTCGGCCGCGACGCCGACGGCAACCCCAAGCCCGTGCGCGGCGACGTCGAATTCAGCCACGTGCGCTTCGGCTACGAACCCGGCAAGCCAATCATCCACGACTTCTCCGCCAAAATCGCAGCCGGCCAGAAAGTCGCCATCGTCGGCCCCACCGGCGCCGGCAAAACCACCATGGTCAACCTGCTCATGCGCTTCTACGAGATCTCCGGCGGCAGCATCACCATCGACGGCGTCGACACCACGGCCGTGCCACGCTGGAACGTGCACGACCAGTTCTCCATGGTCCTGCAGGACACGTGGGTGTTCCGCGGCACCGTACGCGAAAACGTCGCCTACGCCAAGCCGGGCGTCACCGACAAGCAGATCCGCGACGCCTGCCGCGCCGTCGGCCTCGACCACTACATCATGTCCCTGCCCGACGGCTACGACACCGTGCTCGACGACAAGGCCACGCTCTCCCAAGGCCAACGCCAGCTGCTCACCATCGCCCGCGCCATGGTCCAGGACGCCCCCATCCTCATCCTGGACGAAGCCACGTCGTCAGTCGACACCCGCACCGAAGAGCTCATCCAGCAGGCCATGGACCAGCTCACCGTCGGCCGCACGTCCTTCGTCATCGCCCACCGTCTCTCCACCATCCGCGACGCCGACATGATCCTCGTCATGAACCACGGCGACGTCATCGAACGCGGCACCCACGACGAACTGCTCGCGGCGGGAGGCTTCTACGCCACCCTCTACAACAGCCAATTCTCGAACAATGGCTGACGGAGCGTTACCTGCGTTGCGTGAGGCTTGACGTACTCCCAATCTGTCACAGCGGGTAGCTACCCGCTGTGACGCGACGCTGAAAACCCAACTATTCCAGTGGTTTCTCTTTTCTTGTCACAGCGGGTACCTACCCGCTGTGACAGAAAGGGAGCACCGTCAGACGACACTCCGTCAGGCGACGTGCGCGAGGAGGGGCATGACCTGATCGTCGTAGGCCTTGAGCGCGGTGTCGATCACCTGGTGCATGTCGTAGTACTGGTAGGTGCCGAGGCGGCCGCCGAAGACGACGCCATGCTCGGCGGCGGCGAGTTCGGCGTACCGGGCGTACAGGGCCTTGTCGGCGTCGGTGTTGATCGGGTAGTACGGCTCGTCGTCGCGGCCGGCGAAGCGGCTGTACTCCTCCCAGACGACGGTCCGGTTCGGGTTCTGCCGTTCGCGGCGCTCCGGGTTGAAGTTCTTGAATTCGATGGCGCGCGTGTAGGGGACGTCGGCGTCGGAGAAGTTCATGACCGGGCAGCCGAAGTGGTCGCCTTCGTCGTAGCGGACCTCTTTGAAGTCGACGGTGCGCCATTTGAGGTCGCCGAGCGCATAGTCGAAATACCGGTCGATCGGACCGGTGTAGACGATCGGGACGCCGGCGGCGCGCAGCGCCTTCTTGTTGTACGGCTGCGACTCGTCGAAGAAGTCGACGCCGAGCGAGACGGTGATGCGCGGATCGGCGATCATCCGCTCCATCCATGCGGTGTAGCCGTCGGCCGGCAGGCCTTCCCACGTGTCCTTGAAGTAGCGGTTGTCGTAGGTGAAGCGCACGGGCAGCCGTTTGATGATGCTCGCCGGCAGTTCGGCGGGGTCGGTCTGCCACTGTTTGCCCGTGTAGTTTTTGATGAACGCCTCGTACAGCGGCCGGCCGATGAGCTGGATGCCTTTGTCGTTGAGGTTGGCCGGATCGGTGCCGGCGAGTTCGCCCGCCTGCTGTTCGATGAGCTGGCGTGCCTCGGCGGGCGTGTAGTGCGCGTGGAAGAACTGGTTGATGGTGCCGAGGTTGATCGGCAGCGGATAGACTTCGCCGTCGTGCGTGGCGTAGACGCGGTGGACGTAGCCGGTGAACGAGGTGAACCTGTTCACGTAGTCCCATACGCGGCGGTTGCTGGTGTGGAACAGGTGGGCGCCGTACTTGTGGATTTCGGCGCCGGTCTCCTCGTCCATGTAGCTGTATGCGTTGCCGCCGATATGGTCGCGCACGTCGATGATGTGCACGCGTGCGCCCGCGCGTTCCGCCGCCTGCTGGGCGACGGTCAGGCCGAACAGGCCCGCGCCGACGACCACCAGGTCGGGGGTGTCGCCGTTGTGCTGCGTGTGTTCCGTCATGATTCGTCCTTTCGTTGAGGACCATGTGTCTGAGGACTTCTCGTCAGGACTACGGTACCGCAGGGCGTGCGCCGGGCCGCCATTCACGTCGCAGACTCCTTGGATTCTCCCATTTCCGACCGCTCGAATGGGAGAATATCGGGAGTTGCAGGCCGGAACTCCTTGGATTCTCCCATTTCGCGGGGCGGAAACGGGAGAATATCGGGAGTCTGCCGTCCCGTCCGGCCGTCACAGCGTCCCGGCCGTCACAGCGCGCAGACGACCAGGTAGATCGCGACCACGTGACATGTGTACCCGACGACCGTGCCCAAATGGAACACCTCATGGAACTCGAACCAGCCGGGGATCGGGTTCGGCCGCTTGATCGCGAAGCAGACCGCGCCGGCGATGTACGCCGCGCCGCCACAGGCGATGAGCACGGTCGCGGCCGGCCCCACCGCGGGCGCCGTCCACAGCGCCGGAATCAGCGAGACGGGCGCCAGGCCCAATATCACGTACACGAGCGTGAACACCCAGTTGGGCGCGCGCAGCCACACGATGTGCGCGACGGTCCCCACGGCGGCGGTCACCCAAATCACCGTCAGGTACGGCACGCGGATCGCGGGGCTCAGCGCGAACAGGATCGGCGTGTTCGTGCCGGCGATGATCAGGAAGATGTTGGAATAGTCGATGCCGCACAGCACGCGCGTCACCTTCGCGCTCTTCCACGGCACGACGTGCAGCAGCGCGCTGTTGCCGAACAGCAGCATCGCCGACGCGCCGTACACCGCGCACGCGGCCTTGACCGGACCGCCCGGCGCGATGCAGATCAGCACGATCGACGCGGCGATGCACAGCGGCAGCGTCACCAGGTGCAGCCAGCCGCGCAGCCGCGGTTTGCGGTTGCCGAACGCGTCGGTCGGCACGATGTGCCGTTGCGCGGCTTTGAGCGCCCGCTTGGCCTGCGCGTACCGCCGCTTGGCCTCGTGGTATTGCGCGACCGCGTGGCTGACCGCGCTCGCCGGCGTACTGGGCAGCGTGCAGTGCGACGAGACCGACCGTGAGACCGAAGCCGCGACTTTCGCCGTGCCTCTCACGGCGGCATCCACCGCGGCCGCACCGCGCGGCATCGCGGCCTGCTGGGAAACACCTGCCGATGACGCTGTCATGACCATCACCTCTATCCGTGGGCGGCTTCGCGGGCGACATCCGCCAAGCCGGGCGGCCGGCCGCCGCGGACGGTTCCGCGGCGGCATCGGCCGTCGCCCTCACATAACTTACGGTACCGTAACTTAATCCCCTTTGCTGAACGTACGCTGACAGCCGAACGCCGCCGTCACCGGCCGTCGCACCCACCGCGGACAGCGCCCGGCATCACCGGGCCATTTCCCCCTATCCCACTATCATGGAACGCATGACCGAAGCATTCTCTCCGAAGAACATCATCGTGACCGGTGGCTGCGGCTTCATCGGTTCGAATTTCGTCCATTACGTCTACAACAACCACCCCGACGTGCACATCACCGTGCTGGACGCGCTCACGTACGCCGGCAATCTGGAGAACATCAAGTCGATCCTCGGCGACCGTGTGGAGTTCGTGCACGGCAACATCTGCGACGCCGAGCTGCTCGACCGCCTCGTCCCCGGACACGACGCGATCGTCCACTACGCGGCCGAGTCGCACAACGACAACTCGATCGCCAACCCGGAACCGTTCCTCAAGACCAACGTCGAAGGCACGTTCCGCCTGATCGAGGCCGCACGCAAGTACGACGTGCGCTACCACCACGTCTCCACCGACGAAGTGTACGGCGACCTCGCGCTCGACGACCCGAACAAGTTCACCGAGGAGACTCCCTACCACCCGTCCAGCCCGTACAGCTCCACGAAGGCCAGCTCCGACCTGCTCGTGCGCGCATGGCACCGCACGTTCGGCATCCGCATGACCATCTCGAACTGCTCGAACAACTACGGCCCGTACCAGCACGTCGAGAAGTTCATCCCCCGCCAGATCACCAACATCCTCGACGGCCTCAAGCCGAAGCTGTACGGCAACGGCCTCAACGTGCGCGACTGGATCCACACCGAGGATCACTCCTCCGCCGTGTGGACGATCCTCACCAAGGGCCGCATCGGCGAGACGTACCTGATCGGCGCGAACGGCGAGCGTAACAACCTGACCGTGCTGCGCGACATCCTCACCGTGATGGGCAAGGACCCCGACGACTTCGAGTGGGTCAAGGACCGTCCGGGCCACGACCGCCGCTACGCGATCGACTCGACCAAGCTGCAGACCGAGCTCGGCTGGAAGCCGACGCACACCGACTTCCAGAAGGGCCTGGAGAAGACCATCGCCTGGTACACCGAGAACCGCGCGTGGTGGGAGCCGGCGAAGGCCGCCACCGAGGCGCGCTACAAGGCCCAGGGTCAGTGAGTCCGGCGCTTCGGGAACCGTTTGAGAAACGTCGGAAACGATAGAGGGAACGAATAATGGCTTTTGAATTCGAGAAGGAACTTCGGGTCACACGGACGAACATCCCGGGCCTGCTGGTGTTCGACCTGCCGGTGCACGGCGACAACCGCGGCTGGTTCAAGGAGAACTGGCAGCGCGCGAAGATGCTCAAGCTCGGCCTGCCGGACTTCGGACCGGTGCAGAACAACATCTCGTTCAACGCGGTCAAGGGCGTGACGCGCGGCATCCACGCGGAGCCGTGGGACAAGTACATCTCGATCGCGTCGGGCGAGATCTTCGGCGCGTGGGTGGACCTGCGCCCGGGCGAGACGTTCGGCCAGGTGTACACGACCCGGCTCGACCCGTCGCGCGCGATCTACGTGCCGCGCGGCGTGGGCAACAGCTTCCAGGCGCTCGAGGACGGCACCGTGTACACCTACCTGGTGAACGCGCACTGGAGCCTCGAGCAGAAGAAGACGTACACGTTCGTCAACCTTGCGGACCCGCAGCTCAACATCCAGTGGCCGATCCCGTTGGAGGAGTCGGAGCGCAGCGAGGCCGACCTGCATCATCCGATGCTCAAGGACGCCAAGCCGATGGCGCCCAAGCGCACCTTGGTGACCGGCTGCAAGGGCCAGCTCGGCCGCGCGATCCGCGCGTACGCCGAGGAGCATGACCTGCAGGGCTTCGAGTACACGGACATCGACGAGTTCGACTTCTCCGACCCGGCCGCCTACGAGCGGTTCGACTGGGCGCTGTACGGCACGATCATCAACGCGGGCGGCTTCACCGCCGTCGACAAGGCGGAGACGCCGGAGGGACGTCCGGTCGCGTGGAAGGCGAACGCGCAGGGCCCGGCGCTGCTGGCGCGCGTGGCCGCCGAGCATCACATCACGCTCGTGCACGTGAGCTCCGACTACGTGTTCGACGGCACGGTGGACCGTCACCCGGAGACCGAGCATTTCGCGCCGCTCGGCGTGTACGGCCAGACGAAGGCGGCCGGCGACATCGCCGTGTCGAATGCGCCCGAGCATTACATCCTGCGTTCCAGCTGGGTGATCGGCGAGGGCCACAACTTCGTGAAGACCATGATGATGCTGTCCAACCGTGTGGCCGACCCGGCCGACGCGCTCAACCAGGTGACCGTGGTGGACGACCAGCTGGGCCGCCTCACGTTCACGAAGGACATGGCCGAGGCGATCTTCCACCTGCTCGACTCGCACGCCCCGTACGGCACGTACAACCTGACCGGCTCCGGCGCGATCAAGAGCTGGGCCGAGATCGCGACCGCCGTGTTCGACCAGACCAACGGCAACGGCAGCGCGGTCAAGCCGATCAGCACCGCGGAGTATTTCGCGAACGCGAAGGCGCCCGTCAGCCCGCGCCCGGTGCACAGCGCGCTCGACCTGACCAAGATCGAGGACGCCGGCTACACGCCCGCCGACTGGGAGGAGAGCCTCAAGGCGTACATCGCCAAGGAGCTCGCCAAGTAAGCCTCACGCATAGATGATTGATGCCCCTTGGAGCGGCTGCAGATTGCGTAGCCGCCCCAAGGGGCATCGTCGTATCACCGGCGTCGCACTGCCATCACCGGTGACCATCGCCGTCACGCTGCTCCCGCCAGCGGGAGCGGGCGGAGGGGGCGGTTGCGGCCGTTTTCGACTGGAACGGCCGTCGAATTGGTTGAAAACGACCGCAAACAGGCCTATTGGCGGTCGTTTTCGACCAGAACAGCTGGCCTGTTAGTCGAAAACGACCGCTACGGGGCCGATTTGCGGCCGTTTTCCACTAGGAGGGGACGCGGACTGGTCGGAAACGACCGCAAACCGAACCGGGCCAGCCCCGCTAGCGTGGTTTCCACCGGAGGAACCGGGAAGACTCCGGCTCCTCGGTCAGCCCCACCCACGGGCCCGCCCCCGCTGGCGGGGGCTCCCGCGTAGCGGGTGGGGGTGGCCCGCTCCGCCTACTGCACCAGATAGAACACGTTGCTGTCGAGCGGCGGCACGTTCATGTGGTATATGGTCATCTTGAGGAACGGCTTGGAGCTGTCCGGCTTGGCCTCGCCCTCAGCCTGCGCGTAGCTCGACGCCGCCAGCCCCTCCAGCTTGTCGGAGCTGACGCCGGCCGGCACATAGATGAAGTCGGCCGGTTTGCTGATCTGCGCCTCCGAATAGCTGGCCCCGTCACCGTAGCAGGCCTTGAAGCCCTTGTTGCCGCCGCACTGGTAGTCGGTTTCCGGTCCCATGAGCTCGATGCCGACGTCACTGGGCACGTCCCACCAGCCGTCGCCGGTCTTGGCGTCGTTCTTCACCGCGTGCAACGTGGTCGATTTCGGGTCGCCCGGGCTCAGGCTCAGACCCAGCTCGCTCGCCGTCGTCTTGCCGGACTTGTCGATCGTGACGCATATCGAGCCGTCCTTCAGGCAGTATTTGCCGGCGATCGGCGAGAAGTCGCCCTTGTCGAGCGCCGAGTGGATATCGGCAAGCGACATGTCCTTCGCCGACTTGGCCGACGTCTTACCGGACGACTTACCGGACGACTTACCAGACGTCTTACCAGACGCATCGTCAGACTTGCCGGAACCGTTGTCGCCGGCCGTCGTGACGTTCGCATCCTCCAGCTCGTCCCAGTCAAGGTCGACCGACTCGACCATGTAGTACACGGTGCTGTCGCTGGGAGCCGGCTTCATCTTGACGGCGTCGCTGTTCTTGCTGTTGTAGCCGCCATACGGCATGAACGGGTTCGTTGACTTGGCCGTCATCTCGGCGGTGGTCTTGTCGTACAGCTTCGGATCGCGGTAGATGAGGAACGGCCGCGTCGTGTCGACCGCCTTCTGCTTCTTGGCCGCGGCGAGCGCGTCCGCGTCGAAATAGCCGTCGCTGGTCAGCTCGTCCAGTTTCGCGCCGACCGGCACGACCAGATAGAAGTCCTGCATGTGGTACGTGGCGCCGGAGATATGGCTGTAGTCGCCGTTGGCGACCATCCGGCCGCCGTTGCACACGCTGCCGCCGGCCGTGTTCGAATCCTCCTGGCTGGTGCCGCACCAGTAGTTGGTGAGGCTGGAGTGCGGGAACAGCTCGAACGCGCCCGTGTCGCCGGTCAGCAGATATTCGGCCTTCGGGCTCGAGCAGTACGGCGACTGGATGGAATCGCACGAGGCGAGCGTCTCGTATTCGTCGTACTTGGTGCCGTCGCGCCCCTCAAGATACTTGATGTACGAGCCGTAGTCGCCGCCGTCGCCGCTGTCCTTGAACGTGATGCAGTCGCCGGCGTTGTTGCACCATTGGCCGGCCGCCACGCCGGAGACGCCCATCAGGTTGTCGCCGCCGGTCTCAGGCGAGTCATGGACCGTGTACGCGTCCTTCACGCCGCTCGCGTCGATGCCGTAATACAGCGTGATCGAGTCGCCTTCGGACAGCGTCGAGCCGGGCGCCGGGTCGGAGCCGGCGATCTTGCCGACGTTCTTCTTCGACGAGAACCGCGGCATGAGCGTCACGTCGTAGCCCTGCTTTTCAAGCTTGGACTTGACCGTATCGGCGTCCTGGCCCACGATGTCAACGCCGATCGCGTCATCGTTCTTCTCGGCGACGCCGATGTAGATGCCCTTGTCCTTCTCCTTGGAGGCGACCGGCTGGCCGTCCGCCGGGTACGTGGCGACGACGCTGCCGACCGGCTTCTTCTTCGTGTCGGAGACGGGCACCGCCTTGTAATGCACCGGCACGCCCATCGACTTGAACGTGGACACGACCTTCGCGGCCTTCTTGCCGACCGTGCCCGACGGCACGCCGGGGCCCGCCGACTCCTGTACGGTGACGGATGTGCCGCTCTTGATGCGGTCGCCCGGCTGGTGGCCCACGTAGCCGAGGAACGAGCCCTTCTTCTTGCCGGAGAATACGGTCTTGCGGCTGGTCTTCACGTTCTTCGACTTCAGCGTGGCGATCACGTCATCGGCGGTCGCGGTGTCGGAGCCGCCCGAGACCTCCTGCGCGGTCGGCAGCGGCGTGCCGCCCCACAGGCCGGCGCGGTACGTGAGGAACGCGGCCGTCGCGCCACCGCCGACAATCACCAGCGCGCTCACGATGATGGCGATGAGCTTGCCGAGCGAGAACTTGGCGGCGGTTGTTGCGGCGGCGGCGACTGTGCCGGACGCGATGCCGGACGCGGACGCGGCTGACGGCTGTGCCGCGGCCGCAACCGGCTGTGCAGGTGCCGACGCACCGGGGGCGGCCGGCTGCTGCGGCGACGAGGGAGGGAGCGGCTGGGCGGCGCCGGACGTCGGCATCGCAGCCGGCTGCTGCGGCGCGGCAGCGGCCGGCTGCGGGGGCATCTGTACGGACGGTTGGGACTGAGCTGCGGCCGAGGCGATGGGCTGTTGCGGCTGGGCGGAAGCGGGTGCGGCAGGCATCGCGCCTCCGGCAGTCGGCTGCGTGACTGGCTGCGCGGGGACAGCCGGCGCGGCTCCGCCGGCAGCCTGCTGCGCAAGCCCTGGCTGCGGCATCTGGGTAAACGGCTGAGCCGGCTGCACGGGAGCTGCCGGGGCTGCGCCGGCGTGCCCCGGAGCCGGAGGCAGCGGTACGGACGACATCGTCGGCATGGCCGGCTGGGCGGTTTGCGCGGGGACGGCCGCGGCTTGCTGTGCGGCCGCACCAGCGACGACCAGCGGCTGCCCGCAGGATGCGCAGGCCGGAACGCCCGACGCGTTCATTGCGCCGCAATGGCTGCATTTCATGAGTCTTCTCCTCTGCATCATGATTGCAATACGGCTTCATTCTATGCCTGAAACAGTGCTTGCCAGGTATCGTCGTCACTGTGCTCGCCCTTGCACAGTGACGCGCACCAGCAAACCCTTGCAAATACTGGGGTTTCAGCGGCGCGTCACTATGCAAGGGCGAGCAGAGTGACGTAATACCGCTGCGTTGCGGCCTCACTTCGCAATCACACCCACGCAACTGCCGGAAAACATCCAAGAAGCTCCCAGCTAACGTCCCAGAACCGTCAAGACGCGTGCGGTTATATAGATATTGCCGGCGAACGGAAGCGCATACCGAAGCCGCCGACGAAACGCATAACTGAAACCCTCTTTCTTCTTCTCCTTTCTCCGCGAAAAGCCCGGCCCCATCGCCGGGCTTTTCACGTTGCGGGCAACCGCGCGTCTTGTTGCCACAACTCGTCCAAAAGGCAGTTTCGGTCGAGTTGTGGCAACAAGACGCCGCCAACGGCATCGAAAAACGGACGATTTCTTGCCACAGGTCGTCCAGATGGCCTATTTGGACGAGTTGTGGCAAATCGGCTTGCCACAAGTGTGCAAATCAGACCTTTTGGACGAGTTGTGGCAACGCCGGCAGGACATGTCGGAGTCGGAATCGCGATGAGGCTCCGGCCGCTACCTCGCATCGAACGTACTTGGCTGTCACCATCACCATCAAGGTCCGCATGACGCTGACAGCCGCGCGGCTCAGTGGAACAGGCTGACGCCGCGACGGGCCATGCAGTAGGCGTTGCCGAGCCACGTGTGCCGCGAGTTCGGCCACACCGCGCCGAGCCGGGGCACGTTCTGGCTCATCCAGATGCTGGGCACACGGCCGTCCGCGCTGCGCGAGCCGAGCAGGTTGAAGCCGTTCTTGACCTCCAGCCAGTCGGGATGCTGAGTGGCGATGGCGAGACCCTCCTCAAGCGTGAGCGGGGTGCGATCGTCGGAGTCGATGAGCTTGCGCGCCACGTCGGGCTCACGGTTGATGTAGCAGGTGCCGGTATGTGGTTCGACGACCAGGTAGAACGGGCCTTCGGGCGGCTCGAAGCCGTCCTGCGGCAGGAAGCTGGCGATGTCGCGCGGGGGCATCGTGGTGAATCCGGCCATGCGGTTGATGCTGGTACGGGCGATCAGCGATTCCGGCGACACGAGTTCGCGCGTGGGGATCAGCAGGATATTGGAGCCGAGGTCGCTGTGCTCCAGCGCGCTGATGAGCGGCCGGGCGAGCGCGCGGAACGCAGCCGCGCTCATGTCCGCCACGTCCGGGTATCCCAACGCGACGATGCGGTCAAGCTGTTTTTGGGCTTCCTGCGATGCAATCGACATGTTTCCAGCCTACCGCGACCGGTGTGCACGCGCTCGGTTTCCGATGATGCACATTGTGCATCTTGCGGCAGAATCGTGAAGCATATGTAAACGAACCGGCTGGATTGTGCACCTTAAGGCACACAATCCATGCCCCGCTGTCCTCTAAAATGCACACTGTGTATCTTAGAGATACAAGCCACAACCACATCGGCGACAAGGAAGTCCTATGGAAAAGCAAATGCTGTCAGCATTCAGCATCGCGATGACGTGCATCGCGCTGCTGTCCGGGTGCTCGAGCCAACAAAGCGGGGAAAGCGCCACTTCCAACGCTTCCACGCAGAGCATGATCAGCGCAAGGGAACAGGCGGCACGTCGGTTCGTCAGTTGTCTGACTGACCAGGGTATCACTGCGCGGACCGAAGACAGCAGCGACACCTACGTAATCGCCGGCAAACAGTACTCCCCCAAGGACCTGGTGTCGGTGCGTATGCTCGATGCCACCGGGTCCCCTGTCAACGGAGACAACGACTCCGTCACCTCCGCGTTGTACCCGGACATCGACAGCATCAGCAGCGACGACAACGGCCAGACATGGGTCGCATTCAAGGATTCCTCCCAGATGAAAGGCACACCGTATGCCTCCAAACAGCAGGCATACGCGGATTGCGAAGCCAAGAACCCCGACTTCGAGCAGCCGCTGACCGGCACGTTCGGACATCAGGAATGGCCGGAGGAGTCCATACGCGCGTCTCTCGAATTCGCGAAATCCTGCCGAGCCAAAGGATTCGACTGGCTGCCGGACCCACCGAAGGACACTCCCGGCATCACGATCCCCGACGGGGTGTCGGACGAGCAGTTCCTCAGGTTCCTCAAGGAATGCCCAGTGGACGACCTGCCCATCGAATCCCAGATGATGACCTACAAGAACCCGCACTACGGCGACCTGATCAACCAGTACCAGTCGCAGCAGTAGTCAGGCCCGATAATCGAATGGCCTATCCGCAAGACGATGCGGATAGGCCATTCGCATAAGCCGGAGCGGTTGCAGAAATCACTGATGCTCCAGCTCGTATTGGCGGAGGATTTCGCTGTAGTTGTTGCCACGATCGGCATACAGCATTTCGGCTGACCACGGCGGCAAATCAGCGGTCGGGCATTCCTTCAGCCATCGGCGAAGCTCCTCGTCCGAGATTCCATTGGGGATTTGGATACCCGGCCCCTCACCCGGTTTATCACCTTCGCCGCGCACCGGGTCCTTGACCCACGAGAACCCCTTCGCCCGGCAATCACGCGCATACTCCAACGACGCCTGCCACGCCTCCTCGGGATACTCAGTCACGCCAATGGCATCCAAGTCAGCTTGCTCGAACTCGGGATTCTTCCGCTCGCATGCCTGGTACGCCGCCTGCTTGCCCGCATACGGCGTACCCATCAGCTGCGTTGAATCCCTGAAAAACACCCACACCCTGCCGTCCTCGCCTATGGGAGTCATATTGGAATCGGAGTAAAGACTGTTCGCCACCTGCTCGGCAACGGCATCGTCAGACCATGACATCGGGGTGCCGGCACTATCCAGCATGCGTACGACCACGGCCGTCTTCGGCGCATACTGTCGACCGGATACGATGTACACATCATTGTCATCGTAAATGTTGGTCTCGATGCCGGATTCCGTCAAACACGCGGCGAATTGCTTCGCCCGCGTCTCCGCCGCCTCAATCGCGCTGCGCCGTTCAGGCGTATCCTTCGAGACAACGGCATTTTGCGACAACTGCGAACTCTCACTATCAGTAGAAGCCGACGTCGAGCATCCGGCAAAGCCAATAAGGCATACACCGGTTACGATCGCAAGGCACGCCTGCGTCAACCATCGATGCTGGTTCATGGTTAAGCTCCTTACCGGCTGCCAAATAACCGAATGAATGCATTCCGACGGCATCAGCGCCGATCTACAGTTTTCCCAACAACCGTACGATTGATGTAAATAACATGGTACGGGGCAGCAATTCCCGAATAAATGAGTTGCCCGCCAAGGAGATACGTGACACGTCCCTGTCGATTCCCGGATGAATAGGAACCGCGTCCAGGCCAGTTTCCGTACGGATACTCTCTCGCCAAGGCAAACTGCAAATCTCCCAGCGCATTGAAGCCAACCCAACATCCTGCACGATCGTCGGTGCAGCCGCGAGTGGGAGCGATGGTCACGGAGGCGGGAGACACGCCCGGCGGAGCGGTCGCCATGGCCGAAGGAACAGCGAAAGAGGAGACACACACGACGGCGAGGAAAGTCGTCGCCAGGGTCTTGATGTGCTTGACGTTCATGATGCGAAACCTTTCTTGGCAGTGGCTATGAACAAACAACCACAGCGATCATTCCTGATGCTCCAGCTCGTATTGACGGAGGATTTCGTCATAATTGTTGCCTCGACTGGAGTAGATCATTGTTGCAGACAAATGCGGTAGTCCGTCCACCGGGCACTCTTCCAGCCAACGAAGGAATTCCTCATCCGAAATGCCGTTTGGAATAAAGACGCCCGGTCCCTCGCCCGGTTTATCGCCGTTGCCGCGTACCGGATCCTTGACCCACGAGAACCCTTTCGCCCGGCAATCACGCGCATATTCCAGCGACGCCTGCCACGCCTCCTCAGGATACTCAATCACGCCCATGGCATCCAAGTCAGCCTGCTCGAATTCAGGATTCTTCCGCTCGCACGCCTGATACGCCGCCTGCCTGCCAGCATACGGCGTACCCATCATATGCGTCGAATCCTTAAAATAAATCCACGCGTCACCGCCATCGCCAATATGCGTGTAATGCAAATCAGGGTATAAGCCACTTGCCTCGCCGGCATACGCCGGATTGCCGGCAGCATCCAGCATCCGCACAATCACCAGCGTCTTCGGTTTGTACTGCTGGCCGGAAACGACATAGGTATCGTTGTCCTCTGCAACATCAGCTTCGATGCCGGACTCCACCAGACACGCGACGAACTGCTTCGCCCGAGCCTCCGCCGCCTCAATCGCGCTGCGCCGCTCAGGCGTATCCTTCGAAACGAACTGGACATCATTCTGCTGCTCCGCATTCGTCTCACCCGACATCATCGAACAAGCCGACAGACCGGCAACACTACCCAGCAGCAGCAACATCATGCCAACAACCACACGCATTCTACGGACAACAACGGAATCGATCTTCACTCGCATAACGGCCCACTTTCTTTAACCGTATGGGCGACAGCCATGACGCTACCGCCCATACGAGATGCAGGAGGTCGAGCATCGGTCAACGACGCTCGACCATCTTTCCGGTCACTGTGCCTTCCGGAGGCTTGATGACGTCGTATGCGCCCACCGGGCCTCGCTCGTAGGAGCGCCCGTTGAAAACATATCCGACACGCCCCCAACGGTTACCCGAGGTATACCAGCCGCGCGCGGCCCACGTACCCGAATAGATGTCGCCCGCCGAGAACTGCATGTCGCCTTGAGCCGTATGCCCATACCAGCATCCTGCGTTATCGTCGGTGCAGCCGCGAGTGGGAGCGATGGTCACGGAGGCGGGAGACACGCCCGGCGGAGCGGTCGCCATGGCCGAAGGAACAGTGAAAGAGGAGATACACACGACGGCGAGGAGAGTCGTCGTCAGGGTCTTGATGCGCTTGACGTTCATGATGAGATGCTTTCGTCGTTGAAGTTGCGGATGAAAGAACTGAGGGAATGACGACTAGACGAATCTAGGATAGGCGGCCGGCCTTATCAGCGATGCTTCCGACCTTTGAAGCATGGTCTCATCATACGGCATCACGCCATCAACGGCTTCACATCATCAACACATCCACACCGCTTCTGCACAGCAGCTTAATGTTCGCTGAACAATCTCACAATACGCAACATGGCACCGGTCACATCGCACATCAGCCCACCACCGAGTGTGCGGTTCCGTGCGATCCGGCACACGATCGGCACGTCGCACGCACCATCCGACGCAACAACCCTGCCCGACCCTCACCTTCCACTCGTATACTGGTCAGTACGAGAAACGCAACGGCAGCCAAGGAAGGAAGCCGATCATGACCACGAAACCGCAACGTCGCACAGGCCGCGCGCGCACCATCGCAACGGCCGCCATCACACTGATCCTCGCGGTCGGCATCATCGCGGCGTGCGTCATCACCCAGCCGTGGCGACTCATCGGCGGCGCGACCACAGCCAACACCCAAGTGGACGTGACCACGCTGCGCACGCAACCAGTGACCAAAGGCGCGCTGAACGCGCAGACGCGGCTCGGCGCGAGCCTGCAGTACGACGACGCACGTGAGTTCGCAGCGGCGACCGGCATGATCACACAACTGCCGGTCGCCGGCAAACAGCTCAACACCGGCGACCAGGTGTACGAGATGGACGGCGTGCCGGTACCACTGTTCCACGGATCGCGCCCGTTCTGGCGGCAGCTCGGCGAAGGCGCGGCGGACGGCCCGGACGTGGCCCAACTCGAGCAGAACCTCAAGGAGACCGGCTATTTCACCGGCGAGCCGGACAACCACTTCGACTGGTACACGAAGGACGCGATCCAGCGCTGGCAGACCAAGGCGCTGGGACTTGCTGGCGATGCCGCCACCGGCGTGTTCGACCCGGCATCGGTGGCGCTGGCGGCGGGTGCGCCGATCCGCATCAAGACGGTCACCGCGAAACTCGGCGACACGAACGTGAGCCCGGCCACGTACACGGGAATCGCGCTGCATCTCAACGCGACGCTCACCGCCACGCAGGCGGCCACGTTCAAGGCGGGCGACAAGGCGCAGGTGGTGCTGCCCGACAACACGACCATCGACACGACACTCACCTCCGTGGACCAGGGCGGGCAGGCGGTCGGCACGGACGGGCAGGTCACGCAGCCGTCGGCCCGCATCGACTTCCCCGACCAGACCAAGGTGGCGCAGTACGGGCCGACCGCCGTGCAACTGCTCATCCCGAACGCGGCGGCCGACGGGCGCGAGACGCTGATCGTGCCCGTCACCGCGCTCATCGCCGGCACCGGCAACAGCTGGGCGGTCGAAGTGGTGCGCGGCGGAAAGGTCGTGCGCATCGCAGTGACCATCGGCACGGTAGCGAACGCGCAAGTGCAGATCACCGGCTCGGACGGGCTCAAGGTGGGCGACAAGGTGGTCGTCTCATGAGCGGCGGGCGCGGCGGCGGCCGGGAGCCGCAAACCGGCGCGGACTCTGCGGACGTCACGTCGGCCGTGCCGCTCGTAGCGTTGGACCATGCGACCCGCGCGTTCCCCGGCCGCGACGGCACCATGCTGGAGATCCTGCACAGCACGACGCTGGAAATCGGACACGGCGAGCGCGTCGCGGTGGTCGGACCGTCCGGTTCAGGCAAAAGCACGTTGCTGGCGATCCTCGGCACGCTCGACATGCCCACCACCGGGCGGCTGCTCTACGACGGCGAGGACGTGACCGCAATGAACGAACGCCAACGCAGTATGCTGCGCGCCTCACGCATCGGCTTCGTGTTCCAGCAGTTCCATCTCATCGCGACGGCCTCCGCGCTCGACAACGTGGCGACCGGACTGCAGTACACGGCCCTGCCGCGCGGCGAACGGCGGCGACGGGCCCTGCGCGCGCTCGAACAGGTGGGGCTCGGCGAGCGCGTGCACCATAAGCCGTCGCAGCTGTCGGGCGGCGAACAGCAGCGCGTCGCCTTGGCGCGTGCGCTGGTGAAGCAGCCGGACATCATCTTCGCCGACGAGCCGACCGGCGCGCTCGACACGGCGACCGGACGCGCGGTGATCGACCTGCTGCTCGCTGCCGCCGGCCAGGGCGCAAGCCTCGTCGTCGTCACGCATGACCTGGACGTGGCCGCGCGCTTCCCACGACGGCTGCACATCCAGGACGGCGTGGTGACGGAACTCGGCGGCGGGGATGGTGGAGGCGACGCAGGCCGCGCGGCGGATGGCGGCGGCACGGGTGCGAACGTGGGCGTCGATATAGCAGGCAATCCGGCCGGTCAGGATGGACGGGCAGGCGGTCAAACCGGTCCGGCGAACGGCCAAACGAACGGTCAGGAGACCGGTTCAGCGGACGGTCAGGACGGGTATCACGGCAAGGAGGCCGACCATGCGTGACGTGACCGACGATATGACCGACGACATGATGGTCAAGCGACGAACAGGCGAACGGATGATGTCAGAGCTGGTGACGCCCGAATCGGCAACGCCCGAACGGACCGCGCCCAGGCATGGCAGCACGGTCCTCGACGATGTCGTCGCAACGTCGTCCGGCCGCATAGCAGGCCGTCGCGACGCCAATCGGAAGCGCAAGAACGGTCGACAAACCGGTACCTCACAAATTCGCAAGCCACTGCGCACGCGGGCAGCCGACCTGCTGCACACCGCGTGGGCGGGCGCAACCGGACGCATCTCGCGCGCGGTGCTCGCCTCGCTCGGCATCGCGCTCGGCGTGGCCGCATACGTGGCGCTGGGCGGCATCGCGGCGTCGAACCAGGCGGCGCTGCTCGCCCGGCTGGACGCGCTCGGCGCGAACCTGTCGGTCGTCGCACCCGGCATGGACGCCCAGCAGCAGCCGATTCCACTGCCGGACTTCGCGCCGCAGACCATCGCGCGGCAGCCGCAGGTCGAACGCGTGGGCGTGTTCTACACACCGCCCGACAAGGCGCAGATCTTCAAGAACGAGCTCGTGCCCAAAACGAACGGCAACGCGCTGACCATGTCCATCATGAAGCCGGGCGCGCTGGACGCCGTGGGCGCGACGTTCACGCAAGGCCACGGCATCGACGCGCGCAACCGCACGCTGCCGGTCGCCGTGCTCGGCTCGGAGGCCGCGTACCGGCTGGGCGTGACCACGGTCGGCGACCGCGTGCTCGTGGACAACGAATGGTACGGGGTGATCGGCATCCTCAATCCGGCACCGCAAGCGGGGACGCTGAATTCGAGCGTGATCGTGGGCGACGAATGGGCGTTCGCGCATTATCCGGACCAGGCGGCGCGACTGCGGCAGATCAGCGCGATTTACGTGCGCACCAAGCCCGGCGATATGGAACGCATCCGCCGGGTGCTCGCGCATGCGGCCAGTCCGGGCGGGCAGGGCGTGACCGTGACCGCCTCAGCCGACCTGTCCGAGGCGCGGGCGGCGACCAGCGAATCGCTGAGCACACTCGGTCTGATGATCGGCGTGATCGCGCTCGTCGTGGGCGGCATGAGCATCGCGAACATGATGATCGTGACCGTGATGGAACGGCGGGGCGAAATCGGATTGCGGCGGGCGCTGGGCGCGACGCCGGGCAACATCCGCATGCAGTTCGTCGCCGAGGCGGCGATGCTGTCGGCCATCGGCGGGGCGGCCGGAACGCTGCTGGGTGCGGCGGTCGCGCTGGGGGCGGCGGCGTGGGCGGGGCAGCCGGCGGCGCTTGACTGGGGCGGATTGCCCGGCGCGTGGGTCGCGGCGGTGGCGGTCGGCGTCGTGGCGGGATTGTATCCGGCGAACCGGGCCGCGCGGCTGACGCCGACCGAGGCGCTGCGGAGCGAGTGAGGCGGGGGTGGCGGAACTCCCGTTTTTCTCCCATATCCGCCGTCCCGGATGGGAGAAAAACGGGAGTAACACAACCCCACTCCCGGGATTCTCCCATTCCCACCATCTCAAATGGGAGAGAACCGGGAGTAGCCAAACCTCACTCCCGACCTGCTCCCATATCCGCCGTCCCAGATGGGAGAAAAACGGGAGTCCGCACGACCCCACTCCCGGGATTCTCCCATTCCCGCCATCTCAAACGGGAGAGAACCGGGAGTCCGCACGACCCCACTCCCGGGATTCTCCCATTCCCGCCATCTCAAACGGGAGAAAAGCGGGAGTCGGGATCCGAAGCTCCGAGGTTAGGCCCATTCTGAACGGCCGAAATGGGCCTGAACCCGGAGTACCGGAGCCGCAGCCGTCCGGCATCCGCACGCCGGGCCAGCATATGGGCGCGGAGGCCCGGTTGTTCCGCACGGACCGTAAGATGGAAAGCCACGCGAGAGGCGCGTTGGGCGGCCACTCGCGACGGCGCACCCGTCGTCAGGTCCGAAAATCCAACAGAATCCAAGAGGTCGTTATGTCCGAAAAACTGAAAGTCGGCATTCTCGGCGCCACCGGCATGGTCGGCCAGCGCTTCGTGACGTTGCTGGAAAACCATCCATGGTTCGAGGTCGTGACGCTCGCCGCGTCCGCGCACAGCGCCGGCAAAACCTACGAGGAAGCGGTCGGCGACCGGTGGAAGATCGAAACGCCGATGCCTGAATACGCACGCCACATGACCGTGGTCGACGGCGACGACGCAGAGAAAGTCGCGGCAGGCGTCGACTTCATGTTCTCCGCCGTCAACATGCCCAAGGACCAGATCCGCGCCATCGAGGAACGCTACGCGAAAACCGAGACCCCGGTCGTCTCCAACAACAGCGCCCACCGCTGGACGCCGGACGTGCCCATGGTCGTGCCGGAAATCAACCCCGAACACTTCGACGTCATCAAGTACCAGCGCCGCCGGCTCGGCACCACGCGAGGCTTCATCGCTGTCAAGCCGAACTGCTCGATCCAGGCGTACACGCCGGCGCTCGCAGCGTGGAAGGAGTTCGAGCCGCGCGAAGTCGTCGTCAGCACGTATCAGGCGATCTCGGGCGCGGGCAAGACGTTCAAGGACTGGCCGGAAATGGTGGGCAACATCATCCCGTTCATCTCCGGCGAAGAAGCCAAGAGCGAGAAGGAGCCGCTCAAGGTGTTCGGCCACGTGGACGCGGAGAAGGGCGAGATCGTGCCGTTCGACGGGGCGCTGCGCATCACGTCGCAGTGCATCCGCGTGCCCGTGCTCAACGGCCACACGGCCACCGTGTTCCTCAACTTCGGTAAGAAGGCCACCAAGGAGGAGCTCATCGACCGGCTCGTCAACTACACGAGCGAGGCGGCGCGGCTCGGGTTGCCGCACGCGCCGAAGCATTTCATCCAGTACCTGACCGAGGACGACCGTCCGCAGGTCAAGCTGGACGTCGACTATGAGGGCGGCATGGGCGTTTCGATCGGCCGACTGCGCGAGGACTCGATCTTTGATTGGAAGTTCGTCGGTCTGGCGCACAACACGCTGCGCGGCGCGGCCGGCGGCGCGCTGGAATGCGCCGAAATGCTCAAGGCGCTCGGCTACATCGAAAAGAAGTAGCGGCTCGCCGGGGCTTCGATGACAAGGATCAGCGAAGCCCGGCAACGCATATGGGACGCGGGCCGGTACTGCCACGATCACTATCAAGTGGCGGTGCCGGCCCGTTGTCGATTGGCAGTGATGCTGCCGCTGGCGGTAGCGTCGTCGGCAGCATCATCGATATCGGCAGCGTCGTCAACATCGGCAATGTCGTCGGCATCGGCAGCGTCGCCCCACATATCCGCCAGCCGTCACGCCGGCAACCGCGCTATCCCCTCCCCGTCACAGCGGGTAGGTGCACGCTGTGACAGGAGCGCACCACCACTGCAATCCCAACGATTCCAACACAACGTCACAGCGGGTAGGTACACGCTGTGACGCAGATTCGTTATCGTCGCACCGCCAAACCACCAGCGCACCACGCATACCGGCAACCGCGCTATCCCCTCCCCGTCACAGCGGGTAGGTGCACGCTGTGACAGGGAGGCGGCGCGGGCGATGGCGGCCGTCAGAACCGGACGCAAGGTCGTACAATGGGAACGGCGCAGGCGGAACGGACCGCACGAGCAGCCACAGGGAGAAACGAAATCGGCGGAACACGGCAACCGCATACCGCCGACGCAGAAGACGGGAGGCCAACGATGGCCAGGCACAAAGCGGCAAAGCACGCGGCACACGCACGAGGCACCATCCAACGCGGCCCGACCATCTTCGACGACATCCACGAGCCGAAAGGCGCAGCCCAGCCGTCGGCCGCGACCCGGCCGGCGGACGCAGCCCAACCGACATCCGGCATTCCCGGCACTGACGACGTCTCGCATGACGGCAGGGCCGCCGCAGACGTCCAACGGTCCAGCCGCGGCGCCGGAGCGGCCGACGCTCCCGGCACACATTCCAGCGCCGCCCCGGATATCGCGCAGCCCAGCCGCGCCGCCAGCGCATCCGACGCATCCGGCAGCAGCACCCCCGACGCCACCCCGCACGTCTCCAGCGCGGCGCGAAAGCACACCAAACGCCGCATCATCATCGGCATCGCCGCGGCGCTCGCCGTCGCCATCGCGGCAGGCAGCGGCGGCATCTACTGGTATCACACCAGCCAAGCCCACGCCGCCGCGCTCGAACAATGCACGTCCGCGCGCAAACAGCTCGACACCAAACTGAACACGCTGAACACGGCGTTGACCGCCGCGCAGCCGCTCACGCAAGCCGGCACCGACAGCGTGGACGACCCGGCGACCGTCAGCACACTCGCAAGCGCCGCCAAAGACTCCGCGGCGAAAGCAACACAATACGGGACCGGCGACGGCGCGGCCGCGCAATACCAGTGCAGCGCCGACGCCGACACGGCGACGCTGCACAGCCGCGCGACCGCCATCGACGCGGCCAGCCGGGACGCAGCCAAGCGTGCCACCGCAATCACCGACAGCGCCACCGCCGTCACACGCAGCAAAGCCAACAAGACGAACGCGGGCATCCGGTACACGCTCAAGGCCGCGGTGAGCCAGTCGCGCGGCTGGCTCGCACAGACCGACGGCAAGGTCAGCGACGAGACGACGCGCGCCACGCTGCAAAACCGCGTCGACACGGCGCAGCGGATGCTCGACGGACCGGAAGTCATCACCGACGCGGCACAGTACCAGACCGCCATCGACCAGCTCAACGACGGGATGGACAAGGTCGTCGCATCGAACATCACCAAACTCGGCGTGGACTGCACCAAGGAACAGTGCGTGGCGTTGACCTTCGACGACGGGCCGAACGCGACGAACACGCCGCCGGTCATCGAAGCACTGAAGAAGACCGGTACGGTCGCCACGTTTTTCAATTGCGGCGGGGTGATCGACGGCACGACCGCGCCGCTCATCAAAGAGCTGCACGACATGGGCAACCCCATCGAGAACCACACGTGGACGCATCCGCATCTGCAGACGCTCAGCCGGGCCGATGTGCGCTCGCAGCTCACGCAGACCAGCGAGAAGGTGGAGCAGACCGTGGGTGTGTACCCGTCGATGATACGGCCGCCGTACAGCGAGTGGAGCGACGACGTGCGCGACGAGGCGGTGGCAATGAACTCGTCGATCGTAAACTTCGACGTGATGGGGTATGACTGGGCGCGCGACGCCACGCAGGTGCACGACACGGTGATGCAGTGGACGCGCGGCGGGTCGATCGTGCTGCTGCACGACCTGCAGGGCAGTACGGCGGCGTCGATCGAGAGCATCATCACCGATCTCAAGGCACGCGGATTCGTGTTCGTGACCATCCCGCAACTGCTGGGGTACAATCCGAAGCCCGGTTATGTGTACTACTCGCAGCACACGGTGGTCAAGCCGGGGGAGCCATGGCGTGAATCCTCGTATTTCAGCGACCAATGGTGAGCGGGGCGCGGCTGCGGGAGCGGTGCGGGACGGGTGTTGCGGCCATGCGACCGTCGCTGTAAGCGCTTCATATGTCGGTATGAGCCATTTACGACCCTGTTTTGCGAGATGTGGGTGTTTTGTCTGAGCTCCTCCGTCGACACCATAATTGAAGAATGGCTTGATTCCAACGATTTTCACGCTCACCCACGTGCCGGCACCGTGATTTTCGCCAAACAAAACACCCACATCTCGCGCGAAGTCGGTATCAGCCCATCTTGATCGTGCCGACATCGCGCGCACGGTCACGCGGCGACCTGCCAGACGCGGATACTCCACGCGCTAATGCCGCTTTGACGATCGCGACCGACGCCGAGTCACCCTGCGCTGTCTCAATACGTCTTGGCCAGCAGGGGCTCGGCCAGTCTCACGCCCATCCGTCCAGCAGTGCCAGACAGCGCCGGTCAAGCGATTGGGGCAGCGGCACGCCCATGGCCTTCGCCACGCTCGCGGCCAGTTCGGCACGGGACTCCTCATCGCGCAAATCGTCGACGGTCACCGTTATCACCACCCATCCCAGCGCCTGAAGACGCCGGCACTTGCGCTGATCCGACCGGTATTGCCGCTTCGACATTCGATGATGGTCACCCTGATATTCGATGACCACCTTGTACTCGGGATATGCAAGGTCGGCAATCCAATCGACCTTGGCCTCATCGTCGGTGATGACATAGTTCAGCACGGCCTGCGGCAATCCGTGCTGCAACAGCGCCAGAGAGGTGCGGCTCTCCCATGACGACCGGGCGTCGGGGGTGATGAAGGGTAAGGCCTGCACGCATTTCGCCCGCCCGCGGAACCGGCCGGCGCCCGCCAGATACCTGTCGAAATCATCACGCTCGCACACTCTCAGTCGCGGGTCGCCATGAAGCATCGTGTTCGCCAGCACGATAAGTTCGACCAATGGCAACTGTTCCGCCAGCTGCATCCACGCCACGACCGGCGGGACGCATTCGACCGGCGAGCCGGCGAACGACACGGAATCACAGTCGCGCGCCCACAGGTGGAACCGGATGTCGCCGCGTCGATATCGAGCAGACTGCCGTCGAACTACGGCATGAAGTACATCCTCCTCGAGCCCATGGCCCCGAGGCAGCTCAATGCCGTGCAGGGCCAAGGCGGTGATATGGCTGAATACGAGACCTCGAGTCGTCCCATAGGAATCCGATAACGCACGCTCGCATCGGAGCATCGTCCGTCGGAGCGCTGCCTGCAAGCGGGAAAACGCATAATCATCCCACGTATCAGGAGGGGGAAGCGGCCGGAGAACGGCAAATTCGGGCGTCAACATGGATGCGGAAGTATCATCGGATGGCATAACGTTCATCGCCCTACCATGACACAACGGCGGCCATGTCCGCCACCCCACCTCGAAAAATTGTGGATATGTGGATAACTTTGGCCGATTCTGGCCAGTCAACATCACATACGGCCACTCAAGCAAACAAATATTGGACATATTTCATCAATATGGCCACCGATTGCATCATCGACGAAGTCGCGGCGACACCTTCACCGCCCTGTTGGCGAGATGTGGGTGTTTTGTCTGAGCACCTTCGTCGACACCATAATTGAAGAATGGCTTGATTCCAACGATTTTCACACTCACCCACGTGCCGGCACCGTGATTTTCGCCAAACAAAACACCCACATCTCGCGTAGTAGCCCGCCAGCGCAGTCAAGCCATCGGCAAAACGACGCTGTTTCAGCGGTTTATTGGGCAGGTGCGGCACGCATGATATATATAAGCCTCTGCCTGTCAGTCACGGCAGGCAGAGGCTCTCAACAATCACAGCGAAGGCGCACACCACAACCCGCTCCCGCCGAGGCGCCTCTACTTGAGCTACTTGAGCGGAGGCATGGGCTGCCAGTCGGGGTCGTGCAGCAGCTTGCGCGAATCCCACCAGCCCTTGGCGATCTGCACCAGACCCGTGCGCACATGCTCGCGATCCACCATGACGAGGCGGATCACCTCTTTGGCGGCGGTGGCGATGGTGCCAAGCGCGAACAGGGTCGGCCTGAAGTCGCCGTGCACCATGAAGTACCGGGCCATATAGCCGCGGTTGCGCAGGATGTGGTAGCGGTTCATGTCGGAGGTGGAGTTGAGCTGGCGCAGTCCGCCGATGTCCCAGTTGCCGATTTCGCGCGTGCGGCGCATGACCACATCCGGCACGACAATCGGATTGGTGACCTTGCTCGCCAGATAGCCGTACATCGTGTCGTCCCAGTAGATGAAAAAGCGCGGATCCGGGTAGCCGATCTTCTCGACGACGCGACGGCGGAACAGCGCACCCTCGAAGCACATCGTGTCCATCACGCGGTAACCGGCCGACCCGAACGCCGCCGGGGCGATCGGGTTCGGGATGCCCAGCGGCACGATGAAATCGTACTGCCAGTAGAACGGGCCGCCGTCGAAGTCGAGCTTGCTGCCCTGGATCACATCATGGTCGCGACCCCATCGGGCGAGCTTGCCGATGCCGTCCGGCAGCACGGCCACGTCGTCGTCCATAACCCAGAACCATTCCGCGCCTAGCTCGTACGCTTTCTTCACGCCGGCGGAGAAGCCGCCCGCGCCGCCGAGGTTGTCGGTCTGCGGCGCGTAGACCACACGGTCCGTGCCGCCGTCCGCGTCCGGCTGGTCGTCGGTGCCGCCCCACTGCTCGGCGATCTTCGCGCGGAAGTCGTCGACCATGGCGGCGGTTTCGTCGCTGTGCTCGTTGTCGACGATGACGATGCGCCACGGCGCGTCCGCCAGCTGCAGGTACGAGTCGAGCAGTTCGGTGAGCAGCTGCTGGCGCTTGTAGGTGACCACTACGAGGGCGAGTTTGTCGAGCGTGGGACGGCCGCCGCCTGCGACCGGGCGGCTGTCGGCGTGGCGGCCGTGCGCAGGCTTGCTGATGGGGTTCGCTGTTGTCATGGTTTCCATTCTTGCACGCTTTGTTGTGGAGGTTGTGGAGATGGGCGGGATGGGGGGCGATTGATATGGCACCGAGCTTAGCGCGGGGCGACGGTCACGCCGGTCAGCCGCGCCGTTCGCCTGACGGCCCGGCACTGCGCGATGCAAGGCACGTCAATCCGCCAGACCATCCCCACCCGCTTCGCGGGAGCCCCAGCCAGCCGGGCAGCGTCCTTCCGCCGAGGGAGACATTGTACTAGTCGGAGGATCCTGACGTATCGGAACTATCGGAATCATCGGAATCATCAGCACTGCTGGAGCCGGAATCCGACGACTGCGAACCGTCCGAATCGCCGCTGTCGTCCGTCTCGTCCGGCGCGGGGTCGCCCGGCTCCTGGCCGCGCGTCACGACCGTCTCGTCACGGTAGTCGGACGTGTCCACGTGCCACATCATCCACTTCATGGCCGTGTGGTCACACCGGGAGTTGTCGTCGTCGTCCGGCAGATCGGTGTAGTCGCCGACGGTCTTGCCGTTCTCGTCCACGGCGATCTGCTCGTCGGTGGTTTTCGCGTAGATCTGCTTGGTGAGGTAGTTGATGCCCTTGAAGCCTTCGGCGTCGAGCAGGAGCCGTGCCCACTGGCCGCCGTTGAGCACTTCGGACGCCTTGAGGTCCGGCGAGAGGATGAACGCGCGCTTGGAGTCGTCGGACTCGTTCCACTGGAAGTACATGGAGCCGTCGGAGAACTGGTCGACGTCGCTGAACGAGCCGAAATCCCCCAGCGAGACCTTCAGCAGGCTTTCGACCGTGGACAGTTTGCCGGTACTGGCGTCGAGCACGATCGGCCTGGTGTATCCGTAGTCCGGCTGCAGCACGTACTTGCCGCCGCCCATGCGCCAGAAGCCCCTTACGTAGCAGTCGGTGTCCTTGTCGCTGGTCTTGCAGTAGTTGCGCGGGAACGCGGCGACCTCCTTGTTGGAGTCGACGGCGTACAGGTGGTAGGACGTGTCCTTGACCAGATACGTGTCGTACACGGTGTACGACTTGACTTCCACGTCGTCCTTGTTGAGCGACTGGTAGCCGCTGCTGTCCTTGTCGATGTGCGTCTTGTCCTGGAACGTCTGCAGCGTCTCGGCTTTCGGTGCGCCGCGGCGCAATCCCATGACCTGCATGTGGTCGACGGTCTGCGTGGATTCGTAGTCGCGGCCGTTGAGCTTCGCCTTGGTTTCGGTCTGCCATGTCTTCATCACGGCGACGCGGTCGTTCGACTGGCTGAGGACCTCGAACTTGTAGTCCTGCTGCTGGTTGATGAGGTTGTCCTCTTCGGTGCGCAGGTCGATGCGCTTCGAGATCTTGCCGTTCTTCACGTTGACTTCGTGCGCGAACAGGTGCACGGTTTCGGGCGTGGTGCCGACCGCTTTCGTCTTGACCGCGTAGATGACGAACACGGCCGGCTCGTCGCCGTACGTGGCCGCGACGACCGGCTCGGAGTAGACTTTCTCGCCGCTTTCGAGCATGTTCACGTCGATTTCGGTGGAGGCGTCGAGTTCGGGCGTCCACACGCCGAACGCGTACTTGCCGGAGTCGGAGTCGTCGTCGCTGCTGGAGCTGCTGGACGAGTCGTCGTCGGAGCCGCGGATGCCGGTGGGTTCGGAGTTCGCGCCGGACGCGCATGCGATGGCGTCGGTCACCATCGCGCCGCCGCTCCAGTGCCAGTCGTCGGCGGTGTTGTTGTCGCACGTGAAGTCGGTCATGGTGACTTCGCTGACGGCTTTCTTCACCGGTTCCTCGGTGGTTTCCTTGGGTGCGGACGTCGTTTTTTTCTTGGGTTTTGCGGTGGTCGTCTTGCTGGTGGCCGTGGTTTTCGCGGCGGCGTTCTGGTGGTTCTTCCAGATGAAGTATCCGGCGACGCCGCCGGCGATGAGCGCGACGACGACCACTGCCGCGATGATGATGGTGATGATGCGGCGGCGTTTGCGCTGCTGCGGGGTGAGCGGCTTCTTGCCGGGTTTGTTGGGGTTGTTGGGTTTGCCGTTTGCGGGGGCGGCCGGATTGGAGGGGGCGGCCGGGCCGCCGGGAACGGCAGAAGCACTTGGGGCGGCCGGGCCGCCCCCTCCAATC
>NZ_WBVT01000033.1 GCF_009193355.1 Bifidobacterium leontopitheci
CCCCGGCAAAAGGCCGGACCGGGGGACGGGTGAGACGCAGGCACATGACGCATGTGTCAACCATGCCCCAGGACATACCGTCAACCATGCCCCGACACATGCGTCATTCATGCCCCGAGACATTACACGCGTTCGGGACATCACGAATCAGCGAAAAAGCCTGTTTTGCACAATCGGGACGTCCCGAACGCGCGAAGTAGGCGTTTGCGCACATTCGGGAGCATGCAACCCCGCAATGAGCTGCCGCACACTGCGCTTGTCTATGCAAACACCCCCACAAACGCGGAAAGCCCCGCGCGGGGCGGGGCTTTCCGAACACGCGAGACGGCACAGTCCGTCGCGCGATCAGCCGAAACGACCGGAGATGTAGCGCTCGGCTTCGGCGTTCTGCGGGTTGTTGAACATCGTGGTGGTGTCCGCGAAGTACTCGAGGTGTCCGGGCTCGCCGACGGCCTTCAGGTTGAAGAAGGCGGTGTAGTCGGCGATACGGGCGGCCTGCTGCATGTTGTGCGTGACGATCACGATGGTGTAGTCGCCCTTGAGCTCGTTGATCAGGTCCTCGACGGCGAGCGTCGAGATCGGGTCAAGCGCGGAGCAGGGCTCGTCCATGAGCAGCACCTGCGGGTGGACGGCCACCGCGCGGGCGATGCACAGACGCTGCTGCTGGCCACCGGACAGGCCGATGCCCGGGTTGTCGAGACGGTCCTTGACCTCGTCCCACAGGTTGGCGCCCTTGAGCGCCCACTCGACGAGATCGTCGGCGTCCGACTTGGAGATGCGGCGGTTGTTCAGCCGCACGCCGGCGAGCACGTTCTCACGAATCGACATCGTGGGGAACGGGTTCGGGCGCTGGAACACCATGCCGACGTCGCGGCGCACGGCCACGGGGTCGACGTCCTTGGCGTACAGGTTCTTGCCTTCGAGCTCGACCTCGCCCTTGACGTGGGCGCCGGGGATGATCTCGTGCATGCGGTCCAGCGTGCGCAGCACAGTGGACTTGCCGCAACCGGAGGGGCCGATGAACGCGGTGACCTTGTTGGGTTCGATGTTGATATTGACATCCTCCACGGCCAGGAAGTCGCCGTAGTAGATGTTCAGATGCTTGACATCAATGCGTTGTCCCATGTGAGTTTCCTTTTACTGTTGTGGTCGTTCTCGACATTACCGGTCGGACTTCACGGCGAAGACCCTCGCCACGATGCGGCCGATGAGGTTGAGCACGAGAACGATGATGATCAGCACGAGGGCGGCGGCCCACGAGCGTTCCATCGGGATGGTGTCCACGCAGCCGTCCATGCCGGGACGGCAGGTGACGCGCAGGATGTACTGCTGGTAGACGTACACCGGCAGGGTGGTCATTTCACCGCTGAACAGGTTGACGTTGGTGAACGTCGCGTAGCCAGCGGTCATGAGCAGAGGCGCGGTCTCGCCGATGACTCGTGCGATGGCCAGGATGACGCCGGAGACGATGCCCGGCAACGCGGTGCGCAGGACGATCTTGGTGATCGTGCGCTGCTTGGAGACGCCGAGCGCGTAGGAGGCCTCGCGAAGGTCGTGAGGCACGATCTTCAGCATCTCCTCGCTGGTCTTGACGACGGTCGGGATCATGAGCAGCGAAAGAGCGACGGAGCCTTCGAAGCCGTTGATGGTGCCGGGGCCGCCGATGATGGCGAACATCGAGTAGGCGAACAGGCCGGCGACGATGGACGGGATGCCGCTCATGACGTCGACGAGCAGGCTGATCGACTTGGCGAACTTGTTGCCGCGGGCCGCGTACTCGACGAGGTAGACCGCGCACATCAGGCCGATCGGCACGGAGATGACCATGGCGCCGAGCGTGATCTCCAGCGTGCCGATGATGGCGTGGAGCACGCCGCCGTAGCCGCCGGACGGGGTCGGCATGCCGCCGATCACGCCGGTCATGTTGAACGACAGGAAGTTGAGGTTCAGACGCTTGACGCCTTCGGCGATGGAGCTCCACAGCACGGAGACCAGCGGGACGCAGGCGATGACGAACGCGAGGACGATCAGGCCCTTCATGAATCCGTCGGTGCGCTTGCGGGCGGCCGCGTAGGAGCGGCTCGTCTTGAACCGGTCGAAGTCGATGACAGGCAGCTGCTTGTCCTTCTTCTTGGCCGGGGCCTTCTTGACGGCGGTGGCGTCGACGCTGATGGTGTTCTTGTTTTCGTTTTCCTCAGTCATCACACGTTCGCTTTCTCGGTGATCTTACGGGCGACGAAGTTGACCAGGAACGTGATCACGAACAGCACAAGACCGGTTCCGATCAGGATCGGCACGCCGTACTGCTGGTCGGCTTCAGGGTACTGCGCGGCGATGTTCGCGGCGATGGTCATGTTCTGCGAGGCCTGCAGCAGCTTGAAGGAGTACAGGTAGCCCGGGGAGAGGATCATCAACACGGCCATGGTCTCGCCGAGTGCACGGCCGAGGCCCAGCATGGAGGCGGAGATGATGCCGGACTTGCCGAACGGCAGCACGGCCAGCTTGATCATCTCCCACTTGGTGGCACCCAGGCCGATGGCGGCCTCCTGCTGCAGGCGCGGGGTCTGCATGAAGATGTCGCGGGACACGGAGGTGATGATCGGCAGGATCATGACGGCAAGCACCACGGCGACGGTCGCGACGGTACGCGACGGGTCGGCGGCCGGGCCTTGGAAGATGTACGTCCAGCCCAGGTACTTGGCCACCCAGTTCCAGAACGGTCCGATGGCGGGCACCAGCACGAGGCCGCCCCACAGACCGTAGATGACGGACGGGATGGCGGCGAGGAGGTCGACCACGTAGCTCAGACCGGTGGCGAGCTTCTTCGGCGCGTAGTGGGAGATGAACAGCGCGATGCCGATGGACACGAAGAACGCGAGAATCAGCGACAGCAGCGAGACGAGCACCGTACCGAACGCGAGCGGGCCGACGTACTGCCAGAAGTTATGCGCTGCGGGAATGAACGATTCGATCTGCGCGGTGACCTTCGACTGGTCGCCGCCGATGAGCGGCCACGCCTGGAACAGCAGGAACAGAAACACTGCGGCGAGCGTGACGAGAATGAGGGTGCCGGCGGCGTAGGCGATCGTCTTGAAGACGACATCGCCGGTCTTGCCAGTGTTCTTGGGACTGGACAAGTCCGCCGTTTTTTCTTGCGAACTCACAGGTTCTCCTTCATGTGCACGATGGAATGACAATCCACCTGAACCCGAGGAAGCCGCAACCGCGCTCTAACAGCGGCTGCGGCGTTCCACGGCGGTGATGAGCTAGGTGCTCAGCCTATACGAGGCCGACCAATCACTTGGTCTTGATAGCCTCGATGGACTTCTGCACCTTCTCGTAGATGTTCTTCGGCAGCGGGGCGGAGCCGGCGGCGGAAGAAGCGGTCTGCTGGCCTTCGTCGCTGGTCACGTAGGTGAGCCAGGACTTGACGAACTTGGCGGTGTTGGCGTCCTTGTAGGCGGGGCAGGCGATGTCGTAGGAGACCAGGACGATCGGGTAGGCGCCCTCGGCGGTGGTCTCGTGGTTGATCTTCACGACCACGCGGTTGTCGCCCTTGACGGAATCGTCAAGCTGGGAGTCCTCGATCACCTTGGAGCCGGCCTCAGCGGAGATCTCGTTGTAGTTGTCGCCGACCTTGACGGCGACGGTGCCGAGCTTGCCGACAGCGGAGAAGTCGGCGTAGCCGATGGTGCCGTCGGCCTGGCTGACGGTGGAGACGACGCCGGAGGTCTTGGCGGCACCCTGGCCGACGTTGTTCGGCCAGTTCTCGGACAGGTCGTACGGCCACGCGTCAGGAGCGACGTCCTTGAAGTAGCTCACGAAGTTCTGGGTGGTGCCGGACTTGTCGGAACGGTGCACGACCTTGATGTCGGTGGACGGCAGGGTGAGGTCCTTGTTCTGGTCGGCGATGGCCGGATCGTTCCACTTGGTGATCTTGCCGTCGAAGATCTTGGCGATGGTCTCGGCGTCCAGGTTGATGTGCTTGCCCGCGTCGGAGATGCCCTTCAGGTTGAAGACCACGGCGATCGGGGAGATGTAGACCGGCACGTCGAAGGCGGTGCCGGAGGTGCAGACGGCCTCGGACTTGGTGACCTCGTCATCGCCGAGGGCCTTGTCGGAGCCGGCCCACGCAGTGGCGCCGCTGAGGAAGGTGGTGACGCCCGCGCCGGAACCGGTCGGGTTGTAGGTGACCTTGGCGCCGGACTGGATGGAACGGTAGCCGTCGATCCAGGCGTCGACCGCAGCCTGCTGGGAGGAGGCGCCGGCACCGGCGAAGTTGCCGGAGATCTTCTCGGTCTCGGTGTTCTTGGAAGCGGAGTTGCTGCCAGCGCTGGTGTTGTCGCCACAGGCGGCGAGCGAGGCCAGCATCACGATGCCGGACACCGCCGCGACGGAACGGATGAACAGATTCTTGCGCATGTTTTCCCTCTATCAACTGTCATAGCGGCTGTGGGAGCCGCCTTCTTTGCATGACAGTTACAAGCCTATGGGCATTTCGAGGGGGTGAGAGCCGAATTCGGTGAACAGAAGATGAATAGTTGCTAATCCGGCGCTACGTATTTTCAGGGGCGAAAACTACGTGCACGGCGGCGCGGCTCAGTACGGTCGCGCCGCGGTCAGGCGACGGCCGTCCGCCGACCGCCGCCTGACGCCGTTCACTGCGCCGGGTTGTCGATCTTGTAGCCGAGGCCGCGCACGGTGGTCAGGTACCGGGGGTGCGCCGGGTCGACCTCGATCTTGGAGCGCACGCGCTTGACGTGCACGTCGAGCGTCTTGGTGTCGCCCACGTAATCGGACCCCCAGATGCGGTCGATGAGCTGGTGGCGGGTCATCACGCGCCCCTTGTTCTGCATGAGGTATTCGAGCAGCTCGAACTCCTTGAGCGGGAAGAACACGTTCTCGCCGCGCACGGTCACCTGATGCTGGCCGACCTGCATGGAGATGTCGCCGCACACCAGCGGAATGTCGTCCTCCACGGGGCCGTTGGACTCGGAGGAGCCCTGGTTGCGGCGCAGCACGGCGCGGATGCGCGCCAGCAGCTCGCGGAACGAGTACGGCTTGGTCACATAGTCGTCGGCGCCGATCTCGAGGCCGACGACCTTATCGATCTCGGCGCTCTTGGCGGTGAGCATGATGATCGGCACGCGGCTCTGCTCACAGATGCGCCGGCACAGGGCCGTGCCGTCGATGCCGGGGAGCATGAGGTCGAGCAGCACCAGGTCGATGCCGCCTTTGGTGAACAGCTCCAGACCCTCCTCGCCGCTCGCGGCGGCCGATACGTCATAGCCTTCCCGTGTCAGCTGGTAGACCAATGGCTCCCTGTAGGACTCCTCGTCCTCCACGATGAGAATGCGCGTCATGTTCACCTTCCACTCATACGCCGTTCAATGTCGATACCATCCACCATGGTAGCGTGCCTGACGGGCTACGTTGCGCAGCCCTGAGTACTACGTTGTTTTTCGCCGGCCTTGTTCTGCGCCATCGCGCCGTTTCGGCCTGAAAAACAGGTTGTTCACGTTCACTGCGACGTCGTTGCCGCATCGGTGGCGGCTCAGGCGGACGCCTCGCCGTCCTGCTCGCCGTCCTGCTCGGGCGCGGTGGGCAGCTCGATGGTGAACGTGGACCCCTCCCCCTCGCGCGACCATACGGATATCGTGCCGCCGCACTCCTGCACGCAGTGCTTGGTGATGGCCAGGCCCAGGCCCGAGCCGCCGGTGGCCCGCGAGCGCGCGGGGTCGACGCGGTAGAACCGTTCGAACACGCGGTCAAGCGAGGCCGCGGGGATGCCGATGCCCTGGTCGATCACTCGGATCGTCACCGACTTGCCGTCGGCGCTCACGGTCACGCTCACCACCACGGTCGTATGCTCGGGCGAGTAGCGGATGGCGTTCTCCACCAGATTCTTCACCGCGCTGGTGATGGTCTCGCGGTCGGCCATGATGAACACGTCCGGCGGCTCCACGCAGATCGTGGCCTCGTCGTCCGGTTCGGCGTCGCCGACCGCCGCCGCGGCGCGCGACTCGGCCGCCTCCTGCTCGGCCTGCCGGGCCACCTCGTGGCCGCGCAGGGACAGGCGGATGGCGATGTGCTTGCTGTCGGCCTGCACGATGTTCTCGCTGACGGCCTCGCGCACCACGGACATCACCGAGATGCGCTGCGCGTCGAGCATGGCGCTGGAGCTTTGCGCGCGCTGCAGTTCGATGAGGTGCTTGACGAGTTCGGTCAGGCGCGCCGACTCCTTGGTGATGCGTCCGGCGAAGTATTTGACCGCTTTCGGGTCGTCGGCTGCGTCGGAAACGGTTTCGGCGAGCAGCGAGATCGCGCCGGCGGGCGTCTTCAGCTCGTGCGAGACGTTGGTGACGAAGTCGCGGCGCATCGTCTCGAACCGCCGCTGTTCGGTCACGTCGTTGATGAACACCGCGTACAGGCCGTCGCAGATCCGGCCGACGCGCACGCGGAGATAACTGTCGGAGGGCGCCGGCTTGCCTGCGGTCACGCCGCGGCCGGAGATCGCGTTCGACATGCGTGTGAGGTCCAGCGAGACGCGCACCTCGCGTTCGCGCACGGGCGAGACGGCGTTCCCGTCGGCGTCATATCCGGCGACGTCGGATCCGGCACTGTCGGCACCGTCAACGTTACCGTCGTGCGCCGCGACGACATGCAGGATGTCGAGCAGCTCGTCCTTGACGATGCGGCCGTTCTCGATGATGTCCACGTTGGCCGGACTATGGCTGGCGCAACGCACCGAACCGCTGGCGTCGCACACGATCACCTCGTCGGGCATGACGTCGATCAGCCCCTGCTCCGCCTCGCGGGCGTTCACGCCCGGGCCGAACAGCGATTGCGGATCACGCCCCTGCGCCATGTCCCGGTCGCGGTCGCCGGATTCACGACCCAGCGCATACGCCTTCACTGAGGCCACGACCAGCACCACCAGCGCCGCCACTACCGTCAGCGCGATCTGCAACCATGCCATCGGCCCTGTTCCGCCTTCCCCTGTGTCCCGCCCATGGTCCCATCCATGACGTCCGATGGTTTCAGCGTAGCGTCATCCCTGCCGTATGCCGGTCGCCGACTACGTAAGTTTTCCAGCTGTTCACGTTGCCGTTCACCTCACGTCAGATTATCGCGGCCGACGGCGCTGCAGGCCGCCGCGGACGGCCGCACTAACGCCTACATGCGGCGCAGGATGCCGACGACCACGCGGGCCGCCGTATCCGCATAACGTGAGATGTCGAAGGTCCTGAACTCCTCGTAGTCGGTGTCGGCGTCGTCGCTCAGCGCGCGGATGACGAGCACAGGTACGTCGTTGCGCGCGGCCACGTGCGCGACCGCCGCACCTTCCATCTCGACGGCGTCGGCGCCGGTGTCGTGGATGACTCGCGCCGTCTGCTCGGGCGTGTCGACGAAGTAGTTGCCGGAGGCGATGATGCCGGTGATGTGCGTGACGCCGGCTTCGGCGAGCGCCTGGTCGGCGAGCGCGAGCAGCCGGTCGTCGGAGTGGAACTCCTCGACAGGCTGGTCGGCGGTGCCGGGCTTCCACTGGCCGACGAGGCGCATGTCGGTGTCGAGGTAGCGCAGCGTGCCGCCGAGCACCACGTCGTCGATGTGCAGGTTGCGGTTGAGGTTGCCGGCGATGCCGGAGAAGATCACCGCGTCCGGCCGGTAGGCGTCGATGAGGTGCTGCGTGGTGGCGGCCGCGTTGACGAGGCCCATGCCGCCGACCGTCGCGGCGACGTGGACGGTCTCGCCCGCCTTGGTGGTGATGGTGCCGCGCGTGACGTCGAGGGAGGCCGCGGTGTCGTGGCTCACGGCATCGAGGGATTTCGCGATGAGCGCGACTTCTTCGTCAAGTGCGCCGATGATGGCGATGGTGGTCATGATGGGTCCTTTCGTGAGGGTGCGTGGGTGGGTGGGTGCGGTGGCGTGCGCGCGGCTCGGTCAGCGCCAGCGGCGTGTGGAGACCGCTTCGGCGAGCTCGCGCAGCAGCTGTTCGGTGACGTCCCAGCTGAGGCACTTGTCGGTGATGGACTTGCCGTAGACCAGCTGGTCGAGCGGGGCGGCAGGCTGGTTGCCGCCTTCGATGAAGCTTTCCATCATGATGCCGGTGATGCCCTCCTCGCCGTCGGCGATACGGCGGGCGATGTCGCGCACGACCTCGGCCTGGCGGTGCTCGTCCTTGCCGGAGTTGCCGTGCGAGCAGTCGATGATGAGCCCGTGCGCGGCGGCGGATTCGGCGGGCATCATGCGGCGCACGTCGGCCATGGCGCGGCGCACGGATTCGGCGTCGTAGTTGGGGCCGTGGATGGAGCCGCGCAGCACCACATGGCAGTCGGGGTTGCCGAGCGTCTCGACCGCGCAGGCCCGGCCCATGTGGTCGATGCCGAAGAACGTGTGCTGCTGGGCGGAGGCGTAGCAGCCGTTGACCGCCGCCTTGACCGAACCGTCGGTCGCGTTCTTGAAGCCGATCGGCATGGACATGCCGCTGGCGAGCTGACGGTGGACCTGGCTTTCGGTGTTGCGCGCGCCGATCGCGCCCCAGCTGACCGCGTCGGAGATGAACTGCGGGCTGGTCGGCTCCAGGAACTCGGTGGCGGCGGCGAGCCCCTCCCCCAGCACGCCGAGCAGCGTCTTGCGGGCGAGCAGCAGGCCCTTGCGGATGTTGTGGGACCCGTCGATGTCGGGGTCGTTGATCAGGCCCTTCCAGCCGACGGTCGTGCGCGGCTTCTCGAAGTACACGCGCATGACGATGAGCAGCTCGCCCTCGGTCTCCTTCATGACCTTGGCGAGCCGGTGCGCGTAGTCGAGCGCGGCCGCCGGATCGTGCACGGAGCAGGGGCCGACGATGACCAGCAGACGGTCGTCCTGCCCGTACAGGCAGGCGCGGATCTCGTCGCGCGAGTAGGCGACGATCTCCTGCGCGGCCTTGTCGAGCGGCAGTTCGGCGAGCACCTGGGCGGGGGTCGGCAGCGGCTCCAGCTCGAGCACGCGACGGTTGATGATGCGGCTGACGCCCACCTGATCCTCCCAGCGCGGCACGTCGGTGGCGATCAGCGGGTTCTTGCCCTCGTCCATGGCCTGCCGGATGGCCCGCAGGTCCTCAGGGGTGTTGAGTGGCTGCGGTCTCATGTTCTCCTGCTGCTGCATGCTGTCGTCTCTCCTTGGGTCAATGTCTTCCCCAAGGATAGCCTACCGGCTCGCGATTCGTCTGCCGCGCCGCATCGTGAGCCGGATCAGGCCGGGTTACAGCGCCCTGCGGGCGGTGACCGCGTCGGCGAGCGTGTGCAGCAGCTCCTCGGTGCGCTCCCATGGCACGCACGAGTCGGTGACCGACTGGCCGTAGACCAGCTGGTCGAGCGGAGCCGGCTTCTGGTGGCCACCCTTGAGGAAGCTTTCCATCATGATGCCGAGGATGCCGGCCTCGCCTTGTGCCACGCGGGAGGCGATGTTCTCCACGACCTCGGCTTCCACGCGCTCGTCCTTGCCGCAGTTGCCGTGCGCCGCGTCGATGATCAGGCCATGCTCGCTGGGGCCGGTCGCCTTGGACGCACGCAGGGCAGCGAGCGCGGCGGCCACGGATTCGGCGTCGTAGTTCGGGCCGGTGTTCGACCCGCGCAGGATGAGATGGCAATCGGGATTGCCTTTCGTCTCGGCGGAGATCACGCGGCCGTCCAGGTTGATCGACAGGAAGTGATGCTCGAAGCCGGCGGCGAAGCACGAGTCGGCGGCCGGTTTGATGGAGCCGTCGGTCGCGTTCTTGAAGCCGATCGGCATCGACATGCCGCTCGCCAGTTCGCGGTGCACCTGGCTTTCGGTGTTGCGCGCGCCGATCGCGCCCCAGCTGATGAGGTCGCAGATGTACTGCGGGGTGATCGGGTCGAGCCATTCGGTCGCGGTCGGCAGACCCAGCCCCAGCACGTCGGTGAGCACCTTGCGCGCCAGCCACATGCCCTTGCGGATGTCGAAGCGGCCGTCGAGGTCGGGGTCGTTGATCAGGCCCTTCCAGCCGATCGTCGTGCGCGGCTTCTCGAAGTACACGCGCATCACGATGAGCAGACGGTCGTCCAGTTCACGGGCGACCTTCGCGAGCCGCTGCGCATACTCGTGGGCCGCTTTCGGATCGTGGATCGAGCACGGGCCGACGATGGCGAGCAGACGGTCGTCCTCGCCGTGCAGGATGTCGCGGATCTCCTGACGCGAGCGCAGCACCAGGTCGCTCATCTCATCGGTCAGCGGCAGCTCCTTGAGAAAATAGCGGGGCGCCGGAATCGGGTCGAGCTGGCGGATGTTGACATCCACCGTCTCGGGAAAGACGGCGTTCCTGCTCAACTGCCGTTCGTCCTCGGAACTGTCCGGACCGCGAAGACCTGCCATCGTGTCCCTCTCCTCTCGTTGCTTGCATATACCGAACACACCATAGTAGACGGTGGCCTGATATGAAAAAACGCCCGTCCACCATGTGTGAACGGGCGTCGGGGTTTTGCCTGCGGCCGGAGGGACGCTGCATGCGGACCGCGAGGCACAGTCCGTCACTGTGCTCGGGCGAGCAGAGTGACGCGCGGAAGTCACTCCCCGTGCTGCAACGGTTTCGCCGATAACGGCACCGTGCTCGCCCGAGCAGAGTGACGCAACCCGCGCAACCATTGCAATTCAGGGGATTTACCAATGACGTCACTGTGCTCGGGCGAGCAGAGTGACGGGGAGGGTCTCATGCAAGCGGGCCGGTCGCAGGCGAGCGCTCTCCGAGCCCTGCAATTACGGACTCGCCTGACGGCGAGGCTCAATGCTGCCTTCGGCGTACCGGACGGCCTCACGGCCGTCCGCCAGGCCTACGGGAAGCCCACCGGGCTTCCCGCTTGACGGCCTGTCGCCTCAGGCGCACTGGCGTGATGAAGACATCACGCCAGTGCGCCCATCGGATCCCATGCGGGGAGCATGATGGCGGGCTCGTCGAGGGCGGCCTGGTACTCGGCCGGGAGCATCGCCTTCGGGACGGCGACCTCGTACACGTACTCGGTGAACCAGTCGTCGCTCATCGTGAAGTAGCCCTTGTCGGCGATCTTGTCGCCCCAGGAGTTCTCCACGCGCCAGCGGCGGGTCGTGGTGCCGTCGTCGGCGACGTCGACGCCGACGAACGCCATCGCGTGGTTCATCGCGGAGTCGCAGAAGCGCACGCGCTGCTCCTTGTCCATGTCGAAGTCCACGCCGTAGATGCTGCCGTACTCGAACAGGTCGGTCGCCCACGCGCCGCGCTCACGGTCCATGAACGGGCCGCAGTCGGCGCCGAACCACACCGGGATGCCCTTCTCGGACAGGATCGCGCGCACGCAGTCCTTCATGAACTGGTTCGGCACGTTGAGGTACTCGGTCGGCGTGCCGCCGGCCACGTTGCCCAGGTGCTCGATGCCGATCTTCTTGCCCTTCGGGTGCTCCTGACGCGGGTCGTCCACGAGGCACACGTAGTCCTCAAGGTCAGCGGTGCCCACGTACTTCTTCCAGAACTCGACCGGCGTGATCTCGCCGTCGCGGTGGAACATGCCCTCGGAGTCGGTCCACTCCCAGTCGAAGCTCTTCGGCGGCTCGCCGAGGTGGATCGTCAGGATGCGGTGGCCGGCGGCGACGCCATCGGCGATCACCGTGTCGATGGAGGACTGGTCGGCGTACATGTGCGCGACGGCGGTGTGCAGCATGTGGCGCAGCTGCGTGTTCATCGCGCCGGTGTTCTTCGAGGATTCGGTCTCCGGGAACAGGTCCTTCGGGACGGCGCCGTACTTCTTGTACACGTTGAGCGCCATCGTCCACTGGCCGCCGTCGCCCATCACGTCGTCGAGCAGGTGCTTGATGAGGCGGGAGTCGGACGGCTCGCCGGCGCGCACCAGCGCGGCCACGTCCTGCAGGAAGTAGTTGATGCGCTCGAGCTTGTCGTAGTACATCGCGTAGTTCTGGGAGAACTCGAACTCCTTGAGGCCGAGGTTCTTCTTGGCGACGAAGCGGGCCACGTTCAGCGAGCTGAACAGCCAGCAGCGGCCGGAACGATCCTGGTGGGTGACCTCGCCGTTGTCGACGGTGACGGAGAAGCGGCGCTGCAGCAGGCGCGAACGGTCGTAGTTGAGCGCGGCCTTGTCGATGCCCGCCGCGGTGACGGCGTTCATGGCAAGACGGTTGGAAGCCTTGGCGTCGAACTGCTCGACCAGGGAGCTCAGCTGCTCGCCGGACAGAGGCTTGATTGCGGTGTTCTCAGACGCTGACGTGTTGTCGGTCATTCTGCTCCTTTGACATGAGACGGCCGTTGTGCGGCCGTGACAAACGACGCATGGCACCCGTCGGATGACGGATGCCATGTGGTTTTTCCGTAAAGCAGTGTACCGGGGGTTATGGATTGCCTACGATACGGCCGTTTTGTGCAACGTCCGGGAGCGGCTCAGGCGCGCGGTGCGGGCACTGCGACGGTCGGCGCGGCCTCGCCCGCGGCCGTGCCCTGCGTGGGCAGCGCCTTGGTGGCCTGCTCGCCGCCGTCGGCGGTCTCATGCGTCTGCGGTTCGGCCGGCTCGTCGGTCTCCTCGGCGTCGTGCGAGCCGGAACCGGCGTGCGGTTCCTCCTCGGCCACGGCGTTGTTCACCGGCACGTCCGGCGCCTCGTGGTGCTGGGGCGCGGCCTCCTGCGGCTCCATGAACGCGAATCCGCTGAACGCCTTCGTGAACATGGAACGCAGCTCGGAGACGCGCTGCGTGATGGCGGCCTCGCGCGACTGCAGTTCGGCGATGCGGCCCTGCAGGTCGTCGAGCTCGTCCTGCGCGGCCTTGCGGCGGTCCTCGATCTGAGCCGCCGCCTCCTCGCCGGCCTTCTTGAGGATCTGCGCGGCCTGCTCGTCGGCGTCCTTGCGCTTGCTCGCGGCGTACGTGTCGGCGTCCTCGCGGATGACCTTCGCGCGGCCGATCAGCTCGTCGGACTCCTTCTTGGCGGCCACGCGGCGCTCCTCGAGGTTGTCGAGCAGCTCGGCGACCTTCTTGGTGGCCTCGTCCTGCTGGGCGGCGATGTCGTTGCGGATCTGCTCGACCTCGGCGTTGACCTGAGCCATGGTCTTGGTGCGGCTCACCTCGGCGTCATCGCTGATCTCCTGCGCCTTCGCCTTGGCGGCGTCGATGATCTCGCTGGCCTTGCGCTGGGCGTCGGCCATCATCTTGGAGACCTGCTCGCGCACGTCGGACAGCTTCTTGTTCGCTTCGGCGAGCGCGGCCTGGATCTGGTCGTTGGACTCGGACTTGAGCTTGGTGATCTCCTCGTTCGCCGACTTGCGCTGGGCCGCGATCTGGGCGGCGGCCTGCGCCTGCTGCTGCGCGAGCTCGCGCTCCTGCTTGGAGCGTTCGGAGGCGAGGCGCTTGTCGTGCTCCTCGCGCGAGTTGGTCAGCTCGAGGTCGACGGACTGGCGCTGCTCGGTGACGATCTTCGCCGTCTCGGCGCGCAGCTGGGCGGCGTCCTGCTGGGCGTTCGTGGTGATGGTCTGCGCCTGCGTGGTGGCGTTGCCCATGACGGAGCGAGCCTTGGCGTTCGCGTCGTCGACGATGTGCTGGGCGTCCAGCTTCGCGTTGTTGATGAGCGTGGCGGCCTGCGCCTGCGCGGACGCCTTGACCGAGGCGGCGTCCTGCTTGGCGCGTTCCAGCAGCTCGGTGCTGGTCTGCTCGGCGGAGGCGAGCATCTGCTGGGCGTTGGCGCCCAGGGACGCGAACGTGTTGCCCTTGGAGGACTGACGGTTCCGCTCCTCCTGCAGCTTCGCCTGCAGCTGGAGCAGACGGTCGCCGTCCTGCTTGATCTGCGCGCGCATCGCGGCGAGCGTCTGCTGCGCCGAGGCAAACGCCCTATCGACCTGCTCTTTATCGTATCCACGAATCACAATCGGGAACTGGTCCGCCATGTTCGGTTCCTTTCGCCGTTACACCTGCTCGTTAGCACAACCACACATGACTGTATCGCATCGTGGCGAGGGCACGCCGCAAACGTGACGAACCATACGCGAACATCACACATGCCAGTGTGTCATCAGTTGTATTTCAGGAAATTCACAGACAAAACCCACGCTTCACGGCTGCAAACCGGTCAAAACGCCGGCATCAGCCGGATATCGCGTCAGGCCAGCAGAATATCACTGGACGACGGCTGCATATAGTAGCGGACCGTCTCGCGCACGACGTCGCGTCCGGCGTGGATCTGCTGGTCGAGCGGCAGCCCATGACGGCGCATCGGATCGACGTCGCCCTCGCACACCAGCGGGAAGCTGACGAACCCGGCGAGCACGCGGCTCTGGTCGGACGCCCAGTTCAGCAGATGGTAGAACAGCGAATTGCACACGAACGTGCCCGCGTCGGAGCTGAGCGTTGCGGGGATGCCGTCATGGGCGAAGTCGTTGATGATCGCGCGCAGCGGCAGGCGCGTCCAGTAGGCGGCCGGTCCGTCGGGGATGATCGGCGTGGACCTGGGCAGCGCGTTGTCGACGTCCGGCCGGGCCGCATCCATGAGGTTCGTGGCGCAGCGTTCCATCGCGATGCCGCGGGCGGCGTGCTTCAATCCAGTGGCGATGACGATGTTCGGCCGGACCGCCTCGATGGTCCGCTTCAGCGTGGGCCAAGCGTTGGCGAAGCTGACCGGCAGCGCCACCGTGGTGATGGACAGGCTGACGTCGTTCAGCGCGTCGGCCGAGTCCGCGGGCGCGCCGATGCCCTGCTCGGCGAGCGCCCGGGGCACTTCGGCCGCCGGGTTGACGTCGACGCCGTCATAATGGTCGAATCCGCTGATCACCACGTTGAGCCGCTGCATGATGCCCAGTGTACCTACGCGGCGGTACCCCGGCGAGCGTCGGGACGGCAGGCCGGGGCTCCGACTCGGCGCTACTGTGCGGACGCGTCGCCGTCATCATCCCCGGCGGGCGCGGCGGCGAGCATGGCGTGCACGCGGGTGCGGGCGCGCTCCATGCGCACCGAGGTGGCGATGCGCTCGGCGTCGGGCAGGTCGTCGTGCGTGGTGATCTTGAGGTTCGTGCGCGAGCCGGCGACGATGGCGACCGGCGTGTCGGCCAGATAGTCGACGACGACGCGCGTGTCGTCGGTGGGATGGAAGTCGGGGTCGTCGGCGGCGAGCTCGTAGGCATGGCGGATCGTCTCGAACCGGAACGCCTGCGGCGTCTGCGCGCGGAACATGTTCGAACGATCCGGCACCGAGCGAATCACCTTGCGGTCGCCCAGATCCTCGGTAAGCAACACGGTGTCGGTCGAAGCGAACGCGACGGTGGCGGCCTCGAACTCGTCGAGCGCGTCGATGCAGCCGTCAATCGACGACTGTTCGACGAACGGACGCACCGCGTCGTGGATGAGCAGCTTCGCACGGGGCGGGATGCCGGCGTCGGCGAGCGCGGCGAGCGCGGCCGACGTGCTGTCGGCCCGTTCGGCGCCGCCGTTGATGATCATGCGCACCTTCGGATAGCCGGCCTCGTCGACCAGCCGCTCGACCTCGCCGCGCACCCGCGGGTTGACGACGACGATGATGTCGGTGACGCGCGGGTTGGTCTCGAAGGCGTCAATGCTCCAGCACACGATCGGCTCGTCGTCAAGGCTGACCAGCTGTTTCGGGTTCTTCGGGTCGAAGCGAGTGCCGAAGCCCGCGGCCAGCACCACGGCGACGACGGGGACGGGCTGCCGCCCGCTCGGAGCCGGGCTCGCGGCGGCCGGCGCGGCGTTCGTTTCGTGTTCGTCTCTCATGCTCATAGGGAACACGGTAAGGCGTGCCATGAACGGATGTGACGCAGGTCACGCCGTTCTGCACGAAATGTTCGCCGAACGGCTGTGCGCCGCCGCCCGAGCCCCGGCCGGTCAGTGGCGCACGACGAGCGCGAGGAGGCGGCCTTCGTGGCCCTTGCCGGCCTTGGCCGCGCGGCGATGCGAGTACCACAGCGGGTTCTCAAGCGTGCACATGCTGTGGCGCACCTGGTCGAGCCGTTCGGCGAGGCTCGCCGGGCCTTCGCCGTCCGTGCGGCACAGTTCGGCGAGTTCGGCGTCGTCCTTGAGGTATTCGGTGGCGGCGTGGACGCGCGGCATCGAGTCGACCACCTGGCTGACGCCGGCGAAGGCGAGGTCGATCATCGCCGCCTCGGCGATGTCGATGCCCGCGCCGCCGAACCGCGTCTGCGTTTTCGTCAGGGGGAAGCGCTTGGTGAACGTGTCGGCGATCTCGTCGCCCACCTCGTAGCATTCGCCGCAGATGCGGGGGCCGAGCGTGGCGACGATGCGGCTCGGCTCGGCGCCCTTGAGCTTCATCAGGTCGACGGTCGCCTGGATGACGCCGCGTTCGAGCCCACGCCGGCCGCAGTGGGCGGCGCCGATGACGCCGGCCTCGGGGTCGGCGAGCAGGACGGGCAGGCAATCGGCGGCGAACATGCCGAGCGCGATGCCGGTCTGCGCGGTGACCTGGCCGTCGGCCTCCATGACCTGCAGCGCGGGGGTCTCGGAGCCGTGGTCGCCGTCGGCCGCGTCATGCCGGGTGCCGGACACGTCGAAGCCGAACGGCGTGTTGATCTCGAACGCGCCGTCCACGTCCACGGCCGTGCCGGAGTGGACCTGCGAGACGAGCGAGAGGCGCGCGCCGATCGCCTCGGCGAGCGCGATGCGGTTGGACAGCACGGCTTCGGGGTCGTCGCCGCCCTTGCCGCCGAGGTTGAGGTTGCCGAAGTCGCCGGTGCTCAATCCGCCGAGCCGTGTCGTGTAGACGACGGTGACGCCGGGCGCGAGCGCGATCGGGATGGTCACCGGTATGGGGCGGCCCGCCTTGTCGGTGGAGCTGATCTGGTTGGAGTCGATGATCTCGTCCGTGTACTGCTGCTTGTCGTACTGCTCATTGCTCATGACTCACCATCCTAGCGGCGGGTCTGCTGCGCGTCTCCCCTGCCCCTCGCCGCCGCCTATCCAATATCCCGCTCCCTGTCACAACGTGCAGCTACCCGCTGTGACGTTACGGCGAAATCCCAACGATTCCAGCGATCCCCGGCTTTGCGTCACAACGTGCAGCTACCCGCTGTGACGTTACGGCGAAATCCCAACGATTCCAGCGATCCCCGGCCTTGCGTCACAACGTGCAGCTACCCGCTGTGACGTTACGGCGAAATCCCAACGATTCCAGCGATCCCCGGCTTTGCGTCACAGCGTGCAGCTACCCGCTGTGACACGGGGAAGCGCGGCGACGGGTCTGCTGTGGCGACGGTGAGACGGAGAAGGGTGGTCCCTCACTCGGCCTTCAGCGTGGGTTTCTTGGTGCGCGAGCGGATGGCGGCGTTGACCGGCACCTCGCGCGGGCAGGGCATGGAGAAGACGTGCGCCGGGTTGTTGATGGCGGGCACCCAGTTGCCGTCGGCGTCGCGCAGTCCGGTGTCGGGCACGGTGTAGGCGAGCGGCGCCTCGCCGGGCAGCAGGAATTCGACGTGCTGGCCGGGCTCGATCTTGTTGCGGCTCATCAGCGTGACGCGGCCGCCTTCGTCCGGCGTCCAGCTGAGCACCTCGCCGACGACCATCCACGCGCGGAAGTAGGCGGAGCGGTCGGTGTTCTGCGTCACCTTGTGCTCGGGGTAATAGAATCCGGTCGAGTAGTCGCGGTGGGCGACCTTGTCCGGCTCGGCCAGCAGCCAGTCGGGCAGCGTGACGTGCTGGGCGGGGCGGCATTTCGCGTGATGCCAGCCTTCCGGCAGCACCTCCTCGCGCGTGTTCGACTTGCGGCGTGCGGAGCGCGCCTTGTAGCTCAGCTCGTCGAGCTGCGTGCCGCCGGCGGATCGGGCCGCGGCGTCCTCGGTCGGCGCGGAGGAGGGACCACCCTCACCCGCTTCGCGGGAGCTCCCGCCAGCGGGAGCGGAGACAAAGGCAGCTTCCCGGGAATCCGCGCCAGCGGGAGCGGAGAAAGCGTCGTCTTCGGTCGGCGGCTCGCCGGGCACGCCGGAGAACGCCTGGTCGGCGTTGCGTTCGATCGCGTCGTCGGCGACGGCCTGGAAGTCCGGGTCGTCGGGGCGGATTACCCGGTCGTGGAACGGGCGCAGCACGGTGCCGTCCGCGGACTCGAAGCCGCGCTGGACCATGTACTCGTTGACCGCGGTCTTGTAGGCGTTGGTCATCGCGGCGATGTAGTACGCGGACTTGGAACGGCCTTCGATCTTGAGGCTGGTGGCGCCGGAGTCGATCAGGTCGTCGATGTGGTCGAGCATGCACATGTCCTGCGAGTTGAACAGGTAGGCGCCTTCCTTGGTCTGCTCGATGGGATAGTACTGCCCGGGTCGCTTCTCCTCCACGATGGAGTACTTCCAGCGGCAGGGCTGGGCGCATTCGCCGTGGTTGCCGTCGCGGCCGGTCAGGTAGTTGGAGAACAGGCAGCGGCCGGAGAACGCCATGCACATGGCGCCGTGGACGAAGCATTCGATGTCCATGTCGTCGGGGATGCGGGCGCGGATGTCGCGCACGGCCTGCAGGTCCATCTCGCGGGCGAGCACGACGCGGCGCGCGCCGAACTCGTACAGGGCCTGCGCGGCGCCGTAGTTGGTGACGCCGGCCTGGGTGCTCACGTGCAGCTCGACCTCGGGGGCGATCTGGTGGGCCATCATCATGACGCCGATGTCGGTGACGATCATCGCGTCGATGCCGGTGTCCTTGAGCTGGCCGATGTAGTCGCGCATCGCCTCGACCTCGGCGTTGCGCGGCAGGACGTTGAGCGTCACGTACACGCGGGCGCCGCGCTCATGGGCGTAGCGGGCGCCCTCCTCGAAGTCGGCGAGGCTGAGGTTCTTCGGGGCGCTCCTCATGCCGAACGCCTTGCCGCCGCAGTAGACGGCGTCGGCGCCGTAGTCGACGGCGGCCTTGAGGCCGCGCAGGTTGCCGGCGGGGGCCAGCACCTCGGGCTTGCGCCGGGCGCGGCGGGACGCGGGGGGCGCGGCCACGGCGGGGGAAGTCAGTTGAGATTCAAGCACCCCACCAGTGTAGTGGGTGGCCTGTAGCTGGCGTATGGCTCAGGAAAATGGCGGGAACGGCACACCATCAAGATAAGTGCCCCCCAAACCAGCACGCCAAAACCGTGCCCGGTCACTGGAGGCATGACAGCCATGCAGCTGACAGACCTGCATTGGCTGACATCACAGCCGTCTTACGGCACTTGTAGCAGCAAGCCCCGCCGCATCAGAAATCATCGGAGATCGAGGCAAGCGCTTCGATGTCATTCTCTCGCATGCTTTGCGAATACTCTTCGCCCAGAGGCAATTGATGAGCCACATCACATGGGCTTAGCCCACTCTTCCTCATCAACGCCCGCCGAACCAAGTAGGCAAACCGTGGGCACCCGGCTTCACTCAACTGCTTGGCAAAGTTATAGTCTCCGTCGGGACACTTCGTGGACCAGTATCGTAATTCGCAAGTGACTGCCTGATCGAGCAATGTGGCGGAGGACTCGGCGACGTCGCAGAAAAAATCATCGGCCGTGCATACCGAATACGGAAGCTCGTCAAGTTGTTCCGGGGCGAGTGAACCATACAACTCGCAATCATTGGTCAACAGTATGTCGCACCTGTTGTCTTTCGCCGCGGCATGCAAGTGCAGATCATTGGGGTCGGATCCCAGATAATCCGACTGAGCACGTTCGCAATCATAATGTGAGACGACGGTGACGAGCTCACGCATCTGGTCGACCACGCCTTTCACGTTATCGCCGGAACGCTGTGGGTTGTTCCGGCGATAATGATAGACGACCTCTGCGAAAACATCCTCGCTTGACAGCAGGTCGAACATATTGACGTCGGTGGTGGATAGGGCAAAGAGCCAGTCACGAATCGTTCGCGAATACAGATTATTCGCATCGACAAAGACACGCTCCGTTCCCGCCCCCTCACCGTCAATTTGTAAGCGAATAGTCTAATATAACACCAGATCAGCTATCCAGTTCAGCAAGGGAATCTCTCACGGCGAGGAAGCGCTCACGCTTGGCTCGCTGCTGCTTGGCTCGGTATTCAAGGACATCGGCCAGGAAGAAACGGTGATGCGCCCCGATGTTATGCGAGGGCAGTTCACCGGCGCGGACCAACTTCAGCAACGTGGGCCGTGAAATACCCAGCATTTCCGCCGCCGCAGTAGTGCGCAGCTCCTTGGGCGTAGTGGAGATGACGACACGCGAGCCTTTGCCGAGGCTCTCCAGCACACTCATCATTATGGTCGACACGTCTTTGGGAAGATCAACGACACGACCATCGACATTCAATGCGATATTCGCGCGTATATCCTTGACGCCATTCACCGTTTGCTCAATGCTGCGCTGACTCTCAGAGTCGACCAAGATGGTGAGCTCACGGTCGCGGGTCAGTACTTCCATAATCAGCCTCCTTTCTGTGCGCGTCATTCACGAACCAGTCGGCTCGCATGTTTTTCACTTGCAACCGTAATTCCGATTTGCAGTTGCAAGTGTAAAAGCGCTCGTGGACACGTGGACGATGGACAGCCACGACGGCCGGCCCACAACATGCACCAGCGCAACATCGAAGATAACCACATCACTCCACACGACGCCGCACCGCACATCCCCACGCCGCGAAATGAAAAATTTCCAACCCGAGAACTATTATTTCTCGATAGGTACCAACGCAGGGACAGCAGATCAGAACCAAGGAAGTACGCAATGAAGCCGGTCGAACAGCTCATCGACGTGCCGTCGTCGAACTACTACGGATACATCCCCAGCCAGACCGCGCTGTCCACCTACCTCTACCCCACGCAGGTAGGCCACTACCACTTCCGCAAAGGCTACACACTCGACCGCACGTTCTCGTTCGACATGTACATCCTGCTGGTGATCCAGTCCGGCACCATCACCTTCCACACCGTCGACGGCACGTCCGTCGCCCACGGCGGCGACATCGTGCTCATCGACAGCCATGCGCCGCTCACCTACCGCGCGCAGGCGCAAACGGACGTCTCCGCGTACTGGATGCACTTCGAAGGCGAGGCATCGCACCGGTTCTACTCGCTGATCCACCAGCGGCTCGGCACCGTCATCACCGCCGGCCGGTTCGACAACGCGCTCGGCGCCATCCGCCGCGTCTACGACATGTTCCACGGCGGACGCGACGTCAGCGAGGCGCTCATGTCGCTGTCCATCACCGAAATCCTCACCGAATGCCTCACCGCCGACGAAAGCACCGACCAGCTGTACCGCCACCGCTCCATCGAAGAGGTGCTCGCCTACATCGCCTCGCACCTGACCGAGCCGCTGCCGCTCGAACAGCTCGCGCGCATGGCCTCGATGAGCAAATGCCATTTCATCCGCATCTTCAAGCAGGCGACCGGCTACACGCCGCACCTGTACATCGTCACCATGCGCATGAACGCGGCGAAGACCATGCTCGTCAACAGCGACGTGACGCTCGCCGTGCTGTGCAGCGAATGCGGGTTCAACTCCATCAACACGTTCTGCACGCAGTTCAAAAAGGCCGTGGGCTGCACGCCGATGGAGTTCCGGCAGCACGGCATGGACCGCGCCGCCGCACCCTACCGCACCGAACCGGCGCCGGCGGGGCACGACGGCGACTGACCGCGGGGTCAGGCTTCTCAGCCGAGCTTGGCGAGGTCCTCGTCGCTCAGCTCCAGCTCGCCGGCCTTGAGCGAGTCGAGAATGGTCTCGGGACGGTGCGCGCCGGGGATGACGAACATGTGGTCGCCCTTGGCGAGCTCCCATGCGAGCACGACCTGCTGGTAGGAGACGCCGTACTTGGCAGCCACCTCGCGGAACGGGTCGAACTTGGACTCGTCGTACGGGTGACGGTAGCCGCCGAGCGGGCTCCAGCACACGAACGCCAGGCCCAGCCTGGCGCAGTAGTCCAGCGTGTCCTGCGTCTCGAGGTGGATCGGCGAATACTGGTTCTGCACGGCGATGAGCTTGTCGCCGAGGATGCCGCGCGCGATGTCGAGCTGCTCGATGCTCACGTTGGAGACGCCGGCGTACTGCGCCACGCCTTCGTCGACGAGCTGCTTGAGCGCCTCGATGGACTCGTTGTACGGGACCTCGGGATCGTGGCGGTGCATGTAGAGCAGGTCGATGGTGTCGACGCCGAGCGCCATCGCGGACTGCTTGCCGTAGGCGATCAGATGCTCGGGTTTGCCGTCGCGCGGCCAGATCGGCTTGCCGGCGTCATCGTAGGCGCGGCGCAGGCCGATCTTTGTGGCGACGAGCACCTCGTCGCGCGGCCCGTTCCAGGTCTCAAGCGCCTCGCGGACCAGCTTCTCGCCGGTCTGCTCCTCCTCGCCGGGCGTGTAGTACGCCCACGCGGTGTCGATATGGCGGCAGCCGGCGTCGAGCGAGGCATGCAGCGTCTCCAGCCCCACCTCATGGCCGCGGTTGTTCTCGATGGTCAGCGGCATCTCGCCATGGCCGACCGCGGTGGTGTCGAATGGTCCGAGATTACGGTGCAGCATGTCGTCTCTCCTTGTGTCTTCCGGCCTGCCGGACCGACCGGCAGGCGGGCTGTTCCTGTCATCGTCAACGATACGACGCGCCCGTCCCAGCGCAGCCCTGACGCAGCCCCGGACGCCGGACGGACGCCGCGGCGCAATGTGAGCATCGTCACATTCATGGGACATCCGCCGCACGGCACGCCGAGAAAACCGCAATATGACAACAGAAACACTACATGTAGTGGCGCTTGCGCAAATCCAGCACAAGCAGTAGTGTTCTCAGATGTACCTCAACAGCCTGCGATCCTGCCATACGCAAGCGTTCAACCCGTCGACCGACAAGGGGGAGCAATGACCGTCACCGTCTTCACCAAGCCGTATTGCCCGCAGTGCGACGCCACCAAGCGCCAGCTCAACAAGCTCGGGGTGCCGTTCGAGACCGTGGACCTGACCGAGAACCCGTCCACGCTGGAACAGCTGCAGCAGGCCGGCTTCAAGCAGGCGCCCGTCGTCATCACCCCCGACAACTCCTGGACCGGCTACCGCCCCGACCTCATCCGCGCGCTCGCCAAGTCGATGGCCGCGACGATGTCCGAGCAGAGCGAGCCGGTCCACGCGTGAACGACACCCTGCATATGAACGGCACCACGCACGTGAACGCAGCCGCGCAGCCGCGTCGCAGCGCAGCCGTGCCGATGGCCATGACCGAGACCGGACAGCCTGCCGGCGCCGCCCCCCAAGCGGGCTCGGCGGCACACCGCAGCGCACCCGTGCCGCTGCACGGCGCGGCGGCCGCGCAGCCGACCACCGATTCGACCACGCCGAGCACGCCCGAAGCCGTTGCCCGGACCGACGGACGGCACGCCCCGATCGGCGCGCTGGTGTACTTCTCGTCCGCATCCGAGAACACCGCCCGGTTCGTGGCAAGCTGCAGGCTCGATGAGGTCGGCGTCAACGTGTACCGCATCCCCCTCAAGCCCGGCGCCGCACAGCTCAACGTGCGCGAACCGTACGTGCTCATGGTGCCCACATACGGCGGCGGCGACGCGAAGAAGGCCGTGCCCGTGCAGGTCAAGCGCTTTCTCAACAACCCGGCGAACCGCGCGTGGATCCGCGGCGTGATCGCCTCGGGCAACACGAACTTCGGCACGGCGTATTGCGCCGCCGGCGACATCATCGCCGCGAAATGCCGGGTGCCGTACCTGTACCGCTTCGAGCTCATGGGCACCCGTGAAGATACGCGCAAGGTGCGTGACGGCATCGTGCGCTTCTTCAGCGAGCGCCGCGGCTGACGGTCCGCCGCTCCCCGCGCCCTGCCCCGGCACCCCGGCACCCGTTTTCCACTTTTTCGTGCAGGCTGGCGTCCCGCCATGCCCGCACACCCCCGACCATCCAGGAACCATCATCATGTCTGATTTCACCGATACCCAACTGCCGCTCGACAACACTTCCGACACGGCGGCCGAGCAGTACGATCCGGCGCACGACTACCATGCGCTCAACGCGATGCTCAACCTGTACGACGCCGACGGCCGCATCCAGTTCGACAAGGACAAGGCCGCCGAACGCGAATACGTGACCGGCCACGTCGCCGCGAACATCAAGGGCTTCGCGTCGACCGCCGAACGCCTGCACTACCTGGTCGACCACCAGTACTACGAGGGCCACGTCTTCGAACGCTACTCCCCCGAGTTCCTGGACGGCTTCTACGCGCACGCCGAGTCGGCCGGCTTCGAGTTCGGCACGTTCCTCGGCGCGTTCAAGTTCTACACGTCGTACGCGCTCAAAAGCTTCGACGGCAAGCAGTACCTCGAGGACTTCCCGCAGCGCTGCGCGGCGGTCGCGCTGGAACTGGCCGCCGGCGACGAGCACGACGCCACCCGGTACCTCGACGAGATGCTCACCGGACGCTTCCAGCCGGCCACCCCGACGTTCCTCAACCTCGGCAAGGCGCAGCGCGGCGAACCGGTCAGCTGTTTCCTCGTGCGCATCGAAGACAACATGGAGTCCATCTCGCGCGGCATCAACGCGGCCCTGCAGCTGTCCAAGCGCGGCGGCGGCGTTGCGCTGCTGCTGAGCAACCTGCGCGAGCTCGGCGCGCCGATCAAGCACATCGAAAACCAGTCGAGCGGCGTCGTGCCGGTCATGAAACTGCTCGAGGACTCGTTCTCGTACGCGAACCAGCTGGGCGCGCGCCAGGGCGCTGGCGCCGTGTACCTCAACGCGCACCACCCGGACATCATGCGGTTCCTCGACACCAAGCGCGAGAACGCGGACGAGAAGATCCGCATCAAGTCGCTGGCGCTCGGCGTGGTCATCCCGGACATCACGTTCGAACTGGCCAAGAAGAAGGCTCCGATGGCCCTGTTCAGCCCGTACGACGTGGAACGCGTGTACGGCAAGCCGTTCGCCGACATCTCCGTGACCGAACACTACGACGAGATGGTCGCCGACGAGCGCATCAAGAAGACGTACATCGACGCGCGCAAGTTCTTCACCACCATCGCCGAGCTGCAGTTCGAATCCGGCTACCCGTACATCGTCTTCGAGGACACGGTCAACCGCGCCAACCCGATCGAGGGCCGCGTGACCATGTCGAACCTGTGCTCCGAGATCCTGCAGGTGCAGGAGCCGAGCGCCTACAACGAGGACCTCACCTACGCGCACGTCGGCCGCGACATCTCCTGCAACCTCGGCTCGCTCAACATCGCCAAGGCGATGGACGGCGGCCTCGCCGGCACCGTCGAGACCGCGATCCGCGCGCTCACCGCCGTGGCCGAGCATACGAGCATCGACGCGGTGCCGTCCATCCGCCGCGCCAACGAGGAAGGCCACGCGATCGGCCTCGGCCAGATGAACCTGCACGGCTTCCTGGCCCGTGAAGGCCTCATGTACGGCTCCGACGAGGCGATCGACTTCACCGACGCCTACTTCATGACCGTCGCCTATCACGCCTACCGCGCCTCGCATGCGCTGGCCGTCGAGCGTGGCCGCGCATTCGTCGGCTTCGACCGTTCGGACTATGCGAAGCCTGCCGGCGCCGGCAACTACTTCGACAAGTACGTGGGCGACGACGCCGAGCCGCTGGGCCCGCGCACCGCGCGCGTCGCCGAGCTGTTCGCGCACTACGGCGTCCACGTGCCGACCGTCGACGACTGGAAGGCGCTGCAGGCCGACATCCTGCGCGACGGCATCTACAACCAGAACCTGCAGGCGGTCCCGCCCACCGGCTCGATCTCCTACATCAACCACTCCACGAGCTCGATTCACCCGATCGCCTCCAAGATCGAGATCCGCAAGGAAGGCAAGATCGGCCGCGTCTACTATCCGGCCGCCTACATGACCAACGACAACCTGGAGTACTACAAGGACGCCTACGAGATCGGCTGGAAGGCGATCGTCGACACGTACGCCGCCGCCACGAAGCACGTCGACCAAGGCCTGTCGCTCACCCTGTTCTTCCCCGACACCGCCACCACGCGCGACCTGAACAAGGCGCAGATCTACGCGTGGCGCAAAGGCATCAAGACGCTCTACTACATCCGCATCCGCCAGCAGGCGCTGGAGGGGACGGAAGTGGCCGGCTGCGTGTCGTGCATGCTGTGATGGAATCGCGTGTGACGGAGTGTCATCTGCGTTGCGGCGGACTCGACGTACTGTTGTACGCCTTCGCCCGCCGCGCCTTGATGCCACACACGTCACACACGATTCCATCGGGCCGGCCATCATCGTGATGTCCAGGCTTCGCCGTGTGAGGGCGGCGGCATGCGTTGCTCGACACACTCAAGGCCGTTCGGTCAAGCCTACGGTCGAGCAACGCATGCCGCCGCCCTCACACTCCGCGTTCAACCAAGCCATGCAGTAATGCACGTCAACATAACAGGAGAACCACCATGTCGAAGACCGTATACCGCATGATCCTGCGGCTCACCGCGCCGGAAGAGTTCGCCGAACGCGACGACCGCAACGACGACGCACAATAAGACATAATCAGTACTGTGCCAACGCAACGAGCGGCAGGGGCTGGTATGCGTCGCTCGACCGTAGGCTTGGCCGAACGGCCTTGAGTGTGTCGAGCGACGCATGCCAGCCCCTGCCGCGGACGTCCGGACCAACTGAACATCACCACACGAATCACCACATCGAGAACACCATCATCACAAGGAGAGCACACATGGCACCGATTTCCGTACCGCGCAAGCCGCTGAAACTCATCGACCGGGTCTCGGCGATCAACTGGAACCGTCTCGAGGACGAGAAGGACCTCGAGGTGTGGGACCGCCTGACCGGCAACTTCTGGCTGCCCGAGAAGGTCCCCGTCTCCAACGACATCCCCAGCTGGCAGAAGATGAGCGAGGACGAGCACACGCTCACCATGCACGTGTTCACCGGCCTGACGCTGCTCGACACCATCCAGGGCACGGTCGGCGCGGTGTCACTCATCCCGGACGCCCTGACCCCGCATGAGGAGGCCGTGTACACGAACATCGCGTTCATGGAGTCGGTACATGCGAAGAGCTACTCGTCGATCTTCTCGACGCTGTGCTCCACCGAACAGATCGACGCGGCGTTCGACTGGAGCGAGCAGAACGAGTACCTGCAGAAGAAGGCGCAGATCGTACTCGACTACTATGAGGGCGACAGCCCGCTCAAGCGCAAGGTCGCCTCGACGCTGCTCGAGTCGTTCCTCTTCTACTCCGGCTTCTACCTGCCGATGTACTTCTCGGCGCATGCGAAGCTGACGAACACGGCCGACGTGATCCGTCTCATCATCCGCGACGAGGCCGTGCACGGCTACTACATCGGCTACAAGTACCAGAAGGGCCTTGAGCGTGTGAGCGACGCGAAGCGCGAGGAGATGCGCGAATACACGTACGACCTGCTCAACGAGCTGTACGATAACGAGGTGGATTACACCGAGTCGTTGTACGAGCGCGTGGGGCTGACGGACGATGTGGAGAAGTTCCTGCGTTACAACGGCAACAAGGCGCTGATGAACCTCGGCTATCCGGCGCTGTTCCCGGCGGAGGCGTGCGACGTGAATCCGGCGATCCTGGCGTCGCTGTCGCCGAACGCCGACGAGAACCACGACTTCTTCTCCGGTTCCGGCTCATCCTATGTGATGGGCAAGGCCGAGGAGACCGACGACGACGATTGGGATTTCTAGTCGGCTGTCGCGCACATCATCGACCGTCACCGTCGCGCCGTGGTCATGCCGCGGCGAGGTGGTGACGGTTGTTTCTATGGAGGGTTATCAAACGGCGTGGTTTCGCGGTTTCGGCCGGTTCGCCGCGAGGTGCGCGAACCGGCCGATGATGGCAGACTTGAGCCATGACTTCCGATCTTGTGCATCACGGCGAATCATTCGACGGCATTCCGCTCGGCTTCGCCACGCAATCCATTCACCTGGGCAACGGGGTTGACGCCGAGACCGGCGCGATACGTCGCCCGATCACGCTGGCGAACGCCTACGCGCTCCCGTATGACCCGTCCGACATCAACTGGTCGAGTTCGGACGTGAACCTGTACACCCGTAACGGCCATCCGAACCAGCGGTATCTTGAGGCGAAGCTCGCCCGGCTTGAGGGGACCGAGGATGCGGTCGTGCTCGCCTCCGGCGTGGCCGCGCTCGCCGCGACGTTCACGACGCTGCTGAACCGCGGCGACCACGCGATTTTCTCGGACACCACGTACATAGCCGCATACCGGCTGCTCAACGAGATCCTGCCGGAGAAGTACGGCATCGAGACGTCCATCGTCGACACGTCCGACCCCGAGAACGTCCGTGCCGCGATCCGGCCGAACACCAGGCTCGTGCACATCGAGACGCCGGCCAATCCGACGTTGAAGGTCACGGATATCGAAGCGGTGGCGACGATCGCGCATGGGGCCGGTGCGTTGCTTTCGGTCGACAACACGTTCAATTCGCCGTTCAATGTCAGGCCGGTGGATTTCGGCGCCGACGTGGTCATCGAAAGCCTCACCAAGTACATCAACGGCCATGGTGACGCGCTGGGCGGCGCCATCGCCTGCTCCAAGGAGCTGACGGACCGTATCCGGTTCACGTATCAGGTGAACTACGGCGGCATCATCTCCCCGTTCAACGCGTGGCTCATCAACCGAGGTTCGGTGACGCTGCCGTTGCGCATGCGGCAGCACAACGCCTCCGCGCTGGCCGTCGCGAGGCACCTGGAGTCCCTGCCGCAGGTGAGGTTCGTGGCGTATCCGGGTTTGGAGTCGCATCCGCATCATGATGTGGCGGCACGGCAGCTCGCCCGTCCGGATTCCGGGTTCGGCGGCGTGCTGTCGTTCGGTCTTGACACCGACCATGATGGGCATAACCGGTTCGTCAGCAAGCTCAATGTCATCACGTCGGCGGTCTCGCTGGGCCACGACGAGAGCCTCATCGTCTTCCTCGGTGAGGATGACGAGCGGCAGTACCTGTATCCGCCCGAGTTCCATCGTGGATTCTTCCGTCTTGCCGTGGGGCTTGAGGACACCGACGATCTGATTCGCGACATCGACCACGCGTTGCGCGAGACCGGGCTGTAACAGCGTCACCGGTTCCGCTGCGGTCTGCGGCAACGACAAACAGGACCGTCACAATCGGGCCGATGCCATCTTGGACCGGTGCCGTAAGGCCGATGCCAAGATGGTTTACCACCAGACCGCGGGAGGCCGGGATGCATGTTCCCGGCCTCCCGCGGCCTGTCATGTCAGCGTCCGCCGAACGAGCCGCCGCCGGAACCGCCGGACGATCCGCCGAATCCGCCTCCGCTGAAACTGCCTCCCGATCCGCCGAATCCGCCGAACGAGCCGCCGGAGCCGCTGCCGCCTGTCGATTGCGGCCGTGCGGCGTTGATCGTGGACCGGATGTCCGCTAACCCGGAGTTAAGCTGCGCCCCGATGTCGTTGAAGTTCGCCGAGAAGGACGACGCGTCGAAGGACGGTGTGAACCGCGTTCCCGCACCGCCCGCGGCACCGCCTGACATGGCGGAGCCGTACCGGTAGCGCCAGCCGTACGGACGGTAGCCCCAGTAAAGCAGCGATCCGGTGGCATGACGGTCCAGCCATGCGGGGTCGGTCACCTGCGGATACGCCTTGGCCAGCTCGGCCATGGCCTTATCGGCGATGCCGAACGCCGCCGCATACACAAGATAGCGGTCCCACAGCGCGATGTCGGCGGCCCCACGGTCGGTGAAGTCGCTGAAATCGGTGAGATACCGGTACAGACCTTGCACTTGCCCCGCATATTGCTGTCCGGCAGGCGTCAGCACGGCACCGACCGCATAGGCCATGTCGAACACGCCGCCGATCATGATCGGGATGCCGAGCAGCAGCGCCACGGTCAGGTTCCCCCACACCATCGAGACCGCTGCCGCGCCGAACGACAGCGACACCGCGAGCACGCCCATGACGCGGGCCATGCCGCCGCCGCTGTCCGTGGCGCCAAGCATGGCGAATTCGTTGCGGCATGACGTCGTGTATCGTTCGAGCGTCTGATAGCCGGCATGCCATTGGCTGCACGCCTTCTTCATCCGGTCAAGGTCGAATACCGGGGAACCGACGCGTTTCGACACTGCGATCAGCAGTCCCAGTGCGTCGGCTTCGCTGCGGCCCAGACGCAGCTTTTGTCTGGCTTTCGCATCCAAGCCCGCCGGCAGGATGACCAGCGTCATCGTCGTGCCGGCTGCGGACTGCCGTCCGGCATCGGACCCGATCATCGAGGCGAGACCGGCGTTGTCCGCGTCGCTCAGGTCGATGCCGTGGTACAGGCTTGCCGGCCCGGGGTATATCGCCAGTGCCCGTTTCGATACGAGCGAGAGCATCGTCGCCGTCATCTGCCGCGAGTCAAGGGAGCCCTGCGACAGGCCGATGATGTCGCTCATCTTCGCGGCGCTGGCGGGGCTGAGATTCGGCGGCTCACGCCAGTATTCGATGTCACCCTGATACTGTGATCGCCGGTAGCTGCGAATCGCGGAGGCCAGGCCGACCGCGACCATCGTCAGTCCGGCCACCACCACGAGCCCCCAGATCAGCAGCCGCACCCGTGCCTGAGTGCGCTGGGAGTCCCGCCATGTGGTCTCCTGCTCGTCTTCGGCGGTCTGCAATGTGCGCAGGCGGTCTCCGCTACGCCGGCGTATCCAGTTGCCGTCACCGCTGCTCCAGTCGGATGGCTGTTTGACGGCATCGGCGTCATAGGCGGCTACAAGGTCGATGTACGATCCTGCGCGCACGTCGTAGGCCGTGAACCGCAACGACCCGTCGGAGTATCGTCCCGTTTCGGATGTGCCGGTGTAATGCAGCCACGCCCAACTGCTGTCTCCGTCGATGCCGGAGGGGAAGCGTACGACGCCGTTAAGCGTGCCGATGGGAACGAGGTTGCTGTCGCCGACCGGCTCCCACTGGAATGTGGCGATGTCGTCATACAAGGTCGTCGCGCCATGCAGGGTCATGGAGACCTTGAATCGCAGGCTGCTCGCTTTGACGGTGGCTGGGATGTTCCATCCGATTTCAACGGTTTTGCGCTGGCTGTCGGCCAAAGCCGCGGCATCACCGTCGTCGGGGATGCTGTAGCCGTCCTTGGCCGGATCATATGGCTGCGGATCGTCTTCCGTGGTGACGTCGGCGATGTACCAGCGGCCTGCGTAGTCGCTGTCCCATGTCGCATCGTCGATGTCGGCGGGATTCACGACCTGCCCTTGGCGGTACTGTTCGCCTGCGGTGATGTTGCGCACGCTGATGTCGGTGATGTTGGTCAGCCGCGCCGGTTTCAGCGTGTATTGCTGAAACAGTTGCTTCCACGGGCGGTCACCATCGCGTTTGCGCAGTTGCATGTCGATGTCCTGCGTGACGCGGATGCTGCCGTCACTCTGCACGGTCGCCTCGTAGTCGAGCGTGCGATAGCTCAGATCGGGCTTGTTGCCGGAGAACAGCGCAAAGCCGACCATGCCGCCGAAGACCACGACCGTGGCGATCAGCGCGGAGATCAGTGACCGTACGACCCGTTTCCCGTTCATGGTCGTCTCCATTCCTCATTGATGTTCTGCGACGGCGCCGCATCGGTGCCGCGCGGACGCGTCTGCAGGCACGCCGGTCAGAAGCGCACTTGCGGCGCCTGTCGAGCGGTCTCCTCGACCTGGAAGTACGCCGCCTGCTGGAAGTGGAACATGCCGGCGATGATGTTGCTGGGCACGGTTTCGATCTTCGTGTTGTACTTGAGGACGACATCGTTGTAGAACTGCCGCGCATAGGCGATTTTCGATTCGAGCGCCTTGAGCTGACCCTGAAGGTCCATGAAGTTCTGATTGGCTTGCAACTGCGGGTAGGCTTCGGCCGTGGCCTGCAGGTTGAACAATGCGCGTGACAGCGCGTTCTCCGCCTGAATGCGGTCGGTGGCGGTCGCACGCGGGTCGGATGCCGCCGCAACGACGCCGGCGCGTGCCTGCGTCACCTGGGTGAGCACCTGCGATTCATGGCCGGCATACCCTTTGACCGTTTCGACAAGATTCGGAATGAGGTCGGCGCGCTGTTTGAGCTGCACGTCGATCTGCGCCCATCCGTTCCCCACTCGGTTGCGCAATGCGACCAGACCGTTGTAGGCGCCCACAGCCCACAACACCAGTACGATGAGAATGACGAGGATTATCGCCAGTATGATCCATCCCATGAATACGCTCCTTACCGTTCGCCGGCGGCATCAGCACCACCGCTGATGACCATTGTTCCAGAGCTTGCCGCCAAGCGGTAGATATCTTCCCTTTTTCGCGTCCGTACGGCGAGTCGTCAGTGACAGCAATGCGAACAGGTGGTGGATAACTGTGGATAAGTCTGTGGATAAGTCTTGTACTGGTGACGGCAGGCGTCCCCGGACTTCCCATGGGGGATACAAGTGGACCCCCGGGGGCTTTCGCCTCGTCCGGGGGTCCATCCAACGGTGAATGCGGCGGCGTGCTACTCTCCCACACCCTCACAAGTGCAGTACCATCGCCGTGCCAGGCCTTAGCTTCCGGGTTCGGAAAGGGACCGGGCGTCTCACCTGGGCCATGGCCGCCG
>NZ_WBVT01000034.1 GCF_009193355.1 Bifidobacterium leontopitheci
TCCAGCGAGTGGTCGACGCGCCGCTACCTCGACATGTCCCGACTCGGTGAGAACGTACACGAAGCGAACTGATCATCGTCACAGGGACGGGCGAGAACCAAAGTGCGCAAGAAATCGGGCACTACCACGCTACGAGTACGGTTCGTTGAGAAATAATCAACCGAACGTACTCAGAGGGGGTGCTTCGAGTACGGTCCGTTGAGAAATAATGACGGACCGGGCTCGGAGCTATGTGCGTGGGTGCGCGTCAGCGGTGACGGCGGCCTTTGCCGGCGGGGGTGGGGCGTATCTTCTCGCGTTCGCGGGCCTCGGCCTCGGCGCGTTTGCGCGAGTCGGCGGTGATCTTGACCGTGACGAGCACAATGACGATGATCGCCACCGCCACGCCGAGCACCGTCATCAGGGTGACGATGCCCGCGTCTGCGTCGCCCGCCTGTCTGATGCGCAGATGCTGCCTCGGCGTCTGCTCTGGCGTGTACGCCTCATACGAGGAGCTGGAAGGCCCACGCATCCCGTTCGCCAGCGTCATCGTGATCGCCCCGTACGGGTTGATCATGCCCCAGCCGCGGGCATTGTCCCTGGCGTCCGGATCCGGACGGTTGCCGGAAGCCTCGATGCGCTGCAGCCACTGCGACGCGCTCTCGTCGGGATGCCGTTGCGCGACCAATGCGGCCACTCCGCTCGCGTATGCGGTCGCATAGCTGGTGGCGGCGGCATCCGTGGAGAACACGCAGTCCACACCCTTGGGAATGGTCGACGTCACCGCCATGCCGGGGGCCAGGATATCGACCTGCGGCCCCTCGATCGAATCGGCTGACGTGTGGAACGACGTATCCGCCGCGCCCACGCCGAGCACGTCCGGCCATGCGGCAGGATAGCGCAGCCCGTCGCGCGTGTCCGACGACGTGTTGCGGTTGCCGGCGCTCGCCACGACGAGGCTGCCTTTGGATTGCGCGTATGTCACGGCGGCCTGCAAGGTGCCGGAATCGTTGACCGTGCTTTGCGAGACGTTGATGATCTGCGCGTTATGGTCGGCGGCGTAGCGAATGCCTTCGGCCAGCGTCTGCGTGCTGGGACCGCCCTGCGAATGGCTTGACGTGTTGCTGATGGCGCTGTACACGCGCACCGGCAGGATGGTGGCTTTCGGGGCGATGCCGACGAGCGACGAGCCGTCGATCTGCCGCGCGGCGATGATGCCGGCGACCACGGTGCCGTGCCCGTAATTGTCCGTACGGCCGTCGGCCGCGCCGTCGCCGGCGAGGTTGACGCCAGGCAGGACGGCGGTGCCGGCCAAGTGCGGATTGTTCGTGTCCACCCCCGAATCCACGACCGCCACGATCACGCCGTCGCCGTCGGCCAGATCGCGGACGGTATCCATGCCAAGCACCGATTCAGTCCATGGGGTCTGTGTGATGTAGTTCGACTTGCCGATCTCGCAACTGCCGTCGGCCGCCTTCGCCGTGTCCGGGCCGATATGGGGGAGCGCTGCAGAGCCCAAGGACAGTGCGCACAGGGAGAGCGTGAACGCCGTTGAGCACAGCGCGGCGGCGATGCGTCGCCGCATGGAGAGATGTGATGATGCCATCCTAATCGCCTGCGCTTCCACCGTCACCGGAATCCCGTGCAGCATCGGAACCTTCGCCTTCGCCGCCGGGTGCCGTGCTGCGTCCGGAGCCGTTGCCGTGCCGCGCGTCGCCTCCGGTCTGCTCGGCTCCGGTCTGTTTATCGCCGGTCTGCTCGTCATCGTTGCGCACGGCGTCGTTCTGTGCCGAGATCTGCAGGCTGGCGTCCTTGCTGCTCAGCGAGACTCCTGTCCGGAACACGTTGATCCAGGCGCGTGGTATCTCAGTGACGTCACCCGTCTGGAATCCCAGCCGTTTCAGCGTCTCCGTGTCATCGTCCGGCACCGGGTAGGCCACGCCGGTGCCGTCGACCACATACAGCGTGCCGCTCGTGGCGCCCGGCGTCGGCACCGCGCGCAGCAGCGCCCCGCTGGCGTTCTGCACGCTCACGCCGGAATCCGACGGTTTCGGCGCGGTCGCCGGATCGGCGAACGTGACCAGATGAATACCGGCTGACGGGTCGTCCTTGCCGGCCTCGCCGTTCTCCACGGCCGTGTCCAGCGCCACGCACATGCCGCCGCGCGGCGCGGAAAGCGCGGTGAGCTTGCGCGTCGGCCAGTCGTCGGGCACCACGGATGCCGACGCGTTGCGGAACCCCGCCTGCTGCTGCTCCTGCGGCGTCATCGTCACCGGCGGCTGCGCCCCTTCGTCGTTCAGCTGGTACATGTCGAGCGCAAGCCCGCTCAACGGCGCCAGCGTGCCGTCCTTGAGCACCACATACATCGTCGAGTCGTTCGACGGGTCGGCAATCAGCGTGCCGACCACATAGGTGCGCCCGTCCACCTCGATGTCGTCGCCGGCACCGGGAATCGACATGGTGCCGAGGTCCGAGCCGCCGGCGAACAGGTCAAGCCATTGGACCGAAGCCTTCGGCGCGCGGTCGAGGGCGAGCTGGCCGACGCCGAGGATGCGCAGCACCGCGTCACGGGTCGACGGGTCCTTCGGCAGACGGTGACGGGTGCCGTCGATGATCAGATAGCCCGTGCCGTCCACGTTGACCAGCGTCGCCTGCGCGTCGCCGGCTTTGCGCCATGCGGACGGGTCGTCCGTGACGACGCTGGCCGTGGCGCCTTGGTCGTCCGCGAGGCAGCTGACCATATGGCGGGACGCCAGCCTGGACCGGTTCGGCAGAATGTCCGGGGCGCCGACGATGCCGACGCTCGAACCGACGGGAATGCCTTCCAGCTCCTTGTCGTCCACGGTGATCACCCGGTATTCGGACGCGGGGATGAGCAGACGCGCGCTCGTCGTGTTGATGACCGGATGCAGCACGCCGTCGACGCTGACGAACCGGGAGGCCGTGTCCTTGCCGACAATCAGCTTGTTGTTACCCCAATCTGACGGCAGCCCGGGGCTGATGATCCCGTAGAAGACGCTGATCAGCACCATGACCGCAGTCAGACCGATGCTCACCGCCACCGGCATCAGCCCCTTCCTGGGCGTGAGCTCCTTGCCGTCCGGCATGCCGGACGTGAACGCGGTGATGAGCCTGGCACGCGAGTAGTTCTGCGCTTCCTGAAGGTCTTTCTTGTTCGCCATCGTCCAGCCCCCTTACGCCTTGCTCACAGTCCCAACGCCAGATAGGCGAGCGGCAGCGTGGCCATGATGCAGATCACGTTCGTCGTGTCCGCCAGCCGCGTCATGGCGATGGTGCTGCGGCGGATGACCTGCGTGTCGATGACGCACAGCAACGCGCCAAGCGAGAACAACGTGATGATGAACGAGGTCCACGCCGGGTGGAACACGGTGCAGGCGGCGCACCCCACGCAGATGCCGAGCCCCGCGAACACGACGGTCACCAGCATCTGCGACTGCGCATAGATGCGTCGCGCGTCGAACAGCATCGCGGCGAACAGCACCAGCACCAGCGCGATGCCGGCAGGACTCGCGACCGACACCGTGATCGGCACGCCGAACACGATCAGGGCGCCCGCCGCGGCGCGAAGATCGAACAGCAGCGTGGATCCGGTCTGATACTGCCGGCGCACCTGATGGATGTCGATCGTCTTGGGCAGCGCGAAGATCTCCGATTCGCTCGTCGGACTGTCCACGGACAGCCGCGACGTCGACAACGCCAGCCACGGCAGACCATTCGCGGCGAGGCCGATCGCCGCGATGGCGATCACCCAAGCGCGGGCCGTCCACGACGGCACGATCACGCCGACCGTGCTCACCACCAGCAGCACCGCTCCTATCGTCGCCGGAATCACCATATGCAGCCGTCGCCGCGCCAACGACAGCGCACCGCACCCTGCGGCGACCAGCAGCCCCGCGCCGGCACCCAGCGCAGGCAGACCGTAGAAGCCGGGCTGACGCAACAGCGCGGCCGTAAGATGATAACCGCACACGCCGGCGAACAGGGCGGCGACCAACGTGAGCGACAGCGCCTCCGTGTCAAGCCGGCGGCTGGACAGCACCGCCCCGATGGCCAGCAGCGCGACCGCCACCAGACCGCAGATCACCGCATTGACGACCGAAGCCGGGGCGAGTGCCAGGCTCAGTGCGCCGACGCCGAGCAGCGAGCAGCTGACCGTCAGCGAGGTCAGCGTCGTGTTCGCGCTGGTCCATGGCCGGTGGGCGCGTGAAACCGAGTCCGCCACCGCTTCGACGACATCGTCGTAGACGCGATCCTGATCGTCCAGCGCGTTGACCTGCAGCGTGAGCCGGTCGCCGTCGCGGATCGCCTGCTCGCCGAGCGTGCCGGGGCTGCTGATGGCGGTCTCGTCCTCGCGCAGCAGCAGATAGCCGCCGTAGACGAGCGTCGGATCGAGCACGCCGAGCCGTTTGGCGATGTCGGGGATCAGCTCGGCGACGGGAAGCGAGGCGGGAAGGCTGAGCTTGGCGGTGCGCTTCCCGTACGAGACGGTGACGGTGACGCGCGGGCCTTTGCCGGTGGACCTGCCTGCGCCGGATTCGGGGGAGTCCGGCCCGTAGAAGGCCTCGCGCACCTGCTGCAGTTGCGCGGCGCTGGGCGGCGCTGCGGTGGGGGAAGCTGCGGCGGCCGGTGCCGGCGCGGCCTGCACGACCCTGCCGGGCGCCGCCGGATTGCCGGGGACGCGGGCGTTCGCCGGGCCGTTGCCCGCCGGTGCCGGGCCGCCTGGTGCGGACGCGCCGGGCGAGGGCACGGGAGGCTTCCCGAGCGCGCCGGACGCACCCGGCCTGCCGGGAACCCGTGGCGCCTTCGGCACCCGGGAGGGTTTGGAACGATGCGGCACTGCCATGGTCGACCCCTATCCTTAGCTCACCAATCCGCCCTGACGGGCGCTCCCCGCACGACCGTGCACAATTGCGCCGATCATGTCGCGTTTTCTCTACACGGTATTCTCTCACACCTTCGCGGCGGGGGAAGATATGGTTCCTTGTTTCGGTCACCTGCGCCGGTCTTGCGCCGCAGACGCCGCACATGCCAAAATCACGCAAGCCGATTACCATGGTGCTCGGACCATAGTGGATGCGGCCGCGGCCGCATGAGGCAAAGGAATCGTGAACTATGCCGAGACTGTTTGGAACTGATGGTGTGCGCGGACTGGCGAACCGCGAGCTGAGCGCGCGGCTCGCGCTCGACCTGGGCGATGCGGCGGTGCGCGTGCTGGGCGACGGAGCGCACGGCAACGGCGGCCCCGAAGGCCGTCGCCGCGCGCTGGTCGGACGCGACACGCGCGTCTCCGGCGACTTTCTGGCGAGCGCCCTGTCGGCTGGCATGTCGGCCGGCGGCTTCGACGTGATCGACGCGGGCATCATCCCCACGCCGGGCATCGCGTTCCTCACCTCCGTGCTCAACGTGGAGATGGGCGTGGTGATCTCCGCCTCGCACAACCCCATGCCCGACAACGGCATCAAGTTCTTCCAGCGCGGCGGCTTCAAGCTGCCCGACAGCACCGAGGACAAGATCGAGGCGGTGCTCGGCCAGGACTGGGACCGTCCGACCGGCGCCGGCGTCGGCCGTGTCAGCCATGACACGGTGACCGCCACCAACCTGTACATCGACCATCTGGTCTCCACCATCGCCCCGCTCAACCCTGACAAGACGCAGCCCAAGCCGCTGCGCGGCTTGAAGATCGTGGCCGACTGCGCGAACGGCGCCACGTCCGTCGTGGCCCCCGAGGCGCTGCGCCGCGCCGGCGCCGAAGTGCTCGTCATCAACGCGTCGCCGGACGGCTACAACATCAACAAGAACGCCGGCTCCACGCACCCCGAGCAGCTGCAGGCCATGGTCAAGGCGACGGACGCGGTCATGGGCGTCGCGTTCGACGGCGACGCCGACCGCTGCCTCGCCGTGGACGAGGACGGCAACATGGTCAACGGCGACCAGATCATGGGCATCCTCGCGCGCGCCAAGAAGGAGGCCGGCAAGCTGGCCGACAACACGCTCGTCGTCACGGTCATGAGCAACCTGGGCCTCAAGCTCGCCCTGAGGGACATGGGCATCAAGACCGTGCAGACCGCGGTCGGCGACCGCTACGTGCTCGAGGAGATGCTGCGCGGCGGCTACACGCTGGGCGGCGAACAGTCCGGCCACGTCATCAACCGCGAGTTCGCCACCACCGGCGACGGCACGCTCACCGCGCTCACCCTGTGCAACGAGGTCGTCAAGTCCGGCCGCAGCCTCAAGCAGCTGGCCGCCGACTTCCCGCAGCTGCCGCAGACGCTCGTCAACGTGCCGAACGTCGACAAGATGGCCGCCACCACGAACGCCAAGGTGCAGGCCGCCGTCGAGAAGGAGGAGAAGCTGCTCGGCGACACCGGCCGCGTGCTGCTGCGCCCCTCCGGCACCGAGCCGCTGGTGCGCGTGATGGCCGAGGCCGCCACGCAGCAGCAGGCCGACGAAGTCTGCGACCGCCTCGCCAAGGTCGTCGCCGAAGAGCTCGCGCTCTAACAGCGATCCGGCGTGGTGGCATGTCCGGTCTCGGCCCCCTCGGTGGAGGGGGCTGTCAGCGAAGCTGACTGGGGGAGCGTCACGACGGTCCAGATGCAATTCCGGCCTTCTACATCACTGCAGTGCATCATGGCTCCCTGCAGCGGGAGCAGCAAAGGAATCACGATATGTTCAAGAACGCAAAAGTCGACCTCGAGCTCAACCGTGAGGTCGAGCAGCTCATCAAGACCGGCGGCAAGGAGCGGATCCTGCCCATCGTGCAGGCGGGCGAGCCCGTACTACGCGAGCAGACCGTGCAGTATGCCGGCCAGCTGAGCCGCACCACGCTCAAGAAGCTCATCGACACCATGCGCACGACCATGCTCGAGGCGCCCGGCGTGGGTCTCGCCGGGCCGCAGATCGGCCTCGGCCTGGCGCTCGCCGTCGTCGAGGACCATGTGCGCGACGACGAGGACGATCCGCGTGAGGTCGCTGAATTCCCGTTCCACGCGATCATCAACCCGAAGTACACGCCGGTGGGCGACAAGACCGCCAGCTTCTTCGAGGGTTGCCTCAGCTTCGACGGCTATCAGGCGGTGCGCCGCCGCTGGCTCGACATCGAGGCCGAATGGGACGACGAGGACGGCAACCATCACAAGGAGCGGCTGCACGGCTGGCCGGCGCGCATCTTCCAGCATGAGACCGACCATCTGAGCGGCGAGCTGTACATCGACCAGGCTGAGATCCGCTCGCTCACCACGAACGAGAACCTCGAGGACTTCTGGTGCGATGACCCGGTGCCGACCGCCGCCGCCGAGGAGCTCGGCTTCGAACTGTAACGCGCAGGCCGGCAGCCGCCGCTCCCGATGTCTGCCGTGTCCTGGCTCTTGTCGTGTCCCGGTTCTTGTCGTGTCCCGGTTCTTGTCGTGTCCCGGTTCTTGTCGTGTCCCGGTTCTTGTCGTGTCACAGCGTGCACCTACCCGCTGTGACACGACAGGCGCACTCCTTGGAATCACTGGAATTTCCTCTCTGTGTCACAGCGGGTAGCTACCCGCTGTGACACAGAAAGAGGACTCAGCCTCACTCGAACGGGTAGCGCAGCCCCCACTCGCCTCGCAGGCGGTCCATGAGCCGCATGATGCGCAGCGTGTCCGCGTGCGGCATCTCGGCGCATTCGATGCGGCCGTCGAGGATCGCGTTCGCCGCCGCGGCCACCTCATACTCGTAGCCGGTCAGCTGCGCGGGCACCTCCACGTGCCGGCGCAGCGCATGGTCGGCGCCGTACACGTCGACGCCCTCCACGTTGTTGATGTTGCGGCACAGCAGATAGCCGTCCGTGCCCCAGACCGCGCCGTCGCGGTCCGAGGCGACCATCATCGACGACGTGGAGACCGCCATCGTGCCGTCGGCGTAATACAGGGTCGTGGAGTTCTGTGCGTCCACGCCGGTCGGTTCGTAGGGCGTCATCGACGTGACGATGCGCGAGACCGCCGTCTCACCGTGCCCGCCCATCACCATGTCGATGAAGTTCAGCGGATACACGCCCACGTCAAGCAGCGCGCCGCCCGCCAGCGCCGGATCGGTCATGCGCGCCTTGCCGGACACCGGATAGCACAGGTTCGCGCTGATCGACCGCACCTCGCCGATCTCGCCGCCGGCCACCAGCTCGTCGATGATCGCGCGCGACGGCATGTAGCGCGTCCAGATCGCCTCCGCGCACAGCATCCCCGTCTCCCGCGCGACGGCCAGCACCGGCTCGGCCTGCGCGGCGTTCGCGGTGAACGACTTCTCGACCAGCACGTTCTTGCCGGCCCTCATGCAGGCGATGGCCTGCTTGGCATGCAGGCTGTGCGGGGTGGCGATGTACACCAGGTCGACGTCCGGATCGGCGAGCAGCTCGGCATACGAGCCGTAGGAGACCGGAATATGATATTCGGCCGCGAACGCCGCCGCGCGTTCTTTGTCGCGCGCCGCGACCGCGTACGGGGCGACCAGCCGCGCATACCGGGGATCCGCCGCCATGAGGTTCAGCGTATCCGCCATGTGCCGGGCGATGCGGCCGGCGCCGAGAATCGCCACGTTGACGCGTGCGCCGGTGCGCTCGGCCGTTGCCCGCGCTCCGTTCAGTCTGCTCATGATGAAGGTCCTTTCCTTGACGTGGATCGTCATGTGGATCGTCGTGTGGATCGTCGTCCATGACACTGCCAGTCTATCGCCGCTGCCGGCCGCGATCGCGTGGGCCGCGGTGTAAGGTGTGCGTGTGAACGAAACCAGGAAGCGGACGTCGGCGGACAGGGCGGCGAAACGTGGCGGCTCGGCGGGGAAAGCCACCGCCGGGAAGGGCGCGGCCGCGAAGACCGCGTCGAAATACGCGCGCGGCACGCGCAGCTATACGATGTCCCGCATCCGCGGCCGCGACACGTCGATTGAGTGCCTCGTGCGCCGCTACCTGTTCTCCCGTGGACTTCGCTTCCGCAAGAACGACCGGCGGTACCCCGGCCATCCGGACGTCGTGCTGCCGAAGTGGCGCACAATCGTCTTCGTCAACGGCTGTTTCTGGCACATGCACGAAGGCTGTCCGAAATACAGCATCCCCAAGTCGAACGTCGAGTTCTGGACGGCGAAGCTGCTGCGCAACCATGACCGCGACCAGCGACAGCACGCCGAACTCGAGGCGTCCGGTTGGCATGTCATCGTCGTCTGGGAGTGCGAACTCGCGAAATCGGTGCGGCAGGCGCGGCTGGAACGTCTCTACGACGAGATCGTCGGCGACGGGAGCTGATTGCGTCACTCTGCTCGCCCTTGCAGCGTGACGTGCGATCAAAATCCCAGTGTTTGCAAAGGTTTTCGCGGGTGTGTCACTGTGTTCGGGCGGGCAGCGTGACGCAGTGCGGCGGGCGGCGACGGCGAGACCGCACACGGTGAACGGTAGGGGAATTCTTCGCCGAAACGCCCGGTAGGGTGTGACGTATCGGCAGGAACGCACTACGATGGGTGCCGTGAATCGTTCGATGCACATCCTGCAGATGCCGTGAGCCTCTGATGAGACCGGCGCACGCGGGAACGCGGCAGGCGGCAAGCCGGTGCGCCGCGTATGCAATGGATGAGACGACGGCCGCATGACAAGACGGCCGGAACAGAGGATGCGGCGCGTATCGCCGCGAATGATGGTATGGAAATGACGGAAGAAACAACGAATATCGAGTATGCCGGTACCGTGACCGGCGACAACAACATGACCGACAATATCAGCAACGACACCGACGCCGACGTTGTGAAAACCGACGTCACGAAAACCGACGCCGCGCCCGCCGAGCCGGCGCCCGCGAAGTCGGACGGCACCGCCGGCACCGACAGCACCGCGGACCACGTCATCGACCACACGTGGGTGACGCGCGCGAAGGACAGCATCGGCCAGTGGGCGTACATCATGCTCAAGGACGCCGACGACCGCGACATCGACTGGGACTGGGTGCGCACGCTCGACCTCGAACACGGCATCGGCGTCGCCCAGCCGGCCGACTACGAGCCCGGCGCCGGCTCCGACCTGCACGACCTGCTCAAGCGCGACCTGGAGATCCGCGACCGCGTGGAGGCGATCATCGCAAAGATGAGCATGACGTTCATGCGCGACTTCGACCGCAAGATCACGACCTACGAGCTGCCGCGCGCGCTCGCCTACGCGACCCGCCGGCTCAACGACCAGATCGCCCTGCTGCGCGACCGCGGCGTCGCCGAAGGCCTGTGGACGATCACCGACGAGGACCGCCAGCGCGTCACCGTGCCCGTGCTCACGGCCGCGAAGGACGGCGTGGTCGTGGACGACATCCAGGACCGCACCGCGGACTACGTCAACGCCCGCGCCGAACGCCGCAAGGCCGAACGCGAGAAACGCGAAGCGGAACGCCACGCGCGCGAGCATGCGCTGTTCGAGGCCGACGAAGTGCGCTACGGCTCCGTGGAATCCGGTCCGGACGAGTCCGCGCCCGCAGACTCCAGCTCCGACGCCGGCAGCAGCGACTATCTGATCGAAGCGCAGCCGGTCATCAACGACGACAACCCCGCCGTGCCGAAGATCGAGGAGGTGAACCGCGAGGAGACCGCCGTGCCGGAGGCCCGGTTCGAGAAGTCGCGTCACGCGGCCGCCGAACGCACCGCCGCGCGCATCGCCGCCCGACCCAAGGAATACTGGCGCGAGGACTTCCTGCCCGGCCGCGACGTGGACAACGTCATGGGCATCGACTTGGAGACCAACGGCACCGAACCGTACCGCGCGTACATCATCGACGTCGGCTTCGAATCGATGAACATGCGCTCGCCGCGTCCCGCCGACCAGCCGAACGACTACCACTACGACAAGGCGTACTACGACGCAGGCGACGCCTACGACCAGCATCGCTTCGCGTTCGGCGTCACCCCGGAGGCGGCGCGCCACGGCAACCCGTTCATCATCCAGCTGACCGGCATCGACATCAAGCAGCGCGTGGGGGAGCGGTTCCCCATGTTCGACGAGGACGTGACCGCGCAGGCCGACCTGCTCAGGCGCCTGACCGCACAGCCGTTCGTGGCGCACATGGCCACGTTCGAGCACAGCTTCTTCATGCTCAACGTCGCCGGCTACGCGGAGGCCTACCGCAACGGCCACGTGCGCATCATCGACACGCTGCCAATGAGCCGCGTGTGGGATGAGGGGTCGATCCCCAGCGAAGACCATCCCGACGGCGACAACACGCTCGACGCCTACGCGAAACGTCAGGGTGCGCTGCGCGAGGACGACGCGGAACGCCACCTCGGCCTCGAGGACACGCACATCATGCTGCTCGCCATGAAGCATCAGCTGCACCACCTGCAGCAGGTCGCCCGCGGCCCGTGGGGCCCGAATGGCAAGGCCGGCATCGGCGGCAAGCACATCATGCAGCACCGCCGCCGCTACCGCCGCTGAGCTGCGCGAAGGATCGCGGCACGGCCTGACCACCCCCAGTCAGCTACGCTGACAGCCCCCGCCAGCGGGGGGCGGGATGGATGTGCCCCCGCTGGCGGGGGCTGGCGAGCGGCGCCGGCGTGTGGCGGAGTCGCCCGGATACCCGTATGGCTGTGCCCCCGCTGGCGGGGGCTGGCGAGCGGAGCGAGACTGGGGGTGGTCTGCACGCCAGGGGAACCATATCGTCCCCTGCCCGCGCAATCCGTGTAGAATCCGACATGACGGCGGCCGTATGCCGCCGCGCGTGACGGCAAGATGACGGAAAGGCGGACGACGATGAGCGGCGACGATCAGATTACGGCGAACGAGACTGGTGTGACGAACGACGATGTGACGTCACCCACCACGACGTCACCACAACCGCGCATGTCGCGGCGCGCGCTGGAGATCCAGCCGTTCCGCGCCATGGTGTTCGGCGAACGCGCCGACGAGATGATCGCTGGCGGCATCAGCGTCATCAAACTCAGCCTCGGCGAGCCGGACTTCGGCGCCCCGCCCGCCGTACGCGACGCGATGCGCGAACAGTACGACGGCCGCGCCCTGCCCTACACTGCCGCGCTCGGCCTGCCCGAACTGCGCCGCGCCATCGCCGACTTCTACCGCGAACGCCACCAGGTCGACATCGACCCCCACCGCATCGTCATCACCGCCGGCGGTTCGGCCGCGCTGCTGCTCGCCACCGCGCTCACCGTCGACCCCGGCGACGAGGTGATCGTCGCCGACCCCTCCTACCCGTGCAACCGCGAACTGATCCGTTCGTTCGAAGGCAAGGTCGTGGACGTGCCCACCAGCGCCGCCACACGCTTTCACCTCAACCGCGAGCTCGTCGCCGGCGCATGGAGCGTCCGCACCAAGGCGGTCATGGTCACCTCGCCGTCCAACCCGACCGGCACCACCATCGACTTCGACGTGCTGCGCGGCGTGTGCGACTATGCGCGCGAGCACGGCGCATGGCGCATCATCGACGAAACCTACCTCGACCTCGCCGACCGCGAACCGGACGGCAGCGAAGTGAAGACCGCGCTGCTCGCCGACCCCGACGCGATCATCTGCAACAGCTTCTCCAAATTCTTCGGCATGACCGGCTGGCGGCTCGGCTGGGCGGTCGTACCCGAATACACGATCTACGCGGTCGACGACCTGGCGACCAACTACTACCTGTGCGCCCACACGCCCACCCAGCATGCGGCGCTCGCCTGCTTCACCGACGAGTCGCTCGACGTATGCGAACAGCGTCGCCAGGAGCTGCTCGCACGCCGACGCATCGTGATCGACGGGCTCAAACGCATCGGCCTGCCGCTGGAAGTCGAGCCGAACGGCGCGTTCTACGCGTACTTCAGCGTTGCCGGCACCGGACTCGACGCGTGGACGTTCTGCGAGCGTGCGCTCGAGGAGGCGCACGTGGCGCTCACCCCCGGCCGCGACTTCGGCCCTGCCACGGCTGACACGCACGTGCGGCTCTCGTACGCGGCCTCACGTGAGGCGCTCGCCGAAGGACTGCGACGGCTGGGCGGATTCGTCGCCTCGCTGCGGTGACGCCGGTGATACGATAGACGACTATGGTGAATTTGCATTCGCGCGTCACAAGGCTGGGCGTGCTCGATATTGGCTCCAACACGATCCACATGCTCATCGTCGACGCCGCCCCCGGCGCCCGCCCCGATCCTGAGGCCAGCACGAAGTCGACGGTGCGGCTCATGCAATACCTCAAGGAGGACGGCTCCATCAAGAAGTCCGGCATCGAAGCGGTGCTGGTGGCCGTCGACCAGTGCATGAAGCTCGCCGAGGAGTACGACATCACGCAGCTGCTCGCGCTCGCGACGTCCGCCATCAGGGACGCGCCGAACGGCGGCAAGATCCTGCGCAAGATCGAGGAGCGCATCGGCCAGAGCGTCACCGTGCTGTCCGGCACGGACGAGGCGCGCCTCACCTTCCTCGCCGCACGCCGCTGGTACGGCTGGGACGCCGGCAGACTGCTCATGCTCGACATCGGCGGCGGCTCGCTGGAAGTCGCCATGGGCTCGGACGAGGAACCGACCGTGGCGCTCAGCGTGCCTGCCGGCGCGGGCCGCGTCACCCGCGAGTTCCTGCCTGAGGGCACGGCCTCCGCCGACGAGCTCGAGCTGGCTCATAAGAAGGTGCGCAAGATCATCGAGCCGATCGTAGACTCGTTCCCCACGTCGAAGCATCCGGCGCACGCGGTCGGCACGTCGAAGACGTTCCGTTCGCTGGCGCGTCTTGCGGGTGCGGTGCTGCGTCAGTCCGGCCGTGAGGACACGTGGATTATGACCCGCGAGCAGTTGGAGGATTGGATTCCGCGCCTCGCCGCCATCGAACCGGATCAGCGTGTGGCGCTGCCGGGCATCACGCCCGAGCGTACGCTGCAGATCGTGGGCGGCGGCATCGTGGCTGACGAAATCATGAAGGCGCTCAACGTGACCGAAGTGGAGATCTGCCCGTGGGCGCTGCGCGAAGGCGCGATCCTGCGCTGGCTCGACCAGTTCGGCCGCACCAGCCTCGGCTTCTGAGACCTACGCGCCGACCTCGGCGGGTGGCGTGTTCCTTGGCCCCCGCTGGCGGGGCTCCCGCCCAGCGGGTGGGGGTGGTCTCCCATGGTACGTTGCATGTCAATCTTGGCGGATGGGTTCCTTGGCCCCCTCGGTGGAGGGGGCTGTCAGCGTAGCTGACTGGGGGAGCGTCACGCTGATGGCGGGCGACCACCCTCAGTCTCGCTCCGCTCGCCAGCTCCCGCCAGCGGGAGCACATCAAAATCTCGCTCCGCTGGCGGGGTTGCAGGCCGTGGCGGCGGGAGCACAATAAACCCCTGCCCCCGCTGGCGGGGGCTCCCGCCCAGCGGGTGGGGGTGGTCGGCGTCCTGCAACCGACGCCCGTCGCCCGGCGCCGACCCCTACGCCTCGAAACCGGCGAGCTGGGTGCGCACCTTGTGCAGCTTCGCGTAGATCTCATTGCGCTGACCGGGGCTCTTCGCCCGCTGATGGTCGCGCGCCAGCTTCGCCTCCGCGGCCTTGAGCGTCGCGATCTGGTCGCGCCGCGCGATACGCGCGTCCAGATCCCGCCCATCGGCGGAATCCAGGATAGCCTGCGCACACAGGCCATCCCACAGCCCGTCCATCGTGACCCCCACGGCACCCGCGTCCGCCGGCACCTCCAGCGTCGCCTCGCCGGCCGGCTTCCACGCGCCGGCGAACACCTTCGTCACCGGTATGTGCCCCGCACGCACCGGCACATTGCGCCGTACCGCGAACGCGCACTCCTCGCGCGTCGTCCCCTCGAACTCGCCGTCGCGCACGCAGACGAACACGATGCCCGACTTTCGCTGCCCGGCGATCAGGTCGACCACCTCGACCGGTACATCGTGCACTCCGGCCGCCAGCCGCAGCCCAAGCACCAGCACCTCCGGCACTTTTCCGCTGCCCGGCTCGGCGCCCGTGTTCGCCGGCCGTAGCAACGCCAGCATCGTAATCGAAACGATATCGTTGGCCAGCCGTTGCTTGAGCTTGGCCGAAACCGGCGCCTTCGCCACGAACAGTCCCTTGGGCAGCGCGCCCTTCTGCGCGGGGATCGCGCATTTCGCCGGCAATCCCAACGTCAACGCGGAAACGGTGCCGCAGCGGGCGACGGCAAGCTGCGATGCGGTTTGCTGCGATACAGTCATCATCGGCCTCCTGACTTCCGCCGGCGCGCAACCGCCCGCGGAATCGAATTTCCACCCATGCTAGCCGCCGCAACTGACCGTCGTCCGCTCCCGTCCGCCTCGTGGGAACCCCGGCATTCGCCGAGAGCGGACGGGCAGCCTCACGCGGCCGGTTTCGTCCAGTCCGGCCTTCATCATGTGAGACACACACAGGGACGGCAAGGGGAGCGGCATGGCATTCACCGACGAACAGCTGGAGAGGTATTCCAGGCACCTCATACTCAAGGAGATCGGCGTGCGCGGCCAGAAGCGGCTGCTCGCCGCCAAAGTGCTGATCATCGGCGCGGGCGGTCTCGGCTCGCCGGCCGCCATGTATCTGGCGGCGGCCGGCGTCGGCACGATCGGCATCGTCGACGACGACGTGGTCGACCTGTCGAACCTGCAGCGGCAGATCATGCACGGCACCGGCGACGTCGGCACGCCGAAGGTCGAGTCGGCGGCGGCGACCGTCACCGCGCTCAACCCGGATGTGACCGTGCGGCCCTACCACATGCGCGTCGAGGCCGACAACATCGCCGAGCTGATCGCCGACTATGACGTGATCGTCGACGCGGCCGACAACTTCGCGACGAAATTCCTCATCAACGACGCGTGCGTGCTCGCCGGCAAACCATACGTGTACGGCGGCGCACTGCGGTTCGAAGGCCAGCTCATGACCTACATTCCCGGCCAAGGTCCCTGCTACCGCTGCATCTTCCGCGACATGCCGGCGGCCGGCGAAGTGCCCAGCTGCAAGGAGGCGGGCGTGCTCGGCGCGGTCGTCGGCACGATCGGCAGCCTGCAGGCGGTCGAGGTCGTCAAGATGATCCTCGGCCTCGGCGAGCCGCTCACCGCACGGCTGCTCACGTTCGACGCGCTCGCCATGCGGTTCCGCGCGGTGCCGCTGCCCGAACGCGAGCCGGACTGCCCGGTGTGCGGCGACCATCCGACCATCACCACGCTCGAGGCGGATAACTACATTCAGCCGGCATGCGAGGTGTGAGACGCAGCGTGCGAGCTGGCGGACGCGGCCGGCGGTCCGCTGGGGTGCGGCTGGTGATAGCCGGCCATCGGTTTTCGCTATAACGCGGCGGCGAGGCAATCGGGCCGTCGCGTTAGGCTCGAAACCGGATACGACCATGCGGTGACGGCCGCCCGCGTCGGCATGACGGTGCATGACGGTCTCGGCCATGGCTCGGCAGGACAGGCTTATACAGACAAGGGGAGAAGAACGTGACTGGACAGAACGCAACCGGCAACAGCGGCAACAGCAATATGGGCGTCGGCATTCCGCTCGGCGGGGACGACGGCGACGAGGACATCAAGCGCATCTCGCCGGCCGACTTCGCCGCGCTCGACAAGTCCACGGTGACGCTGCTCGACCTGCGCGAGCCGGACGAGGTGATTGTGCACGGCATCGACGGGGCGATCAACATCCCGTTCAGCCAGATCGGCAAACGACTCAGCCAAGTGCCGCACGGCAAGCCGGTCGTCGTGTTCTGCCGCGTCGGCGACTGGAGCGAGCAGGTCACCGAGATCCTCGCCGACCGCGGATACGACGCCACGAACCTGGACGGCGGCTTCCAAGCGTACCGCGACTATCTCAAGCAGGCGGGGGAGAGCGAGCCGGGAGCGACCGCGCCGGCGACGTCCGCTGGTGCGGCGTCCGGCAGCGCGGCGGCGGTCGCGTCGATCCCCGTCGCCGCACGGCAGCTGAGCCTGCACGGCGCAACCGACGACGGCGACGGGGATGGCAGTGCGGCAGGCGGCGATGATACGGCCGCGGCCCCCGCCACGACCGTCCACGTGGACGCCAAGGGACTCAAATGCCCCGGCCCGATCGTCAAGATTGCCGATACGCTGCGCCCGCTGCCCATCGGCACCCGGCTGACCGCCGACGCCACCGAGGACGCGTTCCTCTCCGACATCGCCGTGTGGTGCGAGCGCACCGGCAACCGGCTCGTCGAACTGAACCGCGACGACGCCGGCGTCATCCACGTCACCATCGACAAGACCGTCGACATGCCCAAGCCGGGCTCGCCGGCCGCGGCCTGCCCGTCGCAGCAGGGCGGCGCCGCACAGGCCGGTCCGCAGGCGGCCGTCGGCTACAATCCGGAAGGCGGCGACATCCGCCACGACAAGACGTTCGTCGTGTTCAGCGGCGACCTCGACAAGACCATCGCCGTGTTCATCATGGCCAACGGCGCCGCCGCCATGGGCCGCAAGGTCACCGTGTTCTTCACGTTCTGGGGGCTCAACATCCTGCGCAAGCCGAAGCATGTGCGCGTGCGCAAGTCGCTCATCGAGCGCATGTTCGGCATGATGATGCCGCGCGGCACGCGGAAGCTGGGCCTCAGCCGCATGAACATGGGCGGCATCGGCGCGAAGATGATTCGCGGGATCATGAAATCGAAGAACGTGGAATCGCTCGAATCGCTGATGAAGCAGGCCACCGACCATGGCGTGCGGCTCGTCGCCTGCCAGATGTCGATGGACATCATGGGCATCCATAAGGAGGAGCTCATCGACGGCGTGGAGCTCGGCGGCGTCTCCACGTTCCTTGGCTCCGGTGAGACCAGCGACATGAGCCTGTTCGTGTGACAAGGAGCGGATCATGACGCGCAAGCTCATCCTCGATCTCGACACCGGCATCGACGACGCGCTCGCCATCGCCTACGCGATCGGCAGCGAGCAGGCCGGCGACGTGGAGCTCATCGGCATCACCGGCACCTACGGCAACGTGTCCGTCGCCACCGGAGTGCGCAACGCGCTCGCCGTCACCGCGCTGTTCGGCCGCGACGACATCCCCGTGTACCCCGGCATCGACCGGCCGCGGACGGCGGCCGAACCGCTGCCGTACGAGCCGGGACCGGGCGCGCGGCGCATCCACGGCGACAACGGCATCGGCGACATGGCGATTCCCGACTCGCCGCGCGCCGCCGAGACGACGCCGGCAGTCGACTTCATCATCGACGCGGCGGAGACGTACGGCCGCGACCTGCTCATCGTGCCGACCGGCGCCATGACCACCATCGCCGAAGTGTGCCGCCGCGAGCCGGGCATCAGCCGGCTCGTCGGCTCGATCACGTTCATGGGCGGCGCGCTCACCGTGCCCGGCAACGTGACGCCGGGCGCGGAGGCGAACATCGCCCAGGATCCGGAGGCCGCGGACTATCTGGTGCGCAGCGGCGTCGAGACGACGATGATCGGGCTGGACGTCACCCATCAGGCGGTGCTCAGACGTGACGAGATTCTGCCTTGGCGGCAGGCGGGGACCGCGGCGGGCGACTTCCTCGCCGGCATGACCGACTTCTACATCGACTCCTACGCGCACACGCAGCCGGAACATGCGGGATGCTGCCTGCACGACCCGCTCGCCGTGGCCGCCGTGCTCGACCCGACGCTCATCGGCACGTTGGGCGTGAACCTGCGCGTCGACCTCGACGGGCCGTGGCGCGGCCGGACCATCGGCGACCGTGCCGGCGGCCGGCTGGTCGACCCGCACAAGACCACGCAGGTGGCAGTACGCGTCGACGTCCTGCGCTTCAAGCAACGCTTCCTAGACCGCGTCACCGCCCTAGCCGCCGTTCGCTAGTCGTTCGCTAGTCGTTCGCTAGTCGTTCGCTAGTCGTTTGCCAGTCGCGTCCTCCTGTCGTTTGTCACAGCGGGTACCTACCCGCTGTGACAAACGAGGCTGACTGGCCCGCACCTTGGCTCCCACGGTGGAGGGCCGAGCCGTGCAATTGCAGGACGCTGTCAGCCGCAGGTGATCGGCCCGCTCCTCGGCCCCCTCGGTGGAGGGGGCTGGCTGAGCGTAGCGAAGACTGGGGGAGCGTCACCCGCTAGAACATTCGGTCGATCATCCGCGCATGCAGGTCCGGCGTAAAGTCGCCCGGATCATACGGCACCATCGGCCGTTGGATGCGATGATGACCCAGCCGGATCAGATCCTGGTCGACGCCTCCGGGCGTGAGCGCCATCATCCAGTCGGCGGCCATGTCGAACAGTTCCGGCTCCAGATAGCCGATCTTCACGATGACGATATCCGCATGGCGCGGGTCAAGATCCAGGTCGGTGAAATCATGCTCATGATGATACGGCTTGCGCAGCTCGGTGAGGATCACATGCAGGCCGCCCACGCGTAGCACGACTTCAGTCTTCGCATCACGGTCGCCATACCGGATCGCATGCACGACGCCGGTCATCGTCACCGGTCCGGCATGCAGGTCGTCCACCGCGGCGCCGCCTGTCACGGTCACCGTCGCGCCGACCCCCGCCTCGACCGCCGTGCGCACCGCCTCAGGGGCCGGCAGCGAGGCGTAGATCACCGTGCGCGGCGATTCGGCCGCACCCTGGCCCAAGCCCGTCACCCGCGGGTCGTCCAGCAGCCGCTGCAGCGTCCACGTCACGTCCCCGGCGCCGCCGGCGGTCGGATTGTCGCCGGAATCACTGATGAAGTACGGTCGGACGTCACTGCGCAACGCCGCGTCCAGACACTCGTCCAACGTGCCGGTCGGCGCGACGAACGCGAACTCGTCACGCGCCGCCCAGAACATGGCCGCCAGCTCCTCGGCGCCGGCGGAGACCGCGTCACGGTCGTCGCCGGTCACCACCACGGCCGCCTGATTGCGCGGTTCGTCAGCCCACGCATAGCCGACCCACACGGCCGCGTCCAGCACGCCCGGCCGCTCGGCCACCTCGCCCACGTGCCGGTAGATCGACTTCGCAGGCTCCACGCGCGTCGACGTCTTCTCGCCGGGCAACAGCACCGGCACCGGAACCCACGCCTTGAACGGACGGCCGGCATGGTCGCGCAGCCGTTGCACGAGATTGCGCGTCGCACGCTCTTTGGTCTCCAGCTCGTCCTCATGCGGGGCCATGCGGTAACAGGTGATCAGGTCGGTCAGCCGCACGAAATCGGCCGACACATTGCCGTGCAGGTCCATCGACGACGAGACGAGCACGTCCGGGCCGATGACCTCGCGCACGCGCCGCAGCAGCACGGTCTCCGCATCATCCAGCCCCTCGACGGTCATCGCGCCGTGAATGTCGAACCACAGGCCGTCCAACGGGCCGTGATCTGCGATGATGCCGCGCAGGCGCTCCAGCATCTCGGCCGTCAGCGACTCGAACGCGTCCCGGGTGACGATGCCGCCCGGCAGCGCGCGCCCGACCAGCGCGCCATGCCAGTCGGCCGCCTCGCGCAGCGGCGAGCCGGGGGACATGAACGGGTAGGCGTCGAACACCTCGTCGCCGCGGCGCGGATGGAAGGCGGCGGCTTCGGTGCGAGCTGGCGAGAACGTGCTCGCCTCGATGGCCAGACCGGCGACGGCGATGAGCGGATGGTGGAGTGACGGTGCGGCGGATGTGCCGCGTACGGCTGAACGTTCCATGGAGCCTCCTTGCGGGAACGGCGCGGGCGGATTCGGGTGGCCGGGGCCGGGACGGTCCGGTGCAGGCCGGCTTGGCCCCGGCTCGCCGGTGCGGGTATGAAAAAGCCGGAACCTGAGGTTCCGGCGATGCGGTGCCCCGGATGCGATTCGAACGCACGACACCCGCTTTAGGAGAGCGGTGCTCTATCCCCTGAGCTACCGGGGCAACAGCATGACATTATACATGACGGGCGGATATCCGGTCGTGCCGATGGCCGGGGAGCGGGGGCGGCCGTTTCCGACGACCATGACCGGCAAGTTGGTCGAAAACGGACGCTGACAGGCCGATTCGCGGTCGTTTCCGACAAGGATGGCCCATGTCCGAGTCGAAAACGGACGAAATATGGGGCATATGCGGTCGTTTTCGACCAAAAGCGCGCCGCTGAAGGTCGAAAAGCACCGGAAAACGTGTCGGGAACGGAAGGATTCGGCACGCACAGGCATGCTCGTCGCCCCGACGACGCTATCGTATGGACGGTCGGCACCACGCCGACGCAGCCGGAAGCGGCGACAGGCCGTGCCGGATCGTCGGCATCATCAGCGAAACAGCGAGGCGGGAACATGGCGAGAACGCAATCATCGGCGGCACAGGCGTCACGTCGGGCGCGCGACCGTGCCATAGCCGACGCACGTGAGACCCTGTTGGCCCGCGCGACGGCGAACGAGCCGGGCCGCACCGGCCGCCGACCCGCCGCGGCGTCCGGTCGCAAGCCGACCGCCGGCAGGGGAGCGCGGTCCAATACAGCGCGGTCCAATACAGCGCGGTCCGGCGGCCGTCAGCCAGCCCAACGCAAGCCGCAGTCCGCCGCCAAGCCGGACGCCCGCCGTTCCCACCGTCTGCTCGGCTGGATCGCCATACCCTGCGCGGCGGTTGCCCTGCTCGGCGTCATCCTGCGCGCGTTGCCCGAGGAACTCCAGTCGCTGCCGTATGTGCCGGTCCTCGTCGCGGCGACCCCATGGTTCATGATCCCCGCGTTGCTGGCGTTCGTGTTCGCCGTCCTGTCACGCCGCTGGATCACCATGCTCACGGCGCTCGCCTGCCTTGGCGTGCAGGGCTGGTGGCAGCAGCCGTTCTACAGCGGCGCGGTGAAGCTGCCGGCGAGCGTGTACCAGGCGATGTCGTCGTCGCGGCCGGACACCGGCGACATGATCGCGCGCGTCATGACGTTCAACGTGTACAAGGGGCGGGCGGACGCGCAGCGGATCGTCGAAGTCGTGCGTGACCAGAAGGTTGAGGTGCTGGCGCTCCAGGAGACGACGAACGCGTTCATCAAACGGCTTGAGGACGCCGGCATCCACCGGTATCTGCCGTATTCGCAGGTCTCCTCGTCGGACGGCGTGTCCGGCAACGGCATCTGGTCGGCCACCAAGCTGTCCGATCCGGTCGATGATGAGGTGAACTCCAGCGCGTCGTTCATGCCGGCGGGCACGGTCACGTTCGGCGGCGGCGAGGCGCGGCTGCGGTTCGTCTCCGTGCACACCACTGCTCCCGTGCCCGGATATTGGAGCCGGTGGCGGCTGACGTTGGACGAGCTGGCGCGCATGCGCTCGCGTACCGGGTCGCGGTACGTGTTCATGGGTGATTTCAACGCGACGACCGACCACACGCCGTTCCGGGACTTCCTCGGCGAGCGGTTTACGGACGCGGCACGACAGTCCGGCCACGGGTTCACGTTCACATGGCCGACCGATAAGCCGCCGCTGCCGCGGTTCGCCGGCATCGACCATGTGGTGCTCGACCAGGGTATCGTCGCCGGGCAGATGCAGGTCGTGCCGATCGACGGCTCCGACCATGCGGCGCTGCTTGCCACGATCGTCGTGCAGTGACTGGCGATTTGGCGAACGCGCGACGGCGCTCGGCGTTTCTCGTGCGAAACCGGGCGGATGCGACTAGAACTGGAGATACAGGAATCACATCAAGGAGGTTTCTCATGGACGAGAAGACATTGGTGGACGAGCTCGGCAAGGCGCAGACGGTCGATGAGGTGCTGGCTGCGGTCAAGGAAGCCGGACGTGGCATGACATACGAGCAGGCCGACGAACTGTTCGGCCGCATCAACCAGACCAAGTGCGATGCCGCGGAGCTCAGCGGCGACACGATCGAGAAGATCGTGCGCACCACCTTCGGCATCTGACGCCGATATCCATGACCGATACTGTTTGGCCCCTCCACCGAGGGGCCAAACCATGTATGGACGTACAGCGGTAACCCCGCTATGCGACCGGCATCCCTTGGCCCCCTCGGTGGAGGGGGCTGTCGGCGAAGCCGACTGGGGGAGTGCTCCCATGTTCGTCGTGCCGGTTTCATTGTGACCGGCTCAAATAGCACTCAGCGGTATTCCCGCTATGCGACCGGCATCCCTTGGCCCCCTCGGTGGAGGGGCTGTCTGAGCGTAGCGAAGACTGGGGGAGCGCTCCCACGTTCGTCGTGCCGGTTTCATTGTGACCGGCTCAAATAGCACTCAGCGGTATTTCCGCCATGCGACCAGCCCCTCGGCCCCCTCCGCCGAGGGGGCCGAGGAGTGTCAGTCGCATAGCAGGGATTCCGTTGTCAGTTTTGGTTCTTAACTCCGCCGAGGGGCGGCCGCATAGCAGGGATTCCGTTGTCTGCTATACGGCCGGCTCGCCGTGAGAGAGATGGCTCAGTTCAGGTTGGACTGGGTGCCGGCGGTGTCGGCGCTGGTCGCCTGCTCGGCCTGGGCGGCGTCGAGCTTGGCGCGCACGTCGTTGAGCAGGCTTTGCGCCCGCTTGGCCAGCGCCTCGCCGATCTCCCACTGGCGCATCGACTGGTCGAGGTTCAGGCCGCCGGCCTCCAGCGCCTGCACGGCCTGGATGAGCTTGTCGCGCGCCTCCTCGTACGGCATCTGCGCGATGGCCTCGCGCTCCTTGTCGGTCAGGCTGGACGCGGGCGTGGTGGCCTCGGCCTGCTTGGCGGTGTTCTTGTCTGCCATGTCTTGCTCCTTGCTGTGTTGGTTACTACGTGTTGGTTGATGCTGTCTGTTGGCGGGTGCTGTCTGTCTGCCGGTCGTCCAGAACGGGACCGTTCTCGAATCGGAGTCCTTGGCCCCCTCGGTGGAGGGGGCTGTCAGCGAAGCTGACTGGGGGAGCGCCCTCGTGTACCGCCCTAGTCCGCGGTGGCGGTGACGACCCCCTGCTTGAGGGTGAGGGTGAGCGTTTCGCCGGACTTCACGTCGGCCGCGTCGTCGATCACGTGCCCGTCGGCGTTCTGCACGACGGCGTACCCGCGGTTCAACGTCGACTGGGGGCTGAGCGCGGTCAGGCTGGCATGCAGCTTCTCGACGGTCAGGCTGGCGTCGTCCACGATGCGCGTCAATCCGATGTCCATGCGCCGCCGCGCGTCGTCAATGAACCGCTGATGCGGCTCCAGCATGGTCATCGGCCGCGTCAGGCTCGGCCGGTTCGCATAGCCTTCGACCAGCCGGATCTCATTGTCCACGCGTGAGCCGATGCGCATGCGGATGCGCGAGATCGCGTTGTCGATCAGCTGCCACTGCTCGTGCACGTCCGGCACGACCTTCTTCGCCGCGTCGGTCGGCGTGGAGGCGCGCAGGTCGGCCGCCAGGTCGATGAGCGTCCAGTCGTCCTCGTGCCCGATCGCAGAGACGATCGGCGTGACGCAGGCGGCCGTCGCCCGCACCACGCCCTCGTCGGAGAAACCGATGAGGTCCTCGAACGCGCCGCCGCCGCGCGCCACGATGATCACATCCACTTCCGGGTCCGCATCCAGCTGCCGGATGGCCTGGATGATGTCGGGCGGACACTGCGGCCCCTGCACGTGCGCGTGCACGACCTTGAACCGCACGGACGGCCAGCGCAGGTTCACGTTCGTGATGACATCGCCCTCGGCGCGCGCCTGCGGTGCGCAGATCAGACCGATGCACGAGGGGAATTCGGGCAGCGGCACCTTGCGGTCGGCGTCGAACAGCCCCTCGCCCTTAAGCTGCATGCGCAGGCGGTCGATCTGCTCCTTCAGGCCGCCGCCGGAACCGATCTTGCGGATGTCGTCGCCGATGAAGCTCAGCCGCGTCTGCTTGACCCAGATGTCGGCCTTGCCGTGGATGACCACGCGGTCGCCCTGCCGGAACTGCGCGGCCTTCGCGGCGAACGCACGCCAGCCGGAGACCGAGATGGCGATGTCCTCCACGTCGTCGCGCACGGTGAGATACGCCGAGCCGGCGCGCCGCGTGTTGATCTCCGTGATCTGGCCGGCGATCCAGGCCGCGGGCCACCGTTCCACGGCGTTATGGAACTTCTGGCTCAGCACGCCGACCGGCCAGGGGTTCTCGGCCGTCGTCTCACTGGCCAGACGCGGCAGCTGGTCGAGGGGTTTCGGAATGTCGTTCCCCCCGGTCGTGACGGGCTGCGGCGCCGTCGTTCGATAGTCCTGTTCCCAATTCATACCCCTCAGACTTCCGCAGATGACGGACAAGTTCATCTGCCCGCGAGACCGTCGCGCGGCACCGGTATGATGGTTCGTCGGCTTTTTGCCGGATGCCGTCGGACGCGACACGCTGGAAGAACAATCACAGAATTCCCATTTCGGCCATATTCCGCCAAAACAAGCATATGTTGGGCTGATTTTGGCGTTTTGTAACTAGATATAGGGGTGGGGATGTCGTACAGTCTACGGAGGATTAATTCAGGACCGCGTTCGCGCGGCGTCCGCCCGGGTCTCTCGGACGGGCAGACAGGACACAGGGAAGGACAGGATCGAGCCATGGATGCTCTGCTGATGAACGCCGATACGACGACCGTCTCCAAGGTGAACGTCCCCAAGACGAACATTGCCAAGGTGATGGTGGAGAAGCGTGACGGCCGCGTCGTCGACTTCGACCCGGTCAACATCATCAGCGCCGTCAAGTCGGCCTTCGCGGACCTCGACAAGCAGGTCGGCCCCGAAGAGGAGAAGCTGATCCGCGGCTTCGCCGACCAGATCGAAGGCGAGATCAAGGACCGCTACAACGGCCCCGCCAAGATCGAGGACATCCAGAACCTCGTCGAGCACGCCCTCATCGGCGCCCACCTGTACGACGTCGCCCGCGCCTACACCAACTACCGTCTCGACAAGGACATCCAGCGCGCCAAGGCCACCGACGTCAACGAGGCCGTCGCCCGGTTCATCAACCAGGACCCGACCCTCATCCACGAGAACGCCAACAAGGACGCCAACGTCTACGCCACCCAGCGAGACCTGCTCGCCGGCGCCGTGTCCAAGGCCGCCGCGTTCAACATGCTGCCGCCGGCCGTCGCCAACGCCCACATGAAGGGCGACATCCACTTCCACGACGCCGACTACTCGCCGTTCACCGCGCAGTCCAACTGCTCGTTGCCCAACTTCTGGGACATGCTCGCCAACGGCTTCACCCTCGGCAACGCCCCCATGGCCTCCCCGAAGTCCATCGCCATCGCCGCCACCCAGATCACCCAGATCATGAAGGACGTGGCGTCCAGCCAGTACGGCGGCCAGACCGCCAACCGCGCCGACGAGCACCTCGCCGTGTACGCGAAGAAGGACTACGAGAAGTTCCTCGAAGAGGCCCGCGAGACCATCCCCGACGGCATGCCCGTCGAATTCGCCCGCCGCCAGGTCGAGAACGCGAAGCAGAACGAGCCCGCCAAGCTGCACTTCGGCAGCCGCGAGCCGCTGCCCATGGACACCCCGTTCCACACGGACGTCGACGAGCTCGAGCAGGAGCGCGAGATCCTCGCCAAGATCCGCACCCGCAAGGCCATCTACGACGCCATGCAGACCATGGAGTACCAGATCAACTCCAACCGCGTCTCCAACGGCCAGACCCCGTTCGTCACCGTCGGCTTCGGCCTCGGCACCGACTGGTTCTCACGCGAGATCCAGCGCGCGATCCTCTTGAACCGCATCCGCGGCCTCGGCAAGGAGCACCACACCGCCATCTTCCCCAAGCTCGTGTTCACCGTCCGCCACGGTGTCAACGCCGACAAGGGCGATCCGAACTACGACCTCAAGCAGCTGGCCCTCGAATGCGCCACCAAGCGCATGTACCCGGACGTCGTCTTCTACGACAACATCGTCAAGATCACCGGCTCCTTCAAGGCGCCGATGGGCTGCCGTTCGTTCCTGCAGGGCTGGATCAACCCCGAAACCGGCAAGGACGAGGAGGACGGCCGCATGAACCTCGGCGTCGTGTCGGTGAACGTGCCGCGCATCGCCATCGAATCCCACGGCGACAAGGCGCGCTTCTGGAAGCTGTTCGAAGAGCGCATGGAGGTCGCCCACCAGGCACTCCAGTTCCGCATCATGCGCTGCAAGCAGGCCACCCCGGTCAACGCGCCCACCCTGTTCCGTTACGGTGCGTTCGGCCGCCTCGGCGCCGGCGACAGCGTCGACGCGCTGTTCAAGAACGAGCGCGCCACCGTCTCGCTCGGCTACATCGGCCTGGCGGAGACGACCGCCGTCTTCTACGGCAAGAACTGGATCCGCGACCACGGCTGGGATCCGCAGGGCAAGGAGTTCGCCCTGTCCATCGTCAAGCGCATGAGCGAGCTGTGCAAGCAGTGGAGCAAGGCCGAAGGCTACCACTACTCCGTGTACTCCACGCCCGCCGAGTCGCTCACCGACCGCTTCAACCGCATGGACCGCGAGAAGTTCGGCCGCATCGAAGGCGTCACCGACCACGACTTCTACACCAACTCGTTCCACTACCCGGTGTGGCTGCAGCCCACCCCCATGGAGAAGCTCAACTACGAGAAGGACTTCCCGTACTACGCTTCCGGCGGCTTCATCAACTACTGCGAATACCCGTGCCTGCAGGACAACCCGAAGGCGCTCGAAGCCGTATGGGACTACGCCTACAACATCGGCATCGGCTACCTCGGCACCAACACGCCGATCGACCACTGCTTCGTGTGCGGCTTCCAGGGCGACTTCGAGCCCACCGAAGAAGGCTTCAAGTGCCCCGAGTGCGGCAACTGCGACCCGGACAAGTGCAACGTCACCAAGCGTACCTGCGGCTACCTCGGCAACCCGGTGCAGCGTCCGATGGTCCACGGCCGCCACGAGGAGATCTCCCACCGCGTCAAGCACATGAGCGGCGAGACCGGCCACGTGACGCTCGCCGACGGCGAGACGCGCGAGTGGTTCGAAGAGGCCAAGTAGGGGCCAAGTAACTACCGGTATCGCGCGCTGGATTCCGCGGTGGCCGTCCGGCATACGTTGTCTGACACACTCAAGGCCGTTCGGCCAAGCCTACGGTCAGACAACGTATGCCGGACGGCCACCGCTTGTTTGCGTTCAACGTTACGGTTGGGCGGGAGCGGATTGGGGTGTGCGGTCGGGCGACGTGTCCGTCAGACAACGGGACGCTCGTTTGCGCTCAACGTTACGGTTGGGCGGGAGCGGATTGGGTTGATTCGTTACTTGGCCTTCCTCGGTGCGGGACGATGTCTGAGCGGAGCTGACTGGGGCGTCACTCGCGAATCGGGTCGTCTTTCGGCCGGCACGAGGGCGGGAGCCGCCAATCCGGCTGGCCCGACCCTCGGCCCCCTCGGTGGAGGGGGCTGTCAGCGGAGCTGACTGGGGGAGCGTCGCCCGCTTGTCGCTTCGGCCGAGTACGACATGGGACAATGGTGATTGCGACAACGCCGCGACAATAAGGAGGACGGATGATGGACAGGAAGCCGACGCTGCATGATTTCGCTTCCGGGGAGTCGGGGCGTGGCCCCGGCGTGCCGTCATCGTTGACCAACAACCCCCGTGCCGGCCAGTGGGATGGCCGGCGCATGTCCAAGCGCATGATCGCCGACTACAAGACGTTCATCGTCACCGACGGCGAAGGTGTGCGCAACTCCCTGTACGTCTCCGGATGCCCGTTCCACTGCGTCGACTGCTTCAACTCGTCAATCTGGGACTTCCAGGCAGGCCACGAATACACGCAGCGTCTCGAAGACAAGATCATCGAGGACCTGCGCGCCCCATGGGTGCAGGGCATCACCTTCCTCGGCGGCGAGCCGCTGCTCAACACGCCCGTGCTGCTGCCGCTCGCCCAGCGCATCCGCCGCGAGTTCGGCCATGACAAAGACATCTGGTGCTGGACCGGCTACACATGGGAGGAGCTCATGCGCCCCGGCGAGACGCCCGACAAGCTGGAGCTGCTGCACCTCATGGACATCCTCGTCGACGGCCGCTACCTCAAGGACCAGAAGGACTCCCTGCTCCAGTTCCGCGGCTCCTCCAACCAGCGCATCCTCGACATCCAGGCCTCCTTCGCCGCCGGGCGGCCCGTCATCTGGGCCAAATTGCACGATCAGGAGCGCGACATCCCCGAAATCTACCTGAAGGACCGTGCTGCCGGCGAGTCCCAGCAGGCGTCCTGAACGGTGGTGCGCGGCCGAGCGCCTTTTCATGGCATGGCCTTGACATCGCACGTGCGCGGGACGCCTGTCCGGAATTCCTGTCGATGCCGGTCGGACGCTCCCGCTCCCGAACGCATCGCCATCGAATCATCGGCGACAGGGCGAAACGGCCATACCGGACTGGCTATCGGCCCTACCCAACATGACAGGGGCGAGACGCGGGCGGATATGGAAAGTGATTGTATTGCGCGTTGGGACGCGGTGCTGGAATCGCGGTTTTCTGGCTTGCGTCCCATTGGCGTTTGGGACATGAGTTGCTGTAATCGGTCACATCGTCCCGTGTCCCACGATTCTGTGGGACGCGAGGCTGTGTGACCGTTCACATCGTCTCGTGTCCCACTTGCCATTGGGACGCGAGCGCAAAATGCGCGATTTCGGGCTCGCGTCCCATTGGCCTGCATCTCGCGAGACCATGCGCGCGGCCGCAAAGTCTTGAGTGGGGTCAAGGGCTGGCCTCGCGTGTCTGCTCGGTGCTGTTTCCGTTCACGATTTGTCGGCCCCGGCAAATCGTGAACGGAAAACCGCACATAATCGCACATGCCGCTACCGCAGAATGGCGGAATTCCAGACTTGGCAGTGTTCATTCGCACATCTGACCGTTCATGATTTGCCGGGGCCGACAAATCGTGAACGGTCAGGGGGCCTAGGTCAGGGGGCCTAGGTCAGGGGGCCTAGGTCAGGGGGCCTAGGTCAGGGGGCCTAGGTCAGGGGGCCTAGGGCATAAGAC
>NZ_WBVT01000035.1 GCF_009193355.1 Bifidobacterium leontopitheci
CCGCAAACGCGCCGCACGACGCGCCACACGCTGAAGTCCCCTCCCACGCGTAGGTTTTCAAACAACACCACGCATGGTGCGAGCGTCAGCGTCGCCACTCAACCCATCAGATAAATAAACACGGTGGCGTTCAGCACTCCACGACGTTGACGGCGAGGCCACCCTTCGAGGTCTCCTTGTACTTGGACATCATGTCCTCGCCCGTCTGCTTCATCGTAGCGATGGCCTGGTCGAGGCTGACGATGTGCGAGCCGTCGCCGAGCATCGCCATGCGCACCGCGTTGATGGCCGTGTTCGCCGCCATCGCGTTGCGTTCGATGCAGGGAATCTGCACGAGTCCGCCGACCGGGTCGCAGGTGAGTCCAAGATTATGCTCGATGCCAATCTCCGCGGCGTTTTCGACCTGCTCGGGAGTGCCGCCCATCACCGCGGCGAGGCCTGCGGCGGCCATCGAGCAGGCGACGCCCACCTCGCCCTGGCAGCCCACCTCGGCTCCGGAGATCGACGCGTTGCGTTTGAACAGGTAGCCGATCGCGCCGGCGGTCAGCAGGAACGTCTCGACGCCGGATTCATCGGCGGAGTCGACGAAATGCCAGTAGTACTCGAGCACCGCGGGAATGATGCCCGCCGAGCCGTTCGTCGGCGCGGTGACGACGCGGCCGCCGCCGGCGTTCTCCTCGCTGACGGCCATCGCGAACAACGCCACCCACGCCGAATCGGACGACTCCAGCGCCGAGGCGACGCGGTGCGTGCGCTTGAGCACGTCGCTGTTCGCGGTGAGCCTGCGATACATGACCGGGGCGCGCCGTGGCACGTCAAGGCCGCCCGGCAGGATCGGCCGCGGGCTGTTGCACCCGGCGTCGATGCAATGCCGCATGACCTGCCATACGGCGGCAAGACGCTCATGCACCTCCTGCTGGCTGCGATGCGCGGTCTCGTTCGCCATCACCAGCTGCGCTATGCTCATGCCGTTGGCACGGCAGAGCGCGATCAGCTCGTCGCATGTGCCGAACGGATACGGCGTATCGCTGCCGAAATACGATGAATCAGCCGGAGCGTCGGCATGGGAGCCCGACGCCGGCGATGCGTCACGCGCGGGGTCCCTGCGGCGGTCTGCGGTATTGGAGGCTGCCGCCGTACCGGATCGTCTGTCGCCGCCGCGGTCGTAGGCGGCGTCGGCAGCGTCGGACACATGGACATGGTTCGGGATCAGCGGATCGTCGATGGCCCCACGGCGGATGAACCCTCCGCCGATCGAGTACCACACCTGCTCGTCCACGACGCTGCCGTGCGCATCGAACGCCTGGAACCGCATGCCGTTGGGGTGCGGAGCCAGACGCTTCCACCGTTCGAACACGATGTCGCGGTCATCGTCATAGCGCACGTCATGGCCGCCGGCGATGTGCAGTACGTGGTCACGGGACGCCCGTTCACGCACGGTCAGCAGGTATTCCGTGTCGACGTCGGCCGGCAGGCTGCCTTCAAGACCGGCGAGCGTCGCACGGTCCGTGCCGTGGCCGAGACCGGTGAGCGACAGGGAGCCGTAGAACACGACCCTGATCCTCGCCGTACGATCGAGCGCACCGGATTCGCTGAGCGATTCCGCGAACGCGTGGGCCGCGCACATGGGGCCCACGGTGTGCGACGAGCTCGGTCCGACGCCGATGGTGAACATGTCAAGTACGCTGAACATCGATTCTCTCCTCGATTGTCCGTAACACCCCGAAAAGGTGCCCCCGGCGGGACTCGAACCCGCACGCCGAAGCGATTGATTTTAAGTCAACTGCGTCTACCATTTCGCCACGGGGGCCTGGACCGTCCGGCTGGGCCGGCGGTCAGCCGTTATATTGTACGACGGGCGGCGGCAGCGCGCCAACCGTGCGTCGCCGTATCCTACCGCCGTGCCGCGAGCAGCCTGCGGCCATAGTCGAGCACGATGCCGTCGAGCAGGCCATGCTCGCTGGCCACATACGAGTCGAGCACGCCGCCATGGTCCTCGGCCGCCGCCTGGGAGACCTTGGCGAGCACGCGGCTCCACACGATCGCGCCGCCGCCGACCACATCGATTCGCCCCGGATGGATGGTCTTGTACTGCCGGCGCTCGTCGCGCGTCATGCGCAGGAATCGGTCGTCGATCTCGTAAGCGTCCTTCATGGCGAAGCGCGCCCCGTCGACGCGGCGATGGTCGTATTCCTTGAGGCCGAGCACGAGCGCGCTCATCGTGGTCACCGTGCCGGACACGCCGATGATAGTGCGCGCCTTGCCTGCCGGGACCGTGCGGAACGCCTCGTCGATGTGCTCGTCCACGTCGGCGATCGCCTCGGCGATCTCCTCTTCGGTGGGCGGGTCGTGACGCAGATGACGTTCGGTCATGCGCACGGATCCGATGTTCATCGAGAACGCCGCCTGCACTTGGGTTGCCGGCGCGGTCACGCCGTCGCCGCCGAGCACGAGTTCGGTCGAGCCGCCGCCCAGGTCCACGACCAGATACGGCGGTTGGAGCTCGCCGCGGCTGACGACGCTGGTGGCCCCCAGGAAGCTCAGGTCGGCCTCCTCGGTGCCGGGGATGACCTCGGGACGCACGCCGAGGATGCTTTCGATGCCGTCCTCGAACGTGTCGCGGTTCTGCGCGTCGCGCGTCGCCGACGTGGCGACGAACCGCAGCCCGTCCACGTGATGCCGCGAGAGCACGCCGGCGAATTCGGCCGCCGCCGCGTACGCCCGGTCGAGCGCGTCGTCGGCGAACCGGTGCGTCTTGTCGACGTCCTGTCCGAGCCGCACCACGCGAAGGATGCGCGGCACGATGTCATGCATGCCGTCCGCGTCCACGCGAGAGATCTTGAGTCGTATCGAGTTCGTGCCGCAGTCGATGCCTGCGACGGTGACGGAATCCACCATGAGGCCCCTCCCCTTGTGTTATCGTTGTCCGCCGGCGTGTGCGCCGTCAGCATCCTCAGGCTCCAGTATGGAGCAACGGCAGACCTGCGGATCGAATTCCGCGGTCACTGCCTGCATGACCATATCGCCGATCGGGTTGACGCCGGGTCCCATGATCAGCGTCTGCGCGAGAAGCGCGTGCAGGCATTTGACGCGCTCCGGCATGCCGCCGGCGCTGATGCCGGCGATGTGGCTTTCGTCGTCGCCAAGCAGGCGGGCGAGCTCGTGCCGGAACGCGAGGTACATGCCGTGCGCCCTGCGGTATGCTTCGGCCACTGCGGCGTCATCGTGCAGCAGTTCGTTGTAGTCGCGCATCCTGCCGTCCGCCTCGACGTGCGAGACGGCTTTCACCGCTTCGGGGCTGGTCAGGTAGCAGGTGGTGGGGAACGGGATGCCGCCGGGCAGCATGGGACGGGTCACCACGGCGAGCGGCCTGCCGCACACGCAGCGCGCGCCCACGGCGACCATGCCACGCGGATAGCGGCCGAGCTGACGCTGCACGAGTGCGATGTCGCGTTCGTCCGCCTGGTGGTCCATGCACCATGCGGCCAGGTCTTCGGCCTGCCTGGTCGAGGCTTCGTCAAGCGCGATGCCAGTGGTGCTGCCGTCGGTCTCGAGGTTCGTCTTCGCTTCGTCTGACACCCGTCACTGCTCCTTTGTGGTCGTCTGTTGTTTCGTGGTCCCGGCGTCGCCGGTGGACGTTGATGTATCGGCTTGGTCGCTGGACGTCTTGCCGGACGACGTCTTGCCGGACGACGTCTTGCCGGACGACGTCGTACCGTTCGACGACGTGTTGTTCGATGACGTCGCCGGACGCTCGTCCGCTTTCCTGAACGCGTAGGCGAGCTCGCTGTACCATGGCAGCACCTTGTCGCTGGTGTCTGACGTGCCGGATGCGGAGTCGTCCTGCTGCCCGGTGACCGCTTCGGGGTGCAGCACACGCACCGCCTTCTCCCCCGGGAATACGAATCCCAGACGTTTGCGTGCCTGCGCGGCGACGTAGCTGTCGTCGTTCCAGCGTTCGATGTCGTTCTCGAGGTCCTGTTTCTGCTGCACGAGCTCCGCCTCCTGCTTTTTGAGGTCGTTAAGCTGGGCAAGGTTGAGGGCGTACGTGTGGAACGTGGCGACGAGCTGCATGGCGCCGACTATGAGGATGATCACCGATACGAAGAATACAATCGGCCCGGTGTTGCGGTGTCCGCGCTTTGCGCTGCGGTTGTTCTTGGTTCGGGTCGATGTGCTCATAGGCAATAAAAATACCCGGCGCATTCGACTAGCTCAAGCTAGTGGAATGCGCCGGGTATCGCTCGCATGAATCATGTCAGCCGTATGCGCTCACCGTGGCGGGCGCTCCGGCCGATCATCATCTCACTTGGCGATGTACTTCTTGCAGGCCTTGAACGCGCTGTAGCCGGCGTACTGAGCGGTGGAGCCGAGCTCCTCCTCGATCTCGAGCAGGCGGTTGTACTTCGCGATACGCTCACCACGGGCCGGGGCACCGGTCTTGATCTGGCGGGTGTTCTTGGCAACCGCGAGGTCGGAGATGGTGGTGTCCGGGGTCTCGCCGGAACGGTGGGAGACCATGGAGGTGTAGCCGTTCTCGGTAGCCAGCTCGATGGCATCGAGCGTCTCGGTGACGGAGCCGATCTGGTTGAGCTTGACCAGCAGGGAGTTCGCGGCGCCCATGTCGATGGCCTTACGCAGGCGGGCCGGGTTGGTCACGAGCAGGTCGTCGCCGACGAACTGCAGGCGGTCGCCGAGACGACGGGTGATCTCAGCCCAGTCCTCCCAGCCTTCCTCGTTGAACGGATCCTCGATGGAGACGATCGGGTACTCGTTGATGAGGTTCTCGTAGTAGTCGAGCATGTAGGCGGACTCGCGGTCCTCACCGTCGAAGTGGTACTTGCCGGTCTCCTTGTTGTAGAACTCGGAGGAGGCGACGTCAAGGCAGATGCCGATCTGCTTGCCGGGCTCGTAGCCGGCGGCGGAGATGGCGTCCATGATGTACTTGAGGGAGTCCTCGTTGGACTTCATCTTCGGAGCGAAGCCGCCCTCGTCGCCGAGGCCGGTGTTCAGGCCTTCCTTCTTCAGAACGCTCTTGAGGGTGTGGTAGACCTCGACGCCGGCGCGCAGGGCCTCGGAGTAGGTGTCGAAGCCGTACGGGGAGATCATGTACTCCTGGATGTCGGTCGCGAAGTCGGCGTGGGCGCCGCCGTTCATGATGTTCATGTTCGGAACCGGCAGGATGTGGCCGTTGGTGCCGCCGATGTAGCGGTACAGCGGCAGCTCGGCAGATTCGGCGGCGGCGTACAGGGCGGCCAGGGAGACGCCGAGGATGGCGTTGGCGCCCAGCTTGCCCTTGTTCGGAGTGCCGTCGAGCTCGATCATCAGATCGTCGAGCGCGCGCTGGTCAGCGGAATCCATGCCGATGACCTTCGGGGCGATGACCTCGTTGACGGCCTTGACCGCGTTGAGGACGCCCTTGCCGCCGTAGACGGACTTGTCGCCGTCGCGACGCTCCCAGGCCTCGGCCTCGCCGGTGGAGGCGCCGGACGGAACAAGGCCACGGCCCTCGGCGCCATCCTCGGTGTCAAGGATGACCTCAACGGTCGGGTTGCCACGGGAATCAAGGATCTGGCGTGCGTAGACGCTTTCAATTGCTGCCACAACTACTCCTTTAAACGTTATTGTTGTGCTGACGCATTCAAGGATAATGCGTTTTATGGACGACTGCTAGGGATTATCTGAAAGTGTCTGAGGAATGATCGCGGTCATGGTCCATTGCCCGTCCTCGTCGGCGATGGTCAGGCTTCCTCCGCCGTCCTCGAGCAGACGTCGGTAGTGGTCCAGCCCCTTGCCGGTCGACCGTCCGTCATGCGTATGGGCGGCATCGCCCGCCTGCGCCGGCGTATCGGACAGCGACACGACCATGCCTGCCGGCCGCACCGCCACGGCGAGCACATAGCCGCCTTCGGGCTCGGCGTGTTTGGCGATGTTCGCAAAACATTCGCGCAACAGCGCCTCGGTCGTCTCGAGCGTGCGCCTGCCGACGCCTGCCGCGAACGATGTCGGGAGGACGGCCAGTCCGGTGATGCCAAGCCGCTCAAGACGGCGCCTCTCATCCGAGACGACGCCGCTCAGCCTGTCCAGCGCAGCCTTCGGCGCGATCTCGTCCGCAATGTCACTGACGGCACCGACAGAACCGCCGCCGTCGAAATCCGACATCCGGTCGCGCCGTGACGTCCGCTCGTCCGCGGCAGACCTGCCGGACAGAATGTTCACCGCCTGCCGCGTGCTGGCGAGCGCCTTACGTACTTCGTCTGCGAGCTCGTCGAGTTCGGCGCGACTGTGTTCGTCGGCGAGGCCGGATACCGTCGTGTCGTCGTCGTGTTCCATGCGCAGCAGCGTGTAGCTGAGTCGGTTGGCGACGTCGTCGTGCAGCTGGTGGACGATCTCCTCCTGACGCTGCCGCTGTTCGTTTTCGAGTCGTTGGCGTTCGCGGCGGCGTTTGGCTGCGGCGGCTTCGATGATGGACATGACGATGTTGAGGCATCCAAGGATGACGGCGAACAGTGTGAGGTCGGCGTAGTCCAGGTGGAGCAAGCCCCCGATGGTGCCGCTGATCATGGGTGCGAGCAGGCATGCGTCCATGATCAGCTGTCCGGTCAGGAGACTGCCGCGCATCACCACGACCATGGCGAAGAGCATGTCGAGGGCGAGCGTCCATGACATGGAGAAGATCAGCGTGGGCATGCAGGCGAGCGTGAACCATAGTGCGCATGTCGCGAGTGCGGCCTGCCGCGGGAACCATGCGACGGCCAGGGTGGTTGCGGCGATGATCGCGGTCATGGCGAGGCCGAGCGTGATTGACGCGGCGTCCTGCGTGGAGGCGAAGACGAACCAGCCGCGGTTGAGGAGCGTGATCGTGTCGGCCGCGTTGAGTGTGGCGAGGATTGCGGCGATTGTGCCGAGGATGGGGTGGAATCGGCGTGGGCCGGTCATCGGATGCCGCATAGGCGGATCGCCTCCTGTCGTGAGGTCGCGTGGAGTTTGGTCATGGCGCGGTGCACGTGCACGTGGACCGTGGAGCTGCTGATATGCAGGGCTTCGGCGATGTCGGCTGTGGTCATGTGCCGCGCGTACATGCGGATGATGTCGAGTTCCTTGTCGCTCAGGCGTGCCGCCGTGACCTTGTCGGCGTGTGCGGCCATGCGTTCGAGGGATGCCGTGACGTCGGTAAAGCGGCTGGCGTCGCCGTCCGCTTCACCGACGGTCGCAAGGCCTTGTGCGGCGCGCAGTATGGCGGGCCTCAGCCTCGTGGGAATGTGCTCCTTGGCGACGATGGCCTGGGCGCCGGCGTCTGCGAACCGTTCGCGGAAGGGTGCGGGGTCGAGCGCGGTGATGCCGACGATGCCGATGCGTGATCCGCTTTGGCGTATCCTTGCGCATACGTCGATGCCGCCCATGTCGGTGAGGGACATGTCGGTGACGAGCACATGCGGCGGATGGGGCGCGTAGAGGCATCGTTGGATGGCCGCGGCGCCGGATTGGACGGCGAAGACCATGCGGAACCGCGCATCGAGCCGTTCGACGGCGGCGCGAAGGTATGCCAGCGCATACGGGTCGTTGTCGACCAGGCCTATGGCGACGACACCGCCACATGCCTGAGTCGGGCTTGGATTGCTCATGGCCTCCATCGTAAACGGTGACGGCCTGTTTACCATGAGCATGTAAAGGAATCCTTTATGCCGGCTTGGAGCTATCGGCCCGGCAGCCCATACTGTTTGGCGAACGGCATGATACAGCACTGAAGGAGGTGGCGACGATGAGACGCAGATCTGAAGGACGTTCGGCGACGCATCCGTCGTCATCATCGCCGCGGCGTGCCGTCGCGGTGCGCGTGACCGGACTCGTCATGGTGTTCGTCATGTGCCTCGCGGCCATGCTTGTTCTGGATCTCGATCGATACCTGCATTGGAAGTCCCCCGCGTTCGCCGCACGGTCCGTCACTTCGGAATCGGGAATGACAGTGGAGCGTGCACGCGGATTGGGATATGAGACGACCACTATCAGTCATGACTATGACCGGTACATGGATGTCTCGCCAATGTGGGAGGCGGACGGGGCTTGCTCCCGTCAGCCGGTGGAGATTCTCAAGGCGACGCGATCGGCGGTGTTCCGCAGGCACAGCGTCGCGGTGATGGGCTACGACGACGGCATCAGGGGCGTCTGGGTTCTCGACTGCGTGAACCGAGGCGACCGCGTCATCGTCTACGTCTGCGCCGTGGAACAGCTTGATGACGGAACGCTGCGTGCCGACTACACGCTGGAACGTGTCACCTTGTCCGCGCAAGGAACCCAAGTTAGGTTCATCGCCCACGACGATGCCGCCGACCAAGGGCGCAATTTTCTTCTGGTTGAACGATACGACAAGCTGTTCCCTTGGTATACCACGCAGATGTGGTACACGATGCCGGATCCTATTCCATCGGAAAGCCGCTAGACGCCAAACCTGCCGTTCCTCTCATGCTGATCCGGATGCGTGCCTGCATCCGAATCAGCATGAGAGGAACGGCTCTCACCACCTGACTGTTTTGTTCATCCTCGCTTGCCCGGTTTCCAGGCGAAGTCGTGCAGCAGGTCGCTGGTCCAGTCCATGACCATCTCGCCGCTCATGGGACCGCTGCCGAGCGAGCCGGCGAACGGGGCGGGGATGAGGAACGTGTGAGTGAGCGGCCGGTATTGGGCGCCACGGTAGATGCGGCTGATGCGCATCTGCATGGATTCGGGAGGGTCGATCCTGCCGACGCGCACGTTCTTGCCCTGCGCGACGATCTCCGATATGCCCAGTTCTCGGGCCTTCATGCGCAGGCGCGCCACGCCGAACAGCGTTTCGAACTCCTCCGGCAGCTTGCCGTAACGGTCGGTGAGCTCTTCGGCGAGGTCTTGCAGGTCGTCCTCGCTGCGTGCGGCGGCGAGCTTGCGGTACGCTTCGAGACGCAGCTTGTCGGAGCTGATGTAGTCGACGGGGATGGACGCCTCGATCGGCAGGTCGATGGTGACGGCCACCGGTTCGTTGCGCTCCGGCTCCTTGTACTGTTCGACCGCTTCGGAGACCATGCGCACGTACAGGTCGAAGCCGACGCCTTCGATGTGGCCGGACTGCTCGTCGCCCAGCAGGTTGCCGGTGCCGCGCAGCTCGAGGTCCTTCATGGCCACGTCGAAGCCGGAGCCGAGCGCCGTGTTCTGCGCGATGGTGGCGAGACGGTCGTGCGACTGCTGGGTCATCGGCTTGCTCGGATCGTACAGGAAGTACGCGTACGCGCGCTCCCTGCCGCGGCCGACGCGCCCGCGCAGCTGATGGAGCTGCGAGAGGCCGAACTTGTCGGCGTGGTCGACGATCAGCGTGTTCGCGTTGGAGATGTCAAGGCCGGTTTCGATGATCGTCGTGCACACGAGCACGTCGATGTCGCGGTGCCAGAAGTCGCGGATGATCTGGTCGAGCTGCTTCTCCCCCATCTTGCCGTGCGCGATGCCGATGCGCGCCTCAGGTACGAGGTCGTGGATCTTCGCGGCGGTCTTGGCGATGTCCTGCACGCGGTTGTGCACGTAGAACACCTGACCGCCGCGCAGCAGTTCGCGGCGTACGGCGGCGGTCACCTGCGCGTCCTCGTACGCGCCGACGTACGTGAGCACCGGCAGTCGGTCCTCGGGCGGGGTGGCGAGCGTGGACATCTCGCGAATGCCGGTGACGGCCATCTCCAGCGTGCGCGGGATGGGCGTCGCGGACAGCGACAGCACGTCCACGTTGGTGCGCAACGCCTTCAGGGTCTCCTTGTGTTCGACGCCGAACCGCTGCTCCTCGTCGATGATGACGAGGCCCAGATCCTTGAACTTGATCTTCGGGTTGAGCAGCTTGTGCGTGCCGATGACCACGTCCACGCCGCCGGATTCCAACCCCTCGATGGTCTGGTTGATCTCCTTCGTGGTCTGGAAGCGGCTCATGGCGGCCACGGTGACGGGGAATCCCTCGTAGCGTTCGGTGAACGTCTCGTAATGCTGCTGGACGAGCAGCGTGGTGGGCACGAGCACGGCCACCTGCTTGCCGTCCTGGATGGCCTTGAACGCGGCTCGCACGGCGATCTCGGTCTTGCCGAAGCCGACGTCGCCGCAGATGAGCCGGTCCATGGGCACCGGCTTCTCCATGTCGGCCTTCACCTCGTCGATGGTGGTGAGCTGGTCGGCGGTCTCCTGGTATGGGAACGCGTCCTCAAGCTCCTTCTGCCATGGGGTGTCGGGGCTGAACGCGAATCCTTTGGCGCGCTGGCGGGCCGAGTACAGTTTGACCAGGTCCTCGGCGATCTCGTGCACATGCTTGCGCGCCTTCGCCTTGGTGGCCGCCCAGTCTGAGCCGCCGAGCTTGTTGAGCTTCGGCACCTCGGCGCCGATGTATTTGCTGACCTGATCGAGCTGGTCGGTGGGGATGAACAGTTTGTCGGCCGGGGCGCCTCGTTTGCTGGGCGCGTATTCGATGACGAGGTATTCGCGGGTCGTCTTGTTCGCGCCCGTGCCGATGGTCCGCTGACGCATTTCGAGGAACCGGCCGATGCCGTGCTGCTCGTGGACCACGTAGTCGCCGGCCTTGAGCTCCATGAGGTCGATGGCCTTGCGGCGGCGTTTCGGCGTTTTCGCGACGCCTGCCGCGCTGGAGCGTCCGGTCAGGTCGCGTTCGGTGAGCAGCGCGGTCTTGGCTGCCGTGTCGATGAAGCCGTCCGCCGCCTGTGAGCGGATGACGTCGAACGCGGTGATGCCGGTCTCGTTGATGGCGCGTTTGAGCCTTGCGAGCGTGCCTTGCGCGGCGGCGGTGACGGTCACCTCGTAGCCTGCGCGGATGAGCCCTTCGATGCCGTTGGCCGCCTTCGCCTCGTCGCCACGGTATTCGCCGGGGTTCTTCGCGGCGAGCTGCACGTGGCCGGGCAGGCTTGCGTCGACGCCGAAGCTGGTGAGCTTCCACACGTCGTGTTCGGAGTATGCGAGCGCGCTGACGGTCTCCTCGTAGTCGAGGAAGCTGGCCTGGTCAAAGCTGATGGGCGCGCCGGCCCCGGGGCTGGATGCGGCGACATGCCAGCTGGCGGCGAGGAACTCGTTCGCCGTCTTGGCGAGGTCGTCGGCGGCGCGGCGCAGCTTCTCGGGGTCGGAGAGCATGATGACCGCATGCCGGTCGAGCATGCCGGTGACCGGCTCCATGTCGTCGATGAGCGCCGGCATGAGCGATTCCATGCCTTCGACGGGCACGGCGTTGGCGATGGATTCGAGCATGTCGTCGGCGTTGGGGATCTGCCCGATGAGCCGCTTCGCCCGTGCACGCACGTCGTCGGTGAGCTGCAGTTCGCGGCATGGCGTCGCCCAGATGGATGTCAGACCGTCGCCGTAGGTACGCTGATCGGAAGCGTGGAACTCTCGGATCGTGTCGATCTCGTCGCCGAAGAACTCGATGCGCACGGGGTGCGGCGCGGTGGGCGGGAACACGTCGATGATGCCGCCGCGCACGGCGAATTCGCCGCGGTCCATGACCAGGTCCACGCGGCTGTACGCGTTTTCGACGAGCCTGCGTGACGCTTCGTCGAGCGGCAGCTCCTCGCCTTGGCGGAACACGAGCGGTTCGACGTCGCCGAGTCCTTTGACGACCGGCTGGATGAGCGAGCGCACCGGCATGACGAGGATACGGACCGGTCCGAACATGGGGTTCGCGGGGTCGGGATGGGTGAGCCGGCGGAAGACCGCCATGCGGCTGGCGACCGTGTCGGCGCGTGGGCTGAGCCGTTCGTGCGGCAGCGTCTCCCATGCTTCGAGCTGGGCGATGTCGTTCGGGTCGCCGTCATACCAGGATCGCAACGCGTTGACCGTGTCCTCGGCGTCTCTGCCGGAGGCGACGACGAGGACGACCGGACGCCCGTTGGCTGCTACTGCGGCGGCCAGCGCGGGCCGGATGCCTTCGGGCGCGCCGACGGTGATGGTCGGGTCGACGTCCTTGCCTTCGGCCGCGTCGATCTGGCCGACCGTCAGGTCACGGAACGCGGGGTCGTCATCGAGGCGTGCGAGCACGCCGGCGAGCGAGCCGTCGATCAGCGACTGGTGAGCCCGGTCGGCCGCAGCCGATGATGCGGCGACGGCGCGGCGGCCGTTCCCTGCGGCGCGGGAGCTGTTCGGCTCAGCGGCCATTGAACTTCTCCTGCGTGGCGGCGAGGCCGTCGAAGATGATGGTTTCGGCGGCGTCCGCGCCGTCGGCGAGGAAGTCGGGCAGCTGCTTGCGCTGGTCGGGGCCGAATCCGCCGAGCACCCAGTTGACGGTGTTGTCATGCGCGTTGGGGCCTCGCTTCGCGTGGCCGACACCCATGCGCACGCGCGCGTACTTGGGCGTGCCGAGGGAGCGGTCGATGGACTTGATGCCGTTGTGGCCGCCGGCGGAGCCGCCCGCCTTGACCTTGATGCGCCCGAATTCGAGGTCCATGTCGTCATGGACGACGACCACATGGTCGGGTTCGATCTGATAGTACGAGCAGATGGAGGCGACCGCGTTGCCCGAGTCGTTCATGTAGGTCAGCGGCTTGGCGAGGAAGAACTTCACGTTCCGCCCCTGCAGGTTCATCGCCCCTTTGCCGAGCAGCGCGAGACCCTTATGGTCGCTGAACGCGACCGACCAGCGTTCGGCGAGCACGTCGGCCACCATGAACCCCATGTTGTGCCTGGTGCCCTCGTACTTTTTGCCCGGGTTGCCCAGTCCCGCAATCAGCCAGAAATCCGATGCCATTCGTGTTGCTCCTTACTCGTTTTCGACCGAACAGATTGTATCCGCCGCCACCGTCAAGACCTGCCGCCGCTCCGAACGCTGCAACTACCCGCCATCAGGGACGAGCGTCTTTGCGCAATGCCGCAAGGCACTGCGCCGCGTCCATCGACGGAATCGCGCAATGCTGGAACGCCTTGGCGTCGCGCGTGACGATGATGTCCACGCCACTGTCCTCCGCCACCGCACGGATAAGCCCATCCTCGAAATCAGGTTCGTCGGATGCATATGCCGTGCGGACGTGCCGTTCCAGAAGCGGACGAATCTCCAGTATCCCCATCAGCTTCCCGATGACCTCACGCGATGCCCGCTCATCCGCGAAACGCCTGCGGAGCACGTAATAGACATCGTTCAACGACGCGACCGACGCCATGATCTCAATATCAGGATGCAGAACCGTCCGCTCGAGCAGCATGATGCCATGTTCATGGAACGGCACCCGCTTGTCGTCGCACACATCCAACAGGATGTTGGTGTCGAACAGCAGTTTCATGGCGCTCACCCGAACCTCTCCATACGGGTCTGTTCGATGATCTCCTCATCCGAAAGTCCGTCCTGCGGTTCAGGAAGATGCATGTCCGCGAAAAACCGGATGATGTCAAGTTTTCGCTGACGCTCACGCTCCTCGATCAGGGCAAGCGTCGCCTTCTCGAATTCCGGCAGCTCGCCGGTTCTCGCCATATAGTCGGTCAGGTCACGAATGACATCCGAATACGTGCGTCCATTGCGCCTGAGCACTTGTTCGGCGTCCCGTTTCCTGTCCGCGTCGACGCGCGCCGTCACCATGGTCATCGTCATGCCGCACCTCCTTGTAATACAGTATTACAACATCGGTCGACGATAGGTGGCGGCCATGTCACGGACGGCGCCACGCAAGGACGATTGTCAGAGGTCGAGGTACCAGTAGGACATGCCGTGCATCGTGCCGACGGCGTCGGTCGCGGCGACGGGCAGCAGGCCGAACCGGATGAAGCCGAACCGGTGCATGAGCGCGATGGAGCCGGCGTTGTCGGCGAAGATGATGCCGATGGCCTTGCGCATGCCACGTTCGCGGGCCTCGGCCAGCAGGTTGTCGAGCAGGAACGTCCCCACTCCCCTGCGCCGCCATTCGGGTGCAATGTAATACGCGAGGTCGGTGACGCCATCGTATCCGGCGCGGTCATAGAACACCGAGAGCGCGCCGAACGCGACGACGCCGCCGTCCGGAGCCTCCACCACGAACACCCCATAGGGAGGCTCGTGGGATTCGACCCATTCCCGGCGCTGCTCCAGGGTACGCGGCCGCAGGTCGGCGGTGGAACCGCCCTCGGCCACCGCCGCGTTGTAGATGTCGGCGATCGCCTGGACGTCGGACTCACGCGCCGCTCGAAACACATAGTTCAGCATGGTTCCAGAGCGTAGCATGCCGCCGTCCGCCAGGCACTGCCTAACCGACTGATGAGAGGCCGTCGAATACGAATCGTCACGAGGACGTGTAATACGTGATGGCGTCCTCGATGTCGCCGCTGAACATGGCCTTGCCCTTCTGGATGACGATGCCATGTTCGCAGAACTCCTTGGCCATGCCCGTGGAATGCGTGACGAACAGCACGGTCACGTTCTCCTTGGCGATGATGGAACGCACCCGGCTCTTGCACTTGGCGGCGAACTTGCGGTCGCCGACGGACAGCGCCTCATCCACGACGAGAATGTCCGGCCGAATGGATGACGCGAACGCGAATCCCAGCCTTGCGCGCATGCCGCTTGAATACGTGCGCATCGGCTGGTCGATGTACTTGCCGAGTTCCGAGAACTCCACGATCTCGGGGATCAGCCGTTCCGATTCGTCTTTCGACAATCCCCACAGCTGGCAGCGCATGTCGATGTTCTCCATGCCGGACAGCTTCATGTCGAAGCCGGCCGACAGCTCCAGCAGCGCGGATACGCGCCCGTGCACTTCGACCGTGCCGGACGTGGGGAAGCATACGCCGGTGATCATCTTCAGCGCCGTGGATTTGCCTGCGCCGTTGTCGCCGAGCAGCGCGAGCGCCGAGCCGCGCCGGACCTCGAAGCTCAGGTCGTCGCTCGCGTTGACCGTATCGTGCGGGATGCGCTTGGAGAACGTGGACAGCAGGCGCAGCTTGTCGTTCTTGAACAGCTTGTACTGCTTGGTGACGTGGTCGAAGCGTACGGCGACGGGCGTGCTGGCGTCCTCGTCGCGGATGACCGTGGCGTCGCCCATGCGCGTGACGTTCGATGGCAGCTTAGAGGACATCCGGCACCTCCCTGTACAGACGGTAGTAGTTGTGCAGCGCGAGCACGATGAAGATCAGCAGCACGCACAGGAACGGCAGGAACGAATCCAGGTCCATGAAGAACCATTTGTTGTAGATGAAGCAGTCACGCACGGACTGCACCACCCATGTCACCGGGTTGAAGGATGCCACGAGGCGTGCGGTGCGCGGCCAGCCGCTGATGTCGAACAGGATGCCCGACAGCCAGAAGAACGGCGTGCCGAGCGTCTTGAGCAGGTTGGAGAAGTCCCGCGATATCGCGCTCAACGGAGACAGGGCCATCGACCATGCCAGCCAGAACAGGAACATAAACACCATGACCAACGGCAGCTGCAGCATATAACGGCCAAGATGCACGCCGGTGGCCAGCGACACCACAATGGTGAACGCCATCATGCAGGCGAAGATGATGAGCAGCGACAGCGTGTAGAACGTGGAGATCAGGGACAGCGGGAATTTGATGCGGTTCACCAGATACGGGTATCGACGGTACACGTCGCTGCCGGTGGTGATCATGTCGGACATGAAAAACCAGGGGAACACGCCCGCGGCGAGCCACAGCAGGAACGGCTTGCCGTTGATGTCGGACGAGCTGCGCAGACCGAATTTCAACGCCACCCAGAAGACCAAGATGTACACGGCCGGCTTGGCGAACAGCCAGACCTTGCCGAGCGCCGCGCCGCGGTACGTTTTCACCAGATCAATCTTCGCCAGGTTCCAGACCTGGCGTCGCCAATGCCAATTCTCGCCGACGACTTCCTTCAGTGTTGCAAACAATGGTCTTCCAAATCTGCTTGTCTTCTTGTGGTCATGTGAGCTGCGCACGCGGCGTCAGCCCATGTAGGCGATGAGCCTGCGGTACATGTCTTCGAGTCCGACCTGTGGCTTCCAGCCAAGCGCCTCGAGACGGGATACGTCGAGCGGCAGATGGTGCTCCGGCGGGTAGGGCGCGTTCGGGTCGACGTCGATGACGACGTGGGCGTCGCCGGTGCCGAATTCGCGGTACACCATGTCGGCCATCTCGCGGATCGACGAGTAGGTGGCGGGATTGGCCACGTTGTACGAGACGCCGTTCTTCCCCGCGACCAGCACGGTGAGGATGGCGGACACCGCGTCGGCGGTGTACGCGTACATGCGGGTGCTTGCACCGGTGGTCTTCATGACGAAATCCTTGCCGGCGACGGCGTTGCGGGCAAGCGCCGCGAACAGGCGCACGTCGTCGCGCGGGATGCCGGGGCCGAAGGTCTGGGCGAGGCGCACGGCCTTGACCGGCACCTGATATTCGGCGTGGTACGAGACGCACAGGTTCTCAGCGGCACGCTTGCCTTCGGAGTAGCAGCTGCGCACCGAGCAGGGGTCGATGTAGCCGACGGCGCGCTCGTCGAGCAGGTGTTCGGTTCCGCGTTGTTTGTTGCCCATGCCGTAGATCTCCATGCTGGAGACGTAGACGAAGGAGGCGGCCCTGCTGCGCCGGGCGAGTTCCAGCATCGACTTGGTGCCGTCGACGATGGCGGAGAACGTTTCGACCGGGTGGGACATGAAGAACGATGACGCGGTTGGGCAGGCGGTGTGGATGATGTAGTCCGCCGGCAGGTCGAGCGAGTCGACGTCGGCGAGGGATCCCTGATGCAGCACGAGACCGTCCTCGGCGGTGTACTGTCCCAGCATGGCCTGTGCCTTGGCCGGGTCGCGCACCAACGCGTCCACGATGATGCCGGCGCCCGTCAGGCGGTTGCGTTCCAGCAGCGTGCGGGCGCACAGCGAGCCGATCAGGCCGGTGGCGCCGGTGATGAGGACGTGCCGGCCGGCGAGCGCGTCCCAGTCGATGTCGAGATGCTGCGCCAGCGACGCGTATTCCTCGTGCAGATCGAACATGATGGTTGTTTTCCTCCGTGGTGTCGTCACAGGTTCGGCGTCACAGACCGAAAATCTGGGAGCTTTCCTCCGCGTCCATGATGGCGCGCATGATGTAGAAATCCGATGGCGTGGTGATCTTGATGTTCGAGTTGGCGCCCTCGACCTCGTACAGCTTGTGGCCGTAATGCGACATGAGGCATGCGGAGTCGATGAAGTCGCCGAGGCCTTCTTCCATGGCCTTGTGATGGGCGTCGTGCAGTTCGCCGAGATGGAAGCACTGCGGGGCGCGGGCGAGCTGGCATTGCTTGCGGTCGATGATGTTGGTGATCACGCCGTCCTTGCTTTGCACGATGGTCTCGATGGCGGGCACGACGGTGACGGCGCTGCCGTTCTCCTTCACGCTGGCGATGCAGTCGGTGATGGTCTGCTGGTCGATCAGCGGGCGTACGCCGTCATGGACGATGACGACCGAATCAGCAGGATACAGGCTGTGCGCCTTGTCGACGCCGTTGCGGATCGACTCCTGGCCGGATGAGCCGCCGGGCACTATCGCGGAGACCTTGCCGACGCCGAACTTTGCGATGAGCTGTTCGAGGACGTCGATGTACTCCCTCAGGCATACGACGACGATGGCGTCGATGTCGGGGTGCTCGTCGAATGCCTCAAGCGTGTAGATGATGATCGGCTTGCCGTGCACGAGCAGGAACTGCTTCGGCTTGGTTCGCGAATTCATGCGCTGACCGGTGCCGCCGGCAAAAATGACAGCGATGTTCATGACCTCTCCATCGTTATGCATGCCTGTGGGCGATAAACCTTCCAAATTCCAGTACGTAGTTTAAGGTTCGGACACGACGTATTAACCTTGCGTTCACCTTACTGAGGTATTCCGCCTTAGTAAGGTACTGCCAAAGGCCTTTCAGTTCTCTCCGAACAGACGCATGAGTGCACGCAAAGGCGCGGTCACCTTCCATGACTTCGAATTGCGAAGCTTCTTGACCTCGGCACGAGATTTCCTGAGTTCAGATTCGAGCCTTGCTATTTCCGCATCGCGATTTCTGACTTCCGCATTCAATTGCTCGACAGTCTTAGGCACGGCGATGACGCGACGAATTTTCGCCTCTTTCCCCATCACCATTGCAGATGCGAAAGCGGCATAATCCTCGGCATAGAACCTTATGGTTCCTTCTTTGAACATCGACAACTGCGAACGATTGTCAGCATATGCCTCATTCCACATATGCAAAAAGTCATCGTTCAGTTTACGAATCAGCTCGGCATCCATATGAAGTTCCCCATCCTCATACGCAATGCCACGCTCATCAAGATATGCCTTGAAGAATCGGTTAGGGCCGAACAGGAAGGGGCCGCTGACATGTGGCACAGGAAGGGGATTGCGGAAGGCATCCACGAAAAACGGTTCGATGCCTCGCACCTGATTAACAATGATTTGCCCGGGCAGGCATTGAGTGGACCGATTGAGGATGGTCGCCGTAACCGTCGACTTGGCGAACAACAACAAGTGAGACATAGATCCAATAGAGGTCACAATGTCATCGGCTCCGGCGACGTATGCGATCTGATCCTCGATTGACAACGTCTCCGGGAAAATCACCGTGTATCCCCGCCGCTCGAAGAAACTCTCGTAATACTCCTCGTTGAGCGTCGGGCGAAGTTGGAAACGCCTGCGCGACATGTACAGTTTGCGGCAGTCTTTCGGCTCAATTCGATCACGGATGCAATCGAAGGTGCGAATATACTCCGAACGGTATGCGTCCGCCGGATACATGGCTTCGTCCGGGACGATGACCTTGGCGAATTGCGTAGGTGCGTCAATCACTTCGACACGATTCATATCGATGCCCATCAGCTCCACGAACTTCAACGCATCGAACGGTACCTTGCTCTCATATGGGTATCGGAGGAATACAATCTTAATATTGTCCGGAGCGTCAGTCAGATACCACATCCGCGCGGTGCCATCCAGCAAAGCATGTCCAAAATGGTTTATGAGACATCCGCCGAACACCACGGTCTCATCGCGGTACACAATATCCTCGGACGCTACCTTATAGGCGCTATCCACGTCGAAATTAGCGTGTTCGGATGTGAATCTTCTTCTCCGTCCAGCTATAAAATCGAAGTTTTCAGAACAGCACCCCCCTGCGAAGACCCCGTCACGTGTATCGAATTCCGGTTTCTTTCGCAACGGCAGAATAATCGCTCGCTCATACTCTCGCACCTGCGCATGGTCAATCTCATGTGAACGACAGTTTGCCTGCCATTTTTTCATATCATGTACGAAGAGTCGCTGTACCATTGCGCGGTCCTTTCCGTGGAGCAATCGTTGTCGGCATTACATTCCGCTGTATCCAGCTAGCACATAATAAATGCTGCAGCAGACCGCACAGCCGTTTGAGCGGTATCGCCAGCACGATCGCACCGATGACCACGACGGCCTCATAACGCAGGCGCACGGTCGGCAGGTCGTTGAGATTCAGCATCTTGCGGATCATCACGTGCAGCAGATACAGTTCCAGCGAATACCTGCCGAACCATCCCAGCACCTTAGACAGCACATCGTGAAGACCGGTGAGTGCGGGTTTGCCGGCACGGGACATCGCATTCATGACGGCGACGCCGCATATGCACAGCAACAGGTTCAACGCTGCACGAAGGAACGATTTCACCAGCGGAATGTCGTCCATCTGCATCGGGTACAGCATGATGACAACGGCGATCAGATACACCGAGACAATGGTCATGGACACCGGACGACGTTCATATGACAGTCTTCCCAGCAGCACGCCGAACACGAAGCACGGGAGACGGTTGACGATCAGGTCGACATTGTCATAGGCCGCCGGCACGAACCGGTACAGCATCACCGCGACCATGGATGCGGCCACGCACATCGCCAGCGTTCTTCCCCACGGCCCGGCGACATTCCGGTCATCGTTATCAACGACGGCGAACACGGCCGGGAACAATGCGTAGCAGACCAGGCACACCGCGATGTACCAGAACCATTTCACGCCGTCCGTGAAGAACGTGACGAACGTGATGTCGGCGAGGAAACGCACCGCCCCGGCATGCGAATGGATGAAGTCAAGCCAGATCCAGCCGACCAGCGCGACCACGGCGTACGGCACCAGCACACGGGTCAGGCGTTTGCGATAGAACGCACGCGCGTCAGGATTGCGTTTCCAAGAGTAGTAGAGGCCCAGTCCCGAGATCATCAGGAACATGTCGACGCCGGAACTGCCGATATAGTCGTAGAACAGCTGCGCGGGACCATCGAAACGGCCGGCCGCGTTTGATAGGTCCTCGGTGTAATGGAACGCCATGATCAGCAGGATCTGCACGCCCATCAGCACGCCGCGGTATCGGGACAGCAGGTCGAACGAGGGATGCCGAGGACCGCGTGACGCCATGTGGCGTGCACGCCTGCGCTTCCCGGCATGTTCGCCCTCACTCCTCCTCATCGGAGTCATCTGCGGATCCCTCATAGAAGACCTCGGAATCCGACGGCTCCGTCGTCTCCCGCTCGGCTTCCGACGGCCTGCCGAACCTCCGGGAGCCGGCCGCGCCGTCACCGGCGACCGCCCTCTTGCGCACGCCCGGCACGTCTTTGCCGTAGATGATCGTGTCGATGGCGCGGTCGCTGGCGAGGCCGCTGCGTTCGGCGGCACGGTCGATGGACGAGGGGTGCGGGGCGACCGTCTCATAGTGGCGGGTCCTGAGCACGTCGAGGAACTCGTCGAACGTGTCGCACACCACCCCCGGCGCCATCTCGTCGATGGAACGCTGCACACCGCGAATCAGCGAGTACGCGGTCTTGTCGGGCGTGAAGAACACGACCGGCTTCTTGAGCAGCAGGTAATCGTAGAAGCACGACGAATAGTCGGTCACCAGCACGTCGGCGATGAAGAACAGCTTCGTCAGGCTCTCGTCGGACAGGTCGAAGAGGCGGTCCGCGTACTCGGCGGGGATTTCGGGACGCTTGCGGATGAAGTGGTGCATCTCGAACACGAAATACGTGTCCGTCTCGACGCACATGCGGTACAGGCGGTCCATGTCGATCTCGTCGTACGGATAGTACGCGGTGCGCTGGCCGGCGCCGCGGAACGTCGGGGCGAACACGATGACGCGTCCCTTGGTCGCCCACGGATACTTGTCGACCATCTCCCTGCGGTATTCCTTCTCGACCTTCTCGTCGAGGAAGTGGTCGAGGCGCGGCATGCCGGTGGCGAGCAGGGCGCTTTCCTCGATGCCGAACACCTCGGAGTAGATGCGGCGCAGATGCTCGTTGCCCACCAGCGCGTACGTGTAGCGCCGGTGCGCGGAATTGTACGGGTCCGGCGAGCCCTTGAGGCCGAAGCGCGCGTAGCCGACCGATTTGAAGCCGACGCCGGCGTGCCAGATCTGCGTGAGCGTCACGTCGTCGCCGGGGTCGATGAAGTTGAACACCGGGGTGTAGTCGTCGATGAAGATGTACCGGCTACGGGCGATCTCGTACAGGTCGCGCAGCCACGCGACGACGTTCTGCCGGCCCGAGAACACGTTGCGGTACCGGGTCCGGATGTCGAAGCGCTTGTCCATGCCGCGCTCGATCATGCGGCGCTGCAGCGCCTCCATGTTCTCCGTCGGCCCGTCGCCGTTCTCCTTGAGGAACAGGATGCGGTTGCCCTTGCGCGGCACCAGCCTGGTCATCGCCGAGTATGCGGCCGCGAAGATATCCTTCTGCTTCTGACGCCGGCTTCCCTGACGGTGGCGCGGGGTCTTGTTGCGTTCGAAGAACTGCATGTGCAGGGCAAGATAGATGATTCCGGCACGGTTCGTCTTGGGCACGAACACGCCGGTGTAGGCGTAGTGGTTCTTGCCGTAGCGGAACACGCGGTCGGTGTTGTCGAGCCGTTGCAGCACCTCGTCATCGTAGGTGATGCCGCTGGTGACATACGGATGCCGGGCGACCAGCGCCAGGCGCTTCTCATCGCCGTATTGGGCGACAGCCGCCTCGTCGTTGCGCAGCTTCGCGGGCAGACGGTGGCGCACATCGTAGTCGACGCGCTGCGGCATGAGCGGGTACTCTGCATACAGCGCCTCGAGGCTGACGAGCGCCGACTCCTTGATCTTCTCGCAGATGATCCACTGGCCGCCGGGAAGCACTTCGCGTCCGTTGCCAAGTACCACGTTCAGACGGGCGCGACGGTCGCCGTTCGCGATTTCGACGATCTCAAACGGGACGAACTGCCGACGCCCCACGCAATACAGCCACGGCACACCGTCGTCCTTTGAGGAATAGTCGATCTCCAGATAACTTGACCGCCAACGGATTTGGTGGACATCCAGTGACATTCCCGGGCTCCTTCACGACAATTCACAATTCATTTTCAGTTCACCTTTCGGCAACCCTATGGTATATATTTGCAGTTGCGGCAGACCGGCCAATGCACCGTACTGATATTTCGGCAAGGGAGAGAACGCATGAAACGTCATCTGATCAATGTGGCCCGGATGATGCTGCTCCTCACGTACCGTTTCTTCCGCCTGTTCCCGCGTCGTCGCAGAATCGTGTGCCTGAGCCGTGAGAGCGACCGGCCGACCACCGATTTCCTGCTGATCCGCGACTATATGCGGCAGGCGCACCCGGATTATTCCGTGGTGATCCTCGCCAAGAAGCTGCGCGACCCGATACGATACGGGTTCCACATAATCCGCCAGCTGTATTACGTCGCCACCAGCCAGGCGGTGCTGCTCGACACGTACGCCATCGTGGTGAGCCTGCTCGCCGGCTGCATCGACGTGCCGGTCGTCCAGATGTGGCATGCGCTCGGCAACATGAAGAAGTTCGGATACACCGCGCTCGGATCCAAGGAAGGACGCATGTTCTCCACCGCCTCGCTGCTGAACATGCACCGCGGATACACGTCCGTGCTCATCTCATCACGTTCGTTCATCGACGATTACGCGCGTGGGTTCGACATCGACCCGTCCATCGTCTACGAGGCGCCGCTGCCCCGCACCGATCTGCTGATCGACGGCTCATACCGGACGCGACAGCGCGAACGCATCATCCGCGAGTTTCCGCAGCTCGGCCGTAAGCTCAACATCGTCTACTGCCCCACGTTCCGCAAGAAGACCCCCGCCAATCAGGCCGAAGCCGCGGCCGCGCTCGCCGACGCCATCGACTACGACAAGTACAACCTGATCGTGAAATGCCATCCGCTGGACGACCTGCGCATCGCCAATCCACACGTGTTCCAGCACTACCCCAGCCAGTACGACATGCTGTTCGTCGCCGATTACGTCATCAGCGACTATTCGACGGTGATCTACGAGGCCGGCCTGCTCGACCTGCCGGTGTTCCTGTACTCATATGACTGGCAGGACTACTCGAAGAAACGCAGCCTGTACATCGATCCCAAGCGCGACATCCCAACGCTGTTCACGAGCGACGCCGGCGCGATCGTGAAGGCCATCGAGCATGACGACTTCGACCATGCCGCCTATCAGGCGTTCGTGCGCCGCAATGTGGCCGTCCCCGAGCATGGTTCCTGCACGGAGCGCGTGGTCGAGCACGTATTCGATCTCATCGACGCGCAACAGTGAGCGGCCGGTCATCCGATCGAAACAGATACAGCCTCATACATACAGTTGCGCCCCCTGTCATGATGACAGGGGGCGCAACTATCGGATCGTGAAGGCCGGGCCGCACCCGGCCCAGGTGTCCGTTTACTTGCCGGAGTCCAGCTCGATCGCCTTGTTGAGGGCTTCCTCGAGCTGCTTCTGGGCTTCGCCGTAGGCGCTCCAGTCACCGTTCTTCATGGCGGCGTCGGAGTCCTTCATCGCCTGGGCGGCGTCCTTGAGCGCCTGCCTGAGCTCGGCACTGGACGTATCGGTCGTCGCGCCTTCGCCCTTCGAGCCGGATGTCCCCTGGTTCTTGCCCGAGGACTGGCCCTGCGAAGACTGGCCCTGCGAAGACTGGCCGGACCCGTTGCCGTTCTTGTCGCCGTCCTGGCCTGCGGCGCTGCCGTTGCCTTCCGCGTTCTCCGCATCGCCCGCAGAAGCGCCGGAATCGCCGCCGAACACCTGGTTCAGCGCCTCATCGAGCGTGTCGGCGAATCCCACCTGATCGCCGAAGGCGACCAGCACCTTCTTGAGCAGCGGGAAACTGGTCGAGCCGCTCGACTGCACGTACACCGGCTGCACGTACACGAGTCCGCCGCCGAGCGGCAGCGTGAGCAGGTTGCCGCGGTTGACCTTGGTGGAACCGGATTCGAGCAGGTTGAGCTCCTTGGACACGTCGGCGCTCGCGTTGAAGTTGTTCTGCGCCTGGCCGGGGCCGGGAACGTTCGAATCCTTGGGCAGCTCCTGCAGGCGTATCGTGCCGTAGTTGGAGCCGATCACGCCCTTCTGGTCGCCCGCGTCGGAGTCGACGGAGAGGAACCCGGTGAGGATCTCGCGCGTGGAGGTTCCGGCGGGGATGTACGAGGAGGTGAGCGAGAAGACCGGCTTCTTGGAGCCACCGGTCTGCAGGGTCAGATAATACGGCGGCTGCGGCACGCCCTGCTTCTGGTCGCTGGCGGACTCGGTCGGGTCGACCGGCGTCTGCCAGAAGTCCTCGCCCGAGAAGAACTGGCCGGCGGAGCCCACATGATACTGCGCGAGCAGCTCGCGCTGCACCTTGAACAGGTTCTCCGGGTAGCGCATGTGGCTCATGAGGTCGCCGGAGATATCCGAAATGGGGTGGTACTGGCCGGGGAAGATCTTCTCCCACGCCTTGAGCACGGGGTCGTTCGCATCCCACGCATACAGGTCCACCGAACCGTCGTAGGCGTCGACCGTGGCCTTGACCGAATTGCGGATGTAGTTGGCCTGCTGGGAGCCGAGCCCCTTGATGGTGGACGAGGTCTTCGTGGTCGAATCCTCGGTGGCTGTGCCTAGGTCGGTCATCTGCGAGTACGGGTAGGCGTCGGACGTGGTGTAGCCGTCGACGATCCACTTGACGCGGCCGTCCACGACCGCCGGGTAGACGCGGCCGTCAAGCGTCAGGTACGGCGCGACCTTGGCGACGCGCTCCTTGGGCGAGCGGTCGTAGAGGATCTGCGAATCCGAAGTGACGCGGTCGGAGAACAGGATCTGGTCGGAGCCGAAGCGGATCGCGTACAGCAGCCGCGAGAACAGGTTGCCGACGGACGGGCCGCCGTTGCCTTCGAACGTGTTGGTCGCGCCCTGCGAGCCGGTCGGATAGTCGAATTCCCATGATGCCGTGCCCTTGGGCGAGCCGACGATCGAGTATTCGGGCGCGTTGGGCGAGAAGTAGATGCGCGGCTCGTACTTCTGCGATTCGGTGAGCTTGCCCTGCGTGGGGATGCCGTATTCGAAGAACCGCGGCTGGCCGTCGGCCGTGACCTTGTTGCCGTATGCGGCGACCACGCCATAGCCGTGCGTGTAGACCGTATGGTCGTTCACCCAGTTGCGGTTGTCGTTGCCTTCGAGGTCGAGCTCGCGCGCGGCGATGACCGTGTCCTGGCTCACCCCGTCGATGTCGTACTTGTCGACGGCGAGCGTGTCGGCGAACGTGTAGTACTGCTTGGACTGCTGCAGCTGCTTGAACGTGGGCGAGACGACCTGCGGGTCGAGCAGTCGGATCTGCGCGGTGGATTCGGCCTCGGACGACAGTGCGCCGGACTTGCCGGTCGTGGTGGCCTTGTACTGCTCCACCTTGACATTGTCCAGCCCGTACGCCTGCTTGGTGGCGTTGATGTTGCGCTGGATGTACGTGGATTCCATCTCCTGCGCGTTCGGATTGACCTTGAACCGCTGCAGCAGCATCGGCCAGACCACGGTGAGGGCGAGCGAGACGACCAGCGTGGCGGCGATGGCAGTCACCGGCGTACGCCACGCCTTGAGTGCGGCCGCGGCTCGTACGCTTGGCTTCGCCTCGCCTTCCAGCGCATGCGAGCGCATGAGCCAGACGCCGAGGAACACGCCGAGGATGGCGGTGATCGCCGCCATGATGAACGTGACGGGGATCGTGGCGTGCACGGTCGTATAGGCGGCGCCGGTGATGCGGTCGCCCTGACGGGTCAGGTTGGCGAACACGCCGAGCACCTGGCGTACAGACCATGCGAGCATGTTGAGGATCAGCCAGACGCCCACCTGACGGCGGGCGCGCTTGGTCACCGCAAGCACTCCCCTGCCGTGCACGGGCATGGTGAAGCGGATGCCGCCCATCATCAGATGGGTGACAATCGAGAAGACCATGCCCATGAGCAGCAGCATGGAGACGGCGTCGGCGACAAGCCGCAGGCCCGGCAGCACGAAGACGTAGAAGCCGTTGTCGATGCCGAACTGCGGGTCCGCGACACCGAACGGCTGCGCGTTGAACATGAGCAGTATCTCCGACCAGTTCGCGTTGAACTGGGAGCCGAACACGGCGCCGACGACCAGCGATACGACGACCGCCACACGACGCGCGGTCTTGGAGCTGAACGACTTGCCGACCTCGATCACGTCGCCTTTGATGCGGAACGTGGAGCCGTCCGAGGAGTCCGGGCGCGCGCGGATCGCCAGCCATGCGGACACGTAGCTGACCGCCGCCATGAGCAGCGCGTAGGCGACCCACAGGCCGACCTTCACGCCCAGCTGCGTCCACACGACGCTTTGGAAACCGAGCTGACCGTACCACATGAGGTCCGTGATGAACTGGGACAGGCCGAACAGCACGCCGAGCAGCACGACCAGCGTCAGCACCACGCCGATGGCGATCTTCGTGCCCATGCTCATGCCCGCGCCGGAACCTCCGCGCGTCAGTCTGGGCAGCGACGGCCCGAATCCGAAGCCGCCGCCGGAGCCTCGTCTGCCGCCGCCGGAGCCGGCGTTGCCGGCCTTGGACGCGGCGGCGGACTCGTCGCTGCCGTTATCGTTATCGCCGTCGCCGTCGCCGTCCGTCTGGACGTCGACGACCAGCGGATCGTCGTCCGCATCCTCATGATTCCGGCGGCGTCGGCCATCCCCCGGGTCGAGCATTCCCAAAACATCGAAAAAAGACATAGCCCAAGCCTAGCGAAAACCGTGGGACGCCGTAACGCTGTCGGCATAACCTTGGGGAAAACCCTCACAATCCGCTGACGGTCCGCAGGAACCAGCGGCCACGTCGCGCCCCGCTTATGCCACGGCGTTGGCGTATGGTGAAACCGTGAGCACACGTCAGATCAAGCACGGGCATCGCCGACCGCGGCCCAGCCGCATTCCCGTCATCGTCACGGCCGTCATTTGCGTCATTGCCATGGTGGTCTCGCTGGGGGCCTGGTGGCGGCTGCGCGCCTCGTCCGACATCGCTGCCGGAAACCGGAACAAGTCCGCCACCGCGGACGTCGCGGACATCACCCGCACCTCAACGCCGAAACCTTCGCGCAAGCAGGCGGAGAAGCAGTCCGCCGGACAGGCTGCGGATGATTCCGCCGCCGGCCGCGCGCAACGTGCGGTCACCGCGATGAGCCTCGAGGAGCAGGCGGGGCAACTGGTCATGGCGCCGATGTTCGCCGGCAGCGACCCGTCCGCGCTGCAGAGCCTCATCGCCGACCGGCATGTCGGTTCGATCGTGCTGCTCGGCAACTGGAACAACGGCACCACGGGCGTGCGCACGGCGGTCGACGCATTGCAAACGTACGCGCCCGCCGCCAACAAGCTGATCGTCTCCGCCGATCAGGAGGGCGGACTCGTCCAGCATCTCAAAGGCACCGGCTTCGACACGATGCCCTCGGCCGTGGCACAAGGGCAGATGACCCCGGACGCGCTGCGACAGTCGGCGGCAGGCTGGGGCGCGCAGCTCAAGCAGGCCGGGGTCGACGTGGACCTGGCCCCCGTGCTCGGCACCGTGCAGGTGGCGCGCGCCTCGAACGCTCCGATCGGCGCGCTCAACCGTGATTTCGGACTGGATGCCGCGGGCAACGCGCAGCATGGCGCCGCGTTCGTCGAAGGGCTGCGCACCGCCGGCGTGGGCGGCACGGTCAAGCACTACCCCGGTCTCGGCGCGGTGACCGGCAATACGGATTTCACCGCGCAGGGCATCCTGGATACGACGACCACGATGGACGGTGACGAAATCGGCGCGTTCAACACGGTGATCAGGAAGACGAACCCGTCGATGGTGATGATGTCGCTGGCCACCTACCAGCGTATCGACCCGTCGGCGCCCGCTGCGTTTTCGAGCACGATCATCGACGACACGTTGCGCGGCAGCGTCGGCTATCAGGGTGTGGTGATCTCCGATTCGCTGTCCGCCGCGGCGGTCAGCAGCGTTCCCAGCGGCGAGCTGGGCGTCCGGCTGATCGACGCCGGCGGCGATCTGGCGTGCCTCGGCGAGACTTCGCTCGTACAGCCGGTGCTGGACGGCATCATCGCGAAGGCGAACACGGACCCGGCGTTCGCGAAGAAGGTCACGGCCTCGGCCACGCGGGTGATGACGCTCAAATACCAGTTGGGCCTCGCCTCCTGACGCCGGTCACGCAGGGGGTCGGATTCGGCCTCTCGGTGGAGTTCAGCCCGCCCTCGCCCCTCTCGGTGGAAGGCCGGGCTGAACTCAGCCTCTCGGCGGCTGGCCTGTTCCTCGGCCCCCTCGGTGTGAACTGCGCCCCAAAAGTTGGACGTGGTTTATTAAAGGGTACCAGACCGGGCTGTGGGGAACGTGTCCCGGAATTCCTCCGGGGTCAGTCCCCCCAGCCGTTCCTGGCGTCGTTTGGTGTT